>NZ_CP154630.1:1635714-2261071 GCF_039555535.1 Stenotrophomonas maltophilia | reverse complement strand
CGGTGATCGCACCCGCCTGTCGGCCGATCTGTACAGCGCCGACGATCGCGTGGACGGCCCGGCCCGTGGTGTCGGCCTGGCACCGGGCGTCGCCATTCCCCGCCCGCCGCGGGGCGACACCCTGATCAACCCGGACTGGGCCTACGTGGACAGTCAGGACAAGGGCGCGATGCTACGCGGCGAGTTCGACATCAATGACAGCGTGATGGCCTACCTGGCCTATGGCACCAGCAAGACAAACTACCGCTACAACGGCTCGATCAGCGCGCAGATCCTCAACCCGGCCGGCGACTTCAGCACTGTGATCGGCCAGTTGGCCTTTGACATCAAGAAGCAATCCGGTGACGCCGGCCTGCGCGGCAGCTTCCGCACCGGTAGCGTAGGCCACCAATGGGCCGCCAACGTGACCCACTACCAGCACACCCAGAACGACTATGGCCGCCGCAGCGTGCCCGGCTGGGACTGGACCACCAACCTCTACAACCCGGTGTGGGGCCCGGCCGCGCCGTTCGTAGCGCCACACATCTCGCATACCGACCTGCGCCTGGACAGCCTTGGCTTCGCCGATACCCTCTCCTTCGCCGATGACCGCGTGCAGCTGACGCTGGGCGTGCGCCGCCAGCAGGTAGTCAGCGAGACCTTCAACGTGGCCACGGGCGTACGTACTTCGCGGTATGACGAGAGCGCTACTACCCCGGCGGCAGCCTTGCTGGTGAAGGCCACCGACACGATCTCGGTCTACACCAACTACATCGAAGGCCTCAGCCAGGGCGCCACCGCACCGATGACCGCCGCCAACGCGGGCGATGTGTTCGCACCGTTCCGCACCAAGCAGAAGGAGCTGGGCATGAAGCTGGACATGGGTAGCTTCGCGCACACCTTCAGCGTGTACGAAATCAAGCGGCCCAGCAGCTACACCGACCCGGTCACGAATATTTTCTCGTTCGGCGGCGAACAGCGGAACCGCGGTTTGGAATGGGGCTTCTTCGGTGCGCCACTGGACGGCGTGCGCCTGCTGGGCGGCGTGGCCTATGTGCAGCCGAAACTGACCCGCACGGCAGGCGGCGTGAATGAAGGCCGCATGGCCACAGCGGTTGCGCAGCGGCAGGCCAAGCTGGGTGTGGAGTGGGATGTGCCGACCTTGCAGGGCCTGACCTTGACCGGCAATGCCACGGCGATGTCGAAGCAGTACATCAGTGCCGACAACAGCCTGTCGGTGCCGGGCCGCACGCTGTTCGATGTCGGGGCGCGCTACAGCACCACCGTGGCGGGTCGACCGCTTGCGCTGAGAGCCAGTGTGAACAACGTGACCAACAAGGCGTATTGGGGCATGCCGTTGTTGTCGAGCCTGGCGCTGGGTGCACCGAGGACGGTGCTGGTGTCGGCGACGATGGACTTCTGAGACAGGCGCCTCCACGCCAGACATGCATCACCTGTGGAGTCGAGCCATGCTCGGCTCGCTTTGCCGGTCACGCATGGCGTGGATTTCCCAGAACGTGTAGAGCCGAGCCATGCTCGGCTCCGGTTCGCCCGCTGAGTCGGGCATGGCTCGACTCTACACACGCCGATGGCGGCATGCTTCACCCCCCACCTGCGACGCGCATTCCTTGACCGCATCCGGCATTCAAGACACTCGACATGCCAGTTCCGACATTACACAAGCAGATGGGCAACCAACGCCAGCACCGCCAGATGCCCCACGTAATACCCGTAGAACGCCCACCGCCAGCGCGGCAGTGGCCATGTTACCCGCGCGGCCAGCAGCACCACCGGTACGGCCAGCAATGCCCAGCCGTTGTGGTTGACCCAGCACACCGCTGCGAGCCCGACCAGCAGCAGCCACCACGCGCGATGCCGGAACGCGATCCACCCCAGCAGCACGCAGCCGACACCCGCCCACTGGTAATCCACGAACATCGGCAGCACGCCAGCAGCCAGCAACAGCAGAACGGGCCGATGGTTCGCCAGCGCGTGCACGGCCACGGCCGCCAAAGTGAAGGTAAGCAGGATGTTGAGCGGCAACCAGGCGCCAAACGCGAATGCGTGCAATGGCTGCGCGATCAGCCCCCACAGCGCCAGCCGGCGCATCGACTTGCGCAGGTCGGCCCCGGGCTGGGCCAGGTTGCAGGCCATCACCAGCGCGAACAGCGGGAAGGCAATGCGCCCCAGTTCGCTGACCACCGGCACGTAGCCGTCGAAGACCACCTTGGCCACGTGATCACCGGTCATGGCCAGCAGTGCGATCCACTTCAGCAGCTCGCGCGCGCCGCTGCGGAGAGTGAAGTTGAAGGTTGACGTCCCGGTCGTGGTCGCTTGCATCGCGGCAGCTTATGCGCATCGGTCAGCCCATTTCCAGCATCGCGAAAGCATGTGCCACTGCAGGCACCCGGCTGCGGCGCTATGCTGGCCGCCCCTGCTTGTGAGACACCCGCCATGCGCAGCCTGTACCCCGCCATCGAGCCCTACCGCGAGTTCACCCTGCCGGTGAGCGATCTGCACACGCTGCATGTCGAAGAGTGCGGCACACCGGACGGCATTCCGGTGGTGTACCTGCACGGCGGCCCAGGCGCGGGCATTTCACCCACTCATCGCCGCTTCTTCGATCCGGCACGCTACCGCATCGTGTTGATCGACCAGCGTGGCAGCGGCCGCTCCACACCGTTCGGCGAGCTGCGCGACAACACCACGCAGGACCTGGTGGCCGACATCGAGAAGGTGCGTGAGCACCTGGGCATCGAGCGTTGGCTGGTCTATGGCGGCTCCTGGGGGTCGACCCTGTCACTGGCCTACGCACAGGCGCATCCCGAGCGCGCCACCGGCCTGATCGTGCGCGGCGTATTCCTCGGCCGCGAAATGGAAAACCGCTGGTTCGCCGAGGCCGACGGCGGTGCGCGCTGGATCTTCCCGGAGCGCTGGGACCGCTATGAAACCTACATTCCGGAAGCCGAGCGCAGCGACATGATCGCAGCCTACTGGAGCCGCATGGATGGCCCGGATGAAGCGATCCGGATCGAAGCCGCGCAGGCCTGGCTGGGCTGGGAAGACAACGCGGCCACCCTGCAGCACGACGTGGATGCCGAATCCACCGATGACCCGCTGGATACCCTCGCCAAGGCCCGCATCGAGGCGCACTACTTCCGCAACGGCATCTTCCTGGAACCGGACCAGCTGTTGCGTGATATCGATCGCATCCGCCACCTGCCGGGCGTGATCGTGCAGGGGCGCTACGACATCATCTGCCCGCCGCGCAGCGCCTGGGACCTGGCCAAGGCCTGGCCGGAAGCGCGGCTGGAGATGGTGACCTCCGGCCACAGTGCCAACGAGCCGGCCACGGTGGATGCGCTGGTGCGGGCCACGGACGCCTTTGCCGACCGCTTCTGAAGCAGACGGGAGTGCCGGCCGCTGGCCGGCTTCCTGCCGTTCCAGGGTAGAGTCGGCTGTTAGTCGACTGCTCTTGGCAGGAAGCTGAAAGCTCCGCGCTGCGCGCGATAGTCGACTAGCAGTCGACTCTACCGAGCCGTCTCCGTCGAGCCACCTCGCCCAGGCGTCTCCGCGCAATCGTAGCTGTGCGGCCCGGTGAATGGCGACCCACCGGCAACGGTCCACGAGCCCCATTCTTCGCAGCCCACTTACAGCCTCCCGCAGAAGATCCGGCCGTGACCACCGCACCGGTAGTCCGCCTTTTCTTCAGGAGCACGCCATGATCGCTTGTCGCTACCTTCCCATTGCACTCTCGCTTTGTGCGGCCCTGCTGCTGGGCGCCTGTTCCAGGACCCAGGAGGCGAGCAAGGCCACCGCCGCCGAGGACGTCACCGAAGTGAAGTTGATACCGCCGTACGAGTCGCTGGACAGGGACAAGGACGGCATCGTCACCCTGGCGGAAGTCGATGCGGTAGCACCGGACTGGGCCGAACGCCTGCATGCCTGCGATACCGACCGTGACAAGACGTTGACCCGTGGCGAGTACGACGTCTGCAAGCAGACCAGCGCTTCGCATTGATCCATTACTGAACCCTCGATTGGCGCTACGGGTACCCGGCTATACCAAGGTATAGCCGGGGTAACCCACGAGCCTCTAGGACTGCCCCATTCAGGGGCGGACAATAGCGCCACTGGCCAGGGCAGCCCTGGCCGGCCCCTCCCCTCATGGAGACGCAGATGGACCCCGACCCTGCCGGGCGCACCGCGCCCCGGATGCCCGCTTGTTGCCTGTTCCTGGCGCCTGCCCGCCGGTCCCTGCCTGTCTGAGTGAGGGGGGATCGCCAGGTGCCGCCTGCCTGGAGATCGCCCCCATGTCATACAAGATCCTCTACATCACCCTGCGCCGCCTGATCGGTGAGCGCGATGTTGCCGCTCTGCGCAGCCAGCTGCTGCAGCACGGCCCGGTCATGTTCGCCCGTTCGCTGTCGCTCGGCTCGCCACGCGTGGTGGCCGACGCGCTGTCGTTGCTGCCGATCAGCGAACGCATCACGGTGCTGCGCCACCTGCCCTACCCCCTGCGCGATGCGATGAAGCCACTGTGCATCGGCGGCAGCCAGCGCCTGCACATGCAGCCGTGGTCACCGGCGGTGCTGGCGATGCGCCACGCCTGATCTGTTTCGTCCATTCCGTTCGTGTTCCGGCCCCGGCCGGCTCTGACATTCAAGGAGCGTCCCATGAGCCTGCTCAACGCCTGGTTCAACGCCTTCCTGCGCAGCCGTCGCGCAGGCAACCTGTTCCGCCGCCGCGCGATGCCCGAGGCCGGCTTCGGCCCGGGCAGCGCCGAAGCGGCACCATTCGCACTCACCACCGGCCTGGTCACCCTCGCCCAGCAGGATGAAGACCAGCTGCTGGCCACGCTGGAATCACATGCCGATGGCCTCAGCCCGCATGAGGCCGAGGAACGACTGGCCACGCTCGGCCCCAACGAGGTGGATCACGAAAAGCCGCTGCCGTGGTGGCGCCACCTGTGGCAGTGCTACCGCAATCCGTTCAACCTTCTGCTGACCGTGCTGGCGGCGGTGTCCTGGCTGACCGAGGACATCAAGGCGACGATCGTCATCGGTGCGATGGTGCTGCTGTCCACGCTGATCCGCTTCGTGCAGGAGGGTCGTTCGAACCGAGCGGCCGAGCGGCTGAAGGCACTGGTCGGCAACACTGCGCGCGTGCTGCGCCGCAATCCCGGCACCGAGGCTGCGGATGTGGCCGACCAGTACTTCGGCGCGCACCTGCACAGCCGCCGCCCGGCGCGCCTGCTGGACCTTCCGATCCGCGAGCTGGTGCCCGGTGACCATATCGTGCTGTCGGCCGGCGACATGATTCCGGCCGATTGCCGCGTGCTGAGTGCCAAGGACCTGTTCGTGGCGCAGGCGGCAATGACCGGTGAGTCGCTGCCGGTGGAGAAGTTCGCGCACCCGGGCGACGGGCTGGCCGGCCTGCTGGAGCAGCACAACCTGCTGTTCATGGGCACCAATGTGGTGTCCGGTACGGCCACCGCCATTGTGCTGGCCACCGGTAACCGCACCTACTTCGGCACCCTGGCCCAGCGCAGCACCGCCACCGACCGCGCACCCACCGCGTTCCAGGCCGGCGTCAACAGCGTCAGCTGGCTGCTGATCCGCTTCGCGCTGGTGATGGTGCCGTTCGTACTGCTGATCAACGGCTGGACCAAGGGCGACTGGACCGAGGCCTTCCTGTTCGCGCTGTCGGTGGCGGTGGGCCTGACCCCGGAAATGCTGCCGATGATCGTCACTTCCACCCTGGCCAAGGGCGCGGTGCTGCTGTCGCGGCGCAAGGTGATCGTCAAGCGGCTGGATGCCATCCAGAACTTCGGCGCGATGGAAGTACTGTGCACCGACAAGACCGGCACCCTTACCCAGGACAAGATCGCGCTGGAGCGCCACACCGATGTGTTCGGCCACGATTCGGAAGACGTACTGAAGTTCGCTTACCTCAACAGCCACTTCCAGACCGGGCTGATCAACCTGCTGGATCGTGCGGTACTGGAGCACGTGGAGCTGCAGAGTTCGCTGCGGCTGTCGCAGGACTACCACAAGGTGGATGAGATTCCGTTCGACTTCGAGCGCCGCCGCATGTCGGTGGTGGTCTCCGAGCGCGAGGACCACCACGAGCTGATCTGCAAGGGGGCGGTAGAAGAGATGCTGGCGGTCTGCAGCACCGTGCGTGAAAACGGCCAGGACATGCCGCTGGACGAGCGCCGCCTGGCCCGCGTGCGGCAGACCACCGAGGAGCTGAACGAACAGGGCCTGCGTGTGGTCGCGGTGGCGATGAAGGAGACCGCGGCCAGCCAGACCGCCTATTCGCAGGCCGACGAATGTAGCCTGACCCTGATCGGCTACGTGGCGTTCCTCGACCCGCCGAAGGAATCGGCCGCGCAGGCGCTGCAGGCGCTTGCCGCGCATGGCGTGGAGGTCAAGGTCTTCACTGGCGACAACGAACTGGTGACCGCCCGTGTCTGCGCACAGGTGGGACTGGATGCCGACACCATCCTGACCGGCCCGCAGATCGAGCGCATGGATGACGGTGCGCTGTCGCGGGCGCTGCACCACCATCGCGTGTTCGCCCGGCTGACGCCGCTGCACAAGGAGCGCCTGGTGCGCGAGCTGCGTGCTCAGGGCAAGGTGGTGGGCTTCCTTGGAGACGGCATCAACGATGCCCCGGCACTGCGTGCGGCCGACATCGGCATCAGCGTGGACAGCGCCGTGGACATCGCCAAGGAGGCCGCCGACATCATCCTGCTGGAAAAGAACCTGATGGTGCTGGAAGAAGGTGTCATCCAGGGCCGGCGCACGTTCAACAACATGCTGAAGTACATCCGCATGACCGCCAGCTCCAACTTCGGCAATGTGTTCTCGGTGCTGGTGGCCTCGGCCTTCCTGCCGTTCCTGCCGATGCTGCCGCTGCAGCTGCTGGTGCAGAACCTGCTGTACGACATCTCGCAGATCGCCATTCCGTTCGACAACGTGGACGAGGAACTGGTGCGCAAGCCGCTGAAGTGGAACCCGACGGACATCGGTCGCTTCATGGTCTTCTTCGGGCCGATCAGCTCGATCTTCGACCTGACCTGCTTTGCGTTGATGTGGTACGTGTTCGATGCCCGCACGCCGGCCGACCAGGGCCTGTTCCAATCCGGCTGGTTCGTGGTCGGCCTGCTGACCCAGACCCTGATCGTGCACATGATCCGTACGCCGAAAGTACCGTTCCTGCAGAGCATCGCTGCACCGCCCCTGCTGCTGATGACCGGCCTGATCATGGCCATCGGCGTGGCCCTGCCGATGAGCCCGTTGGCCGGCTACTTCAAGCTGCAGGCCCTGCCGGCCGGCTACTGGCCTTTCCTGGTGGCGATCCTGTTCGGCTATGCGGTGCTGACCACTGCGCTGAAGCGGTTCTACATCCGCCGTTACGGCTGGCAGTAAGCGCCCGCCGCCTGGTCCAGGGAGAAACACAATGGACATCAATCCCAACCTGCCGGCGTTCAACGCCGGCGCAACGCTCAGCTCGCTGATCAGCCTGTCGGTGGCATTCGTGCTGGGCACGATCATCGGCCTGGAACGGCAGCTGCGGCAACGCACCGCCGGCCTGCGTACCAACACGCTGGTGGCGGTGGGAGCGGCGGTGTTCGTCGATCTGGCGGTACGCTTCCATGACCTGTACGGCGGCCCGCCGTCGCCGCTGCATGTGGTTGCCTATGTGATCTCCGGCGTCGGCTTCCTCGGTGCCGGCGCGATCATGAAGGACGGCGCCCAGGTGTCCGGCCTGAACACCGCCGCCACCCTGTGGGGATCGGCGGCCGTGGGCGCATGTGCGGGCATCAAGCTGCTGCCTGAGGCGGTACTGGCGGCGGTGTTCGTGCTGGCCGCCAATACTTTGCTTCGGCCCGTGGTGAACCGCATCCAGCGGCAGCCACTGCCGGAAGCGTTCAGCGAGGCGACCTATGCGATCAACGTGGTCTGCCAGCGCGAGCAGCAGGCCGAGGTGCTGGACCGGTTGTTGCTGCTGCTCGAGCAGGCGCAGTACCCGGTGCGCGCGGTGGACCAGCGGCCGTTCGGCGAGCGCGACGTGGAGATCGAGGCGGTGCTGTATGCCACCACCGTCGATGCCGGTGAGCTCGATGCGGTGCTGGCCACACTGGCGACGACGCCCGGCGTACTGCAGGGGTTCTGGAACGCCAGCCTGGAGGAATAGTGGTTCGGTACTGCCGGCCGGCATCCACCCAATGGCGGCTTTGCTATCCTTTCCGCCCACGCCAGGGAGCCGTCCCGATGCCATCGCTGTCGCCCCGCCGCCCGCTGGTGCTGCTGGCTCTGATCGTCGTGATGGCGGCGATCTTCCTGATCGACACCGTCACCGATTATGCGGTTGCCGCCGCCTGCTTCTACGCAGCAGTCATCCTCGCCGCGTCGCGCGTACTGAGCGCGCGCGGGCTTATCACCCTGGCCATTGCCTGCATCGCGCTGACCGGGCTGAGCTTCTTCCTGACCCGCTTCGGCACCTACCGCATCGGCCTGGTCAACTCGGTGATCGGCATGCTGGTGATCGGCATCACCACCTACCTCGCCCTGAACATGGAAGCGGCCAAGGCCGCCGTGCAGGAAGCACAGGGCCGCCTGCTGCGGGTGGCGCGCGCTTCCACCGTGGGCGAGCTCACCACCTCCATCGCGCATGAAGTGAACCAGCCGCTCGCCGCCATCGCCAGCAGCGCCGAAGCCTGCCAGCGCTGGCTGGCACAGGACCCGCCGAACGTGGACAAGGCACGGCAGACCGTGGCCCGCATCCTGGCCGATGCGCACCGCGCCGGCGACGTGATCGCCCGCATCCGCGGCCTGACCCAGGGCGCGGCACCGGAACGACGCGCCTTCGATCTGAACCAGGCGGTGGAGGAAATGCTGGCGCTGTCGCGCAGCGAGCTCGACCAGCACGGCGTGGCCGTGGCGCTGCTGCTGGACGCCGACCTGCCTCCGGTGCAGGCCGATCGCGTGCAAGTGCAGCAGGTGATCGGCAACCTGATCCTCAATGCGGTGGACGCGATGGAAGGCGTGCCCGCCGCCGACCGGCGCCTGTCACTGCTGACCCGGCGTGACGGCCAGCGGGTCAGTCTCAGTGTGCGTGACCGCGGCGTCGGCCTGCCCGCCGACCATCCCGAGCGTGTGTTCGATGCCTTCTGGACCACCAAGTCACACGGCTTGGGGCTCGGGCTCAGCCTGAGCCGTTCAATGATCGAGGCCAATGACGGCCAGATCCGCGCCGAACGCCCCGCAGGCGGCGGTGCCTGCTTCATCTTCGACCTGCCCGTCGCCCTGGATACCCCTCATGCGTAAGCCCCCTGCACCTGCGGCCGAACCGGCGCCGATCGTCTACGTGGTCGACGACGATCCATCGGTGCGCGCGGCGCTGGAAGACCTGCTGGCCTCGATGGGCCTGCAGGTGCGCGCCTTCGCCTCCACCCAGGCCTTCCTTGAACACGAACTGGAAGACACCCCTGCGTGCCTGGTGCTGGACGTACGCATGCCGGGCCAGAGCGGGTTGGAGTTCCAGCGCAGCATGGGCAGCCTGGGCCTGCAGCTGCCCGTGGTGTTCATCACCGGCCACGGCGACATCGCGATGGGCGTCAACGCGATCAAGGACGGCGCCATCGAGTTCCTGACCAAACCCTTCCGCGACCAGGAACTGCTCGATGCGATCCACAAGGGCATCGAGCTCGACCGCCTGCGGCGCCGCGAGGGCGAAGCACTGGGCGCGCTGCAACAGCGCTGGGCCACACTCAATACCGGTGAGCGCGAGGTGGTCGATGGCGTGGTGCGCGGCCGTCTCAACAAGCAGATCGCCGGCGACCTGGGCGTCAGCGAGATCACGGTGAAGGTTCGCCGCGCACAGGTGATGCGCAAGATGGGTGCGCGCACCCTGGTGGATCTGGTGCGAATGTATGACCGCCTGCAGGCGGGCAGCGCTTGAATCCGGAAGCCGGCTATTCCGGTTCCGGCAATGCATAGGCGAACCGGTAGTCGTGGCGGCCTTCACTGATGGTGATCTCCAGTGTGCCGCTCAGGCCGAGCAACCCCTCACTGCCCGAGTCAGGCACCACCACCACGCTCAGCTCCGGCCTGCCACGGGTCATCAGGCCGTTGTGCTGCAGCGTGAAAGCACCCTGGCGTCCGGCCAGCGTGCCACTCACCCGCTCCATGGCCACGTAGCCGGCCGAGCCCTGTACCGGGCTGCGGAACGCCAGCATCTGGCCGACGCTGCTGCCCTGCAGGTCACCGTGGAAGACCTTGTCGATCGACATCACCCCGATCGGGCCGTCGTTGCCACCGATCGGCAGCAGGTTCACTTTAAAGGTTCCGTGCGCTTCGCCCTGCATCCTGCTCTCCCTCGTCGATGGGTTTGAACGCCGCTACTTCTTCGTCGCCAGCACGATCACCCCGGCCACCACCAGGCCGATCCCGCTCCATTCCCGCAGGGTCGGTCGTTCGCCCAGCAGCAGGTAGGCCAGCACGATCACCAGCACCACACTGAATTTGTCGACCACCGCGACCTTGGCCAGCTCACCACTTTGCAGCGCGCGGAAGTAGAACAGCCATGAAGCGCCGGTGGCCAGTGCAGACAGCACCAGGAACAACTGGGTGCGACCCGGCAACAGCAGCGGATTGGACCATTTGCCGGTAACCACCACCAACGGCAGGATCACCGCGGCCACCACCAGGGTGCGGATCGCCATGGCCAGGTCCGAGTCGACGCCCTTCACGCCCACCTTGGCGAACAACGCGGTCAGCGCGGCGAAGCACGCCGACAACCCGGCCCACACCAACCACTGCGGAACGTTCTGCATGCTGCGCCTCTCCCGGATCCATGCGTCCCGTTGCCAACGCTACACCCGTCGCACGCCTGCGCAAGCAATGCCGGGCAACGTGCGGATCAGGCGCTTTGTAGGCGGCGCTTCAACCGCGTGTCCATCAGTCCCACGGCCAGCAGCACCGCACTGGTCAGCCAGCCGGCAGCCAGCAGATGGGCCTGCGTCAGCGCGACGCCCAGCACGGCCAGCGCCACGGCACCGAACAGATGCGACCAGGGCGCACGCCCGTAGACCACCCGCTTGTACAAGGCGCTGCCCAGCAGGTAGATCAGCGGCCCAGCCACCAGCACCGTCGCATACACCGGCGTGACCGCCGCGCCCGGGTGATCCATCACCAGGTCATTGCCCACCGCTGTGGCGATGATGCCCGCGATCAGCAGTGCATGCACGTAGTGGAAGTTGGCGCCCATGCGCCCGGGGTCGGCCGCATGGGTGATCGCCTCGGTGGCGTCGCGGCTGGAGATGCCGAAGTACAGCCACCACATGGCGATGGTCCCGGCGAAGGTGGCCAACACCGCCGATACCACAGCGCTGCTCCAGTGCTCGATCTCGCTGAGTACGCCCCCCGTCGCCAACAGGGTCTCCCCCAGCGCGACGATGACGAACAACTGGCATCGCTCGGCCAGGTGCCCACCTTCGATGGTCCACTCACGGGTGTGCGAACGGCCCAGCCCCGGGAACGCAAAACCGAACATCGGCGAGACATACTCGCAGGCGACCGCCACCGCCCACAGCGCAAGTCGCGCATTGCCCTCGGTGGCCGCCCCGGCCAGCCAGAAGCACGCCGAGACGCTGACCCAGGCCAGCATCCGGCGGAAATTCGGCGCCAGCGGATGGCCGCGACCGACCTCCAGCAGCACGAACACGGTGCGCCCGACCTGCATCGTGGCGTAGGCCCCGGCAAACACCCAGGCGCGATCGGCAAAGGCCTCGGGGATGGACGAAGACATCAGCAGCGCCAGCAGCATGGTGACGAACAGCAGGCCACGGATGCGTGGCGCCTCCGGATCGAACCAGTTGCTGACCCAGCAGGCGTATTGCCAGCCCAGCCAGACAGCGAACCACAGCACCAGCGTCTGCATCACGCCGGCAAGGTCCAGGTGGTGCAGCAGATGATGGCTGAGCTGGGTAACCGCAAATACGTAGACGAGGTCGAAGAACAGCTCTTCGTAGGTCACGCGGGCGTGGTGGCCATCGCGCTGACGCAGGGCGGGCAGTCGCAGTCGTGTGCTCATGGCCATCCTTCAGCGCGCCAGGCGCCAGTACAGCAGGCCCGCCAGCAGTGCAGGCACGGCGAACACCAGCAGCAGGATCGGCAGTTCCTCCCGCACGGCGTAACCGGCCTTGCTCACGCCCACCCACATGTTGGCTACCGTCACCAGCAGCCAGGTGGCGATGAACGCGATCAGGGCCGTGGGCAGCAGCGACTGGCCTACGCTCCACAGCCGCCCGAACAGCAGGAACACGCCCAACAGCAGCACCCCACCCACCATCACCAGAAGCACGTGCATGGTCCATCTCCTTGAGCCCGCTGGCAGGCTAGCCGCCGCCGATTCTGCGCTCCAGCCGATGATCGTGGTTTCACCTTCCAGCCCCGACGAACAATCCCGACCCGCGTGCCACATGGCAAACGAGAACAGTTCCCATTAGTATTGCGTCATCGCGCAGGGATGCCCTCCCGCGCCCGCCCTTTGCTTCCACTGCCGGTCCGGATGCCCCGCCTGCCCTCTCCCTGCCCGCCTGCGCCGCCGTTGATGTCCTCGCTGGTGCGCCATTACGAGGAACTGGTGGAATATCTGCGCCGCCGTTTCCGCTCGCCGGGGCTGGCCCGTGAGGTGGTGCACGATGTCTGCGTGCGCCTGCTGGAGCGTCCGGTCGCGCATGACGCACGGCAACCGGTCGCGCTGCTGCGGCGGATCGCACACGATGCCGCGGTGGACCGCTGCCGCGCCGAGGATCTGCGCCGGCACTGGGTGGAGGGGCGTGCCAAGCTGCCCGATGACGCCTGCCCGCGCCCCGGGCCGGAGCAGCAGGCGCAGGGACAGCAGGCCATGCAGCGACTGGGCGCGACCATCGAACGCATGCCCTGCCGCCGCCAGCAGGTCTTCATCCTGCACAAGATCCATGAACTGCCACAGGCCGAGGTCGCCCGGCGCATGGGCATCGGCCTCAAGGCGGTGGAGCGCCACCTGCGCCTGGCCATGGCCGATTGCCACCTGTCGGCTGGCCTGCGATGAGTCCACAGCCGCCGCCGTCCACACCGCAACCGCCGATCCAACCCGCCACCACCGACCAGGTGCTGGACCAGCATCGCGACGCCCTGAAGGAACGCTTCCCCATGCCCAGCGCGGATGCCCTGCAGCGTCGTCGCGGTGGGCGTGCGGCGAAGATCGTCCTGCCGCTGCTGCTGATCGCGGCCACCGGCGTGTTCATTGCCGACCCGGCATGGCAGGTGCACGACTATCGGACTGTGGTGGGCGAACGCCGCGACATCCGCCTGCCCGATGGCAGCCATCTCCTGCTCGACGCCGGTACCCATCTGCAGGTTCGCAGGCACATTCGCTCGCGACAGGTAGTGCTGGTGCAGGGCCAGGCCCGTTTCCAGGTGCAGCACTCGAGCTGGCGCCCGTTCGAGGTCGAGGCCGGGCCGGTGCGGGTGCGCAACTACGGCACGGTGTTCGACGTGGACCGGCAGGGCAACCTCAGCGAGGTCACCCTGTGGCGCGGCGAGGTGGGCGTGCGCGTGGATGGCCGGGGCGCCGAGCAGCGCCTGAAGCCGGGGCAGCGCATGCTGGCCCAGCCGGGATCGTTGTCGCCACCCGAACCGGTCAGCCCGGACCGGGCCGACTGGACCCATGGCCGCCTGCAGTTCGATCGCCTGCCGCTGGCCGAAGTGCTGCGCATCCTGCAGCGGTATCACGACCGCCCGATCGTGCTGGATGACCCGCAGCTGGGACCATTACGGGTCTCGGGCGTGTTCGATGCCGATCACGCCGAGACCGCTGTTGCACTGTTGCCGGAGATCCTGCCGGTGCAGGTGCACACGGCCAGCGATGGCAGCCTGCATCTGCGCGCACGCGATTGATTGCGCACGCGAGGGTGGGTTGCACGTCGTCCCATCCGGCAGCTGCCTGAACCCCTCCGAAGGACCCTGCATGACCCGCCCTGTCCCACCTGCCGCCCTGCGCCGGCTGGCCCCTGCCCTGCTCGCCGCCTGCCTGTGCACGGCCCTGCCTACCATGGCGCAGAGCGCTGCATCCGCGCTCGTCGAGCTTCACCTGCCCGCCGGCCCGCTGCATGCGTCGCTCAATGCGCTCGCGCGCCAGAGTGGCATCCAGCTGTTGTTCGCCGCCGACAGTGTGAGTGGCCGCAGCGCGCCGGCACTGGATGGGCGCTATGCACCGCGCGATGCGCTGCAACGCCTGTTGCAGGGCCACGACCTGACCCTGCAGGAACGCGTCCCCGGGGTATTCGTGGTCAGTGCAACTGCCGCACAGACCAAGGCCAGGCCCGACGCAACGATACGCCCCGCCGCACCGGCCAATCCGACCTCGCTGGCCCGTGTCACGGTCTCGGCCTCGACCGCTCGCATGCCGCAGGGCGAGACGGCGATGCCCAACACCATCACGGTGCTGACCCGCGAGGACATCGCCCAGCAGCTGGCATTGGGTTCGGATGTGTCGCGGGTGCTCTCGTCACAGATCCCGGCGTTTGCCCCGGCGCGCGAGAAGATGTCCAACTACGGCGAAACCATGCGTGGCCGCGGCATCCTCTACATGGTCGACGGCGTGCCACAGTCCACCCCCCTGCGTGACGGCTCACGGGATTCGCACACCATCGACCCGGCGATGATCGAGCGCATCGAGGTCATCCACGGCGCCAACGCGCTGCAGGGCATCGGCGGTACCGGTGGCATCGTCAACATCATCACCCGCAGCGCGCCCAGCGAGCCGGGTGCCTTCCTGCTCGACACCAATGTCAGCTACAGCTCCGCCCTGCCCAGCCGCCACGACGACAATGGCCAGCGCGGCTCGGCCCTGGTGGGCGTGCGCGGCGAACAGTTCGACCTGGTTGCCGGCCTGGCCTATGAGAAGCAGGGCCTGTACCACGACGGCGAGGGCCGATCGATCGGCACCAACGCGCAGGGCGAGCTGATGGACTCGACCTCATCGAACGTGTTCGCCAAGCTGGGCTGGAACATTGCCGAAGGCCAGCGCCTGCAGGTGATGGCCAACCGCTACGAGCTGCGCGGGCTGGACAACTACTTCGCGGTGAATGGCGATTTCCGCACCGGCCGCCCGACGATTTCGGTGCGCGGTGACACGCCGCTGGACCCACCGATGAACCGCTCGCGCTCGCTGACCGTGGACTACAGCGCCGCAGACCTGCTCGGTGGCCGCTTCCAGGCGCAGGCGTTCGCGGTCGACTTCGAGGGACGCTATGGCGCCAGCCAGTGGGACCCGTGGGGCAATACCGGTGCCAATGCCGCCTGGGACCAGACCCAGAACGAATCGGACAAGCGCGGCTTCAAGCTGACCCAGAGCTGGAGCCGCATCGCCGATACCACGCTGGATGTGACCTTGGGCCTGGACGGCCTGCGTGACCGCACCCACCAGGTGCTGCTGGCCAGCGGCATGAACTGGGTACCGCTGACTACCTACCAGAGCCTGTCGCCGCTGCTGCAGCTGCACTGGTGGCCAACCGACCACCTGATGCTGTCCGGCGGCCTGCGCTACGAAAAGGGTGAGCTGGAGGTGGGCGACTACACCACCCTGCCCCGCTATGGCGCGCGCAAGGTGACCGGCGGCAAGCCGACCATGAGCGAAACCCTGCCCAACTTCGGCGCGGTCTGGTACATCAACGATCGTCTCAACGCCTATGCCTCCTACTCGGAGGGATACACCGTGGCCGACGTCGGCCGCGTGCTGCGCGCGATCAACCGCGACGGCCAGCGCGTCGAGAGCCTCATCGACCTGTCGCCGGTGGTGTCGGACAACCGCGAGATCGGCCTGGAGTATGACGATGGCCGCTTCAGCAGTGACATCGCCTACTACACCTCCGAATCGAAGCTGGGTTCGGTGCTGGTCTATGACCCGGGCATCGATGCTTACGCAGTGCAGCGCCAGGCGACCCGCGTGGAGGGCTTTGAAAGCAACCTGCGGTTGCGGCTTGGCGACAGCCGGCTCGGCCTGGGCTATGCCCGTGCCAACGGCCGCTACGACGCCGACATCGACGGTCGCCTCGACAGCGACCTGGCCGGCGTCAACATCGCACCGAACCGGCTGACCGCGTTCTGGGAACAGGGCTGGACGCCGCAGTTCAGCACCCGCCTGCAGGCCAGCCATGCCTTCGACCGCGATTTCGACCTGCGCGGCGCACGAGTGGCAGAGTTCAAGGGTTACACCATGGTGGACCTGGTCGCGCGCTACACGCTGGGCAAGCACGCGCTCACGCTGGGCGTGCAGAACCTGGCGGACAAGCAGTACATCAGCTACTACTCGCAGACCACGCCGTCGAACCCAAGTTATTTCTCCGGCCGCGGCCGGGTGCTGACGCTGGGCTGGCAGTACCGCTACTGAGCCATCGGCGCCCTTATGGGAGTCATGAAATCTATGCGAGACGCGCTGAAGGAGGCCCATGCTAGTTTCTGGGCCTCCTTCAAACGGACGTGAACCATGCGTTGTTCCCTGCTCACCTTCGCCCTTGCTGCCGCGCTCCCATTCGCCCAGGCGCATGCCGCCGAAGCGCCGCTACCGCAGTTGCGCGCCTACACCGTAGATGCCTCCTGGCTGCAGCCAATGGCACCATTGCAGATTGCCGACCACACCTGGCAGATCGGCACGCAGGAGCTGACCGCCCTGCTGGTGCAGACCGCCGAGGGCGCAGTGCTGCTGGATGGCGGCATGCCACAGATGGCCGGTCACCTGCTGGACAACATGAAGGCACGCGGGGTGGCACCGCAGGATCTGCGGCTGATCCTGCTCAGTCATGCGCATGCCGATCACGCCGGGCCGGTGGCGGAACTGAAGCGCCGTACCGGCGCGAAAGTGGTGGCCAACGCCGAATCGGCCGTGCTGCTGGCGCGTGGTGGCAGCGACGACCTGCACTTTGGCGACGGCATCACCTATCCGCCGGCCAGCGCCGACCGCATCATCATGGATGGCGAAGTGGTCTCCATCGGCGGCATCGACTTCACCGCTCACTTCATGCCGGGGCACACGCCGGGAAGCACTGCGTGGACCTGGACCGATACCCGCGATGGCAAGCCAGTGCGCATCGCCTACGCCGACAGCTTGAGCGCGCCGGGTTACCAGCTCAAGGACAACCCCCGCTATCCGCGCTTGATCGAAGACTACAAGCGCACCTTCGCCACGGTGCGCGGCCTTCCCTGCGACCTGCTGCTGACCCCGCATCCGGGTGCCAGCAACTGGAGCTATGCCGCCGGCAGCAAGGCCAGTGCCAACGCACTGACCTGCAAGGCTTACGCGGATGCCGCCGAAAAGAAGTTCGAGGCGCAGCTGGCCAAGGAATCTGCGGCACACCGCTGATCCTGTAGAGCCGAGCCCATGCTCGGCTTGCCGGAAGAAAACAGCCGAGCGTGGGCTCGGCTCTACACAGGCCGCGTAGGATGGTGCCGATCAGGCCGACCGGCACCGCCACTGGGTGTCAGCCGCCCTGCCCATGCTGGGCAAACGGCTCGGTACTGCCGTCGGCGCGCACCAGTTCGACGGTGTACGGCTGCACGTAGCCATCGGGCATTTCCATGCCTGGCGAACCGGCCGGCATGCCGGGCAGCACCAGGCCACGCGCCGTGGGACGCTCCGCCAGCAGGCGCTTGATGTCCTCCGCCGGGATGTGGCCCTCGACCACATACCCGCCGATCTCGGCGGTATGGCAGGACGCCTTGCCGACCGGTACACCCAGGCGGACCTTGATCGGGTTCATGTCGTCGGTGTCACGCACATCCACCTGGAAGCCGGCGGCCTTCAGGTGATCGACCCAGATTCCGCAGCAACCGCAGCTGGCGGTCTTGTGCACGATGGCCACCGGCAAGGCCGGATCGATCTTGGCCGGGCTGACCTGGGCCGGCACCGCCGGTGCTTCGCTGGCAACCGGCGTGGCAGGCGATTCTTCGGCGGCACGCGCGCAGGCAGCCGTGGCCAGTACGGTGCCCAGCAGCAGGCCAAGAGAGAGAATACGGTTCATTGAGTGATTCCTTTGCAGATGCGGGCAACGCGGCCCGCTGCCTGCGCATCGAAGGCACAGGCAGAGTCGAGAATGAGTCGAGCAGCAATGGCAGGCACTTGATGCCTGCAGGGAATCACACGATGGGAGGCCGTAGCGGATCCGGCAACGGCGGCGGTGCGCATTGCTGAGCGCTGGCTGGCAAAGGCGCCTCCCGCCATGGCGAGGCGGGCGTTCCGCCCAGGGAGGCCAGCATGCCGAGGCTGGCCGGCGGGCATTCGCACTCACCGCCCTGGCAGGCTGCCGGGGCTGCATCATCGCAGCAGCCTGCTGCAGCCATCGCGGCCGGGTGCGGTGCTGTGCACTGGTCCTGGCTGGCCGGCCCGCTGTACGAAGTTGCAGCAAGCGCCAGCGCCGGTGCATTCAGCACCAGGGCAACGAGCAGCATCCATCGCAGCAGCAAGCCAGGCAGGTTCACATGCGGATGATAGCCGATGCGCGCCTCACGCAATCGCCGCCGCCATCGCACTCATCCGCACCGGGATCGACTTGGCTGCGGGCGTGCCGCTGATGCGGTCGTAGTAGTCCAGCGGCAGCAATGGGTTCAGTTCGGGGTAGTAGCCGGCCAGCGCGCCGCGCGGCATCGGGTAGTCCAGTACGGTCAGGCCCTCGATGCGCCGCTGCACGCCATCGCCGCTGATCGTCTCCAGGCTGACCAGCGCCTCTTTCTCCAGGCCTCGTGCCAGCCGGTCCTCGATGTTCATGAACAGCACCATACGATCGTTGTACACGCCACGATAGCGGTCGTTGTAGCTGTAGATGGTGGTGTTGTACTGGTCGTGCGAACGGACAGTGGCCAGGCGCAGCATGTCCGGGTCGTGCACGGGATCGTCCACGTCCAGGCCGGGCATCACCAGGATGTTGGCCTTGCCATTGGGTGTGGGCCATGCGCGGCGGCGCGGCGGGATGTCCAGGTGGAAACCATGCGGCTGCTGGATGCGCTCGTTGAAGCCGGTGTAGATCTCCGGGTATACAGCAGCGATCAGATCACGGATGGGGCCGTAGTCGTGCATGCAGCGTACCCAGTCGACCCTGCTGTGCGGCAGGGTTGCCATCGCCATGCGGCAGACGATCTCGACCTCGGGCAACACGTCGGCGCTGGCAGGCTCCAGCACGCCGCGCGACGCTGTCACATTCGACATCGCATCTTCGATGGTGACGAACTGCTCGCCGGCCGGCGTGACGATGCGCTCCGAGCGCGCCACCACTGGCAGGATCAGCGCATCGCGACCATGCACCAGGTGGCCACGGTTGAGCTTGGTGGCGATGCCCACGGTCAGCTCAAGGCCGCGCATGGCCTCGTACGCGCGCGGCGTATCAGGCACGGCATGGATGAAGTTGCCGCCCAGGCCGATGAATACCTTGGCGCTGCCATCCAGCATCGCCTCGATCGACTCGACCACGTGGTGCCCGTGCTCGCGCGGCGGATCGAAGCCGAACACCTGCTGCACGCGGTCCAGATAGGCCGGCTTGGGCTTCTCGTCAATACCGACGGTACGGTCGCCCTGCACATTGGAATGGCCGCGGATCGGCCCGATGCCAGCACCGGGCTTGCCGAAGTTGCCCCGCAGCAACAGCAGGTTGGCCACCTGCTGCAGCAGGCGCGAGCCGTACTGGTGCTGGGTCAGCCCCATGCCGTAGCAGATCACGGTGGCATTGGAGCGGATGTAGATCTCCGCACAGCGACGGATCTGCGCCTGTGTGATGCCGGAGACCCGCACGATCTCGTCCCAGTCCTGCGCCATCACGTCCTCGCGCAGCGCCTCCAGGCCCACCGTGTGTTCGGCCAGGAAATCATGGTCGAGCACGCGCTCGCCCTGCGCCTCGCGCTCGAACATCACCTTCATCATGCCCTTGATCAGCGCCAGGTCGCCGCCGATGCGGATGTGCACGAACTCGCTGGTGATCTCGGTCGAACCGAATGTGGCCATCTGCACCACGTCCTGCGGCTCGGCGAAGCGGATCAGCGCACGCTCGGGCATCGGGTTGACCGCCACGATCGGAATGCCGCGTTTGCGCGCCTCAACCAGGTTGCTCATCATCCGCGGCGAGTTGGTGCCGGTGTTCTGGCCGATCACGAAGATCGCCTCGGCGTGCTCGAAGTCCTGCAGAACAATGGTGCCCTTGCCCACCCCGATGGCCGGCGGCAGGCCGCGGCTGGTCGGCTCGTGGCACATGTTCGAGCAGTCCGGGAAGTTGTTGGTGCCGAACTCGCGTACGAAGATCGAATAGAGGAAGGCGGCTTCGTTGGGCGTGCGCCCAGAGGTGTAGAACTCGGCCTGGTGCGGGCTGTCCAGCGCCTGCAGATGGCGGCCGATCAGCGCGAAGGCATCGTCCCAGCTGCACGGCACATAGTGGTCGGTCGCCGCGTCGTAGCGCATCGGCTCGGTCAGCCGGCCCTGCATCTCCAGCCAGTAGTCGGTCTGCGCCATCAGTTCGGCAACGGTGTGCTGCGCGAACAGCTCACGGCCGGCGCGGAACTGGGTGGCCTCCCAGGCCAGCGCCTTGGCACCGTTTTCGCAGAACTCCAGCTTCTTGCGTTCGTCGGCATCGGGGAACGCGCAGCTGGGGCATTTGAAGCCACCGGGCTGGTTCATCGCCAGCAGCGCCTTCGAGCCTTTGCCGATCACGCTCTGCTGCAGCAGCACCTTGGCGGTGGCGCCGGCGGCACCCCAGCCACCGGCGGGCTGGTTGTAGGGCTTGTAACGCGGCGGTTTCTGCTCGGACATGTTCGGGAACCTGGCGGGAGGAACGCAGCAACAATCGGCACAACGCGGTCCGGCGGCGCGTTCGATGGCACGGCCAGCCCCACAGTCAAGCACGGCCCACGCCGCTTCGCCAGTGGGTGCACGCTGTTTTCAGCGCAGCCTGCCATGACAACGGTTACACCTGCGTCAGCGCGTGGCCGCTGCGCTATTCTCGATGCCGTGGGTGGTCCACCACCTGCGTATCTCCCTTGTCCGGACGCGCTGCATGCCTGATTCGCCCACATCGCACACCCCGCCTGCCGGCACGGCCCAGCGCCCGTTGCAGCGCTGGCGCAGCGAGGGGCAACAGCCGCTGGTCGATGTGGTGGCCGAAGAAGTGCCGGTGGCGCTGCGTTACAACGGCGCCGCCTTCGCAGTGATGATGGCCACGCCCTGCGACCTGGAGGACTTCGCGCTGGGGTTCTCGCTCAGCGAGGGTCTGATCGCTACGCCCTCGCAGCTGCTGTCGATCGACATCCACCCGCAACTGGAGGGCATCGAACTGCAGATGGCGGTGACCGGCGATGCGCCCGGCGCCGGCCTGGATCCGGCAAATGGGCGCCTGCTGCCCGGCCGCGGCGGCTGTGGCCTGTGCGGTTCGCGCCAACTGGAAGAGGTGCTGCGGCCACTGCCCGAGGTGCGTGAGCGCCGGACCTATTCACCGGCAGCCCTGCAACGGGCGCTGGCCACGCTGGTGCAGCATCAGCCGATGAATGCGGTGAGTGGCTCGACCCACGCCGCGGCCTGGGCCGATGCCAGCGGCCGCATCGGTTGGGTGCGCGAGGATGTCGGTCGCCACAACGCGCTGGACAAGCTGATCGGCGCCTTGCATCACAACGAACACACGATCGAGGGCGGCCTGCTGGTGATTTCCAGCCGGGCCAGTTACGAGATGGTCAGCAAGGCCGTGCGGGCCGGTGCCAGCGTGCTGGCGGCAGTCTCGGCACCGACCGCGCTGGCGATCGACCTGGCCCGTGGTGCAGGCCTGTGCCTGGTCGGGTTCGCACGGGAAAGCGGGTTCAATGTGTATACCCATCCCGAGCGACTGCAGGCAAACGACAAGTAGCATCGACTGGGTAGAATCGACCGGGTAGGGTCGACTGTCAGTCGACTGCTCTTCGTTCAGACCCGCGAAAACCCCGCGCTGCGCGCGATGGTCGACTGACAGTCGACTCTACCCGGCCGGCTCCATTCAGACCGGCCCCGGCGACCACTGCCGCCCGGGCCGAACCGAATCTCAGCGCAACGCCACCTTCGGGAAGTCCACCGGCACGTCGAATGCTACGTTGACGTAATTGGTAAACAGGTTGAGCGCCACGTGGGCGAGAATCTCGACGATCTGCTCGTCGTCGAAGCCGGCCGTCCGCAGCGCCTGCACATCGCCATCGGTGATCCGCGCACGCTGCTCGACCACCTTCAGCGCGAAGTCCAGCGCAGCTGCGGTAACCGGATCGCTGGACTGGCCGATCTGCGCGGCGGCCATCTGCTCGCTGCTGGCACCGGCCTTGCGGCCCAGCGCGGTGTGCGCCGCCAGGCAGTACTCGCAGGCATTGCGATTGGCGATGGCCACAGCGATCTGCTCGCCCAGCAGCGGTGACAGGCGACCGCCGCCCAGCGCACCGAACGAACCCCACATGCTCTGCAGAGCGGCAGGGGAATTGGCAACGGCGCGGAACATTGCCGGGGTGGCGCCGAAAGCGGCGTGGACCTGGCCCAGCAGGGCCTGGCGGTTGGCGGTGGTGTTGGCGGCATCGATCAGGGGGACACGGGACATGGTGGATTTCCTTGGGAAAGCGCCCGGGATTGGACGACCCGCTCATCCTAGGTAGACTCGCCGGACGAATCAGGCTAAATCAGCCAAACCTGTTGTCCATTCATCCATGAGCACGCCCGCCGACACCTCCCCACCCGACCGCCTCTCCTCCCTGCTGGAGCGCTTCCGGGTGCAGGCCGCGCTGTTCCACAGCGGTCCGCTGTGCGGGCGCCATGTCTTCGAGCCGCAGCCCGGTCGTGCCTTCCTGCACATCCTGCGCCAGGGTGAAATGGAGGTCCGCCATCCCGGCGGCGATATCGCGCTGCCCCGGTTGAAGATCGACACACCCAGCCTGCTGTTGTATCCGCAGCCGCTGCACCACGTGTTCTTCAACGCACCGCTGGATGGCCCGGATTTCACCTGCGCCACGCTGGATTTCGATGGCGGTGCGCGCAATCCGATCGTGCAGTCGCTGCCACCGGTGATTGTGGTGCCGCTGGCGGCCATCGGCGAACTGGATGACACCCTGCAGCTGCTGTTTGCCGAGGCCGATCGCCAGCGCTGCGGTTCCCGGCTGCTGACCAATCGCCTGTTCGAGGTGGCGCTGATCCAGATCCTGCGCTGGGTGGTCGATCACCCGGATGCAGCAGGCGTCAGCCATGGGCTGATGCGCGGCCTGTCCGATGCACGGCTGGCACGCACACTAGTGGCGATGCACCAGGCGCCGCAGGACGAATGGACGCTGCCGCGCATGGCCGCGACCGCCGGCATGTCGCGCAGTGCGTTCGCAGCGGTGTTCAAGGACGTGATGCAGGCCACGCCGGCCAGCTACCTGCTGGACTGGCGGCTGAGTCTGGCCTGCGCGCAGCTGCGGGCCGGCATGGCGGTCAAGCAGGTGGCGATCGAGGTGGGGTTTGCCGATACCGCCTCGCTGTCGAAGGCGTTCCGCAAGCGGTTGGGGGCCTCGCCGCGGGCGTGGTTGGCCGCGAGCGTAGCGCCGGCTGGGTAGCGCGGGGGTTTCGTTGCCTGACCGAAGAGCAGTCGAGCATGGCTCGACTCTACAAGTGCGGCGACCCATCAGACTTCGCCAGCAACCCGGCGATGCGCTCGGCAACCTGGGCGCGCACATCTTCATCCAGCTGCCCTTCGTACATCGCCTCATAGATCCACAGGCCATCAGCCGCCAAGCGCGCCACGAAATTGTCGAGCGTCGTCGGGTCGACATTCCCGGCCTCCGGCGCGGACGGTGCCCAGCGCTGGACCGCCGGGCCCCACGGACGCTCGCCCGCTTCAGGGTCGGCCGATTCCAGCATGAACATCAGCTCGGCACGGGTGGCGCTCTGGGCCGACACGCGCACGAAGGTCTGGTAACGCTCCAGCGCAGTGGCCTGCTCGGCAGTCTTGCCCAACAGCGTTTCCATCGACGTCTCCCAGGCCTGCACCAGATGCTCGTCGATGCCGCGCAGCAGCGCCTCGCGCGACGGGAAGTGATACAGCAGGCCACCACGGGTCAGCTTGGCCTCGGCCGCCACCGACTCGAAGGTCACCGCACGCACGCCGTCACGATTGATCACGTTGACGGCGGCGTCGAGGATGCGGTCGCGCTTGCTGGTTCTCATCGCGTCATTTTACGCGATCGGCCGCGCCCTCGCGGCTGCCAACGCGGCCGCGCAGCAGGCGCGCCAGGATCGTCGCGCCAAGCGCCAGCACCGCCGTGATCACCAGCAGCACGATCTGGTAGCCACGGTCATACGCCGCCGCAGCCAATGCGAACCACTCGCCCTGCCCGCTCTCGCGCGCGGCATGCAGCGCCTGGGTGAAGCCTTCCCGGGCAAGTACAGGCATGTCGGCCGAGACCGGCAGGAATGCGCTGTACATCGCGGCGCTCAGGCTGCCCAGCATCGCCACCGCCAGCAGGCCGCCGAACTCATAGGACACCTCTTCCACCGACGAGGCCATGCCTGCCCGGTGTGCCGGCACATTGTTGAGGATGGCGGTGGACGCCACCGAGATGGCCGAACCCATGCCGAAACCGGTGATCGCCATGCCTGCCACCACCCAGCCGAGCCCGTGCGGGAAGCCGAACGCCACCACGCCGACACCCAGCGCACCCGCAGCCAGGCCGCCGCAGATCAACGGACGCAGGCCGACCCGATGCAGGATGCTGCCGCCCAGCAGCGCACTGGGCAGGCTGCCCAGTGCTGCCACCGATACCAGCAGCCCCGCCTGCAGCGGCGTAAAGCCCGCCACCAGCTGGAAGCGCTGGGTGGTGACCAGCTGCAGGCCGGCCATCGCGAACAGGGTGAATACCGCCGACAACGTGCCGGCCAGGAACGCCGGGTTGCGGAAGATCGCGAAGTCCAGCAGCGGATACGGCAGCTGTTGTTGGCGACGAGCGAACGCCGCGCCGGTCACCATGGCCAACAGCAGCGCACCAGCGCCCAGTCCATACGATGGCGGCGTGGCGATCAGCGACTTGATCGCCAGCACGAGGCCGGAAAGAGCGGCCAATGCCAGCAGCGACGAAACCAGGTCCCAGGGCCGCGAGGTGTCACGCTGGCCTTCCGGCGCCAGCAGCAGCGTGGCCACGAAGGCGACCACCACCACCGGCACGTTGATCAGGAACACCGAGCCCCACCAGAAATGCTGCAGCAACCAGCCGCCGATGATCGGGCCAAGCGCCGCGCCGACGATGGCCACCGAGCCCCAGATCGCAATGGCGATGTTGCGCTCGCGCTCCTCATGGAAGCTCAGGCCGATCAGCGCCAGCGTGGCCGGCATCATTGCTGCCGCGCCGACCGCCAGGAACGCGCGTGCGGCAATCAGCTGCGCTGCGGTGTCGGCGAACGCCGCCGCCAGCGAGGCCACGCCGAACACCACCAGGCCGATCAGGAACATGCGGCGGTGGCCGATGCGGTCGCCCAGCGTACCCGCACCCAGCAGCAGGCCGGCCATCACCAGCGGATAGGCGTTGATGATCCACAGCGCCTGGCCGGCACTGGCCGAGAGTTCTTCGGTCAGCGTGGGCAGTGCGGTGTAGAGCACGGAGTTGTCCAGCGTGACCAGCAACAGGCCGGCAGCGACGGTGAACAACAGTGCCCAGCGACGGGCACGCGACAGGGCCGGAGCACCGGCCAAAGGCTGGGACAGAGCCATGGGACAACCTGATGGGGTGAAGTACGGCCATAACTATACCGGATGTCCTGTATAGTTATGGCTGTCCGGACAGCAATTCAGGTTGCCCGGCGGGAAATGTTCATCTTCCCGCGTACGTCTCGCCGGGCCACGCTCTGCGGAATGGAACCTTCATTGGCAGTCCTGCGGCAACGCGGCGATCGCCGATACCACCGCCCCCTGCATGCCCTGCCCCACGGCCATGTCCAGCTCCCCACCAGTCCCCCCATGCTGGCGCCGCAGCTCGTCTTCGCATAGCCCGCGCACCCGCGAACGCGCATTCGCCCGCAGGCTGCTGCAACGCCAGTCGGCACCACCCAGCGGCAGCACCGAGTACACCACGCTGTTGCAGGCGTTGCCGGCGCGCTGCTGCAACGACAGCCCACCGAAATCGCGTGGCTCGCTGCTGCGCTGCGGGTCGAAATAGCTGTCGGGGAAGGTGCGCGCGTACTGCTCGATGTCCACCGCCATGCTCCGTCCACCACCCAATGGCATCTGCAGCGGCTGGCCGCACTGCGTGGCATCGGCGCGATGCTGGATGTACTGGTAGATCGGCCGGTCCAGCGATGGATCCTGCTGGGTCACCGCGCTGACCGCCGCCAGCACCGGCAGTGATGCACGATTGGCCATGCGCGCCAGCAATCCCGCCTGCGCCGGCTGGCAGCGATCACGCAGGGTTGCCGCGAGCAGGAACAGCACGTCGTTGCGGAATGCATTGTCGTCACCCAGGTACTGTTCGATGCGCTGGCTGGCATCCGGCGCGGGTGCCGGAAACGCCACCGCCGGCGGCGCGGTGGGTGCAGACTGCCGTTGCCACCACATCAGCAGCGCGAGCGCCGCCAGCAGTCCCCCGGCAGCAATGATCCAGCGCCTGCGCATCAGTTGTGGATCGCCGTGAGCGTGGCCGCCGCCACATCGTAGGACGCGCTGGCGATATCCGCATCGAAACGCTTCACCTGCAGGCGGCCGGCAAGCCGGTACGGATCCCACAGGTCGCCCAGCGCGATCGGTGTCGCCAGGGTCACATGGATGATCTGGTTCGGCGGTGGTGGCGGCACGTGGATGCACGCCCCATAGAACGGCACGAACAGCAGTTCATCGACCAGGCCGGCATCGTTGGTGCCGAGCGGTACCATGTAACCGTCCAGGTCCACTGCGCGGCCGTCTACGGCATCGACCACACGCGAAGAGCCGAACTGCTTGGCGCGATCCGGGCTGGAATGGTCGATCTCCTGCCCCGGTGGCGTGCCGGAGCCAGTGTCGTCGATCAGGCCGCCCACGCCGTCCATGCCATCGCGTGACAGGCCGATCTGCGGCGGCGGGCGCTGGTAGGTGACTTCGTCGGGCCGCAGTGCATCCCAGCGGTCGACGGGCGCTTCGGCCATGGCCAAGGGTGCCGGCTTGTCCTGCGGCGTGGCCACCACGGCATCGCTGCCCGGCGACGTGCAGCCCGCCAACCACAGGCATCCCAGCAGGAGCAGCAGGTGGCTACGGTTCATAGGGCCTCAGCTGTGCGTCACGCATGGTGTAGGCCGAACCAGCCAGATCGTCATCCAACCGTTCGGCACGCAGGGTGCCGGCCAGGAAAAATGGCGAGTACATGTCCGGCATCTCGATCGGCCGGGGCAGCACCACGTGCACGATCTGGTTCGGTGGTGGTGGTGGCACGTGGATGCAGGCACCGTAGTACGGCACGAACAGGAATTCGGTCAGCCGCCCGTCCTGCGCGTTGGCCAGCGGTACCACGTAGCCCGGCAGGCGCACCGGTCGCTGCAGCACCGTCTCCACCGTACGGAACGTACCGAACTGCGGCATGCGCCGGTTGCCGTTGTGCTCGACCTCCGGGCCCTCGCCCCGCTCCAGCGCGGCCAGCTCGTCCTTGGGCATCATCTGCAGCCAGTCCAGTTCCTGCTCTGCCGCATTCGCAGGGTCGGCGCGGTCGACCACCGGCGAGGGAGGCAATGCCTGCACACCGGTATCCACCGGCCGCTCGCAGGCGGCCAGCGCCAACAGCATCGGCAATGCCTGCATCCAGCGCATGCTCAACCTCCCGATGAAAGGCCATCGGCCAAGGTGCGCCGGTAAGCCAGCAATGCCGGCACCAGCCCGGCCACGGCGCTGATCAGCAGCACGCCCGCAACACATGCCAGTTCACGGCCGTCCGGCCAGGCATGGGTGATCGACAGGCCGAAGGTGGCCAGCACCCAGCCGCGACCGGCAATGCTGGCGGCCGCCAGCAGCGACAAGGCCAGCACGCAGGCCACCGCACTGGTCGCCACCGCTTCCACCACCAGCAGGCCGGCGATGTAGCCCGGTCGCGCGCCGGTGGCACGCAGGATGGCCATCTCACGCCGCCGCTCCTGCAGGGTCGAGACCAGCAGCGCCACCAGCGAGACCATGCCCAGCAGCACCACCATTGCACTGATCAGCTGCAACGCCCGCTCGGCGGTGCCCAGTGACTGCCACAGCTGTTGCAGGGTCACACCGGGCAGGATCGCCAGCATCGCCTCGTCCGGGTATTCGTTGATCCTGCGCTGCACCGAGAACGTGGCGATGCGCGAGTTCAGGCCGAGCATGAAGGCAGTGATGCTGGTCGGGGTCAGGTCCAGGTGGCGCGCCTGCTCGGCACTGACGCTCTGGCTGCGCAGCTGCATGCCTGAGCGCCAGTCGACATGGATCGCCTCGATGGCCGGCAACGAAACCAGCACCGATGAATCGACCGGCGTGCCGGTGCGCTGCAGGATGCCTGCCACGCGGAACGGCTTGTCGGCATGCGTAGCCAGGGTGACCGCGCCGGTACCGTGGGCCAGTACGATCTCGTCGCCGAGACCGACCTTCTGCGCGCGTGCCACCTCCGCGCCGATCACCACGTCATACAGGTCAACGAACGGCCGACCGTCCGCGAACGCAAGCGCGTGCCCGGCGCCGTAGCGGTAATGCTCGAAATAGCCACCGCTGGTGCCGACCACGCGGTAGCCGCGCCAGGAATCGCCCAGCGAAAGCGGCACCGCCCACTTCACCTGTGGCAACGCGGACAGCTCCTGGTAGGACTGCCAGGACACGTTATTGGTCGGGTCGCCGATATGGAACACCGAATACAGCAGCAGGTTCACCGGCCCCGAACGCGCACCGACGATCAGATCGGTGCCCGACACGGTGCTGGCGAACCCCTCGTGCGCCTGCGTGCGCACACGTTCGACGCCCAGCAGCAACACCACGCTGAGGGTGATGACCAGTACGGTCAAGCCGACACTCAATGCGCGGCTGCGCAGGCTGGCCCAGGCAAGCTCAAGCATGGCCGGCACCTGCCTGGTTGATCTGCGACAGGGCAATCGTGCGGTCGAACAACGGCTCCAGGCTGTCATCATGGCTGACCACCAGCACCGTGGTGCCGGCCGCCTGGCACTGCGCGGACATCAGCCGCAGGAAGGCGGTCGCCGCTTCACGGTCGAGCGCTGAGGTGGGCTCATCGGCCAGCAGCAACGCCGGGCGACCGATCAGGGCGCGTGCTGCCGCCACGCGTTGTTGCTGGCCAACGCTGAGCGTACCCGCGCGTCGCTGCATCAACGCCGGGTCCAGCTGCAGGGCTGACAACAGGCGTGCGATCTCGGCATCCAGCGGCCCACTGATGCGCGCGCTGCGCAGGCGCGAGAAGCGCAGGCCCAATGCGATGTTGTCGCGCACCGTGAGGAACGGCAGCAGATTGAACTGCTGGAAGATCACGCCCAGTTGGTCGGCTCGGAAACGATCCCGCGCCGCCCCTCCCATGTCCTGCAGTGCCCGGCCTGCCACCTCGACACGACCCTTGCCGGGTAGCAGCACACCAGCCAGCAGGCCCAGCAAGGTACTTTTGCCGCCGCCACTGATTCCGCGCAGCAGCACGCTGCTGCCCTGCTCGACCCATAACCGCGGGATATCCAGCACCA
Organism: Stenotrophomonas maltophilia; assembly: GCF_039555535.1. NCBI lineage: Bacteria > Pseudomonadati > Pseudomonadota > Gammaproteobacteria > Lysobacterales > Lysobacteraceae > Stenotrophomonas > Stenotrophomonas maltophilia. The sequence continues at coordinate 2,231,377 of NZ_CP154630.1, read as the reverse complement.
GCTGCATGCCGTATCCGAACTGCACGTCTTCCAGGGCGATCACCGGGGCCGCGCTCACGGGGCCAGCACCACGCGCAGGTTGTCGGGGGTCAGCACGTTGCGATTCTGGCCGTTGGCTGTCGCACTGTTGACGATGACTTCGTGCAGGCCCGGGAACAGCACGGGCAACCGCATGACGATGGCGCGCAACGCGGCCGGATTCGTGCAGCGGTACTGCAGCGTGGCAGTGAAACCCGCGTGTAGATGCTGTCCTGCCGATGGCGCGGCGGCAGGCGCATCGAAGCCCTCGGCATCTGCTTTACTGCTGATCAGACGGCAGTCTGCAGCGGTGGGCAGGGTTACCCAGCTGCCGCCCTTCAGCAGCGACGTAGCGCGTGCCAGCGCGACCTGCTCGGCTGAACTGGCCGGCGGTCGCTCGTAATCGAGGATGCCGATGCCCGGCGCCTGAAGGGCAACATCCAGAGTGCCCTGATCGAGGGCAACATCAACGGTCGCCTGGCCATGCACGTGCGGTGCGTGCTGACGGATGTCGTGGGCCTGCGCGGCGCTGGCGGCCAGCAGCAGGAAAAGAGCAGCAGGAAGCTTCATGGGGGGGGCTCCAGTTGTTACTATGTAACATTATGGACCACATCCCCACGACGCCTGCAAGGGCCCCAGCCCAGCCGCCAACTTCGGCACGCTGGCACCCCCACATCGACCTCGCCGGCGCCTGGCTGTCACTGGCCTGCACCGCGCACTGCATCGCCCTGCCCCTGCTGCTTGCGTTCATGCCAGCGGCAATGATGGCGCTGCGCTCGTTCCAGCACCCCGGTCATGGCGTAATGACGCTGCTGCTGCTGATGTCGCGCTGGGAGTGGCTGTTCGCGCTGCTGGCCTCCTCGCTGGCCTTGGCGAGTACCTCGGCCGGGGTGCATCGGCATGGGTGCTGGCGGCCTGTGCAGCTGGCCTGCACCGGCGCCATCCTGCTGCTGTCGGCCTCCCTGTACCTGCCGCTGAAGGAATCGCCGCTCTGGCATGGCATAGCGACCGCCAGTGGTGGCGCGCTGCTGGCGTTCGCTCACATCGGCAACCGGCGGGCGCTGCGCAAACGGTAGTGCCGGCCGCTAGCCAGCGCCCCGAAAATGCCGGCCAGTGGCCGGCACTACCTATCATCAGAAGCGGTAGCCTAGTTCCGCGCCGAAGATGCGCGGGCTGTCGACCGGGCCGTAGTAGTTGCCAACACGCCCAAAAGCCAGATTGTCGAAGATCAGGCCGTTGATGCGACGCTTGTTGGTCAGGTTCTGCACGAATAGCCGTGCACTCCACGGCCCGGTTTCGTAGCCCAGCTGCGCACCCAGCACGGCGGCGGCCGGCTGGAAGGCGCGGTTGCGCTCGTCAAGTGCGCTGGAGCCGGTGAACTGCGATTCCAGCCGCGCGTAAAGTCCAGACTCGAACTGGTAGCGTGCGGCCAGATAGCCGGTGTAACGTGCAGACGCTGCATCACCTGCAGCCGCTGGCTGCACGGCTGCACCGCGATCCGGTGGTGTCCGCGGTGCTGACCGCGTTGTGGTGCAGCACGCAGGCCGATGCCTGCCTGCCCGGCTTCCTTGAGCATGGCGCGCAGGTGCTGCTGCACCGCCTGCGCCAGCTTGCCGGCCAACCTCGCGAGGCACGCGGCACCACGTCCGCGCTGTCGGCACGACGGCTGCGACAACTGGAGGCCTACATCGACGCGCAGCACGGTCGGGCGCTGACGGTCCCACAGCTGGCTGCTGCAGTGCAGATGGAGACCGCAACGTTCAGTCGGGCGCTACGCGCGGCCACAGGCCTGCCACCCTACGCATTCCTCACCCAGCGCCGCATGCACTGGGCGCGCACCGAACTCGCGCAGGGCCGCCGTGTCACCGATGTTGCCTTGGCCAGCGGGTATGCCAGTCCCAGCAAATTCAGCGCGGCATTCCGCCGCGTGCTCGGCTGTTCGCCGTCTGCATGGATCGCGCAGTCACGTACCCGGTAGTGCCGGCCGCGGGCCGGCAGCCAACGAACATTACAAGGCGGTAATGTCCGCGTCAGGGCAGCGAAAGGCGCCACTCTTCACCCTGAGAGCCAGTTCTCCCACAGGTGTCCCGCGCATGACCCGTTTCCCGATCCGCTCCGTTTCCCTTGTTCTTCTCCTGTCCGGCCTCGCGGCTGCGCCGCTGGCGCTGGCGCATCCCAGCCTGGTGAGTTCGACGCCTGCCGCCGACGCCACCGTAGCCCCGGCGACCGAGATCACGCTGCAGTTCAGTGAGAAGGTGATGCCGCGTGCCACCCGCATCGAACTGAGCATGGACCATGGCCGCATGAAGATGGCCATGGCCACCACCGCACAGGACATTTCCGAAGATGGCCACACGTTGCGCGCACGTTTCGCCAAGCCGCTGCCCGCAGGCAGCTACGCACTGCAATGGCGCGCGGTCGGCCAGGACACTCATCCGATTACTGGCAGCTACCGCTTCACCGTGAAGTAAGGCTGTCGTCGTGGCCGGGCTCTCACCGTATGCGTTGCGGCTGGCGTTGTACCTGGTGCTGATGCTGCTGTTCGGGCGGCTGCTGTTCGTCCGACCCGGGCTGCCACGCGGCATCTCGCTGGCACTCGCCGTGGTTGCGCTGATCCTGGTCGTCACCGATGCGGCCAGCCGATTGTCCAGCGTGCTTGGCATATCACCGGTCGACATCGATGGCGAGACGGCGCGCTGGTTTCTTACCGGTACGCCGGTGGGTGAGGCGGGGCTGCTGCGCATCCTGGCCCTGCTGGCAATGCTGCCGCTGCTGGCAGTCAAACGCCCGGTGCAGGGCCTGCGCCGTCTGGCGCTGCTGGCATTCTCGGCGGCGACCCTGGCCAGCCTCGCCTGGAATGGCCACGCCGCTGCTGGCGATGGGCTCGCTGGCAGGCTGCGTCTTGCTACCGGCATCGTCCACCTGTTGGCCGCCGGCGCCTGGGTCGGTGCGATCGCCGCCATCCTGCAGCTGGCACTGCGACGCCAGGGCCTGCGCCTGCGCGAACGCACCTACGAGTTGTGGCAGGCCGCGCACAGCTTCGCCGTGCCCGGCACCATCATCGTCGCCGCGCTGGCAATGACCGGCACCTATACCTACATCGATCTCGGTGGCTCGGTGCAGACCCTCACCGGCACTGCGCACGGGCGCTGGCTGCTGCTCAAGCTGGCCCTGGTGGGCGGCATGCTGGGGCTGGCGGCACTGCATCGCTGGCGGCTGGTGCCGGCACTGGCGGTTTCCATCCATGGCGGCTGGCAACCACGGCCGCTGCGTTCCCTGCGCCACAGCCTGGCCTGCGAATCGATGCTCGCCGTGCTGGTGCTGGCCTGCGTAGCGGTGCTCGGCACACTGGACCCATTGGCATGATTCATCCGTTCCAGCACGGGCTCAAGCTGCGATGATGGGCACACCATGAAACTGCTGATCGTCGAAGACGAACCCAAGACCGGCAACTACCTGCGCCAGGGCCTGATCGAGGCCGGCTACGTGGTCGACCTCGCCTGCAACGGCGTCGACGGGCTGCACCTGGCCGGCAGCGGCGAGTACCAGCTGGTCATCCTCGACGTGATGCTGCCCGGCCTGGATGGCTGGAACGTGCTGTCGCGGCTGCGCGAGGCCGGATGGCAGGTGCCGGTGCTGTTCCTCACCGCGCGCAGCAGCATCGCCGACCGCGTGCAGGGCCTGGAGCTGGGCGCGGATGACTACCTGGCCAAGCCGTTCGCCTTCGCCGAGCTGCTGGCGCGCGTGCGCACCCTGCTGCGTCGTGGCCAGGCGCTGCCGCAGGCCGAACGCATCGTCATCGCCGACCTGGTGGTAGACACGCTGCGCCGCCGGGTCGAACGCGGCGGCCAGCGCATCCCCCTCAGCCAGAAGGAATACACCCTGCTGGAACTGCTGGCGCGGCGGCGCGGCGAAGTGCTGCCGCGCTCGTTGATCGCCTCGCAGGTATGGGACATGAACTTCGACAGCGACACCAACGTGATCGACGTGGCGATCCGCCGCCTGCGCGCGAAGATCGACGATGACTTCGACGCCAAGCTGATCGTCACCGTGCGCGGCATGGGCTACGTGCTCGAGGCACCGGACGACGGCACTGTGAGCAACGGATGAGCCTGCGCCGTTCCATTGCGTTACGGCTGACGCTGCTGTTCGCCATCGTGGCCACCCTGGTGCTGGCCGCATTGGGCGTGGCGATCTATGTCAGCGCCCGCCACGACCTTGTGGCCCAGGACTTCAGCGAACTGGAGAACAAGGTAGCGTTGATCCGTGACCTGGCCGGCAACGGACCTGCATCCGCACGCGGGCAGCGATTGGCGGAGGCACTGGGCCACCATCCGGATATCGCCTTCCACATTGTTGATGGGAACGGCGCGGTGCTGTTTTCCACCGCACCGGCACTGCTGCGCGAGCATGCACGCAGCCAGCCGATCGACGCCGCGCCACGACGACACGACTGGATCCTCGCCGATGGCCGCTGCATGCATGCTCTGCACCTGCGCCAGACCCTGGCCGACGGCAGCCGGCTGGTCACCCTGCTGGCCATCGATGACGACCGCCATGCCGATTTCCTGCAGAGCTTCCGCCATCTTCTTGCAATCGCCATCATTGGCGCCGCGGTGGCCAGCAGCCTGCTCGGCGGCTACGTGGTTCGGCGCACGCTGCGGCCGCTGCGCGCGCTGGCCGATGAGGCCCGGCAGATCACCGCCGGCCGGCTGCAGCACCGGCTGAGTGCACGCAGTGCACCGGCCGAACTGGAACAGCTGGCGCAGACGCTCAACGGGATGCTGGCGCGCCTGCAGCAGGACTTCGCGCGGCTGACCGAGTTCTCCGGTGATCTCGCCCATGAACTGCGCACACCGATCACCAACATGCTGACCCAGGTGCAGGTGGTGCTGGCGCACCCGCGCAGCAACGAGGCCTATCGCGAGACGCTGGCGTCCTGCGCCGAGGAACTGCAGCAGCTGGCGCAGACCGTGGGTGACCTGCTGTACCTGGCGCAGGCCGAAGCGCCGGGTGCACTGCCCTCGCGCGAGCCAGTGGCGCTGGATGGGGTGGTGGATTCGCTGCTGGAGTTCTACGAGCTTCTGGCCGGGGACCGGCAGTTGACCCTGCGCCGCGAAGGTGTGGCGAGCGTGGAAGGCAACCGCTTGATGCTGCACCGGGCGATTGCCAACCTGCTGTCCAACGCGTTGAAGCACGCAGCCGTGGGCAGCGAAGTGCGGGTGCGGCTGGTCGTGGCCGATGGCGTGTGCAGGGTCAGTGTGCACAACCTTGGCACGCCGATCGCCGCCGAAGCGCTGCCGCGCCTGTTCGATCGCTTCTACCGCACCGAACGTGGCCGCCATGAAGGTGCCGGACTAGGCCTGGCGATCACCCGCGCGATTGCACAGGCGCACGGCGGCAGCGTGAGTGTTGCGTCAGATGACACCGGCACCTTTTTCGAGCTGGTGCTGCCGAGCACCTCAGCCCGGTAGTGCCGGCCGCTGGCCCGCAACCCCTGTCGGGTCAAACACACCGGCCACCCAATCAATGAATACCCGCAGGCGTGGCGATGGTGTGCGGCTGCGCAGGTAGACCAAGTTCAACGGACTCGGCGTCGGCGGCACCTCCGGCAGCAGTTCGAGCAGTTGCCCACGCGCGATGTACGGGTCCATCCGGTAGCGCGGTGCCTGGATGATTCCCAGCCCCGCCAGCGCGGCGCCCAGGAACGCATCCGCGCCGGAAACACGCACCCGTGCGGGGAGCGGCACATAGCGCACCTGCATGCCTTGCTGGAACTCCAACGGAATCAGCTGGCCGGTGGCACTGGAGCGATAGCCGACCATTTCGTGGCCATGCAGCAGGGATTCGATGCTGCCCGGCAGGCCCCTGTCCTGCACGTAGCCTGGCGAGGCCACCGTGACCTCACGCAGCATCGTCAACCGTCGCGCCGCCAGATCACTGTCGGCCAGCGCGCCGACCCGCAGCGCCGCGTCCACACCCTCGCGCAGCAGATCCACATAGCGGTCGCCCTCGCTGACCTCCAGCTCGATCTCCGGGTAGCGCTGCAGGAAGTCCGGCAGGTGCGGAAGCAGCAGATGTCGCCCCAGCGTGCCATGCACCTCGATTCGCAGCGGGCCACGCGGGGGTACGTCACGGAACGCGGCTTCTGCGTCGTCCATGTCGGCGATCAGGCGCAGGCAACGGCCGTAGAAGGCCTCACCTTCCAGCGTCGGCACCACCAACCGCGTGGTCCGGTGCAACAGGCGCACGCCCAGCCGCGTTTCCAACGCCTTGATCGCATCGGTCACCGTGGCGCGCGGCAGGCCCAGGTCTTCGGAGGCACGCGTGAAGCTGCGGCGCTCGACAATACGGACGAAGGCGCGCATTGCCGTGAAACGGTCCATTGTTCGCGTATCCGGATGATGTTGGCGGATTATGCAGGATTATCCGGACCTTCGATGTGGCGAAGATGGTCCTGCGCCGCTCCGGCGTGCCCCGCTGGAATCCACCATGCCTACTCCCCCCGTCCGCCGCGTCGCCCTGGTCACGGGCGGCTCCCGCGGTATCGGCGCCGCCATCTCACGTCGGCTCGCGGCCGATGGCCACGCGGTCGCGATCAACTATGCCGGGCGCCGTGACGACGCCGAGGCGCTGGCTGCCGAACTCAATGCAGCCGGCGCGCAGGCCATCGCACTGCAGGCCGATGTCGCCGATCCGCAGGCGGTGCGGCGGCTGTTCGATGCCATCGAAGCCCGTTTCGGCGGCATCGACGTGGTGGTCAACAGCGCCGGCGTATTGCAGCTGGCACCACTGGCCGACACCGACGACGCCCTGTTCGAGCGGGTGATCGGCATCAACCTCAAGGGCGCCTTCAATGTGCTGCGTGAAAGCGCGCGACGCGTGCGCGACGGTGGCCGGCTGATCACCCTGTCCACCAGCGTGGTCGGCATCAAGCTGGAGAACTACAGCGTGTACGCGGCCAGCAAGGCGGCGGTGGAGACGATGGGCGCGATCCTCAGCAAGGAGCTGCGCGGGCGCAACATCACCGTGAACGCAGTGGCACCGGGCCCCACCGCCACCGACCTGTTCCTGGAGGGAAAATCGCCGGAGCTGATCGAGCGGTTGGCCAAGCTGAATCCCCTGGAACGGCTGGGTACGCCCGAGGACATCGCAGGTGCGGTCGGGTTCCTGGCCAGCCCCGATGGCGGGTGGATCAACGGCCAGGTGCTGCGCGCCAACGGCGGGATGGCGTAGATCGCGCGGAGGGCATCCACGCATGTCGTGGATCTGGCTGGGAACCCGTGGCAGCCCATCGTATCCACGCAGCCCGTGGAGCCCCTGTAGAGCCGAGCCCGTGCTCGGCTGCTTCTGGTCTTCGCGCCACGACCAGCCGAGCACGGGCTCGGCTCCACAGTGTGGTCAGGCGGAACGGGCCTCGCGGCGGCGATGCACCCAGTAGTACAGCGTGGGCAGCACCAGCAGGGTCAGCAGCATCGCCGACAGCAGGCCGCCGATCACCACCACCGCCAGCGGCTTCTGGGTCTCGGCACCGATCGCGTGCGAGGTGGCCATCGGCAGCAGGCCGAACATCGCCAGCAGCGCGGTCATCAGCACCGTGCGCAGGCGCTGCAGCGAGCCCTGTACCACCGACTGCAGCAGGTCCATGCCCTGTTCGCGCAGCTGGGCAAATCGACTGAGCATCACCACCCCGTTCAGTACCGCCTGCCCGAACAGGGCGATGAATCCAATCGCCGCCGACACCGACAGCGGAATGCCGGTCAGCCACAGCGCCAGGATGCCGCCGATCATCGCCAACGGCACGTTGGCCAGGATCAGCGCGGCGCTGCTGATGTCCTTGAAGGCATCGAACAGCAACACGAAGATGATCAGCACCGACAGTGGAATCACCCAGCCCAGCCGCTTCATCGCGCGCTGCTGGTTCTCGAATTCACCGGACCACTCCAGCCGGTAACCCTCCGTCAGCTGCACGTTCGCATCCACGCGCTTGCGCATGTCGGCCACCACGCTGCCCATGTCACGCCCGGCGATGAAGATGCTGACCGCCTTTACCCGCTGTGCGTTCTCACGCGAGATATTGATCGCGCCACTGGCCATGCGGAAGTCGGCCACGTCGGACAGCGTCACCGTATGGCCATCGCCGATGCCCACCGGCACCGTGCGCAGGCGCTGCAGGTCACGGTCGGCGTCGTCCAGTCGCAGCGTGATCGGGAACTTGCGGTCGCCCTCCCACAGCTCGCCCACCTGACGTCCGCCCAGCGCGGTCTCGATCACCTCGTCGACGTCCCGCACGTTCAGGCCGTAGCGCGCGGCACGGTCGCGATCGATCTCGATCTGCAGCTGCGGCAGCGAGCCATCACGGTCGATGAAGGCACTCTCCACGCCCTCCACGCCGCGCACCTGGGCCAGGATGGCCTGCGCCTGCCGGTTCAGCACCTCCAGGTCCGAGCCGCTGACCTTGATCACCACCTGGCCCTTGATCTGCGAAATGCTCTCCAGGATGTTGTCGCGCACCGGCTGCGAGATCGAGAACTCCGGGCCCGGAATGCGTTGCTCCAAGGTGCGTTGCAGGTCACTCACGAGCTGCCGCTTGTCCACGCCCTTCGGCCACTCCTTCTCTGGTCTCAGTGCTACCAGTGCCTCGATCTGGTTGGCGCCCTTGGCATCGGAGCCGTCTTCCGGTCGGCCGAGCTTGGCCACCACCGTCGACACCTGCGGGAAGCTGCCGACCAGCTCGCGGATGCGCCGCGACTGCTGCTGTGCCTCGGCCAGGCTGGTACTGGGGTCGAGCGTGGCGGTCAGCCAGATCGAACCCTCGTCCAGCTCCGGCAGGAACTCCGAACCCAACCGCGTGCCTAGCGCCAGGGTGGCGACCAGCAGCGCCACCGCGGTCAGCACCACCGCGCGCGGTCGCGCCAGGGCGCGCTCCAGCACCGGCTTGTACCATCCGGTCAGGCGATCCATCAGCGGATTGCCGTCACGCATGCGGTCGCGCCGCAGCCACCAGAAGCAGAACAGCGGCACTACGGTCAACGCCAGGATCAAGGCACCGATCAGCGCCGAGGTCACCGAGTACGCCATCGGCGCGAACATGCGACCCTCCTGGCGCTGCAGAGTGAAGATCGGGATGTGCGCGGCGATGATGATCATCATCGAGAAGAACGTCGGTCGCCCCACTTCGGATGCCGCCGACAGGATGGTCGAGAAGCGTGTCTTCCTGTCGGCGTTGGGCGGCAGCTTCGATAGTCGCGAAACGATGTGCTCGGTCACGATCACCGCGCCATCGATGATGATGCCGAAGTCCATCGCACCGAGCGACAGCAGGTTGGCCGGCACGCCCCACAGGTGCAGGCCGAGGAAGGTGGACAGCAACGCCAGCGGCATCATTGTTGCCACGATCAGCGCGGCGCGGGCGTTGTACAGGAACAGCCACAGCACCAGGAACACCAGCACTGCACCTTCCAGCAGGTTGCGGAACACGGTCTTCAGCGTAGTCGAGACCAGCCATGAGCGGTCATAGAACGGCTCGATGCTCATCCCGGCCGGCAGCTGGTTCGCTTCGATCTCGGCGATGCGCGAATGCAGGGCGTCGAGCACGTCGGACGGGTTCTCGCCCTTGCGCATCAGCACCATGCCGAACACCGCGTCATCGTTGTCGTCCTGGCCGACCAGGCCCTGCCGCGGCAGGCCGGTATCGGCGATGCTGGCCAGATCACGCACCAGGATCGGCGTACCACTGCGCTGTGCCACCACCACGTTGCCAATGTCGGCCGGCGAACGCATCAGGCCCACGCCACGGATCAGGAACTGCTGCTGCCCGCGTTCCACATAGCCGCCTCCCGCATTCGAGCTGCCCTTTTCCAGCGCCTCGGCGAACTCACCCAGGCTGATGCCGCGGTCACGCAGCTTGTCCAGGTCCGGCTTGACCTGGAAGGTGCGTGCGAAGCCACCGAAGCTGATCACATCGGCCACGCCGGGAACAGTGCGCAGGCTGCGCTCCATCGTCCATTCCTGCACGGTACGCAGCTGGGTCGGCGTCATGTGCGGGCCTTTCAGCACATAGCGATAGATCTCCCCCACCGCCGAGCTCATCGCCTCCAGCTCCGGGGTTACCCCTTCCGGCAGCTCCACGCCCTGCAGGCGTTCCAGCACCTGCTGGCGCGCGAAATAGTCATCGGCCTTGTCGTCGAAGGACAGGATGATCATCGACAGGCCGAACTGGGTGTGCGAGAACACCCGCACCGAATGCGGTATACCGGACAGTGCCACTTCCAGCGGCATGGTCACCTCGCGTTCCACCTCCTCGGCGGCACGGCCGGGATGCAGCGACACCACCGTCACCTGGGTGTCGGACACATCCGGGAAGGCCTCCACCGGCAGCACTCGGAACGCGGCAATGCCAGCGCCGATGAACAGCAGCAGTGCCAGCATCACCATCAGCGGCTGGCGCAGGCAATAGGCAATCAGGCGATCGATCATGGGGCGGCATGCCCCGTGCCGGCGCTGGCGGCGGCCGGCGCGCTGTCGACCAGTTGCTGCAGCAGCAGGCCACCCTCGACGACCACCCTGCTGCCCGCCGCCAGGCCTTCACGCACCCACAGGCGGCCGTCACCCAGCTCTTCAGCATGCACGGCGTGGCGCACGAAGCGGCCCTTGCCTTCCTCCACGAACACCACCTGCTTGCCGTCGATCAGCAGCACCGCCGCATCCGGAAGCGACACGCCGCCCTCGGCCGGCAACGCCACCTGCGCACGCACGTACTGGCCGGCCTTGAATGCGCGAGCCCGGTTGTCCAGTTCGGCGCGTGCCTGCACCACGCGGCGATCGCTGTCGACGAAATCGTCCACATGCTGCAGGGTCGCCTGCAGCGGCTGGCCATCTGCGCCCGACACGCTGACCGGCATGCCGGCCTTCAGCCGCCCTGCCATGCTTTCGGGAATGTCCAGCAGCAACCACAGGCGGTCCGGATCGCCGATCACCGCCAATGGTTGTTCACTGTCGGGGCTGACCGACATTCCCGGGCTCATCCGCCGCTCCACCAGGACGCCATCAATGGGCGCGCGCAGCGGCAGGCGCTGGTCGACGCGCTGGCCATTGCCGTAGGCCCTGGCGAAGGCGGTCGCACGCGCATGATCAGCCTGGCTGCCAGCGAAGTTCGCTTCGGCTTCATCCAGTTCACGGCCCGACGCCACACCCGCGGCGTGCAGCTCGCGGGTGCGCTCCAGCTCCTTGCGTGCCTGCTGCAGTTCGGCACGGCCACGCGCGCCCTCGGCCTGGGCCTGGCCGAACTCCGGCGAGGTGATCCAGGCGATCACCTGCCCTGCCTTCACTCTCTGCCCCGGCTGCGCCTCGATGCGCGCGACCTGCCCCGGCAGCGGGGTGTGCAGTGCGCTGGAGCGCGTTTCGTCCCAGGCCACCCGACCCGGCAGCTGCAGGCTGCTGCTGGCGCCAGCGGTCACCGCTTCACTGCGCAGCACATCCAGCTGGCGACTGTCGGCGGGAAACTGGATCTGGCTGGCGCTGACCTGCGGCGCGCCCTCGGCATAGGACGCCGGCTCGCGGCCACAGCCGCTCAGCAGGGCCAGCGCCAGCAGCGCTGGCAGCACAGCATGTCGCGCCCGTGGGCGATGGGCGACGATGGACTTCATCGGGACTCTCCTTCAACAACGGATGTGGCCGCTTCCCAGCGCGCCAGGGCAATGGCATGGTCGGCACGCGCGTCGATCAGTGCAGCTTCGAAGTCGCGCCAGCTGCGGCGCGCATCCAGCAGATCGGTCAGGCTGGCGGCACCACGGCGGTAGGCCAGTTCGATGCCCTGCACCGCCTTGCGCGCGGCGTCGGCGTGCAGGCCTTCGTACTCGGTGCGCCGTTGCGCGGCGGACTGCGCGCCGGCCTGCAACTGGTCCAGCTCGGCCCGCGCTTCGCGCTGCAGCACCTGCAGCTCCAACGCTGCGCTGTCACGGTCAGCCTCGGCACGCTGGATCGCGCCGCGTGCACGCGATGGGCTACCCAGTGGAATGGTCAACGACACACCCCAGGTCACACCGCTGATGTCGGTCGGCTCGCGTTCGGCTTCCACGCCCAGCTGGATGTCGCGATGGCGCTCGCTGCGCGCCAGTGCCACACCAGCGTCGGCGGCGGCCAGGCGCGAACGCGCCGCACGCAGATCGGCGCGCTGCAGCGGGTCGAACGCGCGCACATCGGCCACGCTGTTGGCATCCGGCCAGGGGTCATCGGCAGTGAGGTCGTGGTTGTCGTCGCTGCCGAGCAGCAGGCCCAGCGCATGCCGCGCATCGCGCAGATCCAGGGCCGCCTCGCGCGCCGCGTCGGCGACGGCCAGGTCGTCCACCGCAAGCCGCGCGCGATCCACCGGCGCCATCGCGCCGGTAGCAACCTGCTTGGCCGCCGCCGCCATCTGCTCGGCCGAGCTCTGGCGGTTGGCATCGGCAATCTGCGCCCGCTCCTGTGCGCCCTTCAGGCCGAAGTAGGCTTCATGCAGCGCCACCTGCTGTCGGCGCCGGGTATCCAGCATCTCCAGCCCGGCCACCTCCAGCAGCGCTTCCGCCTGGCGGACGCGCAATGCGCGCTTGCCACCGCGTTCCCAGGTCCAGCCCAGGCCCACGGTGCTGTCCATCCGCTTGTCCTGCCAGCGCCCGGGGCCGATGCCCTGCTTGGGGCTGATCTTGCTGGTGCCGATCGACAGCTCGGTGGCCGGGCGCAATGCCGCTGTCTGCGCATCGCCCTGCGCCCCGCGTAGTTCCAGCGCCGCCGCGCGCAGGTCCGGGTTGTGTGCTTCCATTGCACGCTGTGCTTCCTGCAGGGACAACGCCGAAGCCGAGGGCGCGCACCAAAGAGTGGCGAGTACGGCCACGAGACAAGAGGTGAAGTTCATGCGCGTCACGGTAAGGTGATGCACTTGCGCCAAACTTGCCCCAACCTTGCACGAAGCTTGCAATGCGAATCCTGCTGATCGAAGACGATGCCGCTCTGGCCGATGGACTGATCCGCGCCCTGCAGGGCGCCGGTCATCTATGCGACCACCTTTCGCGCGGGTTGCACGCGCCCGCAGCGTTGGCCAGCGCACCGTATGACGTGATGGTGCTGGACCTCTCGCTGCCCGACGTCGATGGCCTGGACCTGCTGTCGCGGCTGCGCAACGATGGCGTCACCCTGCCGGTGCTGATCCTGACGGCACGCGACGGCGTGGAGGACCGCATCCTTGGGCTGGACCGGGGTGGCGACGATTACCTGGCCAAGCCGTTCGCACTGGGTGAGCTGGAAGCACGCCTGCGCGCGTTGTCACGCCGGCGCAGCGACGCGCCGGCGCAGAAGCGGCTCGGGCGCCTGTGCTTCGACAGCATCCGCAATGAAGTACAGGTGGATGGCCAGCGCATCGAACTGACCGCGCGCGAGCTGGCGCTGGTCGATGCCCTGATGCAGCATCCCGGTCGCACTGTCACCAAGCAGCGCCTGTTCGATGCGTTGTACAGCTGGGACCACGAAGCCAACCTGTCGGTGATCGAGGTGCATGTCAGCCGCCTGCGCCGCAAGCTGGAACAGGCGCGTGCCGGCGTTGGCGTCCGCATGCTGCGCGGCCTCGGCTACCGCCTGGAGGCCGGTGGTGACTGAGCGAGTGCACAGCCTTCGCGGCCTGCTGCTGCGTCGCCTGTGGCTGCCGCTGCTGGTGTTGATGCTGTGCAGCGCGGTCGGCTCGTTCGCGCTGGCCCGCTTCTATGCCGGCCAGGTCTACGACCGCTGGCTGCTGGACTCGGCGATGTCGTTGTCCGAACTGGTGAAGGTGCAGGACGACCAAGTTTCCATCGAGATCACGCCGGCGGTCTCGCGCATGTTCACCTGGGACACCGCCGACGAAGTGCATGGCGAGGTAGTCGACGCCGCGGGCGGGCGCCTGTATGGCGATCTGCCCGGAGCATTGCCGCGCCCAACGGTCGCCGCCGATGGCAACGACGCGGTCTACTACGACGCACGCCTGCGCGGCCAGGCGGTGCGCATGGTGGAAGTGGTGGTCAGCGCCGGGCCAGGCCATGACATCCGCCTGCGCGTGGCCGAAACGCTGCGCAAGCGCCATCGCCTGGAACGCAAGCTGCTGATGACCAGCATCCCGTTCCAGACCGCGATCCTGGCACTGGCCGCATGGCTGGCCTGGTCGGGCACCGGCGCCGCCGCCCGGCACGCCAACCAGGTCGCGCGGCGATTGGCCAGCCCGCGGCCGGATCCGCTTGCGCCGCTGGAACCGGCGCAGGAAGCGCCGCGCGAACTGTGGCCTGCGGTGGAGGCCTACAACGCGCTGCTGCAACGCCTGGACGCCATGCAGGCTGCGCAGCGACGTTTCGTCAGCAATGCCGCGCACCAGCTGCGCACGCCCTTGGCGGCGATGCAGGTCGAACTCGAAAGCTCATTGCGCCAGCATGATCCGCAGGCGCAGCAACTGGCCTTGTCCGGCACGCTGGCGGGGTTGGCGCGGCTGCAGCATCTGGTGAACCAGCTGTTGATGCTCAGCCGTTCCGAGGATTCGCACGGCGGTGCGCTGCCGTTGCAGGCGGTGGAACTGGCCGGATTGGCGCGTGGCGTCGTGGAGCGCTACGCCGACCGGGCACTGGCCGCAGGCGTGGACCTGGGTTACGACGGGCCCGATGACGGGGTGCCGGTGCAGGGTGACCCGCAGCTGTTGCGCGAGGCACTGGGCAACCTGCTGGACAACGCATTGCGCTATGGCGCAGTGCGCGGCGTGATCACGCTGGGTGTGCAGCAGGATGCCGACCGCGTGCAAGTGTGGGTGGACGATGATGGCCCCGGCATCGCCGAGGCCGAGCGCGGCCGTGTCACGGAACGCTTCTACCGCGTGAGCAGCGAAGGCGATGGGTGTGGATTGGGGCTGGCGATCGTGGCCGAGATCGCGCAACGGCACGGCGCGGCTATGGTGATTGATACGGCACCGATCGGTGGCGCGCGGGTGGGATTGCGGTTCACCTGACCGTTGCCGAACCTGCCCTGTAGAGCCGAACCCACGCTCGGCTGCCGTTGGCGCGGTGCTTGGGTAGACGCCAACCTTGTTTGGCGCCGTTGACGTCCCGTGTGCCAACCAAGGTTGGCACCTGCCAGGATCGCATCACCGGCTCATCGAATACGGTGCCTGTGCGCCCTGCCCCGGCCAATCCTTGTTCGGCTCGGCCTGCATGGTGAAATGCAGTTCGCCACCGCCCAGAATCTCGTCATGGCGCAGGAACGTGCGCTGCAGCGGCTTGCCATTGAGGCTCACACTGCCCACATAGGTATGCGCGTCGTCCAACCCCTCGGCCACGATGGTGAAGGTCTTCCCGTTCGGAAGACGCATCGCGGTCTTCGGCAGGAACGGACGGCCCAGGATGTACTCGCCCGAACCTGGCGCCACCGGATAGAAACCCAGCGCGGTGAACACGTACCACGCCGACATCTGGCCCACGTCGTCATTGCCGGCCAGGCCATCGGGGCGATCGGCGTACTGGGTGTCCATGATCTGCTTCAGGCGCGCCTGCGTGCGCCAGGGCTGACCGGCGTACGAATAGAGGTAGGCCACGTGGTGGCTTGGCTCGTTGCCGTGCGCATACCAGCCGATCAGGCCGGTAATGTCTTCCATGTGCTCGAAGATGGACGGATCAACCTTTGCATTGAACACTTCATCCAGGCGCGCCAGCAGCTTGTCACTGCCGCCATGTGCTGCAGCCAGTCCAGCCACGTCCTGCGGCACATACCACGAATACTGCCAGGCATTGCCTTCGGTGTAGTCGGTGCCATAGCCACTGGCGCTCGGATCAAACGGTGTGCGGAAGCTGCCATCGCGCTTGCGCGCGCGCATGAAGCCGGTGTCCTTGTCGAAGGCATTGCGCCAGTTGCCGGCACGCTTGTCGAAGGTCGCCGCCACATCGGTCTTGCCCATCGCCTGAGCCATGCGCGCGATGGTCCAGTCGTCGAAGGCGTACTCCAGCGTCTTGCTGGCGGCCTCGCCTTCTTCGTCGATCGGCACATAGCCGAATTCGCGGTATTGCGCGATACCGTCATACGGGCCGTAATTGGCGGTCTCCACCATCGCCTTCAGTGCCTTGTCGGCGTCGAAGCCACGGATGCCCTTCACGTAGGCATCGGCGATCACCGGCACCGCGTGGTAGCCGATCATGCACCAGTCCTCCAGGCCATGGAACGACCACACCGGCAGCATGCCGTAGGGGCTGTGCTCATGGTGGGCCAGCATCGAATTGATGAAGTCGCTGTTGCGCTTTTCCGGCTGCACCAGGGTCAGCAACGGATGCAGCGCGCGGTAGGTGTCCCAGAGCGAGAACGTGGAGTAGTGGGTGAAGCCATCAGCCTTGTGCACCGCATTGTCCGGCCCGCGGTACTGGCCATCGGCATCCATGAACAGCGTCGGGCCCAGCAGGGTGTGGTACAGCGCGGTATATGCGCTGCGGCGCGCGTGCTCGGGCGCATCGATATCGAGCACAGACAGCGCCTGCGTCCATTCCTGTTTCGCCTGCGCACGCACGCGATCGAAATCAAAGTCGGCCACTTCCGCGTCGAGGTTGGCAATGGCGCCGACTTCGCTGACCGGCGAGATCGCGACCTGGACCACCAGTGGTGCATCCAGCTTGCCGAATGCGAAGGTACCGACCAGCTGGCGGCCCTCGATCTGCGCACGCTGCTTCGGGTCCTTCTCACCGGGGGGCGCGAAGCCCTTGTAGACGATGTCCTGCTCGGTGTTGTGCAGTTCGTGGCCCGACAGCGGGCGCGAGAAGCGCATCGCAAAGTACAGCTGGCGGCCGGCGGCCCAACCGCGGGTCTCTCGGAAGCCGGTCACCGTGCCATCGGAACGCACCCGTACCCGCGACCACAGGATCTTGCCCGGGTAGTCGTACATGCTGGTGCGCATGTCCAGCAGCACCTTGGCGTCGGCGCCTTTCGGGAACGAATAGCGGTGCACGCCCACGCGCGCACTTGTGGTCAGCTCGGCACGCACCTTGTAGTCGTCCAGGGTGACCGCGTAGTAGCCCGGCTCGGCATTCTCATCGTCATGGCGGAAACGCGACGCGTAGCCGCTGCGCGGCTTTTCCGGGTCGCCGCGCTCCAGCCCGGGGTTGCCGGTGAACGGCATTACCAGGATGTCACCCAGGTCGGAGTGGCCGGTGCCGGAGAAATGCGTGTGCGAAAAGCCGACGATGCTGCTGTCGTCGTAGCGGTACCCGGCTGCCCAGCCATAGGCCTTCTCGCGCGGCTGGATGCGCGTATCCGGGCTGAGCTGGACCATGCCGAACGGAACCGTCGCGCCCGGGTACGTGTGCCCCTCCCCGCCGGTACCGATGAACGGATCGACCGCGGCATAGGCACGTTCGGCGGCAGTTTTCGGCGTGGCCGCAAGGGCCACACCAGAGGCAAGCATCGCGGTAGCGGCGAAGGCAATCAGGAGACGACAGTGCAACCTGGTCATCGGCATTTGGATCGATTCAGATGGTGACTGGATGCTAGCACCGGCCATGCGTGGCGGCATGTTGCGCTGCAGCTGAATGGTTCCGAAAGCGACACCCTATGGCGGGATCGTATGCAACAAGTTGCATGGATCGATCCAATGGCCGGCAGCACACTCCTGCCATGACCGTTATGGAGCAGCAAGGATGAAAGCGGCAGGCGGGTCGGAACCCGACCGAGATCCGGTCTCATCCATTTATCGCTGCCACGCAGCCCCACGCGGTCACACAACCTTCACCCTCCGCGCGCGTCTTATTCACCTCAGCAACGTGAATGCGGCCGCGCCACCAATGCTCATCAACAGGAGTCTGCCATGTCCATTTCAGTCCGCAGTTCGCTCGCCCTGGGAATTGCCAGTGCACTCTGCATCACACTGTCCGCCCAGGCGGGAAACCTCATCCCCGGTGAGTCCGCCACGGTGAACGCGGGCGATCCTGTAGAGGCTTGGACACTGAACGGCGCCACATTGATGCTCGCGCCGGGCGCGACGACACGAGACATAACCGCAGGGAACGGCTCCCGACTGCAGGTCAACGGCGCGTCCATCAGCGGCACCGCACAGCTGAGCGATGGCTCGGTTGGAACCTTCAATAGTGCGCTGGTTAACAACTCATCCGGCGCTGCAGCCATCGTGCACTCGGGTTCAGAGCTGCAGGCCATGAATTCCGAGTTCAACGGCAGTGGCGATGCGATCCGCCTTACCGAGGGAGGGATTCTCAGTCTTGTGGGTTCCCGGGTGACGGCATCCGGCTCCAGCCTGTTTGGTTCAGCGGGAATCAGCTTCCGTCGTACCGCTCAGGCAAGCGTCAGTGGCGGCAGCCTGGTCCAGGGTGACGATCACGCAGTGACCATCACCAATGACCCACGGGGATCCGGCGGCCCTTCTCCGGGCAGGAGCCTGTTGTCGGTCGACGGCTCGCATCTGGCCAGCTCAACCGGCTCGGCCATCCATGTCACCGAGTGGGTGACCCCGGCGCAGTTCGGCGCAGACATCGTGCTCCGCAATGGTACGACGGTCTCGGCGGGCAACGGCGTGCTGCTGGACACCAACGGTGACGTCGATGTCAGCTTGACCGTGGACGACAGCGTGCTGGCCGGTGACATCGTCAGCGGCGCAGGAGCCACCACTCACGTTCGCCTGCAGAACCAGGCACGCCTGACCGGGGCGATGAGCAACGTCAGCAGCCTCGCGCTGGATGCATCCACCTGGGTCATGAACGGCGATTCCTCCCTGGGCCGTCTGGACCTGGGCAATGGCACGGTGTCGCTCGGCGATGGCAGCACGTTCAACACCCTCACCGTGGCCGGAGACTTCATCGGCAACGATGGCACGATCGTGTTCAACACCGTGCTGGCCGATGACAGTGCCGCCACTGACAGGCTGGTCATCGAGGGCGACACCGTTGGTACTGCGAACGTGCGCGTGAACAACGTGGGTGGTGCCGGTGCGCAGACCCGCCAAGGCATCGAGCTGATCTCGGTCGGTGGCGCCTCCAATGGCCAGTTCAACCTGGCCGGTCGTGCCGTGGGCGGGCAGTACGAGTACTTCCTGTTCAAAGGCACAGGGGCCGATGGCAACTGGTACCTGCGTTCGCAGCTTCCGACCCAGCCGGACCCGTGCGAAACCGACCCGACGCTGCCCGAATGCAACCCGGTGCTGCCCGGCCCGGATCCGGACCCGGTGCTGCGTCCCGAACCGGGCGCCTACCTGGCCAACCTGCAGGCCGCGCAGACCATGTTCCGCATTGGCTATCACGACCGCCATGCCGGCCAGAACGCAGGCCGTGCCTGGGCGCGCGTGGATGGCTCCCGCAATGGCTTCGATGCGATCAGCCGCCAGCTTGACATCCGCGGTAACAGCCAGGCGCTGACCGTCGGTGCCGATCTATGGCGTCACGATTCAGGCAGCAGCGTAGGCGTGATGCTGTCCAGCGGCAATGCCACCAGCACCTCCACCAATGAACTGACCGGCTACTACGCGCGCGGCAAGGTGAAGGGCGAAGCCCTGGGCGTGTACGGCACCTGGCGCGGCGGCAACGATGGCGACCCGTATGCCGGTTTCTACGTGGATGGCTCGGTGCAGCGCGCACAGTTCCGCAACCGTGTGGAAGGCATCGGCCTGGACACCGAGCGCTATGCCAGCCGCGCCTGGCAGGGTGCGGTGGAGACCGGCTATGCGTTCCGCGTGGGTGGCGCCAGCCATGGTGGCATCTATCTGGAGCCGCAGCTGCAGGTGGGCTACAGCCGCTGGGACAGCTACCGCCACGCCGAAACCAACGGTACGGTGGTGAGTGCCGAGAATGCCGATGGCCTGTTCGGCCGTGCGGGGGTGCGCCTGTCCGGGGTGACCCGATGGGGCAGCGGCACCACCGATGTACAGCCGTACCTGGCCGCCAACTGGCTGCATACCCGAAGCGAATCGCAGATCCGCATGGACGATGAGGTGGTGGACGCGCGCATTCCGCGTAATCGCGGCGAGTTCAGTGCCGGTGCGTCGTTGAAGTTCGCCAACGGCGTGGGCGCCTGGGGCGGTCTGTCGCTGCAGAAGGCCAGTGGCTTCCACCAGACCAGTGCGCAGCTGGGTGTCAGTTACAGCTGGTGAACGCTTCACCGTGGGGCCGAACCTGGGCTCGGCCCCACAACCGCTGTGGCAGAACCGGCAGGATCAGGCTGCAACTGCTTTCTGGATATCCGCCAGCGGTGCATTGGTCAGGTCCTTGGCGATATCACCCAGCAAGCGTGCCTGGGTCTCCTTGTGCAGCAGCGGGCGGATGCGTCCCAGCGTGGTCGGGTCGGCCACAAGCACCAGGTGTGCGTAGCGGTTGTTCAACGCATCATCGTTGAGCTGCTCGGCCACCTGCTTGGCAAACGTGGCTTCGTTGAGCTGGGAGATGGACATGTCCTTCGGCACCGCACCGGCCGGTCCCTGCCCGGAAACGCCCTGCTCGCTGATGTCCTGCAGCCGCAGTTCGCCCTCCTGCTTCAAGGCCAGCTGGTGATCACTGCCAACGTTGGTGAATACACGGGCCGAGCCACCATCGGCGACAACCACGAGCGTACCTTCGGGAATGCGACGGGTCATGCGATGCTCCTTCTCTGTTGCGTTCGCCTCCAACGTAGAGGGCGACGTGTGAGCAGTGCGGCCAGATTCCGTTCAACGCATGTCATCACCGCCGTGAAGATGAACAAGCACGGTGGAACACAGCATGCAGATCAGTCCGCTTCGCTGCACGCTCACGCGCGTGCCGTTATGATGAACCGATGATCGACACGACCCACTACGTGACGGGCGCACCTGTTACGTGGAAAGCACTGCCGACCGGCGCTTCGCTTGCCACGCATGTTTCTGCTCCGCCCATCCACCGCCTCGCGCTGGATCCTGGCGGATGACGCCCGCAGGCACTTCGCCTGCCACTTCCCGCATCGCTGTGATTCCCGGCCGCTGACTGCGCCGCCGTAGTCGCGTTGCCATGTTTCCGCCGCAACGGCGGTGCTTTGCCGTGCGCGTGCATCCACGCGTGCTGCCTTTCCCATTCCACATCTCCAAGGGAGCCCCCATGCAGGACACGCCCGAGGCACATGCCCATTTCGGCTGGTTCAAGCGCCGCCGCCACCTGAAGGTCGACGAGATCACCGTCGTCGACAAGCCCATGCTCAAGCGCGCCGTCGGTGCCGCCGCACTGGGCAATGCCATGGAGTGGTTCGACTTCGGTGTCTACGGCTATCTGGCCGTCACCATCGGCCAGGTGTTCTTCCCGTCCAGCAATCCCACTGCACAGGTGATCGCTGCCTTCGCGACATTCACCGTGGCGTTCCTGGTCCGGCCGCTGGGTGGCCTGGTATTCGGCCCGCTGGGCGATCGCTATGGCCGCCAGAAGGTGCTGGCGTTCACCATGATCCTGATGGCGCTCGGCACCTTCTCCATCGGCCTGATTCCTTCCTACGAGCGCATCGGCATATGGGCCCCGGTGCTGTTGCTGCTCGCGCGCGTAGTGCAGGGCTTTTCCACCGGCGGTGAATATGGCGGTGCGGCGACCTTCATCGCCGAGTACTCCACCGACCGCAACCGCGGCCTGATGGGCAGCTGGCTGGAGTTCGGCACACTGGGCGGCTACATCGCCGGCGCGGGCACCGTGACCGCACTGCACATGGTGCTGAACAGCGAGCAGATGCTGGACTGGGGCTGGCGCATCCCATTCCTGGTGGCCGGTCCGCTCGGCCTGCTCGGCCTGTACATGCGCATGAAACTGGAGGAAACCCCGGCGTTCCGCGCCTTCGCCGAGGAAGCCGAGAAGCGCGAGCACGATCGTCCCGGGCTGGGCGCACTGTTCCAGGTGCACGGTCGCCAGCTGCTGGTATGCATGGGCCTGGTGCTGGTGTTCAACGTCACCGACTACATGCTGCTGACCTACATGCCCAGCTACCTCAGCGTGACCATGGGCTATGCCGAGAGCAAGGGCCTGCTGCTGATCATCATCGTGATGCTGGTGATGATGCCGTTGAACATCGTCGGCGGCTTGTTCAGTGACCGGCTCGGCCGTCGGCCGATGATCATCGGCGCGTGCATCGCGCTGCTGGTGCTGGCCGTGCCCTGCCTGCTGCTGGTGGGCAGCGGCAACGATTGGCTGATCTTCCTGGGCCTGATGCTGCTGGGCCTGGCGCTGGTGTGCTTCACCAGTTCGATGCCGTCCACGCTGCCGGCGCTGTTCTATACGCCGGTGCGCTACAGCGCGCTTTCGATTGCCTTCAATGTGTCGGTGTCGTTGTTCGGTGGCACCACGCCGCTGGTGACCGCATGGCTGGTGGAGCGCACCGGCGACCCGCTGGTGCCGGCCTATTACCTGATGGGCGCGGCGGTGATCGGGCTGGTGACCATGCTGTTCGTGAAGGAGACCGCCGGCCTGCCGCTGCGCGGCTCACCGCCGGCGGTGGGCAGCGAGAAGGAAGCCGCGGCGTTGCTGAAGAGCGATGTGCCCGTGACGGTGGACCCGGCGTTGCCGCCGTTGCCGGAGGGTGCGGAGCCCGAGCAGGCGAAGCCGGCCCTGTAGAGCCGAGCCCACGCTCGGCTGCTTTTCGGGTGTTCAGCCGAGCATGGGCTCGGCGCTACAAGGGAGCGGCGATACGCCATCCACGCATGGCGTGGATCTACCGGGAGGTGTTCAACTCCATCGCGCGCATCACGATAGGCTTGGCCCAGTCCGGGGTGTGCAGCAGTTCGGCCACCGAGACCGGGTACTGCAGCTGGCCATTGGCCATCGCCAGTACCGGCAGCGGTTCGGCACAGCCCTCGGCATCGGCCGGGGCGCTGTTGTCGTAGACATGCAGTTCGGCCAGGTGCGGCAGCAGGTCTAGCAGGTTCTCGCGCGCCGAGTCGAAGCGGGCATGGATCTTCTCCGCCGGAATGTCATGCCCGCCCGCCGCCACCCGCGCTGCAACGCGGGCAATGTGCAGCTCCACCGACGACAGCCCGCAGAACCAGATCGCCACCTGGTGCTGGGCGCAGGCCTCGCGCAGCAGGCGCGGAATGGTGTTGCCGCCCAGTGTGGTCTCGAAGGCGAAGTCGGTGCCATCGGCCATGGCCTGGCGCAGGCGGCGGGTGCCTTCCTGCCACGCCTCGGCATTGGCATCGGGCAGCGGCCAGCCGGCCTCCACCAGGCGACGGGTGAAGGAATCAGGATTGAACCAGCTCAGCCCTTCGGCTTCCAGCCAGGTACCAAGCAGCGAACTCTTGCCGGCGCCGTTGACGCCGGCCAACACCAGGATCCGCCCCATCGGTCAGAGCGGACGGCCGACGGTGACCTTGCGACCGCGGCGGATCGGCTGGCCCAGAACCTTGCCCAGCCCCTCCCCGCGCTGCAGGCTGGCCAGGGTCTGGTCGAATTCACCGCGCAGGCGCAGCAGCTCTTCGCTGCGCTCACCGGCATCACTGCCGGCGGCTTTGGCCAGCAGCTCCTGATAGGTGCGGATGTCCACGATCACCGCTTCCGGATGATTGTGGTTGGTGATGACCAGCGCCTGCTTCTCGCGCACGGTGCGCATCAGGCTCGGCCAGCCGCGGGTCTTCACCGACGACGCGGGGGCCTTTTCGAGGCCAGGCAGATCCAGCGGCAGGGTCATGGCACGGCTCCGGGCAGGGTGGATAATGGCCACTATACCCAATTTGGTCAAATTGGATATAAATGAACCTTTACCTGCCGGAGCCGTCCGCCGCAGCGCACGGCGCATCGGTCTGCAGCAGGCTGTCACGCTCGCGCAGCGGGAAGCGGATCCAGGCATCCAGTCCCTGCGGGTCGAAGCGCAGTTCACCGCTGCCGGCCAGTTCATAGGGCACGCGCTGCTCGATCAGCGCCCGGCCAAGCCCACGCTGCCGGGGCAGCTCCCAGTCTTCCACAGCGGCATGGCGTTCACACCAGTGCAGCCCCAGCCACGGCTGCCCGCCCTGCACATGCAGGTGCCAGGTCACCTCGATCCGGCCATCCTCATGGCTCAGTGCGCCATGCCGCAGGGCGTTGGTCGCCAATTCGTGGATCGCCAGGGACAGCACTTCGGCCGCCTTCGGCGGCAGCAACACGTCCTCGCCCTGCAGGCGGTAGGCGGCCGCTGCCGGCCTCAGCGCCGCGATCTCCTCATCGATCATGCCACGCAGGCAGACCCCGGCATTGGCGCCACGGGTCAGCAGGCTCTGCGTGCGTGCCAGCGACATCAGTCGCCCGCACAACCGTTCAGCGTATTCATCCACGCTGCTGACCGACTCGCGGGTCCGCCAGGCAATGGCATGGATGGTCGACATGATGTTGCGCACCCGGTGCTGCAGTTCGGCCAGCAATACAGACTGGCGCTCGGTGGCACGCTTGAGATCGTCGATGTCCACGGCGATGGCAAATACGCCGCTGACCTCACCGTCGCCATCGCGCAGGGGCGCGGCCGCGACCCGGGTCCAGCGCGCGCGCCCATCGTCATGCAGATACTGGAACTCCAGCCCCGGCACCACGGTCTCGCCGCGCATCGCACGGGCGATGGCGAAATCCTCCGGCCCGATGGCGCTGCCGTCCGCATGCCAGCCACGCCAGCGATGCAGGTTCACCTCATCCGTGGAGGGCACCTTGCCGCTGGGCAGATAGGCACGCATCTGGTCGTTGGACAGCTGCAGGCGCCCTTCGGTGTCGACAATGCAGACGCCCACCGGCAGCACCTTGAAGGCCAATGCCAGGCGCCGGTCCGCCTCCCGCCGCTTCTGCTCTTCGCGCTCGCGTGCCGATTGGGCCACATGCGCCGCTGTGGTCTCGAACATGGTCACGAGCACGCCGTTGATGCGCCCTTCCTCGCCACGGATCGGGCTGTAGGTAATGGTGAACCAGACATCCTCCAACCGCCCGCGGCGCGCCAGGGGATAGAGTTTGTCCTCGTAGGTGATGGTTTCGCCCTGCCAGACGCGCTGGTAGATCGGTCCATTGATATGCCAGACCTCGGGCCAGCACTCGCGGGTCGGCTGGCCGAGCCCGCCGGGATGCTTGTCGGCCAGAATCTCGGCATAGCCATCGTTGTAGAGCTGCACCAGCTGCTCACCCCACAGCACGATCATCGGGAAACCATGGGCCAGCATCAGGTCGACGGTGGCGCGCAGGTGGGGCGGCCACTGCTCGCAGGCACCCAACGGCGTGGATGACCAGTCGTGGCGGGCGATGCGCGCGGCCATGCCATCGTGGCGCACATGCAGCTGCGGTGCAGGTGGCATCTGGCCACGCAGCTTGGCGGCGTGGATGCCTTCAGGACGGCGCGACATGCCGCGCAATCAGGCGATGCCCGCAGCGACCTGCGGCGCCGCCACCAGCCCGGCCAGCTGCTGCACCAGGGTTTCGATGTGATAGGGCTTGGTACAGCGCGGCGCGCTGGCGAAGCGGCTGGGCAGGTTGTCGTCGTAACCGGAGGTCAGCAGGAAGGGCGTACCCGCCTCGGCCAGCCGATCGGCCAGCGGATAGACCTGCTCACCGCCCAGGTTGATGTCCAGCAATGCCACATCGATGGGATGGGTATCGACCAGCTGCCCCAGCGCCTGCAGGTCACCGGCAGGCCCCACCACCTGTGCGCCTTCAAGCTCCAGATAGTCGACCAGGAACATCGCGATGGCGAATTCATCCTCCGCCACCAGTACGCGCAGCCCTTTCAGGCCCTCTGGTTTGTTGCCCGCTTCCAGCACGACCGGCGCTCCTCGATACACGCGGCCCACCTCTGCCGCAACGCCCGCAGGATGCGCGAACCGGGCTACAAGAGCGCGTGATGATGGATGAAGATCGCGACCACGGCACGTTCACCGCCGCGTTGCAACGGCGCGTTCAGAAGGCCCGTTCCCACTTCAGGCTGAGCAGGCTGCGGTCGTGGCTGTACAGCCAGCCGACGTTGCTGTCGATGCGCGCGTAGCGCAGGCTCAGGCTGGGTACCAGCCCGGCCACGGCCAGGCGCTCGCTGCGGACGATAGCGATCAGGTTCTGCTCGCTGTCCTGGCGACGCGCTTCCAGCAGCGGGCTCCACGCGTCATAGTCGCGCTCGCGCAACGAGGCGAACACGGTGGCGGTGGTGCCGCTCCACTGGCGTGCCACGCCCAGCCGAAGACCGCGTTGGCAGTAGCCGTTGGCCGGGTCGGCAGCGTTGCTGTCGGTCACATCCAACCCGGCGAAGACCGACCAGCGTGGATTGAGCGCGCGGAACCAGGTGGCATACACCGCCGCCAGCTCGCCATCGTAGTTGCTGGCCAGGCCGTGCTGGCGATAGCGCTGGCGCTTCCAGTCAGCCTCCAGCTTGAGCAGGCTGCGTGCATCCAGGGTGTACTGCCATTCTGCGTGCACGCCACTGCCGCCCTGCAGCGCATGGTTGCCCAGGCCCTGGTAGTCATAGCTGGGGGCGAGCATCACGGTCTGCCGTGCACTACGCCAGCTGTAACCCGCCTGCACGTTGGCATTGAGCTCGTTGTACGCACTGTGCCCGCGCCATGCCTGACCGAAGGCGAGACCGCGTACGTACAGTCCATGATGCCCGCGCAGCACCCAGCGCCGTTCCAGGCTGGCGTCGTAGTCGAGCCCCCCCGCGCGCTGGGCGTCGGGCAGTTTCCGTTGGATGATGCAGGCGTCGCCCACGCCGAACAGGCAGGTGCGACTGGCCGAGCTGCGGTTGATGTTGTCGCTCCAGGCGGGCCCGGCCGCGACCGCTCCCTTCCAGCGTTGCCGTGCCTGCAGCGCCGCCAGATAGCCGTCGACGCGCGCACGCACGCCGGCCGTGGCAGGGTCGTCGCCATCGATGCCAGAGGCGATCGCGCGAAACAGCCCCGTGGCCTCGCGGTCGCGCTGGTCTTCGGCAAAGACACGCGCCAGTTCCAGTCGCGCTGGCAGAAAATCCGGCTGCGCGGTCAACAGCGCTTCGTATTCACGGGCCGCACGATGATGATCGCCGGCCACCCGGGCCAGCGCGCCCTGCGCATAGTGGCGCAGCAGTGGATCATGGCCGGAAAGCTCGATGTATTCGTCCAGGAACGCGGCGGCGGCCTGCCATTGCTGGTGCTGCAACGACAGGTACAAGGCCTGGCCGAGGTCATCGACGGTGCGCTCCACGCGCAGGGTCTGACCGTCGATGGTGATGGTCGGCCGTTGCGATTCGGCCTGCTGCAGGCGTTGCTGGTCCTGCCGCTGGTGGAGTAGTTCGCTGCCCTGTTCCAGCACACGGCGCAGATCGTCCTGCTGGGCGCGCACATCGGCGGCGGCCAGCAGCAGAACGAGTAGGAAGATGGGGTGGCGCATGGTCGATCCGTGGTGGGGCGTGCAACGGGCCGAAGCAGGGACTGGCGGATCGCGGCTTGTCCCTGCCCTGCCCCGTCAGGGGCGTGGCGATCAGTTCTTGCTGCCGCCGAAGGCGGTGTCGTACTGGCTGTTGCCGCTGAAGGTGGCAATACCGGCCAGGGTGGCCGCGTTGGCGCCGAAGAACTGGCCCTGGGTGGTGCCGGCAACGCTGCCGTTGGCGGTGGCGGTGCCCGCGAACGAGGCGTTGGCGCTGCTGATGTTGGCGTTGACGTTGATTGCCAGGCCACCACCGGTCAGGCCACCGAGCAGCGTGCCGTTCCCGAAGTTGGCGCGGAAGGTGCCCGACAGCAGGTTGCTGCCGTTGAACTTGTTCAGGCCCGCCACGCTGTAGGTGGCCACACCGGCCGGCAGCGTGGTGCCGGCGCGATCACCGACGAAGTAGACCTGCCGGTTGTTGAAACCACCGGCGGCGCCATCCTTGGACCACTCGCCGAACCACACATCGCCGCTGCCGACCTTGACGAAGTTGAAGTGGCCCATGCCCGAGTGGCTGCCCGGCGCGCCGGTGATCGGCATGGCCACGGTGCGCACGGTGGTGCCGTTGACCGTGGTCGGCACCGAGTACGCTGACAGGCCCTGGAAGTCGACACGGCGGGCGCCGGAGACGGTGCCGACGCCGATGCCGGCCTTGCCAGCCTGGTGCGGGCCGCCGTTGACCTGCGATTCACCGACGGCGACGTACAGCTCGGCATCGGTCACCGGGCTGGCTGCGCCGACGATATCGGCTGCCTGCGCGGAACCGGCCAGGGCGAAGGTTGCCGCAACGGCGAGAACCGAACGGGAAATCATCTTCATGGTATTGCTCCTTGGGTTGAGGGAACTACGGGTACAACACGTGAAACGGATACATCAGAAGCGCGCGGTGACGCCGAGCTTGATCGTGCGGCCCGGCGCCGGAAGCGTGGAGCGCGTGGCCGGGTCGACGTAGTAGCGGTTGCCGAGGTTGCTGCCGACCAGCTCGACGCTGGCGTGCTGGTTGAAGCGCCAGCGCGCATAGGCGTCGACGGTGGTGATGTTGCCCCAGGTGAACGGCACGTTCTGCCACAGCAGGCTGCTGCCGCCGGCCAGCAGCCGGTCGCGGTACGCCTGCAGATCGGGGTTCTCGTGGCGCTGGTAGTGGACGATGCGGCTCCCCAGTTCCAACTGCTCATCGAACAGGCGCGTGCCCAGCGACAGGTTCACCGACAGCTTCGGAATCGCTTGGGTCAGCAGGTAGCCACTGACGAAGCCGTCCTGCACGCAGTTCGGGACCAGGCCACGATTGGCGTCCAGCAGCACGGCCGCACTTTCGTCGCACACCTCGTTTTCCAGCGTGCGGGTGATGCCCAGGTCGGTGAAGAAGCGCCGGTTGTCGAAGCGCGCCTGCAGCTCGATGCCGCGAATGGTCTGCTTGTCGATGTTGTCGAACATGAAATACGCATCACGCTCGATCACGTTGCGGGTCTTGTGCACGTAATAGGCCAGCTTGACGTCGGCATCGGCGGTGTTGCCGAACAGGCCGGAAAGGTTGTGCACGTAGCCCAGTTCGTAGTTGTAGGCGTGTTCCGGCTTGAGCGCATACAGCGGGTTGAGGCTGCTGGAGAAGGCGATGGTGCTTTCGAACATGCTCGGGAAGCGCGCCGCCTCGCTGTAGCGCAGGTAGACGCGTGCGGCCGGCGAAAGGTTCACCGTGGCCGAGAAACTGGGAAGCCAGGCATGGTCACGACGGCGTTCATTGCGTCCATCCACCGGTCGCGACTGCAGAGTGCTGCCGATGCTGCAGACCAGGTCGCTGCCCGCGTAGAGCGGCAGCGCACCGGGAATCGCCGCCACATGGCCATTGAGGCAGGGGTTGGTGGCACGGCTGTAGTTGCCGCTGGCATCAGGCTGCCAGGCGATGCGGTGTTCCACCGCCTGCGGCGTCTCGTAGTACGCCAGCAGGCCATGCAATGCATCGTCGATCACCGAACCCATGCCGATACTCTCCCAGAACTCACGTTCGGCCTCGAGCGCGTCGATCTCCGCCTGCAGACTGGCCGGCCGCTCGGGCAGCTCGTTGGTCCGGTAGGTCGCCTCCCTGCTGCCCACGCCCTTGGTCAGCAGCTCCGGATGCGCCTGCAGAAAGTCGTCGAACGCCCAGTACCGGCTGTAGCGCACGCCGGCATTGAGGGTGAGGAAATCGACCGGGCGCCATTCCAGGTTCAGATAGCCCTCGCCTTCCTGGCGGCGGCCGGCGCGCGGGTACATGCGCCAGCCATCGGAGGGACCGAAGTACGGGTCACGCGAGCCGAGCTTTTCGTATTGCCAGTTGCCACCCACGGTCAGGTCGAGGGTGGAATGCAGCGCGAAGCGGTTGCTCAGGGTCAGGCCGGTGCGGTCGTTGCGCGCATTGGCCAACGCGGTGTTGCGCAGGATCGGGCTGGCGTCCGGGTTCCACGCCGGGTTGCCTGGCGCGAAGTTCGGAAAGCCGCCTGCGGTGTAGGTGTCGCTGTCCGTCTCGGTGCGCCATAGATTGGCATACAGGTCCAGCCAACGGCTGTCGGCTGGCTGGAAGCGGTACTCCAGGTTCCAGGCATCGGAGGCGACGCGGCTGAGCGGCCATTGGATGCGCCCGTAATCCGGCGCGGACAGGATGCGCGAGGGCATGATCTCGCCGTAGTGCGACAGCGTGCGCCGCCAGGTGGCCTTCAGCTGCTGGTCGTCGTTGATCTGCCAGCCACCCTTGACCAGCCACGACTCCTGTTCGCTGGAGGTATTGGGCACTTCATCGCCGGGCTTGAAGTAGCGTGCCAGCGTGGTGATGTAATCGATGCCCTGGTACTCGAACTGCTCGCGCGGATCCTGGTCGTAGTAGCCACTTCCCTTGCTGCCGGAGAAGTAGTTGCCACGCTTGCGCCAGGCGTAGGCCGCCATCAGGTCGACGGTATCGCCGCGGTAGCCCAGTGCCAGGCGCCAGGCCTGGTCTTCGCCGTTGAAGGGGTTGTTGCCGCTGCGCGACTTCACCGGCACCACCAGGGTGCGGTCGTCATAGGGCGAGTTCGGCGAGCCCTGCGGGAATCCCCGCACGATGCGGTAGTCCTCGCCGGTGTGCAGGCGTGGCAGGCGCGGCGCCACGGCATTGCTGCTGCCTTCGATCTTCAGCTCCCCGCCGAAGCGCTCGCCGGCCGCAACGATGTCATCGACATCGATGGTCTTGATCACCAGCGCGCCACCGATCCCGCTGTGCACATCGCGCACCAGCCCTGGCCCCTTGATGACCTGGATGCCACCAATCAGGTTGGGATCGATGTAGTTGCGGTTGCTGACGCCGTTGTAGCCGCGCCAGACCGTAAGCGCCTGTTCGCCACCGTCGATGCTGACCGGCACCCG
The DNA here is from genome assembly GCF_039555535.1 of Stenotrophomonas maltophilia. Taxonomy (NCBI): domain Bacteria; kingdom Pseudomonadati; phylum Pseudomonadota; class Gammaproteobacteria; order Lysobacterales; family Lysobacteraceae; genus Stenotrophomonas; species Stenotrophomonas maltophilia. Next base: position 2,200,649 of record NZ_CP154630.1, on the reverse strand, counting down.
CCCCGGCCCCTGGATGCCACGGATGTTGATGTCCAGCGCGCCGCTGTTGCGCGCATCGCCACTGAACACGCCGACCAGATCCTTGACCACATCGGCCGGGTTGGAGCCGCGGTAACGCTCTACCCGGTCGCGCCCCGAATACGCCGTGGTCAGGTCCAGCGCGAACACATCATCGTAGCCGCGCCGATCACGGGCCTCTCCCCCTTCCGACTGCAGGCGACCGGCCACGTCCAGTGTCTCGGTCACCCGTACCCCTTCCCCCTCACCCGCCTCCGCTGCGGCCCGCAGGCTCCAGGTGCCGTCCATGCCGCGCTGCGCGCGCACGCCGCTGCCCCGCAGCAGCTGCTGCAGGGCCTGCATCTGGCTGTACTCGCCACTCACCGCACTGGAGCGGCGGCCCTCCACAATGTCGCTGCGGAACACCACCTGCACATCAGCCTGGCGGCCAAAGGCACGCACCGCGTCGGCCAGTGGTTGCTCCGGAATGGCGTACTGGCGCACCGGTGCGACGATCGCCGGTTGCGCGTGCACGACCGGCACCCAGGCCAGCGGCAGCAGTGCGGTGGAGATGGACAGGGCCAGGACGGTGGCGCGACGATGACAGGCGGATGCCGTGGACGGCATGGACAGGAACTCCTCAAGCGGGGCGGGACCACGGGCACATCCGGTGCCGGTGGTGTGTCTGGCTTGAGGAAAAACGGTGTTTCGCTCTGGCTATACCTCTATAGACAGCAGGGCACAGTGGCTGCCCACGGTTTTTTCATGTTTTTTTCGTGCGGCCGGTTCGTCCATGCGCCAGGGCCGTATCACCACAGCACCATGGCCCCGCCCGGCAGGCGCTGCACGCGCAGTCCCGCCTGCGCGGCAACCGCATCGATGGCGGTCTCCGGTTGCTGCAGGTGGAACAGGCCACTCACCCGCACGCGTGCGCCCTGCCCGCCCAGCACCCACACCGGGGCACGACGGTAGCGCGCCAGATCGGCGATGGCCTGCGCGGCCGGTTGATCGTCGATCACCACCTCGCCACGCCGCCACGGCGCCATGGCCTCGGGATCCTCCAGCTGCACCGGCTGCAGCCAGCGACCGTCGCGGAACGTGCGCGCCTGCCCGGCATGCAGGCGCTGCACGCTGCCATCGCCCGGACGCACATCGACCGCGCCTTCGCTGACCCGGGTGGTGACCGTGGTGTCCAGCCTCGACACGCTGAAGGCAGTGCCGATATCACGGACCAGCCCGCCCGCCGCCTCCACCTGGAACGGGCGCGCCTCGTGCGCCACCTGGAACCAGGCCTGGCCGCGCAGCAGGCGAAGGCGGCGCTGCTGGCCATTGAATTCAATCGCCAGTGCGGCGCCGGCGTCGAGTACAGCGGTGCTGCCGTCCTCCAGCTGCACCACGCGCGGTGCATCGCTGCTGCGCAGGTCACTGCGTGCCAGCAGCAGCGCGTGTGGCGCAGCGGCAACCATCAGCACCACCGCCGCAGCGCTGGCCAGCAGCCATGGCAGCCGGCGGCGCGGCGCGAGCGGACGCAGCCCTTCGCGATCAGCCGTCAACCCGGGCAACGCGGCCAGTACGTCGGGCCCAGCGCCATCCAACCCTTGCCAGAAGGCCTGTTGCCGGCGCCATGCCAGCGCATGGCGCGGATCGGACTGCAGCCAGCGCTGCAGGGTTCGTTGCTGGCGATCCGGCAGCGGACCCGCACTGCACCGTATCACCCAGCGCAACGCCTGCCTGGCCTGACGCGGCGAGGGTTCGGACGTGGTCATGGTTGTGGCCTGCCGCACCGCGAACGGGTGCGCTTTCCTGTTGTGACAACGGCGGGCGCGATCTGCCCACGGCAATCGCGCCTCATCGGCGTGTTCCCTGCTGGTGCTGCTGGATCAGCAATGCCGCGCGCAGTACGTATTTGCCCACCACGCTCTTGGAAATGCCGAGGCGCGCGGCGATCTCGCGCTCGCTCAGGCCCAGGTAACGGTTGAGCACGAAGCACTCGCGTACCTGCGCTGGCAAGGCAAGGATGGTCTGGGTGATCTCGCGCAGCTGCGCCTGGTCCAGCGCCTGGGCCTCGCCATCATGGCGTGCATCGGCCATGTCGACGGCGTACTCGGCCATCGCGCGCCGCTCGCGGGCGTCAGCCTGGCTGCGGTTGAGCGCGTGGTGGTAGGCCATCCGGTACAGATACCCGCGCGGCTCGAGGATGGGGGGATCGCCGGGTACGCTGCTGGCCTTCAGGTACAGGTTCTGCAGGGTGTCCTCGGTACTGGCTGGGTCGAGGTAGCGCGCGATGAAGCGGGACAACGCACGGCGCTCGCGGATCAGCAGCTCGACCAGCGCCAGGGCATTGGGAGACATAGGTGCCAAGGCCGGACCGGGGAATGATGGGCGTGATGGCGACGGTCCGGACGTGGATTGTGGGCTGCGCAGCCGCAGGCGGCAAGCCACGCCTTGTAGAGCCAAGCCCATGCTCGGCTGTGCCTGCGCCAAAGGCAGCCGAGCATCGGCTCGGCTCTACAGTGGATCCACGCCACGCGCGGATGGGAGGCTACGGCTCGTCCAACGCATCGAAACGCTCGACCAGGTAATCGATCAACGCGCGTACTGGCCTGCAAGGCTGCGGCATCCCGTTCTCGTACGATCGTCGTGACGGCGCCGGTTCTGGCTGGCGCCGCCTTCGGAAGCAGTCGAGCATGGCTCGACGCTACGGTGGGATTGGCCGAACATGACTCGGCCCTACAGACAACAGGAGATCCCGATGGCCTACGCACGCATTGTTTCGAGCGCCGACAACTACCTGCACCACATCAGCAACGGCACATTCGAGGTGGATGCGGACGAGCCTGCCTCGCTGGGCGGTCAGGGCAAGGGTTTCGCGCCGTTCGATCTGTATCTGGCCTCGCTGGCGGCATGTACTGCCATCACCCTGCGCATGTACGCGCAGCGCAAGGGCTGGGAGCTGGGCGAGTTCCATGCCGAGCTGCGCTCGGACCGTGACGAGGATGGACGCTTCCATGTGCACCGCGTGCTGCATGCCAGCGCCGAGCTGAGCGATGCACAGTGGCATCGGTTGCTGGAAGTCGTGGAGAAGACCCCGGTTACGCTGGTGATGCGCGAGGGTGCGCGCATCACCAGTGAACGCGGGGCCGCCGCGTAACCCCGTCCACGCATGGCGTGGATCTACTGTAGAGCCGAGCCCATGCTCCGCTCCGCAGCATGCAGCCGAGCGTGGGCTCGGCTCTACATTCCGCTCAGCGCCGTGAATGCAACACGGTGCGCTGGCGCATCGCGTTGAACTCCTGCTCCACCTGCTGGATGTCCTCGGCCTGGAAACCGGCCGCGTCCAGCAGCTGGTCGGCGGCAGCCGCTGCCAGCGGATCATCGTCACGCTGGCGCCAGAAGCGCGCCGGCAGGAAATACCCCACTTCGCTGCGCCCACGCATGATCACCACCGGCCGTCCCGCATACAGCAGGAACTCCGCCAGGTGCTGGCGCAGCCCCTCCACCGAGACGTAGGCCGGCCCGATGCCCAGCGACTGACTGGACGGTTCGGGACTCTCGAACAGCTTGCGACGGCTCATCCACTTCTCCTTATGTGCAACGCGTGGTCTCCTTTCCTTAGACGTGCGCATCGCTGCACCCCCGCCACGCACGACGTGATCCGCATCACGCCCGCCGCTCAGAACCCGGTGTTGAACTCCAGCTGGAACACATCGATCGACAGCGGCGCACCGGATACTTCCTTGGCCGCCATCCACTTGCCACTGATCCAGCTGCGCGCGTCCAGCGCGTAGGCGCCGCCCACGTAGTAGCCACGGGCGTTGGTGCCGCCGAGGTGGAAGTTCGGGTCGTTGTAAGCGTCCGGCAGCGCATCGGCCTCGATGTGCTTGTAGCCCAGCAGCGCCTGCCACTGGCCCTTCTCCTTCAGGTCAGTGGCGCCGAAGGTGGCCTGCACCATCCAGGCCGTGTCGCCGCTGCGGAAGGTATCGATGCTGGCGGTGCCACCGGCACCGTAGTTGTTGACGATGCCGTTGTTGGCGCGGCTGAACATGGCCTGCTTGTCGTAGGCCAGGTTGCGGATGTAGTCGCCATCCAGGCGCAGAGCGATGCCCTGGGCCAGCTGCGTGTCCCAGCGCAGGTTCAAGGTAGCCAGGCGGAAGGCCGAGGCCAGGCCGACATACTGCGGGGTCGGCGTGTTGGCCGGGTCCAGCGGATTGCGCGCGATGTCGCGGATCAGCATCAGGGTGTTGCCCTTCTGCATGAAGGCCGGGCGCGACCAGTCGGTGTCACAGCCGACCGCGCCTGCGTACAGCGCGCACGGCGAGGACAGGCGGCCGCTGATGTTCTTGAAGTCGTAGTAGCCTAATGCAGCGCGCAACGAATTCTGGTCATTGAAGCGCCAGTTCACACCCATCTGCGCACCGGACAGCCACTTGTTCTCGTTCGGGGCCTTGACCCGGCTCTGGCTGGGCGAGCTGTCGGAGGTGTACTCCAGCGGCACCACCGCGAGGTTGCCGAACAGGTCGACGTCCCCCCCGTTGAAGTCGTACTTCAGGTTCGCGGCCAGGCCATCGAAGTTGAGGTCGTTGGAGAACAGCGTGTCGCTGGTCCAGAAGGGATTGCCGAAGCGGCCACCACGCACTGTCACCCAGTCGGCCGGGCTGTAGGCCAGCCAGGCCTGGTCCAGCCACACGTCCTTCTTGCTCAGGCCACCGCCCAGCTGCTCGGTGGTCGACACCGGGCCATTGCTGCTGCCGCTGGCTAGGCGTACGCCGGCCGTGGTGTGCTGGCCGATGGTTGCCTCGATGCCAAGGCGGGCACGGATGCGCCACAGGTTGCGACGGTCCTGGCGGGTGTTCAGCAGAGGCGGCAACTGCAGATTGGTGTTGGTATTGGTGTCGAAGCCGTTGCCGGAATTGATCGACGCCCAATTGCTCACGATGTCGCTGTTGCGCTCGGAATAGAAGCGCGACTCGCTGCGCACGCGCATGTCCCCGGTGACCTTGATGCGCTTGGTCCATTCGGCCACTTCGTTCGGTGCAGCCCAGCCTTCGGACTTGGCCTGCGCCATCACGTCCTGGCGCACTTCGTCACGAATGCCATCGCGCACGCTCTGCGGCACGTACGGCACGCGCACGTCGCCGGCTTCCAGAGCCACGCCGCCGCTGGCGGCCGAAGGTGCAGTGGTCGCGATGCGCGATTCGGCCGCTGCTTCAGCCTCGGCCTGCACCAGAAGTGCCTGTCCATCTTCCGGCTTCAGCGCGCCGCTGGCGATCAGGCCCTTGATCAGCTTGACCATGGTGGTTTCAGCGGCCATCGCACCGGTCGGGGCAGCCAGACTGAGCAGCACGGCGCAGCACAGCAGCGCCCGTCGGGCCGGCCGCGGGCGGCGGGAATCGGTTCGTGCGCGGTCGTGGTCGTTCATCACGGTTCTCATCCAAAGAAGGGAAATCACGGAAGTCGGGAATCAGGCGCCGGGACGGCGGCCCTGAATCAGCACGCGGGCGGGGAAATCGAGCGACGGTGGCGGTGCCTGGTCAACCTTTCCGATGCGTCGCAGCGCATCGAGCACGGCCGCGTCGGCCTCCTCGTTGCCACTGCCGCGCACCAGCTCGACCTCTTCCAGGCGGCCATCCGTGGCCAGCCAGACGTTCACCTGCAGCTGGAAGGCCAGGCGCTTGACCTTGTCGTCGCGCGAGATCGCCTGCTGCATCAGGTAGCCGAGGTAGCGCCCATATGTCGCATTGCCGGCGCCGCCACGGCCGACGCCGGATGAACCGCCGCCGCTGCCGGACTGGATGCCGAAGTTGTCACCACCGGCCTGCGCGTCGGCATTCATCGTTACCGGGTCTGCATTGTCCGGCGTCGGTGTGGGCTCTTCAGCGGGCGTCGGCTGATCCAGCGGCTCCGGTTCGGGCATCGTTTCTTCCGGCGGCGTCTCCGGCTCCGGCGGCTTTTCCGGCGGCGGTGGCGGCGGCGGAGGTGGTGGTGGCAATGCCAGCATCGGCGGCTGCACCACCGGCCTGCGGGTGCTGGCGGTGTCCTTGAACAGCATCCACCACACGGCAATGCCAAGCACCAGCAGCGCAGCCAGCACCAGCGCGACGGTCACCAACAGCTGGCGGCCGCGCATGCCGGGCTCCGGCCGAGGGGGTTGATGGGCCGTCATGCCTCAGCCCTGCGCCTTGCCGGTGACCAGGCCGACCTGGGCCAGCTCCAGTCGCCGCAGCAGGTCCAGCACCTCGACCACGCGGGCGTACTGCACCTGCGCATCACCGCGCACGATCACCGGGAAATCCGGCGTGGTCGCGCGCTCGGTGCGCAGCCGGTCTTCCAGCTCGGCCATCGTCACCGGGTAGGCATCCAGGAACACCTGGCCGCTGGGGTCGATGGTGATCGCCTTGGTCTTCGGCTTCTCCAGCGCGACGCTGTTGCTGGCCTTCGGCAGGTTGACCTCAATGCCGGGGATGGAGGCGTTGCTGGTCAGGATGAAGATCACCAGCACCACCAGCAGCACGTCGACGAAGGGCGTCACGTTGATGCCCTTCTCGCGCTTCTTGATGCCGAACTTCGCCTTCTGGCCCATGGCGCGCCCCTCAGCCCTGGACCGCGGCCGGGCCGCGCCCGTCCTGCTCTTCGGCCAGGCGCGCGGCGAACTCGTCGATGAACACCGCCATGTCCGCGCCTATCGCTTCGGCGCGTGCACCCAGATAGTTGTAGCCGAACAGCGCCGGGATCGCGACGCCGAGGCCAGCCGCCGTACACAGCAGCGCCGCGGCCATGCCCGGCGCCACCGAGTTGATGTCCACCGCGCCAGCCATCGCCGCCACCACGAACACCAGCATGATGCCGATCACGGTGCCGAACAGGCCCACGTACGGCGCGCCCTCGATGGTGGTCGACAACCAGTTCATGCGCCGCGCCATCGATTCCTGCTCGCGCACCATCACCGCATCCATCGAGGCGCGGATCGCCGCAATGGTGGCGCCACTGAGGTAGCCACTGTTGCCATCGCGCTGGTGGCGCTGCTGCATTTCATCGATGGCGACCTGGTAGATGCGCCACAGCGAACCGTCGTGCATCGCCGTCGGCACCTTCCCCTGCTGGTTCATCTCGGACAAGGTGCGCAGCGGCACGCCGGAAAGCTTGCTGAAGCTCTCGGTGAACACTGCATTGGCCTTGCTGGTTCGACCGAAGTGGCGCCCCTTGGCGATCATGATCGCCCACGACAGCAGCATCATCAGGCCAAGGATGGCGACCACCACCCAGGCGTCGAATGGCATCGCCTTGAGGATGAAGGCGAAGTGGCTCTGCCCCGCCGATTGCTCGTCGGCACCGTAGCTGATCAGGCGCGAGTCGGCGCCCTGCGCGGTGGCATCGGCCAACAGCAGTGCCGCCGGGCGCGCGACGCGTGAGACCCGCAGTTCATCCAGCGCGCCATCGAAGTTGGCCAGCGCCTGCGTCGCACCCGGTGCGTCGGCACCCACCACCGCTGCGGTGGTCAGTGCCGGCAGTTCACCACTGAGCTGGGCCACCACGCGACCGTTCAGATACAGCTGCAACGAACCTTTCTCGGCGGTAAGCGCAAGATGCGCCCACTGCCCTTCCGGAATTGGCTGTGCCGGCGTGCTGCGCTGGCCGTTGAGCTGCACGAACGGCACACGGTTGTCGATACCCACCACCAGCTCGGCACTGCCATCACGCCGGGCATAGATCGCCTGCGCGGTGGTCAGCGCGCCCGGCTTGATCCAGGCCGAAACGGTGAGCGGCGCGCCCGCTTCCTGTGCCAGCGAAGCGCTGGCCGGCAGCGGCAGCGGGCCGGTCCCGAGCTGCACGCCACGCCCGATCACCGTGCTTTCCGCTGCGGGCACCACCGCGCCGGCCGTGTTGCCGTAGGCCGTGGTATCGCGCGCCGGCGCATTGGCTTCGGCAAAGTGGTAGACCAGCGTGTAGTCCGGATCGAACACCTGTTGGCCATTGCCGCTGGCCGGTGCCTTTGGGTTGCCGTAGTACATCCAGATTGTCTGCGGCGCGCTGGCGGTCAGTGCCGGCACGTCCACCCAGACCAGGGCCAGGCCCAGGTTCGGGTCGAACTGTTCGATCTGATGGGCTAGCACGGTGCGTCCGTCAGCAGAAACGAAGCGCAGGTCATTGCCGCCCTCCTGGGTGCCATCAAAACCGAAGTTGCCGGTATGCAGGCGCAGCAGCAGCGGTGTCCGCCCGGGGTTACCGGCCAACCCCGCACCCTGTGGGCCGGCGTCGACGGTGATCGGCTTGCGGTACTTCCATTCGGCCTGCCACCAGTTGGCATCGGCCGCGGCGGCGGGCAGCGCGATCAGCGCAGCCAGCAGCAGCAACATTCGGGAAAGCAGACGGTCCATGCAAAGGGTCTCCGGAGAACGCATCTCAAGGGAAGGGTCAGTAGCTGGTGCTGATGTTGAAATGCAGGCGCGGGTCGTCCTTGCGCGTGACCGGGCCATCGGCGTAGGGCCAGGCGTAGTCCAGGCGAAGCTGCAGGTGCTCGCCCAGGCGCAGCTGCGCGCCCAGGCCGACCGAGGCCAGGTTGTACTTGTCACGCTGCTCGGGCAGCGGCTGGCGCAGGCGCAGGTAGGCCGCGTCGGCAAAGCTGTAGACACGCAGGTCGGTGCCGCTCCACAGCGACCACGCCGGGGTGCGCCATTCCAGGCTGGCCAGGCCGCCGTAGTCGCCGATCGCCTCGGCCGACAGGTAGCCACGCACGGTGTACATGCCACCGGCGGCGAACTGCTCGGCCGACACCAGGGGCGCATCGGTCACCTGCAGCGAGCCGCGTGCGTACCACTGCCAGTCGCTGCCGAAGGTGTGGGTGTTGGCCACATCGGCCTTTAAGGCCACGAAACTCGGGTCGGCCCAGTAGCGCTTCTGGTCGAAGGCAATGGCGTCGCTGCCGTAGCCGAACAGGCGGCGGGTGCCAGCCACCAGCTGGGTGTTGATGCTCAGCTGATCCTGCTCGCCCTGGCGCACGCCGACGAAGGCCAGGGTGATCGGTGCGTACTTCAGTGGCGTTTTCAGGCTGTCCTTGCCCATCTGCGTGTCTTCCTCGGTGTCCTTGAAGTCCACGCCGAGACTAAGCTGTCGCCACCAGGCACCGCTGCCGGGCAGGCGGTAGTTGAGCTTGAGGCCGATCGAATGACCGTTACCGATCACATTGGTGCCGGTACCCGCGCCTGCACCGCCTTGACCACCCGCATTGAGTACGCGGCTGTCGGATTTGTAGCCCGAGGCCTCCAGGCTCCACGGCGTGCCCTCGAAGGGCACCGTGTAGGAGGCAGAGAACACCTTTGCCTGGTCCATGTCTTCCGGCGCGATGAACACGCCGATGCTCGCGCTGTGCCCACGCCGCCACAGGTTGTCATGGGCCAGCGATGCACTCAGCCGCAGCTTCTCGGTATCGGCGCTGTGGTCGTTGTTGAGCGCCGCACTGGCGCGCCACGGCGACTTCTCCTCGACCTGCAGGTCCACATCCATCGTGCCCGGCACCTGGCCCTCGCGCACCAGCGGCATCACCTGGCGGCGGCCCCCTTCGTTCAGCGCAGTCAATTCCTTCTGTGCTTGGTCGAAGTCCGGCACCTTGCCTTCCGCCAGCGCCGGCACGCGTTCGCGGATGCGCTCGGGCGATTCGTGCTTCGTTCCCACGACCCGCAGTTGGCCGATCGGTGTCTGCTGTACCTTCAGCAGCACCACGCCACCACTGACCTGCTGCTCGGGCAGCTCCACGTAGACCGACTGGTAGCCCGCCTGCTGGTATAGCGCACTGACGGCATCGCGTGCCTTCTCGACATCGGCCAGGGTCTTTCCCGGGCCGAGGAAGGGCTCGACCGCGCGCTCGATCTGGCGCGGATCGAGCACGGTATTGCCGCGTACGATGTATTCATTGATGTTCACGCTGGGCGCAGGCGCTGCCTCCTGCGCGAACAACGGCAGCGGCATCGCGGCCAGGGCCAGCACCAGGGGATGCAAGCGCAGGGGAAGGCGGACGGCTCGGCACGGAACAGGAGTCATCGAAGGCATCGCGTCGTATCGAAGGGAATGGCCATGGAGCGGCGCGTGGGTCTACCAACAGGACGTGTACGTCGCGTCAAAACCGCCAACAGTTTTGTGACAGCACTGTCATCTTTTGACAGCGCCGCAACGCACGCAGGCGGACCCTGCCTTCGCCACACGTCTTCATTGCAGAACGTCGATTGCTGCGGGAGATTCGAGATGCGTGAATCGTTGATGGCGGGCCTGCGCGCTGCCCTCACCCTTGCGCTGTTGCTGGTGTTGCCCCCGGTGCGCGCTGACAAGACGAAGAAGCAGGAAGACGCCGCGCCCTGCATCGAAGTACAGGTCAATGGCGAGCGCATTCCGGCGTGGGACTGCCTGCAGCGCAAACTTGCGCCGGCATCGAAAGCGGCGAAATCACCGGCGCTTCCGGAGGCCGAACGCCTGATGCAACAGCCCGGCAACCAGCTGATGCAGTACAACCTGGAAGGCACGCGACAGCGCATGGGCGATGCCTTTGGTCGTTCCCTGGTGCCACAGCGCCCGGCGCGCTGAGCCAGCGCCTTTGTAGAGCCGAGCCCATGCTCGGCTGTCTTTGCATTCATCGGCGATGCCGCGCAGGAGCAGCCGAGCGTAGGCTCGGCTCTACAAGTCAGCCGGTACGATGCCCTCGGTCGGCACCGGCGGCAACTCAGGCACCGGCAAGCTGCGCGATTGACCGGCCTGGTTCAGTTCCACTGCGCTGGCACTGATGCTGGCCAGTACCGTGCAGGGTCCGAGGCGTTGGCCTGGTGCGTACGCCTCCGCGGGTCGGCCATCCACCGACAGCAACGCCAGCGGCGCGTGTTCACCGGCCATCACGCCGAGCACCACCACCTCCGTCTGCACTGCCCCAGGGGACAGCAGCCGTACCAGCGGCAGGCTGGCCATCGCGTCGAACATCGGACGTACCGGCGGCTCTGCATGTGCTTCGCTGGCAGCCGCGATGGGCGCCACCGCAGACAGGGTGACGCTCCAATAGGCCACCACCGCCAGCAGCAGGGTCCCCGCCAGCAGGGTCAACATGCGATTGCGATCCCAGCGCCTGCCATCCATGTTCCGCACCATCGCCACGGTCGTGTCCACCTACGCTAGCAGCTGTGGCTGACGCTTTTGTTTCATCATGCCGCCCTACGCTGGCAGGTATCGGCAAGGACAGGAGGCGATGCCCGATGCAACGCAGGCCACGCGGTTTCACCCTGCTGGAACTGATGGTGGTGCTGGTGATCATCGGCATCTGCACGGCGGGCATCGGCCTGGGCCTGGGCAGCCTGCTCGACCCTGCGCGGCAGCTGCGCCAGGAATCGGAGCGGTTGGCGCAGCGCCTGCAGGTTGCGCGCGATGAAGCACGCATCGATGGTCGGCCAATCCGCTGGCAGGCCAACGCAGAAGGCTATCGCTTCAGCCGTCGCGACAGCGAAGGTTGGGTCGAGCTGCAGCGCGATGACCTGTTGCGCCCCCAGCAGTGGCAGACCCGCGGGATTGAAGTGCAACCGACGAACGCCATTGAGTTGAGCCCCGAATGGATCGGCGTGCCGTGGGAGCTGGCGTTGTCGTTGGATGGCCGTCGACTGCGTCTTCGTGATGATGGCAGTGGACAATTGCAGGTCATGCAGTGAAGCGGACGCAACACGGATTCACGATGATCGAGGTGCTGATCGCGTTGGCCATCGTGGCCATCGCATTGGCGGCGGTGATGCGCTCGGTGGCGGTGGCGACCGATGACCAGTCGCGCCTGCGTGACCGTCGGCTGGCCCTGCTGTGCGCACAGGACCGCTGGCAGGAGCTGCGCTTGGCCGCGCTGCCACCCAGCGATGCTCGCCTGCTGTGTCTGCAGGGACGCACCCGTTTCCTGGTGCAGCAGCACCTGGGCAGCGGCGCCGACGGGCAACCGCAGCTGGAGCTGAGCGTAGTAGCTGAAGATGCACCGAGGCAATCGCTGGCGCGTCTGCAGCTACCATGGACGGCGTCGCCATGAAACGCACAGTGCGTGGCTTCACCCTGATCGAAGTGATGATCGCGATCACCATCATGGGCGTGCTGGCGGTGATCTGCTGGCGTGCCTTGGACAGTGTCGCCAGCACGGACCAGCGCCTGCGCCGGGCCGATGCCGAGACCACGACGGCGCTGCGCGTGCTGCAACAGTTCCAGCGTGATATCGAGATGCGGGCCGACGATGCGCTGATGAATGGCGCAGTACGTCCGGCAGATCGTCCGCAGCGCCTGCTACCCCCTTCATTGGTGAGCGAACGACATCCGGATGGAAGCTTCGCGTTGGAGATCACCCGCAGTTTGGGCAGCGACGGGTTGCGCTGGCAACGTGTTCGCTGGTGGCGACAGGGAAACACACTGTGGCGGGCCAGCGGCGCTGCAACGGATCGCTACCCTTTGCCCGCACCGGATCCGTCAAAGGGAATCGCGGTGGCGCACGATGTGCAGCGGTTCGAGGTGCGAGCGTGGCAGCCGGGCGCCGGGTGGGCGATGTTGCCCAGCGACGGCGAGGTGCTGCCGGCTACTGGACTGGAGCTGCGATTGGGCCTGCGCGATGCACGTGGGCCGTTGAGCTACCGACGGGTGCTGGAGCTTTAGGGCGCATCCCCGCTACGCATCCACGCAGGGCGTGGATCTACTGCCGAGCCTGCCGCCGGGCGCTCTCCTGCACCCGGCGGCGCCGTGTCGGTGGTCCTCACCGCTGATGGCCGCTCCCTGCCCTCCGTGCCGTCCTGGCTGGGGCCGCCACCCTTCCGTGGCGGCTGGCCCGATGCTGTCCATTCCTGCGGTCCAGCTGCATCCACGCATGGCGTGGATGCACGGTGGGTGCCGACCGTTGGTCGGCACGGTTGCAAGATGCCTAGCGTCGCTGCGTGCCCTCGTCGCGGCTCGCCTGCGGGAACTGGAAGGCACTGTTGGCGTCATAACCGCTGTTGGCAGTGTTGCCACGCGCCGGCGGATTGATGGCGCTGGTGCCACTGCCAAATCCGAGGATCTGCACGCTGATCACCGACGGCTGGTTGCGTCGTGCATCGTCCTGGCTCTTGCGCATCACATCCTGTGCCGCCTGGCTGGCGCTGTTCGCTGCCGCACTGGCCGAAGCCAGCGCATTGACGTTCACCGTGGCCAGCACCGGCAGGCCCTTGCTCTCGCCCTGCACCTGGATGTTGGCCGCGTTGAGTACCTGCAGCGCGGCCAGGTTGATGTTGCCCGAGACACGGATACCCGCTTCGCCCGCGTCGATGGTGCCCAGCGGCGCGATCAGGTCGACGTCGCCCGGCGGCACTTCGGGAATCGGCGCCAGCGTGGCGAAGCCGGCACCGGTGGCCGGCGCCTGCGGCGACAGCAGCACATTGCCCCAGTTGTCGTAGATCCGGCGCGGCGGCGTGTAAAGCAGCGTGGTACGCGAGCCGCGGCCGGCGTTGATGTCGCCCTGCTCGGTCCAGGCCAGGATGTCGCCACCGAAGGCCGTCATGACACGCGACAGGCCCAACAGCACGCTGTCCTGGCTGAACAGGCGGATGTCGCCCTGGCCCTGCGTGATCAGGCCGGAGCTGGCCGGCGGCACCTCACCCGCAACGCCCAGCACGATCTGCCCACCCGGCGCCATCAGCTCGATGTTGCCGCTCGCCTCGGTGCGCACGCCCGAGCCACCGTACATCACGATATCGCCGGTGCGCGGGATCGTCGCTCCCGTTGCATCCTTGTCCGGCATCAGCGTGGCGATGGCTTCGCGACCGCGCAGGTAGGAGCCGAAGCGCGGCCCATCCCGATCGTTGAACTCGCGGCCGCCCTCGCGCAGCTCGGCGTAGTAGACCTGGCGCAGGAAGATGCGCTGCTGCTCCTTCGGCAAGCGATCGAACGCCGCCAGGGCCTCCGCGCCATCGACCGCCAGGCCGAAGCGCTGCTGCAGCCACTGCTTCAGCTCCTTGTCGTAGATCTTCGCCGCCTTGCCGGGTTGCGACGCCAGTGATTGCGCCGGGTCGGCGAGGTTGGACGGATCCAGGTAGCGCGCGCGCACGGCATCGAACGCGATGTTCTGGTTGCCGGCGGTCACTGCAATGCTGGCGCCTGGACGAGTGTCGCCCTGGATCAGACCGCCACGGCTGACGATGCTGCCGCTATCCTCCTGGCGCAGCTGGCGGCCTGCACTGACGTCGACATTGCCTGGACCGAATACGGTCACGTTGGCGTGCACGATGTCACGGCCAGCCTCTACCACGGTCAGATCGGTGCCACTGTTGTTCAGCGCCATCACCGTGCTGCCGAGGATGTCCGTGCCCGCGCGCAGCTGGACCGGTGCGGCCACGTCGTACCAGGTGCCGACCGTGCGCGGCGTGTCTGGGGAGGCCGGCGTCCACTCACCGCCGGTACGCAGCCCGATGATGTCGCCACTACCGGCATAGAAGCGGTTTGGCTGCCCCCCAGCAGCGCGCGGCGTCGCCAGCATCGGTCGATTCGGAGCGAAGGCGAACAACGGGGTGGGGTCCGCACTACCCGCCAGGGAAGGCACCACAGTGCCATCCGGGGACAGATTGGTCAGCCGCAGTGTACCGCTGGCAGAGAAGGCACTGAAGGCCGGATCAAACGGCGATGGCAAGCGGGTGTCGGCCCCGGAACTGCTGATCGCGGGTGCATCGCTGGCGGCCAGGATCGAGCCGCCTGCAAGCAGTTGCAGGCTGCCGTTGGCACCAGGTGCAGTCAGCAGCACGGTCGAAGGATCGGCGCGCGACAGCTTGATGTCACCGCTGGCAGCCACGGCCTGCAGGCGCGAAGGATAGATCCAGTAGGCCGCCCCGCCGGCAGTCACTTCCGCACGGCCGTCCTCGATGCGTTCAATGGTCCGCTGCGCGACCGGCACCACGTCGCCACCGGCGGAGAACAGGTTGATCGCCGTCGACGGTGTCCAGAGCGAGAATCCGCCAGCGCCCAGCAGTCGCGTGCCGTCATCTGCGGTCACCCGGTTCGCGTTGAACAACCTCACCCGGCCGGCATCGGCCGCAGAGGAAAGGACCACGTCGCCCCGGGCCGTCAGATCCGCAACCGAATCTCCCAGCACCAGAACCGGCCCACCCATGGCCGCACTGGTGGTCGATCGATAAGGGTCCATCATGCGCAGGCCGCTGGCGATGGCCTGATAGTTGTTCGGCCCCACGGCACTGCCACCGATCCGTGCAGCCTCGACGCTGAGATGGCCACGCAGGTTCACCAGCGTACCGTTGAGCTCCAGATTCTGCTGGTTTTCGGCCTGCGAGTAGGAGGTAGCCGCCAGCAGCGGATTCAACGCACCGGCACTGCGCAACCGCAGATCGCCGCCACCGGTCTGCACCAGGCGGCCATCGTCGACACGACCGGTCGACGCCACCGCCGCGTTGATCGCCGTGGAATAGCGTCCACCGCCGAGCACGCCCTGGGCATCGCCCTTGGCCGCCGTGACGCCCGCGTTGCGGCCCGCCTCGATATCCACATTGCCGCCACCCAGCGTGCCGATTCCAGTGAACCCGACCATGCGTGGCGTCGACGTGGCCGTCACTCCGGTGATCGCATAGGTACCGAAGTTGACCCACCAGCTGGTCGGCACCGGTTCCACACCGGGCGTACTGCCCGTGCCTTGCCGCCACAACCAGCCGCCGACCGAACTGCTGGCGCTGTCGGCCTTGTCACGATCGGTACCTGCGGACGACAAGGTCGCCCAGGTGGCCCCGATTACGTCCCGGCCGGCAATCACGCTCAGATTGCCACCGTGGTCGGGATACCACGCGCGATAGGCAGCCAGGGCCGCATCATAGTCACCGGTGGCCTGCTGCAGGCCCAACAACGTGCTGCGCCCGTTCAAGGGACTGCGCTCGGACTGGAAGCGTTCGTCGTGGCCGTTGCCCAGCGATGCAGGGGTGCCCGCCGTATACACGCCGAACACCGAACGCATCTGCACATCGCGCGCCGCCAGCAGCTGCAGATCGCCGGTGCCCGTACGCAGCACACTCCACATCGGTGTGCCGTGCCGCGGCGGGTCCATCGTGGTGACCTCGCGCGTCTCGCCCGGCATCAGGCAGAAGCCATCGCTGAGCTGCCCACAGATGGCCTCCTCGGTCATGCCGATCATCTCGCCGAATTCCCTGACGCTGGTTCCCGCAAGGGACGGATCGCCCGCGAGTTCCTCCGCGCCCAGCTCGGTGAAGATATACGGCGAGGTGATGCAGCTCGCGGCCACGCTGCACAGTGCATCTTCCTCCCGGCCCAGGTGCACGGCCAGGTCCTTGATCGTCCGGCCCACCCAGGAGCCGTCAACCCCCAGCCGTTGCGCGCCGTCTGCGGTCAACAACCGGTCGCGGATGAACTTCATCTGCTTGCTGGCATCGCGGATCGCACCGTAGTGCGTATCGGACAAGGTCAGGTCACCGCTTGCACCGAAGCGGCGCGTACGCGGGTCCGCAGCGTCGATGTCGGCGCCGGCAACGAGTGACACGTCCCAGGAAGTGGAGCCTTCAGGCAGCATCTGCGCCAACGCCCAGTTGCGTCCCTGGCGTCCATCACTGCCGGTCGGCCGCAGCTTGATCGGCGTGCCACCCGGTAGTTTGACCGTGGCCATCGAGGGGATGAGTGCACCGCGCGCCAACGGCGTGCGCGCCGCCAGGCGCAGTTCGATCGGCAGCGGTACGCCGGCCGGCCAGGTGTGGCCGGCCACGTTGGCCTCGCCACGAAGCTGGAAGCCTGCAGAGAGCTTCGCTCCGGCCGGCACCGACAATGGCTGCGCCAGTACGCTGCCCGCCGGATGCACCTGGCCGTCAGCGAGCTTGACCGCCGCCGCCAGCACCGTGCCTGCGGGCAATACCAAAGGCCCGGTCAGGGTCATGTCGACCGGCAGCGTCGTGCCCGCCGGAAGTTTCACGGCCTGCACCTGGATGGCGTAGTTCAGCACCGCGCTGGCCGGGAACCGCGTGCCGATGTCCAGCACGACGCCATCGCCGGGAGCCACCAGGTCTGCACCGAACGGGGTGACACCGAGGCCGAACACGGCGCCCTCGACCAGTTGCCAGCCCGCGTCGTCCGGACTGGCCGGGGGCGGCGCAAAACCATCGTTGATGCTGCCGTAGACATTCAGGTCGCCGGCGGCACGCAGGCGCATCGCACCGGATTCACCGAAACCGCGGCGTGCTGGATCCTGGCGGTCGGATTGCGGGCCATAGCGATAGCCGGACAGGTCAAGGTCACCACTGACGGTCAGGTCGCCCTCGGGATTGGCGGCCGACGCAACACCAATGATGTCCACGCCCGGCCGCAGGCGCACGCTGCCCAGCGCCGCCAGGCGCGCCGACAGATCGGCGTTGCCCAGCGCCGCGTTCATCCAGGCCGTGCTGGCCGGATCCACCACGGTGTCCAGCCAGGCCTGGGTGACCATCTGCGAGCGATGGCCGTTCACATCCGGCGTGGTCGCCAGCGGCGCATCCTCATAGCGACGTACCGCGGTGACGAACACATCGCGTGCGCCCATCACCTGCAGCCCTGCGTCACTACGGATCGCTGCATCCGAGCCACCACTGCGCGGCACGTTCAACGCGAGCGTACCGCGCGCCCGGCCATCGTTCTGGCCAGGCGCCGTGCCCACCGCGACCCCGGTGCCGCTGCGCAGGTCGACCCTGGCAGCAGGGCCGAGTACCAGCGTGCCCGATCGGCTCTCCAGCTCGACGATGGCGCGGTTGGGGCTGTCGATGATGCCGCCGTAGCTGTCCACGCGCAGCGCGGTGCCATGTGCATCCAGAGTGCCATCCACCTGCAGGCCGTCCCGCGCGGCCAGGCGGATGCTGCCCACCTGCTCGCCACTGGCGTCGATCCGACCGCGAACCTGCAGCGCGCCACCATCAACACTGATATCGACCTTGCGCGCCTTCACCTCGTCGCCGATCAGCAGGTCGCCCTGCTTGAGCTGGAAGCTGCGTGCTCCGGTCACGCCATCGCCGGTCAGGCGCTGGTTCAGACCGCTGAAATCGTGCAACTGCTGCGCACGGACCAGCAGTTCGCCACTGTCGTAGGGCACCACGCTGCCGCCCACGTCCTGACGGCCCGACGCCTGGCCAAGGATCCGGCCAGCAAGGTCGACACGCCCATCACTGGCACCGAGTGCGGTCACGGTCAGGCGGCCGGCACGATTGTTGCGGGCAGACAGATCGATGCGCGAGGCCGCGTCGGTCTGCACGCTGCCGTCGCCCGCGGTGAGTTCCGCGTCGCCGCCCCAACTGTAATTGTCGACGTCGAACAGGCTGACCTTGCGCCCGGAGAGATCCAGATCGGCCCGGCTGCCCAGGCGCAGTGAATGGTCGGCGTTGGCCGACAACCTGCCAGAGGCGAGCGCGAACCGTGTATCGAGCACGATGTCGCCGGCGCGAAGATCGAGCTCGGCGCCGAGGGCGTCTGCGCTGCCACCGGTCGTGGTACTGCGCGCAGACAATGTGCCACCTGTCTTCACCGCCAGCTTGGCCCCGGCCTCGCCGGTGATCAGCGGCGCCTCGATATCCAGGTTGCCCCCACTGAACACCCAGCCCTTGCCCGCCACGTAATCGCCTTGGCGCTGGTAGACCGTCAGGTCACCGCTGCCGGCAAACACCAGCTGGCGCGCGGCCTGCAGGTTCACTCCGGCAAAGCCCAGCACCTGGCGCCCGGCATTGGCTTCCGATGAGGGGCGCGAGCGCGTCGACGGTGCCAACCGCAGCGTGTCGGTGATGATGTCCAGCTGCCCGCTTCCCAACCGGCTGGCGATTGCTGGCCCCACCGGCTGCGTCTTCGCATCCCCCAGTACCGACGTGGCGCCCTGCTGGCCCGACCAGGTCAGTTCCGCAGCGAAGATGCGTGCGCGGTCGTTGCTGTCGCCGTAGCCATGGATCGCCGGCGCGCCCAGCACCAGGCTGCGCAGGCTCGGCTTGCCCGTTGCGGCATCCCGCGTGTCCAGATCCACGCTGCCGAACACGTTGATCGCCTCGGCAGCGTTCAGGCGCAGGGTCTCCAGTGCAGGCGCGCCGACAGCCGTATTACCACGCAGGAGATCGCGCAGGACCTGCTGGTTCAGCATCAGGCCCGGTGGCAGCGCCGAGGCACCCGCCGCCCGCGCGATGGCTTCGGCCGTGCCCAGGTTGATATTGCCCATGCCCAGCGCCAGCTCGCGCGTGCCGTACACGGCGCCCTCGCGCAGCTGCAGCTGCCCACTGGATGCAACATTGATGCTGCCCTCCGATACCAGGCGGGCCTGGCCGGCGCAGGTAGCGCCCGGATCACAGGCGCCAATGTCGATGTCGACGCGTGTTCCGGCCGTTCCTGTGGCCGCAGCCAGCACTTCGGGGTGGTCATTGGAAACGGCCAGCAGCCCACCACCCACCTGGTAGACATAGCCCAGGCTTGACGGCAGCCCGGCGGCGCCCAGCCCAATCGTGTCGATTCCTGCCCCGGCCTCGACCACGATGCCGCGCCCACCTTCAACCGCACCAATCAGGACTTCCGGCGCGCGCAGCACGGCGCCACTGCGCACCACCACGTCCTGGCCAATGCCCATGACATCGATGACGGATGGTGCGACCGAGCGCAGGCGTGCATTGATGACCAACCGCGAAGGCTGCAGCGCATTGAGCGCATCGGCTTCGATGGTCGCCCCCTGCGGGTCTGTGCCAGTGTTGCCACCCGCCGCGATGATCTCCAGCGAGCCCACCGAGCTGACCCGTGCAACCTCCACGCTGCCGCCGATCCCGCCACTGCCAGCGGTGGGCTGGAAGCGTGCCTCACCCTGGAAGCGCAATGCAGAGGCCCCCTGGCGGCCGGCACCTGCGCCCAGCTCAAGCCGCAGCGTGCCCGCATCGACCGTCTGCCACCCACGTGGCAGGCCCAGTCGCTGCGCGCTGGCAGTCACGAAGGCGTTGTAACTGGTCTCGTTGTATCCGGAGTGCCGTCGCACGGTCGCCGCCGGGGTCAGCAGCAGGTCCGTCAGCAACGGTGATACCGCACCGCCCAGTGCGTCGGCCCGATGGCCGGCCACCCGCCATGAGCCGGTCCCGGTGGCCAACGCGGTCGTGGCGCCGGTCGCGCCACTGGCGCCGAGCTCGACCCGGTACGCCCCTGGTTGCAGCGCAAAGCTGGCCGGCAGCAACGTGTAGGTGCCCGCTGCCAGGCCCGGCACGCCTGCCGGCACCACGACCTGCTGGCCCACGGCCGGATCGGCCGAGCCATCGGACAGGCCCAGCGGGGCGGCGCTGCCTGCATAGCCCGGCACGATGGCGTAGACCTCATTGCCCGGCTGGCTGAAGCCATAGCGTGGATTCGCATCAGCCAATGCATGGCGCAGGATGTCCACCGAACCGCCACGGCCACTGACAAAGGCCGCGCCGGTCAGCTCACCGCCACCCGACATGTCCAGCACCGCGCCCGGTGCCACGTCGGTCTCGCTGCTGACCAGACGGACGCCGATCGGCAGCGCGCCACCGCCCACATTCCTCGGCTCAACGACTGCACCATCCAGGCGCCATTGGATGCCATCCAGCGTGCCACCATAGGGCAGGCTGAGCCCTGCGCCGCTGGTCGAGGTCAGGCTCCCCGGCAGCAATGAGACACGTGAGGCCAGCACACTGTTGCTGTCGGTCCCGCCCAGCACGATGCTGCCCATGGGTGCGCGCACCACGCCCGCCTGCTCGACGGTCGCCGCGGTGAGCATAAGGCTGCCCAGTGCCGACAATGGCGTTGCCGGTGCGACGCCCCCCAGCCCATTGATGCGCAGCAGGCCGGCCGCATCCTTCCATCGCGGATCGGCTGAAACGGCGACAGGATCCAGCCCGGCGCCAAGCCGACCGGACGCGCCGGCCACCGGATACACCTGAGCGGCGGTAATCTCCAGGCGTCGCGCTGCAAGCAGCTCGGTATCGAGCGCACCTGCGCGCGGATTGCCCTTCAGCAGCCGCACGTCACCGCTGCTGCGCAGGGCGACATCGTCAAAACCATCCAGCCGCACCGTGTCGCGCACATCGATCAGTTGCGCATCGGCCTGCAGCCGGTGCTGCTGCCCGGATGCCAGCGGCACGTCCGCGCTGACCACGGTGGTCTCGCCGGGAATCACGGCCCAGCTCGGGCCGGACAGCTTCAGATAGGGCGCCTGCAGCGTGATGGATCGGGCCGCCGCAGCGCCCGGCAACACGCCGACGGAACCTGCCAGGCGCAGGCTCTGCCCCATCCGCAGATCGATGTCGCCTTGGCTGCGGACCGCGGTGAACAACGACAGGTTGTCGAACCCGCCGTCGCGGATCTGTTCCACCGACAGCGTCGCGTGGCCATATGTGGGTGCCGCCGGCGTCGACGCTTCCTCCCGCTTCTGGCTGAGGGCGAGGAATCGGGGGGCACGCACGCCCTCACTTGCGCTGGGTGCGTAGACACCCCCGCCGAAGGCGATGCCCAGGGTACCGCCGCGCGCACCGGCACCTCCGGCCGCGGCGTGCAGATCGCCCTGCAGGTAGAGTGCATTGGCCGAGCGCAGCACGATCTCGCCGCCATCGCTGTCCACCTGCTGGGTGCCCTGGCCGTCGATATGCAACGCCGTTGAACTGCCATCGGCACGCAGCCGCGCACCCCGCTCGACCACGATGAACGCATCCACCGGGCGATCAGTGACGTCGCCGGCGCCTTCCCAATCCAGGGCACCGCCAATCTCGATGCTGCCGCCCTTGCGCACCCCCCCGCGCAGCCGCTGGGCTGAATCCTTCACGCTGAAGGCATCGCCACTGACATCCAGTTCCGCCCCGTCCGCGATGCGGTAGGTGCGGCTGTTGGGTTGCCCGTCAAACAGATCAATGGCCGTGCGCACGTCATCCAGCCGGATCCGGCCACCGGCCGCGTGCAGGCGCCCTTCCACGGCGATGTTGCCCGCGCCCCGCAGTTCAATGGACTGTGCCGGATCAACCTGCACGCTGGCACCCTTGCCGATGCGCAGATCACCGCCGCGGTTACCGAACTGCGAGCGCAGCAACAGGCCCGCACCGGCCCGCTGGCTGATGCGGCCGCTCAACGGATCGGCGCTGTAAAGCGGGGCCAGCCACGCCTGCACGGCGTCCTCGCGGGTGACCGCCTTAAGCGCATCGCTGGCCAGGCGCAGGCCCGGCATGACCACTTCCACCTGCGCACCATCGGCCACTTCAAGACCCTGGTGCGCGTTGATGTCGTACTGGCTGAAGCCAGTGCCGAACAGTGCGCTGCGCAGCGTCAGCACGCCGGCGGCCTGGCCTTCGCCACCGATGCGGACATGCCCGCCATCGGTCAGCGACAGGCTGCCACTGCCCTGGCCCAGCGCGCTGATGCGCGCATCGTCGGCCAACGACAGCAGGCCGACAACCCCTCTGCCGGTGTCCAGCGTGTTGGCCTGCAGGCCGACGCTGCCGCCCTTGCCGATGCGCGCCTTGCCGGCGCTGTCGACACGGCCGCCGGCGTCTACGCTAAGCTCGCTGCCACGCCCGACCACCACATCCTGGCTGTTCTCCAGCTGCAGGCGACCGCCATCGCTCCACGCCTGGCCCTGCGCCGCGCCGGGGTCCAGCAGCAGATTGCTCCAGCGGCCGGCAAGGTCGATGCGCGCGCCATCGGCGATCTCCACCCGTCCACGCCCGGCCTGCAGCAGCGGAACCACCGGGCTGCCGGTTACCGCCAGCAGATTGCCGGCCTGCAGCTGACCGCCTGCAATACCGATATCACCGCCGAGGCGGATGTCACTGGCGGTCAATACCAGCTGCCCGCCATCCTGCAGGCGCAGTTTCCCCTCGATGCCGATGCTGCCGGCAGTGGCCAGGTCCAGGCGTCCCCATTGCTGCTCGCTCAGGCGGCCCGCATCCAGCCACAGGGTGTTGCGCTGCGGTACCGGGATCGGCGCCTGCAGCGTCCAGTCAGCCACGGGCACCGCGCCATCAGCGATCCGCACCTGGGTGTCGAAGACCGCATTGCGCCCTGCGTTGTCATAGCGCCCCAGCCACAGCTGGGCGTTGCGGGCCACCGCGGTCTGTGCCTGCGCGTAGCCGTCCTTGCCCTGGTCCGGTGCTTTGGCCTGCTGAGCGCCCTGGAACACCTGGGTGTTGATGTCACCCTGCAGCACCGCGGTCGGCGCGGAGATCACCAACCGGCCGGCATCGCGCCCCACGGTATAGCCGTTGTCGACCCGCTCGCCCGGCGCCACCAACGGATTGCGGAACGCCTCATTGACGCCCCAGCGCTGGTGATCAACCTCGAACCCCTTGTACAGGCCGGCGTACTGCATCTCCGCCGGCGCATCGTCCAAGCGGTACAACCGCCCATCGGTGCCGCGCAACCAGCTCTGCTTGATCACGCCGGACTGCACATCCAGGCTGCCACCGGCCAGGTTGATCTTCGACCCGCCATGGGTCACCACCTCGCTGCCGTTCAACTGCACGGTGCCGCCCTGGGCCGCCCATTCGCCGATCGAGTGGCGCTGGTTGTCCAGATAGCCGCCCACTTCCAGCAGCCCGCCACCGGCATACCAGCGCTCGGCGGCATAACCGCCGGTACCGGCTGCGACGCGCTGCAGTTCACGACGATCGATCCAGACTTCGCTGCTGATCAACGTGCCATTGTCGCGGTTGTCCGGCGAATCGCGCAGTTCGTTGCCCTGCACCTTCACCTGCACGTTGTTGCTCTCCATCGCCACGCGCACACCGACTGCGCCGGAGACATCGACCTGCGCCGCGTTGCCCACGTAGCTGCGGCGTGCCGCATCGCCGACCACCTGGCCGCCGGTCGCAACGGTCAACGAGCCATCCTTGAAATTGATGTCGCCACCGGAGACGATCTCCACGCGCGACTGGTCACGACGGTCCTGCAGCCGCGAGAGGTTGTCGAACGTGCCAGCGCTGCTTGCCGCACGCAGCACATCCTGCTCCGCCGAGGCCTTGATCAACGCATCGCGCTGGCTGTCCAGCACCGCGCTCTTGCCGTCGTCTTCGATCAGCACTGCGGTGGTTGCACCGGATTGCAGGGTCACCTGGCCCTGGCGGTCGCTGATCGCGTTGAGCAGATGGATGGTGCCGCGCTGGCCCAGCGTGGTCGTGGCGACGGCAACGCCGGCCTGCTCGACCCTGCGCCCGGCCAGGGTGATGTCGCCCTCGCGCGCCTGGATCAGGCCACTGTTGCGCACGTCGCCGGCACTGCTGCCCTGCACGAAGCGCGGCGCGATCTCGTTGCCGGCCGTGGTCGACGCGGTGTTCTGCGCGGTGCCGACGCCGCGACGGATCACGAAACTGTCACCCGCCGCCAGCTGCGCCTGGCCCTTGCGCGTCTCGATCTGGCCGGCGTTCTCCACGCTGCTGCCGGCCAGCAGCACGTAGCCGCCGCCACGGGTGGCGCTTGAAGGATCGTGGGTGGCGATGCGCGCGCCCTGCTCCACCATCACCTTGCCGAAGGCCTCGGTCAGCGCGGCAGTGGTGCCGTCGGCACTGAACAGGCCGTTGTCGCGGAACTGCCCATCACTGATCCGTGCGGCAGCGGCAACCAGGTTGCGGACGTTGACCTGGCTGTTGTTGCCGAACACCACGCCATTGCGGTTGGCCACGAACACCGTGCCATTGGCCTTCAGCTGGCCGAGGATCTGGCTGGGCCGGGCAGTGGGGTCGTTGACCCGGTTCAACACCGCCCAGTCCGCATTCTGCTGGAAGGTCAGCGTGGTGTTGCCGCCGATGTTGAAGGTTTCCCAGTTCAGGATTGCCTTGTCCGCCGTCTGCTCCACGCTCACCTGGACCCGGCCATCGCTGCCCTGTGAATGGATCGCCTCGCGCGCATTCAACCAGCCACGGGTGAGCGGGTTTTCATCGACCTTCAGGCCGTCCTTGCCCAGCCCGTCGGCCACGATGAAGCCAGCCTCCCGACGCGCCTGCCGGGCCTGCTCCTGCAGCCGCTGCTGCAATGCAATGGCCTGTGCGGCGGTGCCGAGGTTGTCGATGGATTGCTGCAGCTTCTGGCGTGCGGCGTCCTGCTGCTGCGCCGGCAGCTGGAACTGGATCGGTACCCCGTTGGGCATCCGTCCGCTCTGCGCTGCCGCGCCCTGGGCCGCACCGCGATCAGCGAACCAGCCAGGACTGAAAGCCTGCTGGGCCTGGCTGGCGGGAGCGACCACCGTACCCAGCGCGACTGCGACGGCCCACGCCA
Source organism: Stenotrophomonas maltophilia (assembly GCF_039555535.1). NCBI lineage: Bacteria > Pseudomonadati > Pseudomonadota > Gammaproteobacteria > Lysobacterales > Lysobacteraceae > Stenotrophomonas > Stenotrophomonas maltophilia. Next base: position 2,175,437 of record NZ_CP154630.1, on the reverse strand, counting down.
TGGGGTGACTGCGGCGCAGCATGGACGGACGGGAAACGGTCGTGAGCGGATGCGACATCTGGACCTCGTCAACCTGATTGGGCGGCCGCAGCCGCATCACTGTCTGATGGATGGGGCGATGGGTGCCCTGCCCCTGTTAGACGAGGCCGGGGGCGTGAAGCCGACATCAAGAAAGCATTCGCCACAATGAAAAAGGCGCCGGCAATCGCGCCGGCGCCTGTTCATGGCATCGCGCCAACACCGCCTCGTCACGGACGACCGATGCCCGCGCAGGTGCTCGGGTTGTTCAAGCCCGTCGGCACGCCCGCCACGGCGAACCGGCTGCGGATGGCTTCGGCCCAGGCGGAGGGCAGCGGAATGAACCGATGCGCGGTGACGGCCGCATCATTCCGCCTGGCGTAATGCGGAATCAGAAACACCCGCAGCGACATCGCTTCCCAGACCTCGGCATAGCACTGGCTGAAGATCAGGTTGGTGGTGCCGACGATGGGATAGCCCACGGGCGGGTAGCTGTACGTCGGCACCCAGTTTTCCGGTCGCTCTGCCGCAGAGCCGGTCGGAGGCGCGATCGAGTTCAAGGTCGCGCGCACGCTGGCGTCATCGGGCGAGTAGCCGCGCACCTTGGCAACGCGGGTTGGATCGGACAGCGGTGCGGCGATGTCCGGACCGCTGTATCCAATGGCACCGGCGGTGGCCAGTATCCGGTCGTACTGTGCCTGCTCGCTGGCTGCAGCCACGAAGTTGGTGGGCAATGCAGAGAACAGCGAAGCAAAATCGCGGGTGGTCCTGAACGTGCCTCCCACCAGCCTGGAACCCTCGGTATCCATCCGTGAGCACGCCGTGGACAGGAAGCGGGTCAGCAGTTCAGTGGTTCCGCCTTTCTCGGCGCGGTAGACCACCGTGACCACGCCGGCACGGCCAGGATCGAGGTCATTCCAGTACTCGACCTTGCCCGAAAACAGGCGGCACAGCTGCGGCACGCTCAGATCCAGGGTGCCGCCGGGCGCGTTGAACGGCAACGCAATCGCCAGGCCGGCTACGGGCACCTGGACGAGCGCACCAATCTGCTTTGCATGAACGGTGTTGTATGCGTGGATCTCGGCGCTGGTCAGCACCGATTCGGTTGCGATGAAATGGGGCGGCCGGGTCTCACCGGCAGACTCGGGCACATTCTCAAGGAACGCCCGCCGCGCAGGTTCATCACCCACAGCGCGATAGGTCACGTTGGCCGGCAGGATCCTGTCCGCCGATTCCGCATAGAGCTTGGCGGGCACACCCGATCCCGCGCCCTTGATGGGCAGGACCTTGACCTGCGCAGCTGCGGTTCCACACAGCGAGGCACCGATGCACAGCGCTGCCACAACCAATGTACGTTTCATCTTCCTCTCCCTTGGGTACCCACGTCCTTGCCGGCCCGGGCCGACACGCAAGAAGGCGCCGACCTCGCGGCCGGCGCCCTTTTCAGCAGTACCGCTGGATCAGCGGCCGACGCCGGTGGTGCAGGTGCTGGGGTTGCTCAGGCCGGTAGCAGCCGAGGAGGAAACCAGGTTGGCAGCAACCGCTTCACGCCAGTCCTGGGTCAGCGGGATGAAACCGTGCGCACGCACCGCGGCATCGTTGTTGCCGGTCGCGCCCACGTTGTAGTGGTTCTGCAGGAAGTCGCGGATCGCATTGCGAGCCAGGGCGACGCGGTAGCACTGGCCGAACACCAGGTTGGTGTAGCCAGCGATCGGATAGCCCGCCGACGGGTTGGTGAACACCGGCACCCACTTGGCCGGGTTGGCGATGTCGGCAGCCGAGGACGGCGGAGCGATGGTGTTCAGGGTGGCAGCAACGCTCACTTCATCCGGCGAATAGCCCTTCAGCTTGGCAACCTTGGTCGCGTCCTGCAGGTTCGGGATCACGTCCGGGCCCACATAGCCGATGCGACCGTCAGCGGCGTACACGGCGTTGTACAGCGCGGTGCCACCGGTGGCCGGCGCAGCGACGAAGTTCGACGGCACGGTGGTGAACAGGTTGGCGAAGGTCGACTGCACCGAGAAGGCCGGCGCACCGTTGGTCAGCTTCAGGTTGGTGCCGGCAACGTCGCCCGGCTGGCAGGCGCTGGCCAGGAAGCGGGTCAGCAGCTCGCTGGTGCCGCTGCTCTCGCCACGGTAGACAACCTGGATCGGGCCAGTGCGGCCGGTGCCGGTGCCGGACCAATCGGTGATCTTGCCCGAGAAGATGCCGCAAGCCTGGGCCACGGTCAGGTCAACGGCCGAGCCAGCCTTGTTGAACGGAATGGTGACCGAGGTGGCGACCGACGGCATCTGCAGCAGCGGGCCGAACTTGGTGGTCGAGGTCGCGGAGTTGTAGGTGGTGTTGTAGGTGTCGATTTCGGCCTGGCTCAGCACCGAGTCGCTGCCGGCGAAGTGGACGTTGCCGGTGCCGGTCGGGATGAACAGCGCGATCTTGTTTTCCAGGAACGCCTTCTTGCCGGTGCCCGAACCGGTCACGGCGTAGCTGAAGGTCGACGGCAGGATGCTGTCGGCCTGGCCCTTGTACAGATCGGCCGGCAGCGAAGCGCCGCCGCCGTTGACGAGGGACTGCTGGGCCGAAGCGGCACCCGCAGTGGCGAGCAGCGCGGTGGCAACCAGCGCGGCCAGGGTCTTGTACTTGTTCATGATCTTCTCCTGAAGGGTTTACTGCGAAGGGAAACACCAAGGGAGGAACGGTCACTACACGCCTGCTGCCGCCGAGGGCCTCCCAGCCCACTCTGCGGCGACGTGGCTATGCTGGTCGCCGCCGATGACAGGCCGCTTAAGAAACCTGTGGAAGATCGAAAAAAGGTGTGGAGGATTGTGTGGAGAATCGGCTGGATGGAATCGACTGATGGAATCGGCCGGCTAGAGCCGACTGGGTAGAGTCGACTGTTAGTCGACTACCCTTCACCCGCAGTAGCAGTACGAAGCACGCGCTCTGCGCGCTAGTCGACTAACAGTCGACTCTACCCGTGATGCGCTTTGCGCATCATTGCACCAAGGGGTTGAGGATGTCAGTAGATCCACGCCATGCGTGGATGGATCACCCACCACGCGGGCCGTACGACGTATCCACGCATGGCGTGGATCTACTGCACCAACTGATTCATTTCCATGATCGGCATCAGCACGGCCAGCACGATGGTCAGCACAACGCCGCCCATCACCAGGATCATGGTCGGCTCCAGCAGTGCGGTCAGCGCCATCGCACGACGTTCGATCTCACGCGAGATCGTCTGCGCGGCGCGATCCAGCAGCGGTGCCAGCGAACCGGTTTTCTCGCCACTGGCCACCAGGTGCACCAGGATCGGCGGATACACCTTCTGTACCTTCAATGCCGCACCCAACGCAGCCCCTTCGCGCACGCGTGCGGACACGTCATCGGCGCAGCGCGCCAGCAGCGCATTGCCCAAGGTCTGCCGGGCAGCTTCCAGTGCACGCAGCAGCGGCACACCGGCATCCAGCAGAATCGCCAGCGTAGAGGCGAAGCGCGCACTGTTCACGCCCAGCACGAAGCGTCCGACCATCGGCACCCGCAGTAGCATCGCGTCCCAGCGCAGGCGCAGCTCGGGCCGGCGCAACGCCAACCGCCATGCCACCACCAGCGCAGCGATGCCGAGCCCTGCCCACACGCCCCAACTGCGCACGAACGCGCTGGCCGCCAACATCACCTGGGTCAGCATCGGCAGCGTCTGCCGCGCCTGTACGAACGCGGTCACCACCTGTGGCACCACGTAGCTGAGCAGGAAGATCACGATCGCCACCGATACCAGGCTGATTGCAGCCGGGTAGATGAAGGCGGTCAGCACCTTGGCCTGCAGCGCATTGCGCTCTTCGATGTAGTCGGCCAGGCGCTCCATCACCCGTGCCAGGTCGCCGGAGTCTTCACCGGCGCCCACCAGCGCCCGATAGATCGGCGGGAAATCGCGTGGTCGCGCGGCCAGCGCCACGGTCAGGCGCTGGCCGCCGCGCACATCGGCGCGCACTGCGGTAAGCGACTGCGCAACATGCGGGCGCTCGGCCTGTTCGATCACCGCACTCAATGCGCCTTCCAACGGCAGGCTCGCGGCCAGCAGGCTGGCCAACTGGCGGGTGGCCCAAGCCAGCTCGCTGGCGGACAGCCGCCGAGCGCCCCACCCACTGCCGGCACTGCGCGCCGCACTCACCTGAACAGGAGTCAGCCCGCGCCCACGCAGCACCTGCCGAGCACCGCGTGGGCTGTCGGCATCCAGCTGCCCTTTCTCGATGCGGCCCTGCGCGTTGGCAGCCTGGTAGTCGAACAGTGCCATGCAGGCCTCAATCGTCGCCGGTGACGCGCAGGATCTCTTCCAGCGTGGTCACCCCGCAGTCGACGCAGCGCTGGCCGTCCTGCCGCAGGGTACGCATGCCGGCACGCCGCGCCGCCTCGCGAAGCGCGGGCTCACCCTGCCCTTCATGGATCAGCGCACGCACGCGATCGTCCACCACGAACAGCTCGTGGATGCCGGTTCGCCCCCGATAGCCGCTGTTGGCGCAGGCCGCGCAGCCCACCGCGCGCCACACGGTTCTGCCATCGCCGTCCACCTCGGCACGCCGGCACTGCATGCACAGCCGCCGCACCAGCCGCTGCGCCAGTACGCCGCGCAACGACGAGGCCAGCAGGAACGGCTCCACGCCCATGTCGGCCAGGCGGGTCACCGCCGAGATCGCATCGTTGGTATGCAGCGAGGCCAGCACGCCGTGGCCGGTCAGCGACGACTGCACGGCAATCTGCGCAGTTTCCAGGTCGCGGATCTCGCCGATCATGATGGTGTCCGGATCCTGGCGCAGGATCGCGCGCAGCGCGGTGCCGAAGCTCATGCCGATGCGCGCATTGACCTGGATCTGGCCGATGCCAGCGAAGTCGTACTCCACCGGGTCCTCCACGGTGAGGATGTTGCTGGTGCTGCTGTCGAGCTGGCCCAACGCGGCGTAGAGCGAGGTGGTCTTGCCGCTGCCGGTCGGGCCGGTCACCAGCACGATGCCGTGCGGCTGCCGGATCAATCCGGTGAACGTGGCCAGGGTGTCATCAGCCATGCCCAGGCGCTGCAGCTGCAGACGGCCGGCATCCTTCTCCAGCAGTCGCAGCACGGCGCGCTCGCCATGCCCGGTCGGCACCGTGGAGACACGAATGTCCAACGGACGCCCACCCACGCGGATCGCGATGCGCCCGTCCTGCGGGAGGCGCTTCTCGGCAATGTCCAGATGGGCCATGATCTTGATACGCGACACCAGCGCTGCGTGCAGGGCGCGGCGTGGCTGCACCATGTCGCGCAGGGTGCCGTCCACGCGGTAGCGCACCACCGAATGGGTCTCGAACGGCTCGATGTGCAGATCGCTGGCGCCATCGCGCGCAGCCTGTGCCAACAATGCGTTGATCATGCGGATCACCGGCGCATCGTCCTGCGCATCCAGCAGATCGGTGACCTCCGGCATGTCCTGCATCAGCCGGTCCAGATCGACTTCGCTTTCGGCGGCACCGACCACGGCAGCGGCATCGCCGCCGTCACGATACTGTTCGTCCAAGCGCTGCTGCCAGGCTGCCGCATCCAGCGTCTGGAACGGTAGCGGGCCATGCCGCCGGCGCAGCTCGGCCACGGCCCACGCTGCGGTATCGGCCGTTCCCAGCAGCACCGGCTCGCCACCGGCTTCGGACAGCATCACCCCGTGGCTGCGCACCCACGCGTACGGCAGCGGCACAACGGCGCTCACGGCCCGATCACCAGTTCCGGCGTGTAGCCCAGCCCGCGCAGCTGCTGCAGTGCCGGGTCCAGCGTTGACGGATCGCGCGGCAATCGCACGCGCAGGCGTTGCCCGCTCTCGCCGGGCGTCGCTTCGGCATAGGCCTGCAGGCCCAGTGCCCGCACCTGTGCCACGACCTGGCTGGCACGCGCCGGGTCCAGCCCCTGCGCGAACTGCACCAGCTGGGCATCGCCGTTACCGGCCGGATACAACGCCGCCAGGCTGGTGTTCTGCAGCGGCTGACCCTGCCCATCGCGCGCATTGCCCTGGCCGAGGACAGACAGGTCCTGCGGCGGCAGCTGTGGTGCGGACAGCGCTGGCAACGCCCAACTCTGAACCGGCTGCGCGCCGGCCTGCGCGTTGCGCATGTAGTCGTAGCGGTCGCGGGTCAGGCGCTGGCCGGCGGCGGGGTCGCGCACCACGTGCGGGCGCAGGAACACCATCAGGTTGGTCTTGGCGCGCTTGCGCGTGTCGCTGCGGAACAATGCCCCCAGCACCGGCAGCTTGCCCAGGCCTGGAACCGCATCGCGCCCGTGGCTGACGCTGTCTTCCAGCAGGCCTCCGAGCACCATGATCTGGCCATCGTCCAGCAACACGCTGGTATCCAGGGCGCGCTTGTTGGTGATGATACCGGCCGTGCTGTTCGCGCTCTGCGCGTCGATGCTGCTGACTTCCTGGTAGATGTCCAGCTTCACCGTGCCGCCCTCGGAAATCTGCGGGCGCACCCGCAGCTTCAGGCCGATGTCCTCGCGCACGATGGTCTGGAACGGGTTGTTGCTGCCGCCACCGCCGTCGGTCACGTAGCGGCCGCTGACGAACGGCACGGTCTGACCGACCATGATGCTGGCCGCCTCGTTGTCCAGCGTCATCAGGTTCGGCGTGGACAGGATGTTGGCGCCGCCCTTGCTCTGCAGCGCGTTGGCCAGCGCTTTCATGTTGAGGATCTGGCCGACACCAGGAAGGTTGATGGTGCCGTCGATCACGCCGATCTTCAGGCCATCCTTGGGCAGCACGTCCAGCGTGGTGCGCGCGGTGGTGCTCAGCCCGCTGCCGCCGGTGGCACCACCGAAGTGGGTGCCGCCAAAGGTGCGGCCATTGCCCAGCATCCACTGCACGCCCAGCTCGGCCGCATCGGTCTGGTTGACCTCCACGATCAGGCTCTCGACCAGCACCTGTGCCCGGCGCTGGTCGAGCTGGTCGATCACCCGGCGCAGGTTGCGGTACACCGGCTCCGGCGCCGAAATCAGCAGCGTATTGGTGGCCACGTCCGCCTGCACCGAGACCCCGTTCTGGCTGAAGCCGGTGCTTCCCGCATCTATCGGATCGCGCCGGCTAGGGTCCAGCCGCTGCGATTCCAGCGCATTGCCTCCAGTCTTGGCCTGCTGCGGCTGCGACGGCTGCGCGGGCGTGGAACGGTTGGCGTCACCCGGCAGTGGTGTGATGCCTTCATTGCTCCCCATTGCCGGTGCATCGCTCTGCCCGGCCACCACGCCCCGCAGCACACCGGCCAGCTGGTTGGCCTGGGCATTGCGCAGGTAGACCACATGCAGGTTGCCGGACTCGTCCTGCGCGCGGTCCAGCTTCTCCACCAGCTGCCGCGCCAGGCGGGTGCGACCGGGACTGCTGGAACGCAGCAGCACGCTGTTGCTGCGCGGGTCAGCCATCACCACCACCTTCTGGGTAGGCTCGGCGCCCTGCGCATCCAGCAGCGGCGCGACCATCGCCGCCACGTCAACGGCAATGCCCTGCTGCAGCTTCACCACATCGGTGTCCATACCGGTCGGCGTGTCGACGCTGGCGATCACCCGTGCGATGCGCTCCAGGTTGTCGGCATAGTCGGTGATCACCAGGGTGTTGTTGCCCGGGTTGGCAGTGATCGGATTGTCCGGGCTGATCATCGGCCGCAGCACTGCCACCAGCGCAGCCGCGTTCTCGTAGCGCAGCGCAAAGGTGCGCGTGGCGATCTCGCCCCCTGCACCGCCGCTGCCCACGCGGCCACCGAGCAGCTTGGCGTCGGCCTGCGGCACCACCCGGCTGACCCCGCTGTTCTCGACCACCGCAAAGCCACGCATGCGCAGTGCGCCCAGCAGCAACTGGTAGGCCTGGGTACGGCTGACCGGGCCGTCGGAAACCACTGTCATCTTGCCGGTCACCCGTGGGTCGACCAGGAACTGGCGTCCGGTGAAGCGTGCCGCCATGCGCAACACGCCACCGATATCGGTATCCACCAGGTTCAACTGCACCGGCTCATCGCGGGCGTCCTGCGCCAGCACCGGCGCCGGTGCGTGGGCCATGCACACGATCAGGGCCAGTGCGGTACTGCAGGCAAGGCTGGGCATCACCCTCATGGATGGGCACCCACGTTGAGCGCCATCACGATGTTTCCGGAAATCCGTGCCGCCGGCATGTTCGCATCCCCTGTGCGTGTCAGTTGCAGCTGCTGCAGTTCGATGGCCGGATCGGCCAGCACGGGCAGCAGCCAGTTCCACAGCGCGTCAGCGGGCACCGCCTGAACCTGCAGGTGCCAATGCCCGTCGCGCGCTTCGATATGCAGTCCGTCGGCGAGTCCGGCCGACTTGATTTCGTCACGCAACCTGGCCATCGTCGGGCGCTGCCCCTGCGTCTGCTGCTGGCGCTCGCGTGCCTGCAGCAGTGGCGCCAGGACACGCGCCTGCGCCTGCAGCCGCGGCAGCTCGGCCTGCCAGTGCGTGCGCTGCTTCAGCAGCGGCTCCAGCCACAACATCCACAGACCCGCCGCCAGCAGCGCCACCACCATCACCCACAGCATCAGCCGGTCGCGCGGTGGCAGGCGTTGCCAGCGCTGCTGCAGGCCCGTCATTCCCGCGACCAGCCGCAGGGTCCGGGTCGTCACTGTCCAGCTCCGCTCACCCGCAGGCGTCCACCGGCTTCGCGCGCCAACTGCAGGCCCTGCGCCTGGACCGCTTGCTGCCAATGCTCAAGCCGCTGCGGATCGTCGGCCAATGCCTGGGCGTCGGCATCCAGCTCCATGTCCAGCTGCCCGGGCTGGTAATGCAGGCTCCGCACCTGCCCGGCCAGCTCGGGAACCACCTGCAGCATGCCGGCTACCTGACGCTGCAGCGGCGGCAACGGCGGCGCCGGCAGTGGCACGGCCAGTGCTCGCCTTGCCTGCAGCACCGGGTCCACCACGTCGGTGATCTCCGGGAAGCGTGCGCTGAACTGGCGTGCCATGTCCTGTTGCAGGGCCTCGCCCTCACTTCGCCACCGCGAGACCTGCAGTTGCAGACCGAGCGCGGCCAGCAACATCGCCGCCAATGCCAGCCCGATCGCAAGCCGCGGCGCTTTCTGGCCCGCCCCGGGCAGAGGCAATGACCAGCCTGGCAAGGGGCCAGAGGCCTGCCGTTCATGGGGGATGGCAGTGGCGGGCAGACGTTCCGGCCACGTCGGCGGCACACCATCAATCCACTGCACGGCCTGCATGCCGGCCTGTTGCAGGCGCACGGCCTGCGCCTGCATCACCGCACAGGCATCCCGTCCGCCATACCATTGAACGAAACCCCGATCGCGCCCGCTGCGTACCAGCAGGTGCTCGCCGCTGACCTGCAGCGTGGCATGGCCGTCCTGCCAGGGCAGCAGCAGCGGCGTCGGATACAGCGCCTGCAACCGCAGTGCACACGAAGCCAGCAACTGCTGGGCCTGCAGGACCGCCTGCTGGCCCAGCCAGGCCACAGGAACCGTGCCGTCCGCCGCCTGCGCACCGTGGGCCAGCGCCACCTCCTGCAGGTCATCCAGCAGCATCGCCTCCACCTCACCCTGCAGCGCCGACTGCAGGCGGCGCCCGGACAACGGTGGCAGCTGCAGTTCCAGCAGGATCAGGTCATTCGGATCGAGGCAGGCATGCACCGCGGCCTGCGGATGCCGCAGGCCCAGCGCCGCCAGCGTGTCGCGCCCGTGCGCCAGCACCTCGCCCTTGTGCAGCTGCGCCCAGTCCACCGCGCTGTCGGCGCGCAGACGCTCAAGCGCCGGCAGGCGCACCCGAATCTGCACGGTCATGCGCCGATCCTCGTCCACACGCGTTGCACACGCACGCCATCGTCGCGGTACTCGCGCCAGAGCAGCGCGCGAAAATCAACCGCGCTGCCGTCAGCCTGCACCTGACCGATGGCCAGGAACCACTCGCTATGGATACCCAGGGGAAGCACGACCATCTGTTCGTTGCTCAGTTGAAGTCGGTTGGCGATGTCGCCGCGATTGAGCAGCCAATGGCCAGCGTCGCGCTCACCGAGCAGCGCCTGCAGCCGCGCCGGATCGACCGCAGGCGTCACCGCCTGCAGAACGCGCAGGTCGCTGGTGTTGGCGTTGACCAGGGTCTGCGCCGGCAACACCACGGTGCGAAGCGCCAGCGCCTGCAACGCCACCGGATCGGCACCCGGCAGCGCCTGTTCGATCAGTGATTCACGCGGCAGCGGCGCCTGCGCCTGGATGTCGCCATCGCGCAGGCGTGCCTGGATATGGTCCGCCGCCGAGGCACAGGCACCCTGTCCCAACCCCTGCCCGACGCACAACGCGATGAACGCGCGCCGCGCCTCGGGATCCGGCTGGCCATGGGCCAGCAGATTGCGCAGGTTGAACATCGACTGGGCATCGACCAGTTGCAGCTGCACCGGCAGCGGTGCCTGAAGCTGCAAGGGACGCGCCCAGCGCCCGCTGCGCACCGTGGTCAGCTGTTCCTTTACATCCTCACGCAGCTGCTGCGCCGCACGCTCCAGCGTTGCGTCCACCGCCATGCGCACCTGCGCGCGCAGCTGGTCGCCCCGCAGCGCGCGCAGTTGGGCCGACTGCCGGGTCAGCAGTGCCGTGGCAATTACCGCCACCAGCGCCACCACCAGCAGGGCGACGATCACCGCCATGCCACGTTGACGGACACTTGAAACAGAACGCATCCGGGCTGACATCGGCCTGCCTCACAACTGCCAGGAGCCGATGTCCGCGTTCCCGGCGTCGCCCCCGGGCTTGCCGTCCGCACCCAGCGAGAACACATCGATGTCGCCGTGGGTGCCGGGAATCTGGTATTGGTAAGGATGGCCCCACGGATCATTCGGGAGGCGGTCCAGATAGGGCGTGACCGGCATCGCACCACTGCCCTGCGGGGGCTTCACCAGTGCCTGCAGCCCTTGCTCGGCGCTGGGATAGCGCCCATTGTCGAGCTTGAACAACTTCAACGCCTGCATCAGCGCCGCGATGTCCTGTCGCGCCGCGACCACGCGTGCCTGGTCAGGGCGATCCATCAACCGCGGTACGATCAACGCGGCGAGGATGCCGATGATCACCACCACCACCATGATCTCGATCAGGCTGAAGCCCTGCTGCCGAGCCCTGCGACCGCGAACCTGCCTTGCCATTGTTCCGCCCTCGTCATCCTGGAAGAGACCGCTGCGCCATGGTCAGCGGTGCATGTGTCAGTACGATAAACATCCGCCTGCAATTCGCTGCGCTGGCGCCAGAGGAGACGCACGTGCAGCCCGCACCCGTGCCGCCTCGATCAGTTGCGGCGGCACACTGGCCAGCGTTTCGTCGATGCACGCCCGCAGCAGCGGATGCACGCACGCCTGCAGCAGGCGCACGCACTGCATCGGCGACCACGCGGTACCGTGGTCGAGGCCAATGAACATCCTGTATGCCTGGTGGTAGCGCAGGTCGTCGTACACGCGCTGCGCGCCGCTGAGATCACGCACGACCACCAGCAGGGCCGCACGTTGCAGCAGCCGCGCATCGCCCGCGTCAAGCGGCAGCGCGCCCATGGCCGCTTCGGGCCACGGCCGCAACTGCAGGTCGAGCGCCCTGCGCAGCGCCAGCAGCGGGTGCGCACTGCTGTCCAGCGCAGCCCAGCGCGCCGCGTCCGCCCACGCATCACTGGACAGCACCCAGACCCATGAACGTCCATAGCGCTGCACGTTCAGGGGGGCGTGCCGCGCCTGCTCCAGCGACTGGCTCAGGTGGCGATCCAGCTCCAGCATGCTGATCCTGCGACTTTCTGCCATCTGCGTCGCCCACGCTCCGCGACGCGTAGTGCGTCGTACTCTGGAGAAGACGTCAGCAAGGCAGGTGAAGCGACACCGGGAACGTGACTCTGTGCGCTGGTTAGTGCTTCATCGGCAACGTCATCGCAGCGCCATCCGCTTGCAGGCTTCACGCTGCAGGCGTGGCGCGTCACCGCCGCAGCGGCGGGCCAACATCGCCACGTCGCTGCGCGCGGCGAATGCAACCCATGCATCGGTCATGTCCACGTCATCGCACCATGATGCCACCGCGACGCGCAGCGCCGGCAGCTGCCAGCCCTCCATCACGCCGTGGCTGCCTGCCACGAACCAGTGCCACAGCCGGTGGTGCAGCACCTGCTCGTGCAGCTGCACGAGATCGTCAACGCCATGCATGTCCATCAGCAGCAACGCGCGCGCAAGCGCCGCAGGTGGCAGTGCCCCGCTTTCAGACAACGGCAACAGCTGCTGCTGCAGCCGCAGCAGCATCGCCAACGGATGCGATTGCGGATCGAAGTCCAGCAGCACAGCCTGTTGCTGCCACTGCGCGTCGGACACCACGCACACCCACGGCGAGCCATAGCGATGCACCATCAAGGGGCGTCGCTGCGTGGTTTCCAGCAGCGCCGACAGATTGCGGCGCAGATCCAGCACGCCGATGGTCTCGTTGCGCATCCTTGGCCTCTCCTTGCTTGCAACAGCCCTGCGCGGTGCGCACGGCCAGCGTCTTCATCTACCCAAGGACGGCGATGCCACCCGGAAAGCGACGCAGATCCAGCGACATCGTCAGTCGCAGCTGCTCCAGCGCCGCATCCGGATCATCGATGCGGAAGCGGCCGCTCACCGGGGCACGTGCCAGCGCCGATTCGCCCAGCAACACTTTTCCGCGGCGGTAACGATTGATCTCGTCGACCACCTCGCGCAGCGGTGCGCGGCGGAACACCAGCATGCCTTCGGTCCAGGCACTCACGTCCGAGGCCACGGCCTCGGCCACCACGCCACTGAGGCGCTCGTCGTACCGGGTCTGCTGGCCGGCCTGCAGCTGCAGCCGGCCCTGCGGGTGCTCGATGCGCGCACTACCGTGCAGGCAGGTCACCCGCACCTGGCCCAGGGTGTTGCGTACGTCCAGGCGCACCGCACCTTCATCGGCAATCACGCAGCCCGCCCCGGCGAACAGCGCCAGGCGCAGGCCAGACCCGGTTTCGATCGCGGCCTGGCCCTGCACCAGCTCGAAGCCTGCGCCCTTTGCATCCGCCCGCCGGCGCAGGCTGCTCTGCGTATCCAGTTCGATCTTCAACTGCGGCGAAGGCGCGATCTGCAGCCGTTCACCGGTTCCGGTATGGAAATCGGCCGCCATCGCCGTCACCGATGGCCACAACCCCAGCGGCGGGCGGATCGCCGCCACCACCACCAGGCTGACCGGCGCCGCGATGGCAGCACCGAGGAAGGCACGGCGGCTCCAGCGCTGGGTCGGCGTCGGCGCGACAGGCTGCCGTGCCTCTGCAGGCAACTGCTCGCCCGCCAGGCGTACCTGCTCCCATTGTCGGCGCGCACGGCCGAACGCCTCACGATGGCGCGGGTCGGCCTCACACCACGCGCGGAACCTGTCCCCATCGGCGGCGGTGGCCTCGCCCGAGGTCAACCGCACCACCCACGCGTGGGCCTGCCGCTCGACGGCATCCAGCGGGCGTTGCGGGCGATCGTCAGGATCCATGGGGACTCATGCCGGACCCGCACGCTGCGGGGTTCTGCTCGGCGTCAAAGTGTAGACGGATGCCGCCGCTCAGAACCGCACCTGGCGCCCCTGCCCACTGCGCTCGGCAAGGTAGTCCTGGGCCGCCTTCAGCTCGCGCTGCACCAGCCGCAGCGATACACCGAGGTGATCGGCCACGTCGCGCTGCTGCAGGCCGTCGACGCGGATTGCCAGCAGGATGCGGCGACGGCGCTCGGGCATGCGCTGCAGCAGCCCGACCATGTCTTCCAGCGCGAAGTCCAGCTCGGCCGCCTGTGCTGGGCCCGGTGACGGATCGGCCATGTCCATCAGCGTGTCCACTTCTTCCAGGCTGAGCAACCGGTGGTCAGCACGTTGGCGATCAATCACGGTGTTCATCGCCATGCGCAGCAGGTAGGCCGCCGGATTCTGCACCGCATCCAGGCGGTCACGGCGCGCACTCAGGCGCATCCAGGTGTCCTGCAGCGCATCGCCGGCCAGCTCCTCCGAACCCAGCTTGCGCACCAGCCTGCGCTTCAGCTCGTCATAGGCGCCCAGAAGGTGGTCCATCAGGTCAACTGCCCCAGCCGTACCGTTGCTCATGTTCGAATCCTTGAAATCATGGAAGGGGCGAGCGCCGGCCACAGTCGTGGTCGGTGCCGGAAGGGCGGATCTGCAGCGTCACCGGCTGCGGCAGCGCGGCGGCATCGGCTGCCACCGTCAGTGCCTGCAGCGCCTGCAGCAGGCGCGCATCGCGACCGGCATTGCCACTGCCGGAAAGCAGTTCAGGGGAATGCACCTGGCCGTCACTGGCAACGCTGAAACGCAGGGTCGCGGCATAGCGACCTGGAGCCAGGTCGGGATCGTCACAGAACGCAGCGCGCAGGCGTTGCTGCAGGCCAGCGTAGCGACGGCGCCGCTCGGTATCGGGAAGTTCCGCGCCAACGCCGGGTTCGGCCGTCGAGGACGTGCTCCGACGCAGCACCACCCGCTGTTCGCCGATCACCTCGGCCTTGATGCCGGAATCTTGCAACAGAACCTGCAAGGCCGGCAGCGGCGCAAGGCTTTCGCGAAGCGCGTGACTGTTGCGGCCCGCGGCAAGCTCGCCCGGGTACATCACCGACCAGCCGCTGATGACGCTGAAGCGCTCGACCGCCTGTTCCAGCGGCTGCGCGGGGATGTCGTAGGCATGGACACCGTCCTGGGCTGCCGCGGCAAAGGCCAGCAGCAGCCATCCGGCGATGGCCAGCCTCCACTTTCTGATCGCATGGTGTCCATTCAGCCCCCTGACGTCGAACACATGACCCTCGGCAGCGACAGCAGCTGCAAGCGGATCAAACCGTACCGGGAGCACATGTCATTGCGATGACTGCCGCGCACTGCCAACGGACGGGTCAGGTTCGCTGGAGCCGGTCACGAATCAGGAATCAATGGATCGAACAGACCACGTCATTCGGGCGTGGGGTCAGAGCCCGTTGCGCAGCAACGGGATCCGACCCCGTGCCGATCAGAGCGTGTCGCCCCATGCCGTTCCGGCAGATCGCGGAAATCTGTCGAAGGCGGGGTGGGGCCGGTTGCAGGGGTGTCCGCGGCATGGATGCCGCGGCCAAGCCCCCATGGACGGGTTTACGGCGTCCCCTGCAGCCGGACCCACCACGCCATCCCGCGCCAAGCCGGCTGTTGCTTCGGCTGTTGCTCCTGAGGTTGCCGGCCAGCGGCCGGCACTACCGCGGGTGCCGGGTGCAACCCGGCCGTACCTCTCAAAGCGGCAGCTGGGTCGTCTGCTTGATCCGCTGCATCGGAATCTCGGTCTTGGTGTTCTGCACCCCGGCAATCCGGTTCAGGTGCTGCATCTGGAACTGCCGGTAGGCATCAAGGTCGGCCACCGCCACCCGCAGCAGGAAATCGCAGTCACCAGCCATCAGATGGCATTCAAGCACTTCCGGGAAAGACTTGATGCTGTTGATGAAGTGATTGGTGGTGTCCTCGTCCTGCCCGCGCAGCCACACCCGCACGAACACGGTGAAGCCGCGGCCCACCTTGGCCTCGTTCAACAAAGCCACATAGCGGTCGATGTAGCCGCCCTCCTCCAGCAACCGCACCCGGCGCAGGCAGGCCGACGGCGACAGCCCGACCTGGCGGGCCAGTTCCAGGTTCTGCAGGCGGCCGTCGCGCTGCAGGGCGTCGAGGATGCGACGATCCAGATTGTCGAGCTGGTACTGCATGGGATTTCACCCCTTTGACTTATGGCCGCATGAAATATCAATCATCAAGAATCAAGTGGCATCAACGCAACCCGATTTCGCGATTGGACCGCTAGCATGGGCCACCCCCACCTCGTTGTGCCGTTCCATGGACGCCCGTACCACCCTCCCCCTGCCCGACACCTGCGATACCCCGCCGCGTGCCGAATTCCTGCGCGGCCTGCGCGCCGCCGTGCCGGTGATGATCGGCTTCATTCCCTTCGCCCTGGTACTTGGCGCCCAGGCCGCCCAGAAAGGCCTGAGCGCACTGGAAGTGCCGCTGATGACCGGCCTCAACTTCGCTGGCGGCTCAGAGTTCGCCGCCGTCGAACTGTGGACCTCGCCACCGCACATTGCACTGATCGTGGCCATCACCGCACTGGTCAACAGCCGCCACCTGCTGATGGGCGCCAGCCTGGCCCCGCTGCTGCAGCACCTGCCACGACGCCGCGTGCTGCCGGCCCTGTTCTTCATGTGCGATGAAAGCTGGGCGATGGGCGTGGCCGATGCGCGACGCCGCGCACTTGGCTTCAGCCTGGCCTACTACCTGGGCGTATCGGCAGGCCTGTATACGGTGTGGGTAGCCTGTACCGCGCTGGGCGCGATCGTCGGACCGATGCTGGGCGACATCCACGCCTATGGCTTCGACATGGCCTTCCCCGCCGTGTTCCTGGTGCTACTGCGCGGCATGTGGCAGGGCGTGAAGGCCGCGCGGCCGTGGCTGGTGAGCCTGGTGGTGGCCGCTGCCACCTATCTGCTGATTCCGGGCGCCTGGTACGTAGCCACCGGCGCATTGGCCGGCCTGGCGGCCGCCTGGCTGCTGGCGGAGGACGCGGCATGATCTTCAACGGACTGATCCACTGGACCTCGGTGCTGACCATCGTGCTGATGGCTGCCGCCACCTACCTGACCCGCATCGTCGGTTTCCTCGCGCTGCGCAACCGCACATTGAGCAAACGCGCCGTGACGGTGATGGAAGCCGCGCCGGGCTGCGTGCTGATCTCGGTGATCGCCCCGGACTTCGTCGCTGACAAGCCCGCCGACCTGGCCGCACTGGCGATCACCCTGCTGGCCGCCACGCGGCTGTCGATGCTGCCGACGGTGCTGATCGGCGTAGTCTCGGCGGGTGTGCTGCGCTATCTGATGGGCTGACACCTTGCCCTTTCTGTAGAGCCGAGCCCACGCTCGGCTACTGGCAATCCCGTTTGCCGCATAAGCCGAGCATGGGCTCGGCTCTACAGAGAACCTCCCTGCGACACCCCGTCGCAGCCCTTCGCGCCCCCCGCTTGACCAATGTCAAACCGCCCGCCGCCGTGCGGGCGTATCTCTATGCAGGACCCGAACACGCCGGCGCTACCGGCATCCATAAGGACCCTGCGATGAGCTACACCCCCGACAACGCCCAGCTGCTGAACGCCATGCAGAACGTCATGGTGATCTCCACCACCGACCTGCAGGGCAACATCACCTACGCCAACGACCTGTTCTGCACGCTCACCGGCTTCGCCCGCGAGGAGCTGATCGGCCAGCCGCACAGCATCGTGCGCCACCCGGATGTGCCCAAGGCGGTCTACAAGGACATGTGGGACACCATCAAGGCCGGCAAGACCTGGACCGGCATCGTGCCCAACCTCGGCAAGGGCGGCGTGCTCTACGTGGTCGACACCACGGTGCAGCCGCTGTTCGACGCCGACGGCAACATCACCTCCTATATCAGCATCCGCCGCGTGGTGAACGACCTGATGCAGAACTACGACCTGGTCGAGTTCAGCAAGGAAAAGTTCGACGACTTCTACGAGGCCGCGTGAACGCCCTCCCGACCAGTGCGCCCTTCAGCCGCCTGCTGGTGGGTTTCGCGTCCGAGTCGGGCAATGCCCGCGCTCTGGCCCAGCGCCTGGGCGCGGACCTGCAGCCGCACGCGCCGCAGGTGCTCCCGTTCAACGACATCGACGTGGCCAGTCTCGGCCACGGCGATGTGCTGCTGGCGATCTCCAGCTCGTTCGGCGATGGCGAGCCGCCGGCCAACGGCGAGCAGTTCTTCGAAACACTGCGCCAGACCCCGACGCTGAGCGGCCTGCGCTATGCGGTGTTTGGCCTTGGTGACACCGCCTACCCCAGCTTCTGTGGCTTCACCAAGGCGCTGGATGCTGCGCTGAGTGAGCGCCAGGCGCAGCCGCTGCTGCAGCGCGTGGACGCTGACCTGGGCTACGAGCAGTTCTTCCAGCAATGGCAGCCGGTGCTCGGCCAGGTGCTGGACGGCGACCTCAGCGCCGGCCAGGACTTGCGCCTGCAGGTCACCGCCTATGGCGAGGACAATGCGTTTGCCGCCCCCATTCTCGAACGTCGCCGTTTGAACAGCAGCGACCCGGCGGCGTGGCACCTGCAGCTGGATATTGCCGGCAGTGGCATGGCCTACCGCGCGGGCGACACCCTGCACGTGGTGCCGGAGAACGATCCGATGCTGCTGCAGGCGCTGGCCTGCTGGTACGGCGACGATGAAACCATGGTCCTGCTGCATGACCGCGAGCTGCGCCTGCTGAGCAAGGGTGTGCTGCGCGAACTGGCCAAGCTGGGTGGCAGCGATATACTGAAGGGCCTGTTGAGGGTCAGCCAGAAGCGCGAGCTGGACGCCTACCTGCACGGCCTGGACCTGCTGGACGTGCTGCAGGACCACGCTACTCCGGACAGCGTGCCGCTGGCCCGACTGCGTGAACTGCTGTCGCCGCGGCTGCCGCGCGCCTATTCCATTGCCTCGCACCCGCGCGAGGACCAGCTGAGCCTGTGCGTGCGCGAAGTGCGCTACACCCTGCGCGGCCGCGCGCGCTTCGGCACTGCCACCGGCAGCCTGCTGCATGGCGGCGACCATGCCCATGTGTACTGCCGCTCCAACCCTGGCTTCCACCTGCCCGACACCGGCCAGGTACCGCTGCTGCTGGTCGGCACCGGCACCGGCATCGCGCCCTTGATGGGCCTGATGCAGGAACTGCAGGCCAACGCCTGCGAACGTGAAGTGCACCTGGTGTTCGGCGAGAAGCACCGCCAGCACGATTACCTGTATCGCGACCAGTTGCAGGACTGGCACGCGCGTGGCGTGCTGGCCGGCCTGCATACCGCGTTCTCGCGCGATGGTGCCGACAAGGTCTATGTGCAGCATGTGCTGCAGC
The DNA here is from genome assembly GCF_039555535.1 of Stenotrophomonas maltophilia. Classification (NCBI taxonomy): domain Bacteria; kingdom Pseudomonadati; phylum Pseudomonadota; class Gammaproteobacteria; order Lysobacterales; family Lysobacteraceae; genus Stenotrophomonas; species Stenotrophomonas maltophilia. The sequence continues at coordinate 2,156,522 of NZ_CP154630.1, read as the reverse complement.
AGCGTGCCAGCGAAGTGCGCGGCGTCCTGGCCCGCGGTGGGCATCTGTACCTGTGCGGCAACAAGAGCCACCTGGAAAGCGCGGTGCGCGAGGCCATCGATGCCATCGGTGGCGAAGGGCATTGGGACGCGCTGCGGAGCGAAGGCCGCACGCACTGTGAACTGTATTGATCCGTTGATCCTGTAGAGCCGAGCCCATGCTCGGCTGCTGTTGGCGGTAGAGCAGCCGAGCATGGGCTCGGCTCTACAGGTGCCGGGTCACCCCCCGACGATACGGCCGTCCACCACGCGCGCCACCTGCTGGCCGAACATCGCCACGTCCTGCGGGTCGTGGCTGATCAACAACAACGGGATGCCGGTCCGGTCCAACACGGTTTCCAGCTCCTGGCGCAGGTGCTGGCGCAGGTCGTGGTCCAGTGCGGAGAACGGCTCATCCAGCAGCAGCGCCTGCGGCTGCGTCACCAGGGCGCGCGCCAATGCAGTGCGCTGGCGCTGGCCACCGGAGACCTGCGCGGGCAGCAGATCGCCCACCGTGTCGATGCGGAATGCGTGCAGCCACTGCTCCACCGCATCCAAGCGCTGGCGCGCGCGCGGATTCAACCACCCGCGCTCCAGCCCGAACGCCACGTTCTGGCGCACGCTAAGGTGCGGGAACAACGCGTAATCCTGGAACACGTAGCCCAGCCGGCGGCGCTGCGGCGGCAGATCCACGCCGTTGGCCGCATCGAACAGGGTCTGCCCCTGCACGCGCACATGTCCCTGCCCGGGCCGCAGCAGCCCGGCCACCGCCTTCAGCGTCAGGCTCTTGCCGGCACCCGAGGGTCCGAACAGCACCACCTGCCGCTGCGTGCACTGCAGCGATACGTCCAACACGAAATCCTGGCCGGCCGCCCGCAGGCGGCGCTGCACCTGCAGGTCAAGCCACATCACGCAGCTCCCGGCGACGTCCGCCCACCAGCCGCGCAGCCAGCAACAGGATCACGATGCAGACCACCGAGGTCAGGATCACCAGCGCATTGGCCTTGCCATCCTGACCGGCCTGCACCGCCTCGTAGATGGCGATCGACAGCGTCTGCGTGCGACCCGGAATGCTGCCCGCCACCATCAGCGTGGCACCGAACTCGCCCATGGCGCGTGCGAATGCCAGCAGCAACCCGGCAAGAATGCCACGCCAGGCCAGCGGCAACGTGATGCGGAAGAACACCGCGGCTTCGGACACACCGAGCGTGCGTGCGGCTTGTTCCAGCTGCCCGTCCACTTCCTCGAACGCCGCGCGCGCCGGCTTGAACACCAGCGGCAACGAGGCCACCGCCGCCGCGATCACCGCGGCCTGCCAGGTGAACACCAGGTTGATGCCGAACCACGATTGCAGCCATGCGCCGACTGGGCCGTTGCGACCGATCAGTACCAGCAGGTAGTAGCCCAGCACCGTCGGCGGCAGCACCATCGGCAAGGTCAGCAGCGAATCCAGCAGCTCACGGCCGGGAAATCGCCGCCGCGCCAGCAATGCGCCCAGTGCTACGCCCAGCACCAGGTTGATCGCGGTGGCCCAGCCAGCCACCTTCAGCGACAACCCCAATGCGCTCCAGTCCAGATCCATGCCTCAGGGCTTGCCGAACCCGTGTTTGGCCAGGATCGCCTGGCCCTGTGCCGAACGCAAGAAGGCGGTGAAGCGCCTGGCTTCCGCTTGCTGTGGGCTGGCCTTGATCACGGCCAGCGGATAGGCAATGCGCCCTGCCACCGGCACCGCGAAGGCACGGCGCACGCGGTTGGGCATCGCCTGCGCATCGGTGGCATAGACGAAGCCGGCATCCACTTCACCGCGTGCCACGTAGTCCAACGACTGGCGCACGTTCTGCGTGGTGATGGCCTTGCCCTGCACCGACGGCCACAGGCCCGCCACTTCCAGTGCACCCTTGGCATAGCGGCCCACCGGCACGCTGTCCGGGTTGCCCAGTGCGATGCGCTGCACACCAGCACCGGCCAGGTCCTTCAAGGTACGCGGCGCCGCCTTGGCCTGCGGCGGCACCACCACCCACAGCGCATTCACCGCGAACACCTCGCGGCTACCGGCGGCCAGCAGATCCTGCTGCTGCGCCTGGTCCATCGTGGTTTCGTCGGCCGAGGCGAATACATCCACCGGTGCACCGCGGCTGATCTGCTGCAGCAGTACGCCAGACGCGGCAAAGTTGAAGTCGACCTTGGTGCCCGGGTGCGCCTTCTCGTAGGCCGCGCCCAGTTCACGGAAGCTCTCGGTCAGGCTCGACGCCGCCGACACCGTCAGGTCGGCCGCCCAGGCCGGAACTGCAGCCAGCATTCCGAGCAACAACAGCCCCACTCGCTTCATGGTCGGCCCTTTGGTTGTCTGATCAGTCCAGTCCGGGTTCCCGGGTCACGGCCAGTTCCGCCAGCCGCTCGGGTTGCAGCAACAGCATCTCACGTTGGTTCACCGCAATCACACCCTCGTCGCTCAACCGGCGCAGCACCCGGCTCACCGTCTCCGGCGCCATCCGCAGGTAGTTGGCAATCTCGGTACGGGCCATGCTCAGGTTGAAGCGGGTGGCCGAGAATCCGCGCCGGGCATAGCGCTCGGAAAGATCCAGCAGAAACGCCGCCATGCGCTCCTCGGTGCGATGGTTGGCGGCCAACGTAGCGACCTTGCCGATCTCGGCACTGAGCAGGCTGAACAGCCGTGCCTGCAACCCCGGCATGCGGGTGGCCAGCAGGCTCAATCGCGGGAAGGAGATGCGACACAGATAGACCGTGTCCAGCGCCACGGCATTGCAGGGAAAGCGCGCACCGTGGATGGCATTGAGCCCGATCACTTCACCGGGCAGGTTGAAGCCCAGCACCTGCTCGTTGCCCTGGCTGTCATCGACAAAGGTCTTGACCATGCCGGCACGCACGGCGGCGATCGAATCGAACGGATCACCGGCACGGAACAGGTAGTCACCGGCCTGGAACGGCCCCATGTGGTCAACCAGCACATGCAGCTCGCCCAGCGCGGTCTTGTCATAGCCCTGCGACGTGCAGGCATCGGAGAACGCGCAGGTGCTGCAGAAATGCAGCGCATCACCGTCATCGGCCGCCGCAGGATTGGGCGTGGCCGGTCGCAGCGGAGAAGGAGCAGAGGGGTTCAGGGGCATTGCAGCGACGCAGGAACGAAGGCCCCCATCATACGACAGCATGCCGCCCGCCCCTGCGCAATGCACCTACTCCGACGCAGGCTTCGAACGCCGTTGCGCACCGCGCTGCCGCACGCTGTCGCGCACATCCACGTCGAACTGGAGTTGCAGCATGCTGTCGTCATCCAATGCGATGCCGAAGCCAAGACCCTCACGGCACGGCAGGCGCGCCGCCAGTGCCTCCACGGCTTCGCGCGGCAGCACCAGCCGGCAGAACGTACCGCCATCGAGCAGCACCGCCTGATCGCCGGCATGCAACGACAGTGCCACACCCCAGCCACCGCTGCCGCCAAAGCGGGTCAGGTTCTCCACCGACTCACCGACCAGCAGGCGCGCCAGTTCCTCTTCATCCACGCGCAGGCGCATCGATTGCTGTTGCAGCTGGACTTTCATGGTGCGGTGGACTCCCATTCCGATGGGGTATTGCAGTTGAGCAGCAACGCCTGATCCCCTGGCGCCAGTGGCAACCGGGTCACGCCCAAGCGTTCCTGCAGGGCACGCAGCGAACGGCGTGCCCTCGGATCTTCAATCAATTCCTGCAGCACGCGGCGGCAATGATCATCGATCTGCAACCGCATCGGCAATGGTTCGTCGGCAAACACCACGCAGGGAGTGTCTCCTGCCAGGCACAGTCGCTGCAGCAGTACCGCGCTCAACCGCGGCGTGTCCACCGGCACCACCCATGCAGGCTCGTCAGGCATCTGCATTGCCACGCTGTAGAGCCCGCCCAGTGGCCCGCATCGGGGCACACGATCGGGGATGCCGCCGAAGGCCGGGTAGTTGCCGCTGATCCAGACCTCGCGCGCGCCGGCCTGCGTCAACAGGCCCCGCATGTGCTCCAGCAGGGTGCGGCCCTGCCACGGCAGCGTTGCCTTGTCGCGGCCCATCCTGCTGGACAGGCCACCGGCCAACACGATGCCGTTGATGGTTCCATTCATGGTAGAGCCACGCCATGCGTGGCTGCGTCGGCCGGGTGCGCCGGGAGAGCGCTATCCACGCATGGCGTGGATCTACTGGCGTCACGGGCTGTGGCTGTGCGCATGCGCAGGCTCATCGTCCGCATGGCACAGGCTGCAACCTTCGCTCCACTGGCTGTCGCCGTCCTCGTAATGCTCCTGCTTCCAGATCGGGCACTGGTGTTTCACCACCTCGATCAACTGCCGGCAGGCGCGGAACGCCTCGTCACGGTGCGGGCTGCCGGCGGCCACCACCACCGCCACATCGCCGATGCCCAACCGGCCCTTGGCGTGTGCCACATACAGCTTCAGCTTCGGACCAAACGTGGCCTCGACCTCGGCGGCCAGGCGCTTGAACTCGTTCAGCACCAACGGTTCAAACAGATCGTAGGTGATCCCGGTCACCCGCCGGCCCGCATTGACATCGCGCACCTTGCCGATGAACACGTCGATGCCGCCGAAGCCGGGATCGGACACTGCCGAGATGCCCTCGGCCGGATCGATCGCCGCCTGCGCGCGGTCCACCACCTTCGCGATGATCTTCTCGCTCATCGCTCAGCCCCCGCTCACCGGCGGCAGGATCGCGACCCGGCCATCGTCGGGCAACGCCTCGTGGTCGCGCAGCACGCGTTGCTGGTCGGCGAACGCCGAGTAATCCAGCAGCCCGGCACGGAAACCCGGCCAACGCAGCGGCAGCAGCTCGCGCAGCGCCTGGCGCAGATCGGCCACGGTGCCGCCGGCCACCTCCACGGCAATCTCGCGGCTGGCATCCAGATCGGAGAACGCGCCGAACAACTGCAGATTTACCTGTCTCATTACGGCTCCTGGCTCGCCAGCTGCACCGGGTCCTGATGACCCCAGCCCTGCACACGCACCGGCGTGCCGGCAGGGGCCAGACCGCCCTCGCCTTCCAGAACCACCCAGGCGTTGGCCTGCAGCATGGACATCAAACGGAACGACTCCTGCCCGGCCAGCACGCGCGCACTCAGGCGGCCCTGCGCGTCCACTTCCACCCGCGCCCGCGCGTGGAAGCGCAGGCCCGGCGGCGTGCGCACGTCGGCCTGCAGCGGCAACGTCAGCACCGGCTCCGGTGCCAGCCCCAGCAGGCGGCGCAGCACCGGCTCGACGAAGAAGCGCTGGCCCACCGCAGCCGACACCGGGTTGCCGGGCAGGCCGAAATACAGCGCGCCATTGGGCAGCACCGCAAACAGCAACGGCTTGCCCGGGCGGATTGCCACCTTGTGGAACACGATGCGCGCACCCCGGCCGCGAAGCGCGTCGGGAATGAAATCGTAGCGGCCGGCCGACACCGCGCCGGTGCTGATCAACAGCTGAGCACCCGCGTCCAGCGCTTCATCCAGCACCGCGTTGAACGCCGCCACCTCATCGCCCACCGTGCCCTGCCAGACCACCTCGGCACCGGCGGCCTGCAGGCGGCCGACCAGATACGGCCGGTTGCTGTCACGAATCTGCCCGGATGCCAGCGTCTGCGCCGCCTCGGTCACCAGCTCCTTGCCGGTAGCAATCACCGCCGCCTTTGGCCGCGTCATCACCGCCACCTCGCCCACGCCGATGGCATGCAGCAGGGTGCGCGCGTTGATGTCCAGCACCTGCCCGGCCTGCAGCACGCGCTCGCCGTCGCTTACATCCTCGCCACGCAGGCGCACGTTCTGGCCCGGCTTCACCAATGCCTTCAGGGCAATGCGGGTCGGGCGGCCATCCTCGCTGGCGAGGATCTCCACGTTCTCGACCGGTACCACCGTATCCAGCCCGGCCGGCATGCGCGCACCGGTCATGATTTCCCAGGCACCCTCGCCGCCTTCGGCGCCGGCATCACCGGCTGCCTGCCAGCCCTGCACAGCGAACTCGGTACCAGCTTCGAACGTCGCGCCGTTGGCGCGCAGCGCGAAGCCGTCCATCGCCGAATTGTCGAACGGCGGCAACGACTGCCCGCTGTGGATGTCACTGGCCAGGGTACGGCCGCCGGCCTCATGCAGCGGCAGGCGCTCGGCCGGCAGCTGCGTGGCCGCGTCCAGCAGGTGCTGCAAGGCTTCGCTGTAGGCAATCATCAGTGGCCACCACCCTCGACCATCGCCAGGGCGTGGCCCAGTACCGGCGCCAGGATGTCCAGGCACTGCGCCGCCGCCTTCGGGCTGCCGGGCAATGCGAACACCAGCATGTTGCCCAGCTGCACCACCTCGGCGCGGCTCAGCCAGGCCATCGGCGTGTGCTGTGCACTGAGTGCCCGCACCATCTGCGCCAGGCCATGCACCGGCCGCGCGTTCAAGGAACGCAGCGCCTCCGGGGTCAGGTCACGCGGGCCCAGCCCGGTACCTCCGGTACACAGGCACAGGCGCACGCCCTCGGCGGCCAAGGCCTGCAGGCGGCCCGCCAATGGCTCGATGCCATCGGGCAGTACCTCGGCGGCCACCACCTCGCCCCCCAGCTTTTTCAGGCCGGTCACCAGGGTCGGGCCGGACACATCCTCATAACTGCCCTCGCTGGCGCGATCACTCAGTGTGATCACCGCGCAGGCCGCACCCTCCAACCCCTTCGGTGCACGCGGCTTGAAACGCGCACGCTCGGCCTCGTCCATGCCGTCCGGGTGCAGCCAGACCCCGCGCTTGCCGCCTTCCTTGAACAGCAGGCGGATGCCTTCGATGCGCAGGGCCGGCTCCACCGGCTTGCTCAGGTCGTACAGGGTCAGCAGCGCCGCGTTGACGCCGGCCAGTGCCTCCATCTCCACGCCGGTGCGCGCCTCGCTCGCGCACTCGCACCACACGCGGATCGCCTGCCGTTCCGGCACCGGCGCACAGAACACCTGCACCAGCTCCAGCGGCAACGGATGGCACAGCGGCATCAGCATCGACGCCATCTTGGCGCCCTGCAGGCCGGCAATCTCGGCCATCACCAGCGCATCGCCCTTGGGCAGGCGGCGCTCGACGATCAGCGGATAGGCCACTGGACCGGCATGCAGCTCGCCCACCGCCACCGCACGGCGGCGGCTGATGCGCTTGTTACGGACATCGGCCATGTGGAAGGCCGCATTCAATTCCCCACTCATCGTGTTGCTCATCCTCCGATCGAGGCCAGGTGCGGGGTCAGCCCGGTCTGGCCCTGGTGCAGTCCATGCCCGGCCGCTTTCAGGCCAAGCTGGGTGGTGATGCGTGCCAGCAGCGCGTCATGGTCATCGTCGCGTTGCAGAAGCGGGCGCAGCGGCACGCCGAACTCGCCGAACAGGCACAGCCGCAGGTCACCCTTGGCGGTCACCCGCAAACGGTTGCAGCCCTTGCAGAAGTCACGCGAATACGGGGCGATGATGCCAATGCTGCCGCGATGGTCAGGGTGGCTGAACTCGCGCGCCGGGCCCGCATCGGCCACGCGCGGGCGTTCGCGCCATCCGGCGGCCAGCAGCTGCTCGATCACCACGTCGGCGCGCAGGTGGTGGCGCTGGAAATAGGCTTCGTTGTCGCCGGTACGCATCAGTTCGATGAAGCGCACGCTGAAGGGGCGATCGCGCAGGTACTCCATCCACTGCGGGAGCTCGTCGTCGTTCAGGCCGCGCAGCAGCACTGCGTTGAGCTTGATTGCCGAAAGGCCCAGCGCCTGCGCCAGCGCAAGACCCTGCTGGATCTCTGGCAGACGGTCGTGGCCGGTGATGGTGTGGAAACGCTCGCGCTGCAGGCTGTCCATGCTCACGTTCAGCGCAGTCAGGCCTGCCCGGTGCCAACCCGGCAGGCGCCGCGGCAGCAGCGTGCCATTGGTGGTGATGGCCACCTTGCGGATGCCCGGCACCGCCGCCACGGTGGCGATGATCTCGTCCAGATCCTTGCGCAGGCTGGGCTCGCCACCGGTCAGGCGGATCTTGCTCATCCCCAACGCCGCAAAGGCCCGCACCAGGCGGCCGATCTCCTCCACCTGCAGGAAACGCGGGTGGCCATCCGCCTGGTACCCGTCGGGCAGGCAGTAGCTGCACCGGAAGTTGCAGGCTTCGGTGAGCGACAAGCGCAGGTACGGAAAGCTGCGTCCGAAACTGTCGGTGAGTTGGCTCATGGCTGTTCCGCCTCCTGGTACCACCCTGCAGCCCTGCCCCTGAACGGGTTGTCGACCCCAACCCGCAGAGTGCGCTGGGGCGTTGAAAGCGTCAACCCGGGAGGCACGCAGCCTGAATTGGCGCCGACTGTCGTGAAAGGCCCGCCCCGCCCGTCCCGTTCGCCGTGACAACCTGGACACATGTCGCAGATTGCACGTTGCGGGCGGATCACTACGCCAGCCAGCACTGGCGGGGCTTAACAGCGTAGGACAATGTCAAAAGCGTCTCCAATCGAGTGATGTTTACAACTCTTCTGATTGGCATTGCACAGCGCCAGGGGCTCAGATGGCGTGCCACCGGAAAAGGGTGGCCGGGCTTCGAATCCCGTGTTGGCCTTGAGTAAGTGCGCTTGCCAGCCGGCGTCACCATGCGTGGCGCCGGCTGGCAATCCGTCTGCCGGCTATGGCGGGCGGTGCGTTGGGGGCGTTCGCGCCCGCCGGCTTGAGGCCAACCCGGATTCGAACCACGTACCGCCCGCCACCTTTCGGGTGGCGGCTACCGATTGCCCTGCACGGAGCCTCGCCATGAACGAATCGGACTTCCCGCATCTGCACGCCTACCGCAGCGCCGCCGGCGACGACGGTTCGCCACAGGCTGCGCCTGCCATGGACAGGAACACCTTCATCGCCAACCTCCACCGCATCGGCTCCGGTGCGGCGGCCGACGGTCACCCCTGGCCGGAGCGGCATCAGCTGCCCGGGCGCTGCCTGGCCCTGGCCGACGCCGATTGCGCGTTGACCGGGTTGCGGGTGGTGCTGGAAATGCTGCTGGCGGCCGAACGCACCCGGCAGAACGGCGAACCCGGGCAGTACGTGGGCGACCGGGTCATGGAAGGGTTGGTCATGGCCTGCCAGTCGTTGTGCGCGCAGGCGGTGGGGCGCTTGCAGCCCGAAGGGTGAACGCGATGCGCCGCGCCCTTCGGCGAGGACCGCTTTCAGCAGGTGTCAGTGCTCGCTGAAAGCGCTCCTCAGATCGACCCCGATGATCGGTGAGAAGTCCACTTTGCACAGCTCCAGCTCGAAGAGCTGATCGTGATTGTCCAGGCACAGGGTGACTCTCACCGGCACACCGTCGGCATCGGCGAGCATGGCCGTGGCAATGTCACTTCCGAAGCGTTGGGTCGTGCTGGACAGGAACACCACGCCCCCGAATCCGACGACCTCCACGTCCTCCACCTGGGCGAGCGCCAGATCCTTCAACAACCGTTCGGACAGCTCGGTCGTCTCCGGCAGCAGCCTATGGATGAGGGAGACCTCGTCGGGGGTGAGCAATCTGGGCACGGAATGTCCTTCAGGGCACCGCATCCGCCATCGACAGATGCTCGATCCGCCATGTCCTGGCGTAGATCAGAATGACGCTTCCGGTCGAGCTGGTCTCGATACGAAAACACTTCAGACCGGACAGCGGATAGCCGACCGCCTTCCAACGATCAAGAAGATCAGCGAGTCTCGGCTCGTTATCGTCAACCTTGGCGAACTCAATTCGCTCTCCCCCCAGTAAAACTGGCAGAGCGTTCTGCGCGAGCAGACATCCTGTGCAGCATGAGCCGGATAGGAAACAGCCATGACAACGCATCGATGGAGAACGTCTTCCAGCGACAGTAGCGGGAAACATACAAAGCCGAGGATCTAAAGCAATCACGACGAGACACGCGCAAACGTCGCCCTGCACATCGAGATATTCTAGAACCCAAGACAGCGCCACCGCGCCAGCGACGAGCCGCCCCAATAAAGTTCGACACGCGGCATGCACTTGGCGGCTGATGGCTACCCAGGAAGCACTGGACGATTAACCTTTGAATCAGACCCCGCCCAGCTTCTTAACATTCTTCTCCTTCACCACGTCCAGCATCGATTTGACCGCCTCAACTCCAGAGGGACCGGGCGTGCTCACTTAATCAATTAAAAAGAGTCGATCGCGGATATCCGGTTGAGGATGCAAAGCCAGCATCCTCAGCCGGACGTTTCGTTGTAGCGACTAACCGCCTGCCTCCAGCCCTAATGCGCTGACTGCGCCCCAAGGCATTGCGGAGACTCCCTTGCAACTTCCGTCTTTCAGGCTTGCTTTAGCGACAATGCCGTATCCATTGTCTCCGAAGAAGATAGCGGCACCGCTATCTCCAAATCCGCACGCCAACGACGATCCTTCGATGCGTATCCACGCGTCCGCGCAGGGAAGGTTTCCGGTTGGACCGCATGCGAGCTCGGGCCTGTGCTTGATGCTCACGACTGTTCCGCAGGTGTATTGGCTGGTGACGCCTCTGAAGCACATGCTCTGGCCTTGAGTAGCGTTGGTCCACATGTACATGATGCGGCGCCTACTGTAATCCGAAGTGGAGGTGGCATACACCTCCCGTAGCGGTGTGTGTGACCCCACCGTATGCCACTGAACGTCGTGGCTCGCATCATTGATCTGGTCCACGAACGTCAGCGGCACGGTGTACTTCCCTGCGCCGGTTGCGTAGTTGCCATAGATTAGATTGTCGGGGCAATGCGCCGCAGTGGTGATACCCCTTCGTCCAGTGGCCTTATGAATAACCGGAAATCCTGAGGTGCAGTAGCTATTGTTGGATTGGAGGGGGGCGCCGCCAACAACATACTCCGCGTTGACCGACTTCGGCATGTTGGGGCGGACTTCAATCTTGAGACCGGTGACTCTTTCAAGCTTCTTGATTGTATCCTTCAACTCTTCTGCTTGGCGGCTGTCGCCGTTTATGTCAATCAGCACCCGTTCTTCGCCTGGGAACCCAGTCGTCCCCGTGATGCCTGGTATGGCGCTGTGAAGAAGAGGTCTGTGCTGAGCAAGGAGCGCGTAAAATTCGTCCTGGGTGTACTTGTGACCAACCTCGAACACCACACGGGTCGTCCCGCTCTCGGTGGTAATCGTTCGATCCGCGACTGGATCTGGCCCCTTGAGTTGAACCAAGATGTGTTGATCTGGCGCGTCTTTTATCGACAGCTCCGTTAGACGATCTGCGAACTCGATACGCAACGCTTCAATATCCGACATCACCTCACCTTGTACCGCTAGGCGCGTGATTGCTTCGTCTATCGAGACCGTGGGGTGTTCACTCATATAGCTGTGAATCTGAATCTGCATCTCCTTGCCTTCTTGCGTGTCAGCGTCAGGCACCTGCGCCAAAGCACAGGTGGATACAAGAAGTGCTGCGGAGCATCCTAGAACCTTCCATTTCATGCGACATCTCCAGAGCTTGTAACAAATCATCGAGGCTTTCACATGCCTCGATGCGCGAGCCTAGCACTGTCTACCCTCCGACACCGCGACCTAGCTCACAAGTCTCAGTGGAATGATTGTGCACCCTGGTGTCTGTATTGTGGTGGTGTTCGTTCGCGCATCTTTAGATGAGTTTAAGCACTTCATGGATCAGGCGATTGGTTCCTTGCCTGAGGATTTCGTACACACCCAGCCGCTCCTGCTGCGTGCAAAACAGCTCAATCATCCGTTCCACTTCGTTCCGGTTGTATGAGCTGTACTTCCTGATCCAGGCCACTGTCCGCATAGTATTGGTCATAGAAGCCAGTTGGCGACAGCGCCTCTCTTTCTCTCATTTTGTCTTTCATTTCCATTCGCCTCCACCCGCCGCCTGCGCTGCAGCCACAATAGGCCATGGAGCCGATATCACAGAACCCCTCCCATACAGTCGTCACCACGGCCACGCGCCCCAGGACCTGCCGGAACCTGCAATGCTCAGACAGCGCCTTCCCATTCGCGAACATGGCCAGTGACGAGGTCGATGTGACCCATGCCGGACCTCGACGCTCGGCCGGAAAGTAGCGAACCAGGCACCGGGAAAGGAGATCGCCAAGTGCCAGCCACGCATTTCGCTTCCCAGGCGAGACCGCCCGGCCACTTATAGCGCTATTCGGCTGTAAACAAGGCCCTGTTCTTCATCGCGCATGACCCAGCGACCAGCATCACCCTCCGGGCACAGATAGAACATCCCGGAGTAGCTTGATTCTCGTGACCACGCGCTGCGAGCAAACTGTGGAAATCTCCGCATGACTCGCGCGCCGGACACCTCCGGCCTGCTCACCAGCCTACATTCTTCGGGCAAAGTAAGAGCCCCGCTGGTCAGGCGGAAAACCAGCCACGATTCATTTGTGTCAATGTCGTGCGACTCGCGTATATTGACTGCATCCTCTGGCAACCATGAAGGCAACCATTTGGATTCACCGATTGCTTGCCTTGAGACGGCTTGATTGCGGTCTGCATACTCGGTGCTGGCAACTTCCATGCAACCAGAAAGTGCGATTGACAGCGTCACGATTGGGAGCAGCTGGGGAGCGTACATCTGAGGCATCCGAGTCATCAGTAAGGGAAGTTTCCACCGGGTCGATAGCTCCCGCACATCTGCGAGCAACTTCGCGTACGGCTCATTTGTCCAGATGATCGTCCGAGGCGGTTTGCCAGCTGATCCGCAGCGGAGTCAGCGCTGGAGTCGCCCTTGATGTTTTGATCGAACCACTATGGTTGTAGAACAACCCGCTCGCATCCGTGGCCTGCTGGCCCGGGAAGCGCAACGCCAGTTCGAACGCCACACCATCGCCATCCGGATCGGCACTCGGAATCTGGGTGCCGAATACCTCGCTCTTGTTGCTCCACTCCCAGATCGAGACATTCCGTACCCGATCGAACACCACGCGCGGCGTACCTAGGTGATCCGACTGGACGTAGGCCAGCTCCGGCACACCAGTGCTTGGCACATTGATCAGTGCCACCGGGTAGTTGTCCAGCCAGATGGCCTGCTGCTGGGCCTCGCCCGTGGCGGAATAACTGCCCAGCCACTGTCCGGCCTCATCGTACAGCGTGATCTGAGCTGCGCCACCGGCTGGAGTACGCAGCACGCGCTCGCCGCGATGGTTGTAACCGTAGCTTTCCAGCACGGCACACCCTGCCTCACCGCGTTCATGCGGTTCGCATCGTTGTAGATGAACGTCTTGCTGCCGATGCTGGTGGTGTTGCCCACCGCGTCCTGGGTGCGCGCTTCGCCATCCACGGCGGTCAGCCGGTGGCTGGTTGCGGGATAGGTGTAGCTGGCGGTGCCTGCCGAGGTGGTCAGCGCGGTCCGATTGCCCGTGGCGTCGTAGGCATAGGTTTCGATCGGCGTGCCGGTCGCGCCGTCCTGAGTCTGGGTCAGGCGACCCAGCGTGTCGTAGGCGTACTTGGCCAGCACCGTCGAGCCCGTGCCGTTCTTCAGCTCGGTGACCGAGCCGACCGGGTCATAGCCGTAGCCCAGCGACAGGCCGCCTGCCGCCGGGTCGTGCACCGCCTGCGGGCAATAGTCGAGGTCCAGCGGGCGCTGCAACTGGCGGCCGTTGCCATAAGTCCAACCGGTCGCCGGTCCGAAGGCCGCATAGGTCACGTTGTTCACGACGATCTGGCGGGCTTGGCCGGGCCGGGTCAGGCCGATCTGGCTGATGCGGCCCTGGATATCGCGCACGTTCCAGGCAACGGCTTCCCCCGTTGTTCCCCGCTACTGCCCGCGCAGCCGCACGGCAAAGTACCGCGCCGGGGAAAGGCCAAGCGCTTTCTTGAACATCGTGATGAAGGCCGTCACCGACTCATAGCCCAGCGTCTCGGAAACGCGTTGTACCGGTGCACCCGCGGCAAGTTCCCGAATGGCGATGAGCAGGTGCAGCTGCTGCCGCCAGCGCCCGAAGGACAATCCCGTTTCCCGTTCGATGAGCCGGGTCAACGTGCGCTCGCCCAGGGCCAGGCGCACGGCCCACTGGCTGATGGTGCTGCGGTCTGCCGGATCAGCCGACAATGCCGCAGCCAATGCACGCACCTTCGGGTGATGGCTGACCGGCAACGACAGGTGCTCGGCCGGCATCTGTACCAGCTCGTCCAGCAACACGCGCGCCAGCCGGTCGGTGTGGCTGCCATGCGGGTAGTCCAGCGGCGCGTCGGCCAGGTGCAGGATCATCTCGCGCAGCATCGGGGAGATCGCCAGCGTCACGCATTGCATGGGCAGATCGACGATGCCGGGCTCGACGAACAGGTAGCACAGGCGCGCGTTGGCGGTGGCGCGGTTGCTGTGCGGCATGCCACCCGGAATCCAGACGCCACACTGGGGCGGCACGATCCACAACGCATTGGCCACTTCGCAGGTCACCGCCCCATGCAGCGCAAGAATGAGCTGACCCTTGCGGTGCTCATGCACGGGAATCTCGGCGTCGTGCTCGGCCACCTGCAGGCGGCTGGCGACCGCCGGGCGATCGGTCTCGTCCGGGTCCAGGTCAAAGCCGGGGAGCGAAATGCGAGCCATTCTCACATTGACCGGTTTTAGCGATTGGTTGTCATTGTAGCGAAATTCGCCAGTGCGGCCGATCACTAGCATGAGCCGCATGCACTCCCCCACCCCGTTCCACCCCTACATGCGCCAGGCATTTGCCCGGTTGAAAAGCCCTGCCCTCAGGACCGACCAGGAAGCAGTGCTGTTCTCGCTCAAATGCCTGCTCGCCGCGTCGCTGGGGCTGTATGTCTCTCTAAGGATCGGCCTGAATCGCCCGTTCTGGGTGATCGGCACGGTCTATCTGGTGTCGCAGCCCCTTTCCGGGGCGACACTCAGCCGCGGCCTGTTCCGTCTGCTCGGCACCGTGGGCGGGGCCTTCGCCACCGTCGCACTGGTGCCACGATTTGCCAATGCCCCCCTGGTGCTGAGCGCCGCGCTCGCGGCGTGGATGGCGCTGTGCCTGTACCTGGCGATGCTCGACCGCACGCCGCGTGCGTATGCGTTCCTGCTGGCCGGCTATACCACCAGCCTGATTGGGTTTCCTGCGGTGATGGTGCCGGGAGACGTGTTCACCATCGCCATCACGCGGGTGCAGGAAATCGCCATCGGCATCCTGGCCGCAACGCTGGTCCACGGGTTGGTGCTGCCGCGCCGGGTCTCGATGCGCGTGCACGCGCGGGTTGCCGCTGTGCTGGATGATACGGAACGATGGACACGCGACATGCGGGCCGGTGCATCGGACACGGTGCTGGCGACGGACCGCTCGAAAGTGGCCGCCGACCTGCTCGAGCTGCATGTGCTGTCGATCCACCTGCCCTTCGACAGCGCCCACGGCGTGGCGCAGGTGCAGATCCTGCGTGCCCTGCATGACCGGATGCTGGACGTCCTGATGCTGTCCAGCGCGGTGGAAGATTCCATCGACCGGCTGCGTTCACCGCAGATGGATTCAACCGGGTGGCGCAATCTCCTGCAGGCCGGCCTCGCCGCGCAACAGACCGAGCTCGACCTCGCCCACGCCGACTGCCGCGTGCTGCAGGCACAACTGCGCACTGCCCGCTCCGACTGGCGCCGGCATGTACCTGCTCGCCTTGTGCGACATGCGCAGGGTGCGGTACTTCACCGGGATCATCGGCTTGCCCTGCGTAGCGCGCTGGGCGCGTTCGTCGGCATCCTGCTGAGCTGCGTTCTATGGATCGCTACCGGCTGGTCGGAGGGCGCCACGGCGGTGTCCATCATCGGCACGGCGTGCGTGCTGTTCGGCACGATCGAAGCGCCGGCACCGCATGTCATGCGCTACCTGGTGGGATCGTGCATCGGCGTGGCCGTCGGCCTGCTCTACGGTCTGCTGATCTTCCCCGCGTTGTCCGATATCACCGGCCTGATTGCCGCGCTCGCGCCGGTGCTGCTGCTGTGCGGATCGTTCCTTGCCCGGCCACCGTTCATCATGGCCGCCCTGGGCGTGGTACTGACCTTCCCGCTCATCGCGGGCCTCGGTGCGACCAGCACGGTTAACATCGTCGGCGCGCTCAACAACAGCGTTGCGTTGTTCGTGGGTACGACGGTAGCACTGTGCAGCATGCAGCTTTTCCAGACCGCCGATGCGGGCCGCAACCGCGCACGGCTGGAGCGCTCGATCCGCCGGGACATCGCACGACACGCCGCCGGACAAGGTGATGTGACCCGCGCCTGGCTCAGCCGGATGCTGGATCGAATCGGGCTGCTCGCTCCCAGGTTGCAGGGCCGTGCCAGCGCAGCACACGACCTGCGGGCGTTGTTTGCGGACGTTCGCGCGGCACATGCATCCAACCAGCTCCGCGCACTGGACACGCGTCTGCACGATCCACGCACGCAAGCGTTTCATGCGGCGCTGATCGAACACGTCGCCGCACATTTCAGGATCCGCGCCCACGCGGCACGCAGTGTCGACACCCATCTTCTGGAACTGCTGGACCGCATGCGCGAGACAGCGGCGGCCAGCAGCGGGGCTGAGCAGGAGCATCTGTCGCACCTGCTCTGTGGATTGCGCCGCGATCTGCTCGTTTCCCCGCTTACCCATCGGCACTGACCTCATGCCTTCTGATCTTTCCATTGATGGCGTGCTCATTCCCGGCCTGCTCGCCGTGGCCGCTGCCGCCTTGGCGCTGTCGATACTGACTTCACGCCTGCTCGCCAGCCTCGGTCTGTACCGGTTGTTCGCCGCGCGGCCCCTGGTGGTCCTGTCCCCGTTCGTGATCCTGGTGGAGCTGATGGCCCGGCTCTCGCCCCTGCTCGAGAAATGAAATGAAACACCTGCTTGCTGTCATCGGGCGCTGGAGCGCAACACTGGCCGTGTGTGCGCTTGCCGCCATTGCCGCGCTCTCCCTCTGGAATCGTTACGAAATACGCCCATGGACGCGGGATGGGCGGGTGCGCGCCGATGTGGTGCGCGTTGCGTCGGACATGGGGGGACTGGTCACCCAGGTGCTGGTGCACGACAACCAGCGGGTCAGCGCCGGACAACTGCTGCTGGTGCTCGATCAACCGCGCTTCGCTGCCGCGCTTGAGAAGGCCGACGCAGCGGTCAGCAGCGCACATGCCACGCTGGCGCTGGCCCGTCGCGAATCGACGCGGGACAACGCACTGGGCAACCTGGTCGCGTCGGAAACGCGCGAACGCAATGCCGCCAAGGTCGATACCGAGCTGGCCACCCTGGCGCAGGCACGGGCCGAACAGCGCGTCGCCCAGCTCAACGTGCAACGCACCGAGGTGCGCGCGACCACCGATGGCATCGTCACCAACCTGGACCTGCATGCGGGCGACTACCTGCAACCGGGCGCGCAGGCGCTGGCGCTGATCGACACCGGCAGCCTGCGTATCGAAGGCTACTTCGAGGAAACCAAACTGGGCTGCATCACCGAGGGCGATGCCGCCGTGGCCCGGCTGATGGGCGACGACCACGACGTCCGCGGACACGTGGATACCATCGCCGCCGGCATTGCCGACGATCAGCGCTCAAGCACACACAACCTGCTGCCGGCCGTGGCGCCGACCTATACCTGGGTCAGGCTGGCACAGCGCATCCCGGTACGCATCCATATCGATGATGCTCCGCCGGATACGCGTCTGATCGTGGGTCGCACTGCAAATGTGACCATAACACCCTCGGCACAGGGAGCCTGCAAGTGAGTTTGCGAACAGTACGTGGTGGGCTGCTTGCCCTGCTGCTGCCGTTGACCGCCTGCGTGTCCGGCCCCGACTATCACCTCCCTGCGAATGCCGTCGCAGCCTCCCCCCGGGCGGCACGGGCGTTCGTATCGGGCCAGGAGGCATCGTTCAGCCAGCACGCGCCACCGGATCGATGGTGGCAACTGTATGGCGACCCCCAGCTTGACGCCTACGTCCGCGAAGCACTGGCGGCCAATACCGACCTGCGCGCCGCCGATGCCAACCTTCGGCGCGCCAGCGCAACCATGCTGGAGTATCACGCACGCGGTGAGTTGCAGGCCGACGTGGATGCATCGGGCACGCTCACCCATGCCGGTGGTTACACCCAGGCGCCGGCCGCGCCGCAGTCGTATGCGCTGGGTCTCCACCTCTCCTATCCACTGGATCTTGCAGGCGGCATCCGCCGCGGCATCGAAGCCGCCAACGCGGACGCGGAGGCTGTCGCTGCGGCACGGGACCAGGTCCGCGTGGTCGTCGCTGCTGCCGTCACCCGTGCCTATCTCCAGATCTGCACAAGCAATCACACGCTCGCTGCGACCCGGCAGGTGCTGGCGATACAGCGCGCCACGCTGGAGGCAACCCGACGCCTGGCTGCAGGCGGGCGCGGAACGGACTTCGATGTCAGCCGTGCCGGTGCAGCCGTCAATCGCAGCGCGGCGGCGATACCGCACCTGCTGGCGGAACAGCAGGCCTCACTGTTCGAACTGGCCGCACTGATGGGCAAAGTCCCGGCAGATTATCCCAGGGAAGCAGAAGGGTGCCCACAGCCCCCTGAGCTGGAGCAAGCATTGCCGGTCGGTGACGGCTGGCAGCTGCTCCAGCGGCGCCCTGACATACGTGCCGCCGAGCGGAGCCTTGCCGCGGCCACAGCGATGATCGGCGTAGAGACCGCGGAACTTTATCCGCGGGTCACCCTGGGCGCCTCTTCGGGCGTGGCTGGCACGCCGGCGCATCTACTGTCGGCCAACAGCTTTGGTGCGAACATCGGTCCCGTGCTGTCATGGCACTGGCCCAACCGCCGCATGGCCAAGGCCCGCATCGCAGCGGCCGGTGCCAATGCAGATGCCGCTCTTGCTTCCTTTGACGGCGCGGTGCTGCAGGCACTGCGCCAGACCGAGACTGCGCTTTCTGCCTGCACGCAGGAGCTTGAACGCGAGCGCAGCCTGGCGCAGGCGCGTGGGGACGCAGCGCGGGCCGCGGGGCAGGCGCAGCAGCTCTACCGTTTCGGCAGGATCGATTTTCTCGATGTGCTTTCGGCTCAGGCCGCACTGGCAGATGCGGAGTCCGCATTGGCCGCATCGCGCGCGGACCGGGTCGATCGCCAGATGGATCTGTTCCTGTCACTGGGCGGCGGTTGGGGCGCATTGGGTCCGGCCCCGGACGGAGCCCGTTGATCCGTTCCGGGGCGGCGACTGCACGTCACGCCGTGTGTTCAGGAAAGTGCCGCGCACACCCGTATTCATTCACGCTCTCCGCCCT
Source organism: Stenotrophomonas maltophilia (assembly GCF_039555535.1). Lineage (NCBI taxonomy): Bacteria > Pseudomonadati > Pseudomonadota > Gammaproteobacteria > Lysobacterales > Lysobacteraceae > Stenotrophomonas > Stenotrophomonas maltophilia. The sequence goes on along the minus strand of NZ_CP154630.1, from coordinate 2,137,350 downwards.
ATATTCCCACCACAGCGCCGCATGCTGCGGCCATGACGGAGGCACATCCATGAAGACCACACGTTTGTTTGCCATCGCCTTGACCACCGCTACCGCGTTGGCTGCGGCCCCCGCCTTCGCCGATCCGCCGCACCACGCCCGCGGCAACGGCCCGCCGCCGCATGCAGGCGGCCCGCACAACCGCGATGCGCCGCCGCCGGGCTGGCAGAAGAAGGCCTGGCGTCGTGGGGACCGCCTGCCTTGGGCCGAAGTGGACCGCCGCTACTGGGTGGACGACTACGCGCGCTATGACCTGCGCGAGCCGGGCCGCGACCGGCGCTGGGTGCGCCAGTCCGATAGCGAGTACCTGCTGGTGGAGATCGCCACCGGGTTGATCATTGACGCGCTGCATCGCTGAAGCGACCTGCAGCGTCCCACACTGAGCTATTTACCTCGGTGCAGACACCTTACGACAGGGGTCGCCCCGGTCGGCGGTGTTTGCGCCCACGGCGCCCCGCCTGCCTCCGTGGCCGCCCGGCATGCATGCCCTCCCGCAGTGCGGTACGCCCGCACATCAGCGCTGTGGCAAATAACCCCATCGCCACCAGTATTTCGAATCCCCGATCACCAAAGAGCAGGCGGATGGAGACCTCCAGTGAGCACAGCCTGCCGCAGCGCAGGCCCTGCCCGTCGAAGCCATAGATGAGCACCAGTATGCCCATCAACGTGCACCACGCCATCAGGGCCAGGCTTGCGATAAATATGAAAGGACGGTGGATGCGCATGCGCTCGTCGCGGTCTTCTACGGTGATGTCCAGCGCGACGCTGCGAGCACGCGATCGGAAGCATCCAGCTCTACCGACCAGGCTTCGGTATCCAGGCCCAGCCGGTTCTCATACCACCATCGCTGCGCACAGCGACCACTGCATCCACTGCTCGCATAGCGCGCAAAGGGAACACCGGCCTGCTCCACCACGTCAGGTTGCCCCAGCGCCCGCAGTACCTCGGCCCTGCTCGCCCCGACCGGGACCGAGGCAAGCGCGTGGGAATGCCACGCCGAGATCGCCGAGCAACCGGCCACCTACGCCAAGAACAGGCCGGCAAGCCCCCACATCAGTGTCCTCATTGACAGATCCCCTCCTGCGCCGCGCGCCCGCGCATCATCCTCGCAGACCTTCCTCAACGTCAAACCGGCCTGTTGCGGCGCCCGTCATCCGTGCTAGCGTGCGCCGTCAAACTCGCCATGAGGTGCAGGATGCGCAATGGAATGGGACGGAATCTGGTGATCGCCTGCATGGCCCTCGCTGTTGCCCCAGCGGCGGCAACAGCGACCGCAACGCCGGGCGATCGTGGGCAGGATTTCGTGCAGACACAGGCGATCGCAGTGCGCTGCCAGAAGACTCTACCCGGCCTGAAACTGCAGTTGCAGGAGGGCCGTCAGCACTGGCTATCGACACTCGACGCCGCGCAACTGCAGGCCGCCGAGGTCTATGCCAGCAGCAAGGAAGGCAAGACTCTGGGAAAGAGTGTGGAGCGGGATGCCTCCCGCGCCTTCGGTCGCAATCCCCTGTCCGCCGCAGCGACCTGCGTTGGCCTGCTCGCCGAGTACGGCCCGGCCCACCCGCTGCCTGCCGGCACGGCAATGCCGGCCGACCGGGTACAGCACTACATGCTGCACTTCGCGCCGATGGCGCTGGCCCGGCTGCAGTGCGCGCGCCTGGAGGGCATCGACGTGGAAGCCCAGCCCGATGGCTCGGAGACCTGGCAGTACCGCGCCTGCGGCCGGACCGAATCCGTTCGCATGGCCCCGCTCGGACAGGGCTGGTCGATGAGCGATGCGGACCGCAATCGCCTGTTCGACGCGCTGACCCGATAGCTCAATGGCAGCCCATGCCAGCATGAACACGAGCGTTACAGCCGTTGCCAGGAACGGGATGAGAAGCACTCTTGCACTGGCAGTCTGCTCGATGCTCAGCGCCTGCAGCCTGGTGATGGACAGTTCGTTCGACACCCAGCAGCAGGCCATCGACGCCGACATGGTGAACAAGGGATGGATTCCCGATTGGGTGCCCCACGAAGCGACCGACCTGCGCGAAGTGCACGACCTCGACTCAAACACCAGCGCGCTGGCCTTCGCCAAGCCCCCTGCGATACCACTGCAGCTTCCTGCGGATTGCCAGGCGACCACATTCAACAACAGTAATCCTGTTGCATTCAATCGACACTGGTGGCCTAGCAACGCGACGCTCAGTGCGTCGTACCGCGTCTTTCGCTGCGCGCCCGAATCCAGAAAGTCAGTCTTCGTCGCCATCAACAGGACCGAAGGCCGCGTGCTCTTCTGGCGAACCTACGCGCGGTGATGCGCCAGCGCCACCCTACTCCCCCCTCAGGACCCCATGATGCCCAACGCACGCGCACGCTTCACTGCCCTCGCCCTGTTGCTTCCGGCGTGCCTGTCGGCCTATGCCGCACAGAACGCCACCGCCGACGTCAAGGCCATCGAACAGGTGGTCGAATCGTTCCGCACCTCGCTGATCAACAAGGACAAGCCGACCTACATGGGCCTGTTCTTCTCGGACAAGCCGGAAGACATCGGCTGGCAGTATGTTTCCGAGGACGCGCGCCTGCAGGACATCCGCAAGACCAAGCCCGATGCGATCAAGGCTCGGCAGATTCCCACCAACAACTTCATCGCGCTGATCGACGGAGCGGTGGCTTCGCCCAAGCCAAAAGAAGAGACATTCTCCAACACCAAGATCGAGACGGATGGCGACGTGGCCTCGGTGTCGTTCGACTACAGCTTCAACGACGATGGGGTGAAGACCAACTGGGGCAAGGAAATGTGGCAGCTGATCCGCACCGAACAGGGCTGGAAGATCTTTTCGGTGATCTATTCGATCCGCGACTCACGCAGCCCGGCCGATTGAACGTCGCTTGAGGGCGGTGAGTGCCGATTGCCGATTGCCGATTGCGATCCATTCAGCCAGGGCATTGGCATCCGGCAAGAGATCGGGCAGAGTTCGGCCACGCGCAAGGACGCACGCCATGACCCGCCTGCTGATCATCGAAGACAACCCCGAGCTGGTTGCCAATCTGTACGCCTTCTTCGAGCCGCTGGGCTACGTGCTGGACGATGCCCGCGACGGTGTCAGCGGCCTGCGCCGGGCCACGCAGAATGATTACGACGCCATCCTGCTGGACCTGATGCTGCCGCGTCTGGATGGCATGGCCCTGTGCAGGAAGCTGCGCCAGGAGTTCCAGAATCCGGTTCCGATCCTGATGCTGACCGCGCGCGACCCGGTCGAAGACCGCGTTCAGGGCCTGGAAATGGGTGCGGACGACTACCTGGTCAAACCGTTCTCGCTGACAGAACTGGATGCGCGGATCAAGGCACTGATACGACGGGCACAGGGTCGCCAGGTCCAGAGCGTTCTGGCGTGGAAGGACCTGCAGGTGGACACGCGCTCGCCCCAGGCCTGGCGGCAAGGCCGCTGCATTGCGCTGACGCCCACTTCGCACAAGCTGCTGATGTGCCTGGTGCGGGCGGCGCCCGCCGTGGTCCGCAAGCAGGAGATGGAATACCTGGTCTGGGGCGACGAGCCACCGGACAGCGGAGCATTGCGGACCCACATCCACGAACTCCGCCTGCAGGTGGACCGCAGCTTCGACAGCGCGCTGATCACTACGGTGCACAGCGTCGGCTGGCGCATGCAGGCGTGACCCCGGCAGGCCTCTACCGCCGCCTGAGCCTGCGCACCCGCATCACGATCTCGTTCGTGCTGTTGATGGCCGGTGCCATGGGTTTCATCGTACTGGCCGATCAGGTCGACTACGACCAGGTCCGGGCCGCTGTCGTCGCGCGCACCCAGGCCAGCGAAGTGCAAAGGCTGCAGGCCTTGCTGGATCGTGGCCAACGCCCAGCCCTGCCACCGGGGACCCAGCTGTTCGATGCCCAGGACGCGCCTGTCGTGCTGCGCCAGTACGGCCCGGGCCATCACGGCGAAGAGGCGCCCAACGAGTGGCACCTGAGCGTCTTCGACAGCGGCGGCCAGCGCTACTACCTGCTGCAGGACGCAGCGCACTATGCCTATCTGGAACATCTGATCAATGCCTTTGCGGCACTGGTCATTTCGATCTGCGTGCTCGGCGCCCTCCTGATCGGCCGGAAGGTAGCGACGCACGTCATCGCGCCCATCACGCGATTGGCGGACGCGGTGCAGGACGGCCAGAAGCCCTTTCCCTACCAGAACGCGCGCGACGAGATCGGTGTACTCGCCCGCGCCTTCGCCCGACACAGTGACGAGCTCGAACGGTTCCTGCATCGCGAACAGTGCTTCAGCGGCGATGCCAGCCACGAGCTGCGCACGCCGCTGGCGATCATCGGCGGTGCTGCGGAGACGCTCGCCTGCCAGCTTCCGGCCGACAGCCACCTGGTTCCCAGCGCGCAGCGCATCCTGCGCACCACCCAGGAGATGCAGCGCCAGCTGACCTGCCTGCTGCTGCTCTCACGCGCGCCCAGTACCGTGCCGCGCAACAAGGTGGCCCTGCGTCCGCTGATCGAATCCTGCATGGAGCGCTGCCGGCCCTGGATTTCCGGAAAGCCGGTAATCGTTGCGCTTGATGCCCGGCATGACGCCGAGCTGGACACCAACGCGGATCTGGCGCACAGCGTGATCTGGAACCTGCTGCGCAACGCCTGCCAGTACACCGAAAACGGCGAAGTGCGGATCACCCTCCACGACACTGCACTCATCGTCGCTGACACCGGACCCGGGCTGCCCTCCAGCATCGATCCACGGCAGTTCCAGCGCTTCGTGCCCGGCAGCCCGCACAGTGGCGAGGGACTGGGGCTGTCCATCGTGCAGCGCATCGTCGAGCACCTCGGTTGGAGGATGACGGTGTGTTCCTCGCAGCAGGGCTGCCGGTTCAGCCTGGAGTGGCCCATCTGACGGTTTCCTGACGCGCGCGTGCACATGCTGGGGATTGCTCACTTCACGGCGGAAACGGCATGCAGCACCCCAAGGACAGCGGCAAGTACCCGCACGGCAAGACCGGCCTGAGCCGCATCTTCCATACCCTCATCCATTCGCGCGATGGTTTCATCGCCACCTTCCGCGGCGAAGCTGCCTTTCGTCAGCTGCTGCTTCTGCACGCGCTGTTGATCATTGCAGCGTTCGCGCTGGACATCAGCAAGCTCGAACGGGCGCTGGTGCTGGCGGTCTGCTTCATCAGCCTGCTGGTGGAACTGCTCAACTCGGCGATCGAAGCGGTGGTCGATCGCATCTCGCTGGAACAGCATCCGCTGTCCAAGAACGCCAAGGACATGGGCAGCGCCGCGCAGACCACCGCACTGTTGATGGTGGGCGCGGTGTGGGGCGTCATCCTGCTGGGCTAGCCCGCCCAACCTGACAACTTCCTGATAGGGCCGTTTCGATACTGCGCGCACTCCTGTTCCGCGGAACCTGCTCGTGCGCCAATGCCTCCGTTTTCCACGGCCCCATCCGATCATTCTGGTCTGGGCTGCCGCACTGTTCTTCACCACGATCGGGAACATCGCCCTCTGGAAGTCGCTGTGGGGACTGATCGACCTCAACAGCCTGCGCAGTGCGTTGTTCCTGGCCAGCCTGCCGCTGGTGCTGTTCTGCCTGTTCAACCTGATGCTGACGCCGCTGCTGGCGCTGCCGTTCGTGCGCAGGCCGCTGCTGGTGCTGCTCCTTGTCATCAGCGCCGCCTGCAGCTACTTCATGCTTCACTACAACGTGCTGATCGACCGCAGCATGGTGCAGAACCTGTTCGAGACCAACCAGGCCGAGCTGAACGCCTATCTGTCGCTGCCACTGCTGTTGACCCTGCTGGCGCTGGGCGTGCTGCCCGCGACCGGGCTGGTCCTGATGGGCACCGCCAGCGGGGTGGGCTCGATACGTTCGCTGCTGGTGTGGCCAGTCAACGTCCTGGTATCCATGATGGTGCTGCTGGCGATCGGCTTTGCGTTCTACAAGGACTATTCGTCATTGCTTCGCAACAACCGCTACATCCGCGACCAGGTGCTGCCGTTGAACGTGGTGCGGCATACCCACGGTTATCTGAAGAGCCTCTACAGCACACGCCAGCAACCGCTGCGCGCGATCGGCATGGACGCACGGCGAATACCAGGCCCGCGCCCGAAGCTGGTGATCCTGGTCGTCGGCGAGACCGCGCGCTCACAGAACTTCCAGCTCAACGGCTACCCACGCGCGACCAATCCCCGGCTCTCGCGCAAGGAAGGCGTCATCAGCTTCAATGATGTCTCCTCATGCGGAACCGCAACGGCGATCTCGGTGCCGTGCATGTTCTCGCAGATGACCCGCAGCCAGTACGACGATGTACGCGCAGCAACCGAGGAAAACGTGCTCGACATCCTGCAGCGCACCGGCGTCAGCGTGCTCTGGCGCAACAACAACAATGGCGGCTGCAAGGGCGTGTGCGAACGCGTGCCAACTGAAGACATGCCCGTGCTGAAGGTGGCCGGCCAATGCGTCAACGCCGACGGCACCTGCTACGACGAGGTGCTGCTGCATCAGCTCGGAACACGCATTGGCGCCATGAACGGTGACGCCCTGGTCGTGCTGCACCAGCTCGGCAGTCATGGGCCGACCTACTTTGAACGGTATCCCGCAGCGTCGCGGGCTTTCAGCCCGACCTGCGACAGCAACCAGATCCAGCATTGCAGCAACGAGGCGCTGGTCAACACCTATGACAACACCCTGGTCCACACCGACCACCTGCTGGGCAAGGCCATCGACCTGCTGCAGGGCTATGCGGACCAGCGTGATGTCGCACTGATCTATGTGTCCGACCATGGCGAGTCGCTGGGCGAACGCGGGATGTACCTGCACGGCACGCCCTACTTCATCGCCCCGCGCGAGCAGACCCAGGTGCCGATGGTGATGTGGTTTTCACCGGACTTCGGCCGCAACGCAGGCCTGGACCTGGCCTGCCTGCACCAGAATGCCCTGCACCGGGCGCACAGCCACGACAACCTCTTCCACTCGCTGCTGGGCCTGTTCGGAGTCAACAGCACGGTGTACCGGCGCGATCTGGATGTGTTCGCCGGATGCCGCGCCTCGCCTTCGCCATCGATGGCCACCTCGCCGGCCAAAGAACGGCGCCGGCTGATGCCGGTCGCTGCCCGGAACGTGGCGCGTTACTGCGCCGCCAGGGCGAAATCCAGGCCCGCGCACACCGCCGCCACCTGGGCGTCGTTGCATTCCTGCGGGCTGGTGCGCGGGCTGTCCGGGTAGACCTCAGTGGTGGTGGCAAAGCGTGCGTCGGTGAAGCCGGCGCAGGCGCCGATCGAACGCGACTCACCCCAGACCACGCCCGGCGACTGCAGCGGGAGGCCGACCAGGTTGCCCTCGGCGTCTGCCGGGGCGATATGGGTGACCGGGGCGACGGCGGTGATCAATGCCTTCTGGAACTCGGCCTGCGGATCTTCACTGTTGCCGATCACGTAGAAGCCATCCGGGATGGTGTCGCGCTCGAACGGCTTGCCGTCGCGGGCACAACGCGCCGGATCGAACTCGTGCAGGTCGCTGTCGGTGGTCTCGTGCAGGTCCAGGTGCACCAGCAGGTTCGGCTTGCGCTCGGCCACCCAGGCCATCAGGGCGGCGGCTTCCACGATCTGGCCGCCGTCACGGAAGCTGCGGTTGGGGTCGATGGCGTCCGGGTTCCAGCGCTGGATGCGCTCGTAGCCCCACGGGCTGACGCACGGCGCCACGATCAGGTTCAGCCGGCCCAGGTAACGCTCGGCCTGCTGTTCCAGGAACTGCAGGGCGCCGTGCACGCCGCTGGTCTCGTAGCCATGCACGCCGCCGGTGATCAGCGCGGTCGGCAGCGCCGGGTTCCAGTCGTGGTTGACCACGGCGAACAGCGGGTAATGGTCCGGCGCATAGTCCAGCTGGCCGTACTGGATCACATCGAAGCTGTCGTCCAGGCGCTCGAGCGCGGCCACCACGTCGTCGTGGTAGCTGCGCTGGCGCTGCTGGCGGGCCCGCCACTGTGCGCGTTCCGCGTCGCCCCAGGGCTGGCCGGGGGTGCCGATCGGGTAGAACTGCGCAACAGTCATTGGGGAACTCCAGGGGTCGAACGGATGGGTGCAGCCGGACATTCTAAGCCCTGTCGCGCCTGCGGGTGCCCTCCCCCCGGACCCGCCTTCATCCAGGCCGGGTCATCTGGTTGTAAAATCAACGGTTTTTGGCCCCTCACCCCTTGATGGCGAACGCAGCGCAGCCGGTCCTGGGTGGACCGGAGTTCCTCCGCCTGCTCGCCCGTCTCAGCGACGGCGCGATGCCGGCCAGCAGTCCCGCCCTGACCGATCGCCTCGGCCAGTGGGTGGACTGGAGCCGTGCCGTGGCCCTGTCCGGGGCGCTCGGCGGACGCCTGCCCGAACCCGGTGAAGCCGCCGAAGCGGTCGAGGATGTACTGGCCGACTGCACCCAGGCGCACGCCAGCCTGCTCGCCTCGATCAGTGAGGATGCCGAGGCCGAGCGCCTGCTGGACCTGGCCGAAGCCGCCGCCGCCCCCAATTTCGCCTCGCTGCGCCAGCGCTACCGGGTGCTGCAGCAGGCCATCCAGACTGCCACCGGGCGCCTGCGCGGCCGCCTGCGCGACCAGCTGGTGCAGGTTTCACCCGAGCTGGCACGACTGGCCGAGGTCGACGCGGTAATGGAACAGACCCTCACCCCGCGCGAACACAGCCTGCTGGCCACTGCGCCGGCCGTGCTCGGCGCCCGATTTGAACGCGTGCACGGCCAGCCCGGCTGGCGCACGGCCTTCCGCCATGACATGCGCACGCTGCTGCTCGCCGAGCTGCAGCTGCGCTTCCACCCGATCGAAGGGCTGCAAGACGCCCTGCGCTCCCACTGACCGGAACACCATGTCCAGAACTGCTTTCCATGTCGTTGTCTTCCTTGTCGGCCTGCTGGCCGTGTGCTGGATCGGCATTGGCTACGTTTCGGTGCATCCGCTGGGTGCAGCGGTGGCGGCGATCATCGCGGCCTGCTACATCGCCGGTGGCGTGGAGCTGTACCGCTACCGCCAGGCCAGCAACGGCCTGCGCGCCGCACTGAACGACCTGTCCAGCGCGAAGGAAAGCCTCGCCCCCTGGCTGGAGCGCGTGCCGGCAGGCCTGCGCAACGCCGTGCGCCTGCGCGTGGAAGGCGAGCGCATCGCCCTGCCCGCACCGGTGCTGACCCCTTATCTGGTCGGCCTGCTGGTGCTGCTGGGCATGCTCGGTACCCTGCTGGGCATGATGGACACGCTGCGTGGCACCGGACTAGCCCTGCAGAGCGCGACCGACATGGCCGCCATCCGCGGCTCGCTGGCCTCGCCGGTGCAGGGCCTGGCGGTGGCATTCGGTACCTCGATCGCCGGTGTGGCCAGCTCGGCCATGCTCGGCCTGTTGGCCGCCCTGCTGCGCCGCGACCGCCTGCAGGCCGTGCAGCAGCTGGACCGGGCCATTGCAGGCGACCTGCATCCGTACTCGCAGGCCTGGCAGCGTGCCGAGTCGCTGCGCCTGCTGCAGGCACAGTCTGCCGCCCTGCCTGCCCTGGTCGACCGCCTGCAGGCGATGACACAGACCTTTGAACAGCACAGCACGGCCGCCAACGAGCGCCTGCTGGCCGGCCAGGCCGAGTTCCTGACCCAGAGCCAGGCGCTTCAGGAGCGCTTGGCGGTCTCGCTGCAGCAGTCGCTGCGCGAAGGCGCCGAATCCAGCGCCGCCGCCATCGGCGGTGCGCTGCAGCCGATGGCCGAGACCACGCTGGCTGGCCTGGCCCATCACAGCGAAGCACTGCACGCCCGCGTCGAGCAGGCCGTGCAGCAGCAGCTGGCTGGCCTGAGCGACGGTTTCGAGCGCAGCCGCGTTGCGACCGAAGCCAGCTGGGCCAAGGTGGTGAGTGAACAGAGCCAGGCACAGCAGGCCCTGGTGGACGATCTGCGCCAGCACCTGCAGGCTTTCAGCGATGGCCAGGGCACGCAGGCCGAAGCGCTGGTCGCGCGCATCGGCGAGCGCCTGCAGGTCGATGCCAACGGCAACGCCGAGGCCTGGCGCGCCGCCATCGAGCAGCAGCAGGCTCTGAACAGCGCGCTGGTCGAGCGCCAGCAGCAGGCGCTGCTGGCGGCCGGCCAGCAGCTGGACGAGCATGCGCAGGCGTTGCTGCGGGCACTTGAGCAGCGTCACGACGCCAACCAGTCGTTGCTGCAGGACCACGAACAGCAGCGCTCGCAGCAGTGGCAGGCCGCCCAGGCTGCCGCCGCAACCGCACACGCCGAACTGCAGGCCTGCCTGGACACTCGCGAACAGCAGCGCCAGGCGCGCTGGGACGCGGTCGGCGCCGAACTGCAGCAAGCCCACGCCGCGCTGCATGCGCAGCTGCAGGCCGGCGACGAACAGCGCCTGCAGCGCTGGAGCGATGCCTTGCAGCACGTTTCCTCCGACCTGGCCGAGCGCCTGCAGGCCAACGGCGAACGCCTGGCTGCGCAGCAGCAGCAGGTCTGCGACACGCTGGCGGCGACCGCACAGCAGATCGGCGAGAACGGTCGTGCACAGGCCAGCGCCACGCTGGCCGAAGTCTCCACCCTGCTGCAGACCGCTGCCGCCGCACCGAAGGCCGCAGCCGACGTCATCAACGAGCTGCGCAGCACGCTCTCTGAAAGCCTGGTGCGCGACAACGCGATGCTGGAAGAACGCGGCCGCCTGCTGGCCACCGTGCAGACCCTGCTCGATGCGATCAACCATGCTTCGCACGAGCAGCGCACGGCGGTGGACGCGCTGGTCGGCGGCTCGGCCGAGCTGCTGGAACGCGTCGGCAACCGCTTCACCGACCATATCGCCGCCGAGACCGGGAAGCTGGACGGCATCGCCGCAGCGCTCAACGGCAGCGCCGGTGACGTCGGCCAGCTCGCCGGCGCCTTCGGTGAAGCGGTCGCGCAGTTCGGCAGTGCCGCCACCGAGCTTTCCGGCCGCCTGGAACAGATCGGTGGTGCACTGGATGCCTCGCTGGCCCGCAGCGATGAGCAGCTGGCTTACTACGTGGCGCAGGCGCGCGAGGTGGTCGACCTCAGCCTGCTGTCGCAGAAGCAGGTGATGGAAGAACTGCAGCAGCTGGCCACGCGCCGCGGCAAGGCCGGCAGCGCATGAGCGACGAGCTGGAGGTCGATGGCGGCTCACACGCCCCGATCTGGGCCGCCTTCGGCGACCTGATGTCGGTGCTGCTGGGCGCGTTCGTGCTGATCCTGGTCGGGGTGGTCGCCGTGCAGCTGGAGCTGTCGCAGCGGCTGGACCAGGAAGTGAAGCAGCGCCAGGCCGAAGCCAAGCGCCTGCAGACCCTGGAACAGGCACTGGCCGGCCCGTTGGCTGCTGGCCGGGTGACGCTGGTCGATGGCCGCATCGGCATCAGCGGCAGCGTGCTGTTCGCACTGAACTCCGACCAGTTGCAGCCGGAAGGCCAGGAGCTGCTGCGCAGCCTGGCCGCACCGCTGGCCGCTTACCTGGGCAGCCGCGAAGAGATCCTGATGGTCAGCGGCTTCACCGATGACGCGCCGGTGCGCGAAGGCAACCGCCGCTTCGCCGACAACTGGGAGCTTTCCGCGCAGCGCTCGCTGACCGTGACCCGCACCCTGATTGCCGACGGCGTGCCCGCGGACGCCGTGTTCGCCGCCGCCTTCGGCAGCGAGCAGCCGGTCAGTTCCAATGCCAATGAGGAAGGCCGCGCACGCAACCGTCGCGTGGAGATCGCGCCGATTCCCAAGCCCAAGGCCCCGGATGCCAAGTAAGCCGCCAGCGCTGGATGGCCTGCGCGCCCTGGTGCGCGACCTCGATGCGGGGTCGCGCTCGCTGCCGCATTACCCGCAGGTGCCGATGCTGCAGCAGGTGCAGCGCGAATGGTCGGAGCTGCGCAGCGAACTGCAGGTGCGCCGCTCGCTGCGCACTGAAGCCCCCGCCGACGGCGGCCCGCTGAACTCGGCGGTGCTGGTGCAACGGATGCTGGACACGATGCAGGCGACCAGCCCTGGCTACCTGCGCCACTTCATCGACTACGTGGACACGTTGTCATGGCTGCAGGCACTGCAGGATGGCGCCGCCAGCGGCAGTGACACCGCAAAGCCGAAGCGCACGCGCAAACCGCGTAATACGGGTTGATCGCGCGTTGACGCCGCCTTCGTTCGGCGCCCCTGGATACGACACTCCTGTTCCGCGCTCCTGTATACGATGCTCCTGATGCGCGCGCCTGGTAGACGCCAACCTTGGTTGGCGCTTTTCGGTTCCCAGCCGCACTGCTGTCCAATCGACGCCGAGTGCCAACCACGTCATTGATTGGCTACCTTGGCCTGTATGGACCACCTTGCATTGACGTCGGATGGTGAATCCAGCCAATGTCTGGCTGCCTGACTCCCTCACCCGCGAGCTCCAACCTCTGTAGATGCAGCCTTCAGCTGGAACCAGACTTCTTAAACTCCGCGCGAACCTCGATGAGGCCGAGATGTACCTTGGCCCTCCACTCGGACGTTCTGGCATCGAATCACTTCAGAGCTTGGCGCTTTCTACGCTAGGCACCGCCCTGCCAGAGTCTTATCTGGACTTCCTTTCAAGCCACGACGGTCTGGTAACAGAGGGAGTCTTCCTTTACTCGAGCATTCCACGCCCCTATCCCGGTGGCGGGACAGCCCATGCGCTGGTGGAAATGAATCTCCTTGCACGCGACCAGGGATTCATGGACGGCTATGTAGAGCTCGGAGAGAGTGACATGGACTGCTATGTCTTCGAGTTCAGAACCAGCCTGTACCAGGTTCGCGACAAAGTGGCGTTCGACAACGTGTATCACGAATTCGTGTCCTTCGACGGGCTTCTCTCCCACATACTCGATCTGGTCGAACAACACTGCTGACGGCAATCTGGGCGAGAGCTCTTCCAACAGGGTGGCGCAGCATTCATTCGGCGTCGCGCATGCCAACCAAGGTTGGCATCTACCAGTGCATGCGTCGGCATGCCACGCGTGTAGCGGTGTCACCAGACAGTCATCTGTCTAGCGCACCATTTTCACGTTGACCCACGGCGCCCGCAGCGCCTGCAGTCGCATCGCTTGTCTCCCCTTTTCAATTCCATGAGCTCCGCGCCAGCGCGGTGGCTCGTGCCTGCCTGAGTGTCTGCAACATGACGAAGACTTTGTTGGCCGCCGCGCTGTCGATCGCGCTTGCTCCCGCGGCCTGGGCGCAGGATGCTGCCCCGACCTCCCATGGCACGTCCGCCACCACCCTTGATGCGGTCTCGGTGATCGGCAGCGGTGAAGCCCGCCAGGTGCAGCGCATCACCCGCGAGAACCTCGACATCCTGCCGCCGGGTACCAGCCTGCAGAAGACCCTGAACCTGCTGCCGGGCGTAAACGCGCAGTCGGCCGATGCGCTGGGCACCAACGAGCAGTCGATGACGCTCGGCCTGCGCGGCTTCAACTCCACCCGTCTCGGTTACACGTTGGACGGCGTGCCGCTGGGCGATGGCGCGTACAACAACTACAACGGCCTGACCATCAACCGTGCGCTGATCAGCGAGAACATGGCCGGCGCCGAGCTGGCGGTGGGCATCGGCAGCCTCGGTACGCCATCCACCAGCAACCTCGGTGGCACCATCTCGTACACCTCCGACCGCCCGGCCCAGGAACTCGGCGGCCGCGTGGTGCAGACCTTCGGCAGCGATGCCAACCGCCGCACCTTCGTGCGTGTGGACAGCGGCGGGTACAACGGTTTCTCCGGCTATATCTCCGGCATGAATGCCGTCTCCGATCTGTGGAACGACCAGACCGCCTACAACAAATCCACCACCAAGCAGTTCAACGCCAAGGGCGTGTGGAACTTTGGCCGCGGCCAGATCACCGGCTTCGTCGATACCTCGCGCACTACCCAGGCGGACTACTTCTACCTGTCCAAGGACGAGATGTCGCGCGGGCTGGGCTGGGACTGGGGCGGTTACGCGCCGGACTGGAACAAGGCCGTGGCCAAGGCCTACTGCAATACCGCCAGCTTCAATGCGAAGAAGTGCGACAGCAGCGGTCCGGACAAGGATGCCGACGGTGCCTTTACTGCCGGGCAGATCCTGCGCGATGACAACCTGTACTACCTGGCCGGTGATTTCTTCCTGGCCGATGGCTTCAGCCTGCGGGCCCTGGCCTACCACCACGATGACCGCGGCGAAGGCCACAACTGGAACAGCGGCGCCTGGTCGAACAAGGGCACGGCGCAGGAGATTCCGATCATCTTCCGCAACACCATCTACACCATCGACCGCGATGGCGGCACGCTGTCGTTCGACTGGGAACTGGGCGCGCACCGCATCGAAGGCGGCGTCTGGTACGAGCGCAACACCAGCAGCGCCGAGCGCTACCAGACCGCCGTGGACGGCCCGCGCGACCTGAGCGGCATGAACACCCTGCCCTCCGACGTTGGCGTGTTCGCCCAGCGCACGCGCTGGAAGACCCACCAGTTCTTCCTGAAGGACACCTGGCGCCTGCTCGATGATCGCCTGACCCTGGAGTTCGGCGCAAAGAGCCCGCATGCCACCTCCGATGCGCAGGCCCTGCCCGGCGACGCGAAGGCGCCGATCTCGCCGACCTCCAACAACCAGTTCGCCACCGGCTCACTGAAGGCCAGCAAGAACTTCCTGCCCAGCATCGGCGCCAACTTCCGCCTGGCCGAGCATCACGAAGTATTCGCCAGCTACGCCGAGAACATCGCCATGTTCCAGGGCGGCTTCAAGCTGGGCCCGCAGGCAGTCAGCCAGGCCACCTGGAACGCGCAGGGCAACCTGAAGCCGGAAGAATCCCGCTCGCTGGAGGCCGGCTACCGCTTCGTCACCGATACCCTGCAGGCCTCGGTCGCGGCCTACAGCGTGCGCTTCGACAACCGCCTGCTGCAGTACAACCCCTGCGACTCGCGGCAGCCGGTCGGCCCGACCTGCGGCAACCGCTTCTACAACGTGGGCGGCGTCGACAGCCGTGGTGCCGAGCTGACCGTGCTGTGGACCCCGAACGAGCACTTCAGCTGGTACACCTCGGCCTCGCTGAACCGCTCGACCTATGCGTCGAACTACGTGCAGGCCGGCGTCGAGCAGCAGATCAAGGGCAAGATCCAGACCGATACACCCAAGCAGCTGCTGGCCACCGAAATCACCTGGCGCGACAACGGCTGGTTCGTCAGCCTGCGCGGCAAGTACACCGGCGAGCGCTTCTACACCTACACCAACGACCAGGGCTTCGGTGGCTTTACCGTGTTCGATCTGGCCGGTGGCTATGACTTCGGCCAGGTCGGCTTCGCCAAGGGCATGCGCGTGTCGTTCAACGTGACCAACCTGACCAACAAGCGCTATGCCAGCAACCTGGATTCGAGCGTGTTCGCCCCGAGCGACCCGGCCGGCAAGCTGTACGTGTTCCATGCCTCGGCACCACGCCAGGTGTTCGGTACGATCGACCTTCGCTTCTGATTGACCGCACGGAGTCCACTGATGCTCACGACCGCCCTGCTGATGGCCACTCTCTCCGCCAGCGGATACTCCGCTCCGCATGAGGCAACGGGTGCAGCGCCGCGTACCCTGCAGCTGGGCGGTCGCAGCTATGTGGACAAAGGCCTGGTCGCCGCCGGGCGGCTGTCGGCGGGCACGGTGGACTTCCTGGGTGACACGCTGGGATCGTTCTCGTCGCTGGCGGTGCAGCCCGGCACCTGGAAGCGCACTGCCAACGGCTACGAAGGCGTGTTGTGGACCCTGCCCGACCGCGGCCGCAACGATCCCGGGGCTGGCCTGTTCTACGACTACACCGGCCGCGTCGAGCGCATGCAGCTGCGCATCGACGTTTCCCCGGGCAAGCCCGAGCTTGGCACGCTGACGATGGCGCCCGACAAGGGCGTGGTACTGAAGGACTTCAACGGCCAGCCGTTCACCGGCGCCGACCCGGGCGACCATACGATCACCCAGCGCGAGGTGGTGCTGCCCTCGCCTACCAGCGGCGCCGGTGCAGGCAAGGTCTCGCTGGATGCGGAATCACTGCAGTTCACCGCCGATGGCCACTTCTACATCGGCGATGAGTACACCGCCAACGTCTATTACTTCGATGCAGAGGGCCAGCTGCAGGGCGTGATCGTGGCACCGCCTGCCATCCGTCCTCAGCGCGAAGGCCGGCCGGCATTCGGTTCGCTGGCGCCACCGCAGACTGGCCGCCGCAACAACCAGGGCGTGGAAGGCATGGGACTGTCGCCTGACGGCAGCCGCCTGTTCGTGGCCCTGCAGAGCGCGACCCTGCAGGACAGCGCGCAGGGCAACGCGGCCGGTCGCATCAACACCCGCGTGCTGGTCTACGACGTGACGGCCTCGCCGACACCACAGCAGCCGATCGGCCATTACGTGATGGCCCTGCCCGCTTACGCGCACGATGGCAAGGGCAAGCTGGACCGCACCGCCGCGCAGAGCGAGCTGCGTGCGTTGGACGGTCATCGCTTCCTGCTGCTGGCGCGCGACGGAAACGGGCTGGGCAAGGACGGCGACGACCCGATCGTCTACAAGTCGGTGCTGCTGGTCGATGTGGCCGATGCCGCCAACCTGGCCGAAAGTGCTTATGAAACCGGCACGCCCTCGGTTCTGGCCCACCCGACCGACACCGCGCTGAAGCCGGAGATCATGCCAGCACGCAGCGACGAACTGCTGAACCTGCTGGACCGCCCGCAGCTGGCCCGTGCCGGGCTGGACCTGGACACGAAGCGCGGCCCACATGCCGGACTGCTGTCAGAGAAGTGGGAAGCCATGGACGTGCTGCCGGCGCTGGACCCACGGCACCCGAACGACGTACTGCTGCTGATCGGCAACGACAACGACTTCATCGCCCGCCATTGCCGCATGCAGGGCCAGGCCTGCGACAGCCCCTACGACAACGACAACCGCGTGCTGGTGTACCGCCTCACGCTGCCCTGACCGAGAACCGATGTCACGCTCTCTGTAGAGCCGAGCCCATGCTCGGCTGCTTTTCCTTCAGGCATCCGTATCTCTGAAGGAACAGCCGAGCATGGGCTCGGCTCTACAAAAGCTCACCCACGCAGGGTGGCGCCGCCGTCCACATACAGGTCGCTCATCGCCACATGCCCAGCCTGTTCGGAGAGCAGGAACATCACCGAGTGCGCGATGTCCTCCGGGGTGGCCAGCTTGCGCAGCGGAATGCCGGCCTTGTAGGTTTGAAGGTTGCCGGCGATCACCCGCTCGGCACCATGCTCGTCCAGCCACATGCCGGTCTGCATCCGGGTCAGTGTTGAACCCGGGGCAACGATGTTGCAGCGGATGCCCAGCGGCGCCAGTTCCAGCCCGAGGCAGCGGGTAAACATCGTGGCAGCGGCCTTGGAGGCCGCATAGGCGGCCATGCCGTGCCTCGGCACGCCGGCCGCATTCGAACTGACGGTGACAATCGCGCCCTGCCGACGCGGTGACATCACCCGCGCCAACGCCCTTCCGACATGGAACACGCCATCGGCATTGACTGCAAACACCCGGCGCCAGTCGTCGTCGGTGGTCCCGGTGACGCCACCCACATGCAGTACGCCGGCCACGCTGGCGGCCAGCATGATCGGCCCGATGCTGGACTCGACCTGATCCACCAAGGCGTCCACGGCGGCGCTGTCGGTTACATCGAGTGCGAGCGACTTCACCCGGGTATCTACCACGCGCGGTGCCTCGCGATCGGTCGCTACCACGGTGCAGCCGGCCTCGGCCAACAGCCGTACCAACGCCTCGCCAATGCCGCCGGATGCACCCGTAACCAACGCTACGCGGCCCTCGAAACCGGTCAACTGCATGTTGCGATCTCCTGTTGCTCATCCCATTGGCGCAGCCGCGCCGACAACCACGGCGCCAGCTGCGCCACCGCATCGCGGCCGGTCAGTTCGGCGTGCAGGAACGGCAGTTCCAGCGCCTGCACCCTGCGCGCGTGGGTCCGCCACAACGTCGATTGCAGCTGTGGCCGCGCCTGATGATCCCGACCAGCACGGACGTGCACCAGCGTGCCGTCGAACGGTTGGTGAATATGTTCGCGGATCAGTCGATTGGTGCCGGTCACCGCGCGCACCACGCCATCGAGCACCACATCCGGCAGGCTGCCGAGTGCACTGCCGCCACGGCGCAGGAACCCCAGAATGCGTTCACGGCTGTCGAGTTCCGGATGCGCATCCGGATCGTGGCCGGCAATCGCCAGCAATGCCCGCAATGCAGCGATGGGATCGGGTTCCGGTTCGGCCCGCCAGCACTCGCTGGGATACGCGTCCAGCAGCACCAGCTCGCCGACGTCGCGGCCGACTTCATGCAGGCGCACCGCCATCGCCTGGGCGAGGATGCCACCTACCGACCACCCCACCAGATGCACTGGCCCCTTCGGCTGTAGTGCGACCACGCGCTGCACGTAGTCGTTGGCCATCGCCTCGATGCTGCTCGGCAGCGGCTGCCGGGCGTCCAGTGCCGGCGACTGCAGGCCGTACACCGGGCGTGCCGGCTGCAGTGCCCGGGCCAGGGTGCGGTAGTTCCAGGCGATCCCCCCGGCCGGATGCAGCACGAACAGCGGCGTGGGCCCGGCGGCGTCGGTTGCGGCCAATGCGATCACCGGCCCCAGTGCGTGATCGGCCAGCGCGGGAGGCTCGGCAATACGAACCGCCAGCGCGGCCACGGTGGGCTGCGCAAACAATGCACCCAGACCCAGATCGCAGCGCCAGCGCTGCTCGATCGCCAGCAGCAGGTGCACCGCCGACAGCGAATCACCGCCGAGACTGAAGAAATCTGCATCCACTGCCACCGGCGCCTCACGCCCAAGCGCCTGGGCGAACAACAACGCCAGCTCCTGTTCCAACGGCGTGCGCGGCGCCAAGCCGGCAACTTCAAGTTGCGGTGGCTTCGGCAACGCGTTGCGGTCGAGCTTGCCGTTGGCGGTCACCGGCCAGTGGTCCACGCCGACAAACGCCGAGGGCACCATATAGTCCGGCACGCGCGTGGCCAGGTGGCTGCGCAGCGTTACGGCATCGGCAAGCGCGGTCGGCAGATACGCCACCAGACGCACTTCGCCGGGAGCATCCTGGCGCAGCAGCACTTCCACCCGCTCCATGCCAGGCAGCTCGCGCAGTGCCGCCTCGATCTCGCCCAGTTCGATGCGCAGGCCGCGCAGTTTCACCTGGTGGTCGCTGCGGCCGAGATACTCGACCGCACCATCGCGGCGCCAACGGGCTACGTCGCCGGTGCGGTAGATACGCTCGCCCGCCCGGAACGGATCTGCAATGAAACGTTCGGCAGTCAGATCATCGCGACCGAGATAGCCACGCGCCAGCTGGACGCCACCCAGGTACAGGTCACCGGGCACGCCCACCGGCACCGGCTGCATCCGGGCGTCCAGCACGTACAGGCGGGTGTTCCAGACCGGGAACCCGATCGGCACCGGCCGCGAACGATCCTGCGCCGACGCCGGCCAGTAGCTGACGTCCACCGCAGCTTCGGTCGGGCCATACAGGTTGTGCAGCTCGGCGTGCACACGCGCGTGGAAGCGGTCGCGGGACGAAGCATCCAGCGCCTCGCCACTGGTGAACACCCGTCGCAGCTGCAGCCCTTCGGAGGCCGGTGCAGCGAGGAAGGCATCCAACATCGATGGCACGAAATGCGACGTGGTGATGC
The DNA here is from genome assembly GCF_039555535.1 of Stenotrophomonas maltophilia. Lineage (NCBI taxonomy): Bacteria > Pseudomonadati > Pseudomonadota > Gammaproteobacteria > Lysobacterales > Lysobacteraceae > Stenotrophomonas > Stenotrophomonas maltophilia. The sequence continues at coordinate 2,117,657 of NZ_CP154630.1, read as the reverse complement.
CATGCTCGCGGATCAGCCGCGCCAGTTCGGTGGGGTCGCGATGCGCGTCCGGCCCGGCGACCACCAGCGTGGCTCCGCACAGCAGCGGCAGGAAGAACTCCCAGACCGAGACGTCGAAGGTGGCCGGGGTCTTCTGCAGCACGCGGTCGTCTGCCTTGAATCCATAGTGCTCGCGCATCCACAGCAGGCGGTTGACGATGGCGCGGTGTTCGACGACCACGCCCTTGGGCTCGCCGGTCGAACCGGACGTATAGATCACGTAGGCCGCATCGTCAGGTGCCGGATCGGCCCACGGTGTGGCAAAACTCAGCGCAGTCCACTGCTCCGGCGCAAGCACTGGCACGCCGGCCATGCGTGCCGCTACGTCCGCCGCAGCCAGAACGCATACCGGCTGTGCCGAGGCGAGAATACGCGCCAGGCGCTCGTCCGGATGGGCAAGGTCCAACGGCAGGTAGGCGGCGCCGGCACGCAGCACCGCGACCAGCGCGATCACCAGCTCCAGCGAGCGCGGCAATGCCACCGCCACCACGCTGCCCGGGCCGACATCCATTGTCCGCAGCTGTGCCGCCAGCGCGAAGCTGCGCGCTTCCAGCGTTGCATGCTCCAGCGTGGAAACACCGAAGACCAGCGCGGTTGCGTGCGGATCACGGTCCATGCCCTGCTGCAGCAGTTCAACCAACGTGGTCGGTGGCATCCCGTGCGCGGTGGCATTGAATTCATGCACCACCTGCTGCGCTTCTTCGACGGTGGCCAGCGGCACGGCCGAGATGTCTTCAGCCTGCAGTGCCGCGGACACGAAATGCAGCAGCCGCGCCGCGTGCGCCTCGACATCCTCGCGACTGTACAGCGCGGGATTGGCCTCGATCTCCAGATCCAGCAGGCTCTGGCCATCACCACGGAAGCCCAGCGTCAGGTCATCCACCGGCCCGGTGCACAGCACCTCCAGTGTCGCCTGTACGCCTGGCAGGGCCAGTGGCCTGTAGAACGGCTGCACATTCACCATCGGACCGTGCAGACGCTGCTGCGCGCCGACCAGGCCCAGATCCCGGCGCAGTTGCTCGCCTCGATAACGGCCGTGCTTGCGACCCTGGCTGAGCTGCCGGCCCAGTGCGCGGGTGAAGGCCTCGACACTGCCCTCGCTGGTGGCCACGCGCAGCGGCAATACATTCATCACCATCGACGGCACCCGCGCCGACGCGTTGCCAAGGCGTCCCATGTAGGGCACGCCCAGCACCACTTCATCGGCGGCGCTCATCCGTCGCAGGTACTCGGCTGACAACGCGGCCAGTACATCCGGCCAGGGCTGAAGCCAACGCACCGAGGCCTGCAGCAGCTGCCCACGGAACGCCGCATCGAGCGGCTGCACCCAGCGCACCGCGTCGTCACTGGCCGCATGCGTACCGGCCAGGCCCACGCCTGCCGGTGCGCCCTGCATGTGCTCGCGCCACCACTGCCCGGCCTGCGCGCGACGCGGATCGGCACGATAGGCGACGTCATCGGCCAGCACGCCCGCCAGCCCCGGCAGCGGCTCACCGGTACGGCCGGCATACAACGCGCACATGCGATCCGTGAACAGCGCCATGCCGTAGCCGTCGGCGGCCAGATGGTGCACACGCAGGTACCAGACCCAGCGCTGCCTACCCAGATCAAGCAGCAGCTGCTGGCTGATCCGGTCGCGGGTGGGATCCACCGGGCTCAGCCGGTCGGCCTGCATCAGGCCACGCGCCGCAGCTGCGGGATCCGCTTCGGCGGAAACATCTCTCACCGAAAGCCGTGGCACATGTGCCGGGTCGTACCACTGCAGGGGCTGACCGTCGTCGCCCTCGGCAAAGCGCAGCGCGAAGGCCTCTGCCTCAACTGCGGCCTGGTCTGCCGCTGCGACGAACGCAGCCACATCCAATGGCCCATCGATCCACACCGCATGTGCCGTGTTGAACGACGGGTTGTCCGGTGCCAGCCGCTGTGCGAACCACAATCCCGCCTGCGCCTCGGTCAATGCCACCGGCGTGGCCAGCGCGACGGCGTTCATGCGCTCTGTGCGGCCTGCAGCGTCTGCACCACGCCCCACCACTGGCGCAGCGTGGTGTGCTCGGCCAGCTGTGAGAACTCCAGCGGCAGGCCGGTGTTGCCCCAGGCCAGGACCAGGCCGAGCATGCGCATCGAGTCCAGGTCCAGGTCGATCAGGTTATCGTCGTCACCGATCTCGGCCGGCTTGCACTCCAGCACGCGCGCGACGTCGGCGCGCATCCGCTCCAGATCCAGCACCTCACCGGTGGCCGTCATCACAGCACCTCCAGCAGCTGGTCGGTGGTCATCGGCACGCCGCAGGTGCGCGCGATCCATTGCAGCGCCTGATCGTGGTCGGCGCGCGAGAAGTCCGCCACCGCATCGGCGGCGATGAAGGCCTCGATGTCACGCTGGAAGGCCTCGACCACGGTCGCGGTACAGCCGATATGGGCGTACACGCCGGTCACCAGCAGCTGGTCGCGCCCACGTACCCGCATCAGCGTCTCCAGGTTGCTGCGCTGGAAGGCGCTGTAGCGGTGCTTCATCAGCACGTGCTCCCCCGGCTGCGGTGCCAGCGCTTCGATGATCGGCTCGTGGTCGGCACTGCGGCGCATGCCTGGCCCCCACAGGTCAGCCTGCAAGCCGCGATCACGGCGGTCCTGGTCGCCATGCTGGGCGGTGTAGAACACCGGAATACCGTGCGCGCGGCAGTGCGCCAGCAGGCGTGCGATATTGTCCACGGCCGGCCGCAGCGGGGCGTTGCCAGCGTCAAACGCGGCCAGGAAGTAGCGCTGCATGTCGTGCACCAGCAAAGCGACACGATCGCGCTGCGGGCGCCATGGTCCACGCGCCTGCGGCAGTTCGGCGGCAGTCGGCAAGGGATAGTCGGTGATACGGGGCAGCGCCATCAGCGCGTTCCTCCTGTCTGTTGCAGATGACGCGCACGCAGCTGCGCGCGCAGTTCGCGGCGACTGATCTTGCCGACCGCAGTGGTATCGAAGCTGTCGACGAACACGATCTGGTCCGGCACCTTGAACGCCGCCAAGCCGCGCCCGCGCATCCAGGATTTCAGCGCCGGGGCCTTGAACGGTTCGCCCTGCGCGATCACGAACGCACAGCTGCGCTCGCCCAGATACTCATCGGGAATGGAGACCACGGCGGCGTCGAACACGCCGGGGTGGGCCAGCAGGTGGTCCTCGATCTCCTCGGCGGAGATCTTCTCGCCGGCGCGGTTGATGTGGTCACCTGCACGGCCCTGCACCACCAGGTAGCCTCCGGGCAGCTGCTGTACGCGGTCGCCGGTGCGATAGAAGCCGTCGTCGGTGAACGAGCGCGCATTGGCCACCGCATCGTTGTGGTAGCCACGGATGGTGTACGGGCCACGGGTGAGCAGATGCCCCACCTCGCCTTCGGCCACCGGCTGGTCATGGTCATCGACCACGCGCACTTCATCATCCGGACTGATCGGTCGCCCCTGGCAGGCCACGATCAGTTCTTCCGGATCATCCAGGCGGGTGTAGTTCACCAGCCCTTCGGCCATGCCGAATACCTGCTGCAAGGTACAGCCGAGGCCGTCGATCACCCGCCGCGCGGCTTCCGGCACCAGCTTGGCGCCGCCCACCTGCAGTACCTGCAGGCTGGACAGGTCATGCCTGCTGGTGGCGGCGGCCTGCGCCCACAGCAACGCCAGCGGCGGCACCAGGCCACAGCAGGTCACCCGCTCCCGTGCGATCAGCGGGAAGGCCGCATCCGGTCCGGGGCCGGGGCTGAGCACCACGCGGGCACCGGCGTACAACGCACCGAAGAAGCCCGGCGAACTCATCGGGAAGTTGTGCGCGGCCGGCAGCGCGACCAGATACACGCTGTCGCGGTCGATGCCGCAGATAGCGTTGCTGGCACGGAACGAGTAGATGTAATCATCGTGCGTGCGTGGAATCAGCTTGGACAGCCCGGTGCTGCCACCGGAAATCTGCAGGAACGCCACCGACTGCGGATCCGGATCGGCCGGCAATTGGCCGCGATCGCCCTGCAGCATCTCCAGCGCCGTGAACTCCTGTGCATCGCCATCGATCACCACCTCGCGAATCGCTGGCACTTCAGCCTGCAGCGCCCGCGCCAACGTACGGTGATCGAAGCCATCATGCAGGTCGGTCGTGATGTAGGCACTGGCTTCGGCCTTGCTGGCGAAGTGCACCAGCTCGGTGATGCGGTGCGCCGGCAACGCGTACACCGGCACCAGCCCGGCACGGAACAGGCCACAGACCGTAGTGATGAACCCCGCGCTGTTGCCCAGCTGCACCAGCACCCGCTCGCCCGGCCGCACGCCGAGTGCCAGCAGGCCCGCGCCGATGCGCCCGGCCTCGTGCCATAGCTGCGCGTAGCTCAGGCGGACATCACGGGCGACCACCGCGATGTCGTCGGCGTAGCGCTCCGCGCGCTCACGCAGGAACGCCGGGAAGGTCTCGCCGCGCCAATGCCCTGCCTCGCGGTAATGGGCGGCCAGGTCATCAGGCCACACCTGCTGCAGGGGCAGGCGGGAAGAATCAGGGGAAGCGTTCATGCAGCAGGCTCGATGGCGGGCGCCGGCTCATGGACGCCGAGCGCATTCAACAGGGCAGCGAACTTGGCTGCGGTTTCGGCAACCTCTGCCTCGGGTTGCGAGTCGGCGACGATGCCTGCACCGGCGTACAGGCGCAGCTGCGTGCCCTGCAGTCGCGCACAGCGGATCGCCACGTACCAGTCGCCATCACCTTGTGCATCCAACCAACCCACCGCCCCTGCATAGAAGCCGCGTGGCACCGGCTCCAGCTTGCGAATGCGTTGCAGCGCCGCCAGCTGCGGCGTCCCGCAGACCGCTGGCGTGGGGTGCAGCCGGGCCAGCAGTTCGGCGGCGGACGTCTGCGGATCCTTCAGGGTGGCGTGGATGCGGGTACCGAGGTGCCACATGCTGGCAGTGGCATGCAGCACCGGGCGCGGCTGTGCATCGACGTGGCTGCAGTACGGCGCCAGGCCATCGACGATGGCCTCGACCACATGGCGATGCTCGTCATGGTCCTTGGTCGAGGCCAGCAGCGCCTGCGCGGCACGCTCGTCCTCTGCGGCATCGGCGCTGCGCCGGGCGGAGCCCGCCAGCGGGTGCGACAGCAGCTCGGCGCCACGCTTGCGCAGCAGCAGCTCCGGGGTTGCCCCCACCAGCCAGGCTGGCGCCTGACCCGGCTCCACCGGTAACGGCACAGCGTAGGTTGCCACCGAGGGATCCGCACCAAGGCGTGCCAGCAGCACATCCGGAGACAGTGCCTGGCGGGTGCGGGCCAGCAGGCTGCGCGCCAGCACCACCTTGTGCAGGTTCTGCTCGGGCGCACGCAAGGCCTGCACTGCCGCAGCGACTGCAGCGGCATAGTCCTGCGGCACAGGCTCGGCCAGCAGGGCGCCGTCCATCGGCGGCGCGGCCTGCGGCTGCAATGGCAGTGCAGGCAGCAGGCGCTCGGGCTGGAAAAGCGCGTCGTCGGCACGCGGCTCGAATGGCACCGCACCGACCAGCAGGCCCGGTCCACCGCGCTGCTGCGCGAAGAAGCCCGCAACGCGCACTGCCAACGTTGCCAGTGCGCCGGCCGGCAGCGCGGCGCGGCAGCCGCGTGCGTGCACGTGCTGGCCAGCATGCTGCAGCAGGAACAGCGACGCGTCGTCGGTGCTGTCCAGCGGCGCTGGCGCAGCCTCCGGCCACGCGCCCTGCATCAGGGAATCGTTCATGGGGTCTCCTTCATCCGATGCGCTGCGGCCAGCGCGCACAGCAACAGCAGCAGTGCGCCGACCAGCAGGTAAGGCAGGCTCGGCCCGCCGCGATACAACAGCGTGCCGAGCATCGGCCCGGCCACCATGCCCAGTCCCTGCGCAGCAGCGACGGTGCCAGCGGCAGCCCCCTGCTCGTGCGCTTCCACCGCGTCAGCGGCCAGTGCCTGGAACGAGGGGAACACGAAACCCATGCCAAATGCCGCCAGCGCATACGCCGCTGGCAACTGCCAGGCCTGCTGAACGCCTGCCACCGATGCGAAACCGATGCCGGAAATCAGTGCACCGAGAACGATCCAGCGGCGCGGACGCACGTCCAGCTTCATCACCAGCGCCTGCGCCAGGATCAGGCCGACCCCGACCGCTGTGAGTGCAATGCCCGCCATGCGTGCGCCGGCCGCCGCATCGAGGCCCAGGCGATCGATCGCGAAGAAGCCCACCGTGACCTGCGCGATGGTCACCGAGACCATCGCGATGAAGGCGGCCAGCTGCGGCAGGCGCAGGCGCCGGTCGAGGCGGCTCATCGGCGTGCGACGCTGTGCGTTGCCAGCCGCCACCGGGGGCGTCGCCGGCAGTCGCCAGGCCAGCAGCGCCAACGCCACCAATGGCAGCAGTGCAGCCACATACAGCGCCAGTGAGAGATTCGTATAGGCCAGCCAGCCCGCGGCGGCCGGGCCCAGCACCATGCCCAATGCGTTTGCGCTGCCCAGCCGCGCGAGGAAGCTGGCGCGCTGTCCAGTTGGCGCCTTGTCGGCGATCAGCGCCGCAGCGGTGGGCGGCACCGCAGCGTAGAACAGGCCGATCAGGCCGCGCGCGCCCACCAGCACCAGTACCGATACCAGCACCGGCGGCACCGCCTGCAGGGCAACGTCGATGAACACGGCCAGTGCGATGTAGACCACGGTGTAGGCACTCATCGCCAGCATCAACACCCGTTTGCGGCCGATGCGGTCGCTGAGCTGCCCCCACGGGCGTGCAGCCAGCATCCACAGCACGCCTGCGGCGGTAACCGACAGGCCGGCATGCCACTCGGACAGGCCAAGCATGCGGACCACCGGACCGATCACGGCGACGAAGGACATCATCGCCATGGTGCCGATCAGGGCAGCCAACACCAGCGCCGGCAAGCCGGGAACGACGGGACGTGCGTGCATGAAACACCAGCCGTAACAGGAAAGGATGGCCGGGCGCACCTGCGCGCCCCACCCGGCACCGGCCCTGCTCAGGACCGGACGCCACTTTCAAATGATAACGTCTCGTATTTGCATTTGATACCCATTCTCTTGAATGGGCGCGCAACAGTGGGTTCAGCGCATTGCACGCAGGCCCAGCAGGCCGCGACGCTTGAACCACCATTCCAGTGGCAGCGTCACCAGCGGCGGGATCGCTGCCAGCAGTGCCAGGGCGCTGGCCCACCACGGCCAGCGCAGGCGCACCGCTGCGAACAGGGTGACTGCCACGTACACCAGGAAGGCCACGCCGTGCAGAGGCCCGAACAACTTCACCAGCGCCACGTTGGCCATGGGGCCATACTTCATCCACATGCCGATGAGCAGGCCGGCCCAGGTCACGGCTTCGATGAAAGCGACCGCGGCAAACAGGCGTCCGGTCGGGTGCATGGGGGAACGTTGGGTCACACGGGGCTCCGGCATCGGGATATCAAATGCGAATGGTACGCAGATGCGAACATTCCGGACACCGGCGGGTGGCGCCGGGCCATGCCCGGCGAGCGCAGCGGTGGCAGCGATAGAGCGTGTCCACCAAGGTGGACACCTACCGGAGCATATGCGGCAGCACGTGCTCTCCAATCTCGCGCAGCACCGCGTCCATCGGCCGCCCGTTGTCGACCAGGTTGAACATCACGTGCGCCACGCCCTGCGCGTGCACGCGGTGCAGGTAGTCGCGCAGGCCGACGCGGCCGACCTTCAGCCCCAGCGGCAACGGCTCGGGCGGCGCCTGCGGATCGGCCTGCAGATCCAGCAGCATCGACTGCACGAACGACTTGGCCGGTCCGCCCTGCAGCGCCTGCGCCTGTTGCCACAGGCCGATGCGTCCCTCCTGCGCGGCCTCTTCGCGGTGATAGGTGGCCCAGCCTTCAGCCTCGCGCGCGATCCACTGCAGGCTCTGTCGCGCGGTACCCACCACCAGCATCGGAATGCGCGTGGTTGGCGCTGGCAATACATCGAAGCCGCCGGTGGCCTGCCGCACCGAAGCCCGTTCCTCCGCATCGGGGGACAGCGCGGCACGCAACAGCGACCAACGCTCACGGAACGTCGCCGCCCTGCCCTCCAGGTCTTCGCCGAATGCCGCGAACTCTTCCAGCCGATCGCCCGACCCCAGGCCCAGCACGAAGCGTCCGTCGCTGATCCGGTCCAGGCTCAACGCCGACTTCGCCGCCTGCAGCGGATGGCGCAACGGCAGCACAATGGCTGCGCTGCCAACGGCGATGCGTTCGGTTGCGGCAGCCAGCATGCCCAACCACAGGAACGGATCGTCCAGCGCGCTGGCTGCCGCATCTGGTCCCTGCGGCACCATCAACGGCACGTCGCGCGTCCACAGCGCGGCAAAGCCGAGGTCATCGGCCAGCCGCGCGATGCGCCTGGCTTCGCCCAGATCGGCCAGCCCGTGTGCTGCCACGGGCGTCATCAGGCCCAGGCTCAGGCCCTGTTGCGGAAACAGGGCAGCGTAAGCGGGATTGAAATCACTCATGCCCGCAGCTTAGCGTGCAGGCATGCGGCAACGATGACGCGCCGCCCACCACGGGAAGAACACTGCATGCCGAAGATCCGCCCTGCCCACGCCGATGACCTGCCCGCGATCAGCGCGGTGTGCCTGGCCGCATTCAACGCGGCGGTCGCGCCCTCGCTCAGTGCAACCGGCGTTGCCACCTTCGGCAGTATCGCTGCGGCAGATGCCTTCGGCACACGCCTGCTGGGCGACAACCACATCCTGGTGGCCGAACACGAAAACCGTATCGTCGGTGTGATCGAACTGAAGGAAGGCCGGCATCTTGCGATGCTGTTCGTCGATCCCACCTGCCAGGGCCAGGGCATCGGCCATGCCTTGTTCGAGGCGGTGCTGCCGCTGGTGCGCGAGCCGGTCCTGACCGTGCGCGCCTCGCTCAATGCAGTGCCAACCTACCGGCGCTACGGCTTCGTGCGGGACGGCGATGTCGGCGAGTTCAATGGGCTGGTGTATCAGCAGATGATGCGGGCAGCGGCCTGAAGGCATCCGCCCGGTAATGCCCGGTGGGCGTCATGCCCTGCAGCACGCCCGTCATGAGCAAACTGAATCAGCAGGCTCCCCGGTCGTTCCTACAATGGCCTGTCACCCTGCCCTTCGAGATGCTGCCGATGCGCGTCGCGCTTTCCGTGTTGCTGCTGGCTTCGGCGCTGAGCGCCTGTACCCCGGCCCCGGTTTCCACCGCCAACTCGGCCGAGGCACCCGCGCCAGCCACCGCCATCGCCTGGCGCCAGGGCGATGTGGACGATGCCTTCGCTGAGGCCGCCGACAGCGGCAAGCCGGTGCTGCTGTACTGGGGCGCGGTCTGGTGCCCGCCGTGCAACCAGCTCAAGGCCGGCCTGTTCAAGGACCCCGCCTTCATCGCGCTGACCGGCAAGTTCGTGCCGGTCTATCTGGATGGCGACGAGGAAGGTGCGCAGGCCTGGGGCGAGCGCTTCGGCGTGCGTGGTTACCCGACCCTGATCGTGCTCGACCCGGAGCGTAACGAAATCACCCGTGTGGCCGGTGGCAACGACGCCGCCGAACTGACCCGTGCACTGACCGTGGCCGCCGGCCGTCGCAGCGCGGTCGCCGCTACGCTGGCCACCGCGCTCGCCACGCCGGACAGGCTGGCCGCCGAGGATTGGCAGGTGCTGGGCGACTACGGCTGGGAAGTGGACGCCAATCGCCTGGCCGGCGAGCGCAAGAGTGCCGACGTGCTGCGCCAGCTTGCCAGGACCGCACCGGATGCCGCCCTGCAGCGCCGCTTAGCCCTGCTGGCACTGGCTACTGCGGAAAAGCCGGATGCACCGCCCACCGAGGTGCGTGAACTGTTGCAGGCCGTGCTGGCGCAGCCGGCCGAAGTCCGCCGCAACCGTGAGTTGCTGGGCTATGCAGGCGCGCAGCTGGTCAAGCAGGCCAGTGCAGGGCCGGCCACCAGCAACACGCTGGGGCAGCAGCTGCTCGTCGCGCTGGAGCGCGCAGACGCCGAGCGCGGCGACCGCGCCGACGACGCATTGTCGCGTGCGCTGACCGAAGTATCCCTTGCCCGCCAGCAGCAGCCGAAGGGTGTACTGCCCGCCGCGCTGGTTGATCGGGTCAAGCAGCGCGTGGCTGCTGCAGACGCGGCCTCCACTGATGCGCATGCGCGCCAGGCCACGATCAGCAGCGCGGTCTACGCACTGCGCCAGGTCGGTGACGACGCCGGTGCCGAGTCGCTGTTGCTGGCGGAACTGAAGCGCAGCGAGCAGCCCTATTACTACATGCCCGAACTGGCCGAACTGGCCGAGCAGCGCGGCGACACCGCCGGTGCGCTGGAGTGGCTGAAGCGCGCCTACGACGGCGCGCAGGGCCCGGCAACCCGCGTGCAGTGGGGCGTGCTGTATGTGGAAGGCCTGCTGAAGCTGGCACCGGACGATGCACCACGCATCGAGCAGGCGACCGCCTCGCTGATCGCCGAACTGGAGGCACAGCCGTCGGGCTACCACCAGCGCACCCGCCAACGCTTCGAGCGCCTGGCCGGGCAGTTGAAGGCGTGGAGCGGCAAGCACCAAGGTGCGGAGACGCTGGCGCGGTTGCAGCAGCGGATGCAGCAGGCCTGCGGTGACCAGGTGGATGGTGCCTGCAAGGATTGGTTGAGTTGATGAAGGCTCGGGTTCTGGTAGTGCCGGCCGCTGGCCGGCAACCCGACCCTGCCTGTATGCCGGCCAGCGGCCGGCACTACCATTCCGCTTTTGCTCCTGCTCTTGCCTTTGACTCCGTCTCCGCGCCGGCGCAGGGAGCTATCCAGCGTGGGGGGGTGTGCGTAGCCGGGACCGTTGGCGCCATGGATGGCGCCATCGAGCCCCCATGGATGGGTTCACGGCGTGTCCCGGCTACGCACATCCGCCCGCGCCCTCGCTGAACAGTCAAAGCGCCGGGAGCGCACGCCTTCCATCCATGACCCTTGACCTCAACCAATGTTGAGGTGCGATAACGATCTCCCCACGGCCAGCCCCCTGGCCTTCCCCACGGAGATTGCTTCGATGTCGTACTCGCTTCCCCCGCTCCCCTACGCCTACGACGCCCTCGAGCCGCACTTCGATGCGCGCACGATGGAGATCCACCACAGCAAGCACCACCAGACCTATGTCAACAACCTCAATGCCGCCATCGAACAGGCCGGCCTCGCCGATCAGCCGGTCGAGGCACTGATCGCCCAGCTCGATACCGTGCCCGAAGCGCAGCGCGGCGCGATCCGCAACAACGGCGGCGGCCACGCCAACCACAGCCTGTTCTGGACCGTGCTCAGCGCCAGCGGTGGCGCACCCGACGATGAACTGGCAGCGGCCATCGACCGCGACCTCGGCGGTTTCGATGCCTTCAAGGACGCCTTCACCAAGGCCGCGCAGACCCGTTTCGGCAGCGGCTGGGCCTGGCTGACCAGCGATCGCGATGGCCGCCTGCAGGTGGAAAGCAGCGCCAACCAGGACAGCCCATTGATGGGTGCAGCCGTTGGCCTGTCCGGCAACACCCCGATCCTCGCACTGGATGTCTGGGAACACGCCTACTACCTGCACTACCAGAACCGCCGCCCCGACTACATCGGTGCGTTCTTCAACATCATCAACTGGGCCGAGGTCGGCCGGCGCTACCGCCAGGCCCGGGCCTCATGAGCGGCGAGACACTGCCGTACGCCGGGCCGTGGGCGGGGGTCTTCCCCGCCCCGGCGCCGGTGCCGTCGGTCGAGATGCCGCCGCGTGCACTGCGGCGGCTGCTCGGTCACTTCCCCACCGGGGTGGCCATCGTCTGCGCGCGCGATGCACAGGGCAAGCCGGTCGGCCTGACCATCAATTCGTTCGTGCCGGTGTCATTGCAGCCGCCACTGGTGCTGTGGAACCTGGCGTTGCACGCACAGAGCCTGTCCACCTTCCAGCGCGCCACCCGCTTTGCAATCAACGTGCTGGCAGCCGACCAGGAAGCGCTGGCCCGGCGCTTCGCCGATCCGCAGGTCCGCAACCGCTTCGACGGCCTGGCATTGCTGGATGATGACGAGGACGCCGCACCACGCATCGCCGGTGCGGTCGCCCATCTCACCTGTACCCGCCACGCGATGTGGCCGGTGGGCGATCACCTGCTGCTGGCCGGACGCATCATCGAGGCGCACGAGAACGGCGGCGCGCCGCTGCTGTTCCATCGCGGCCGCTTCCAGCCAGGCCCCACCGAACTGCTGGTCGAGGTGCGCTGATGAACATCGAAGCCCTGGAATGCATGCTTGCCAACGGCAAGGACGGCGCGCTGCTGCGCTTCGGCCTGGGCAAGGGCTGGCTGGATGCCGGCAACCCGGTCCGCGCGGCCACCCACCTGGGCCGCTGCGTGGTGCTTGATCCGCAGTACTCGGCCGCCTGGAAACTGCTCGGCAAAGCCTGGCTTGCCGGTGGCCAACCGCAGGCGGCGCGCGAGGCGTGGCAACGCGGGCTGAGCGTGGCCGGCAGCAAGGGTGACCAGCAGGCACGCAAGGAAATGCAGGTGTTCCTGCGCCGCCTGGACCGCGAACAGGCGGCCCTGGCGAAGGCGGGCTGAGTCGATCAGCCCGCGTTGGCCGACGCCGGTGCGGACATGATGTCCGACATCGGCAGGCGGCGCGGCTTGCTCGGGAACGCGTGGCGCAGGATGCGCCAGACCACCTGGCCGAACTGGCGCGGCAACGAGCCGTTGTTGTAATGCTGGCCGTAACGGTGGCAGATGTCCTTCACTTCCTTGGCAATGGCCGCATAGCGGTTGGCCGGCAGGTCCGGGTAGAAGTGGTGCTCGATCTGGTGGCTGAGGTTGCCCGACAGCACGTTGATCAGGAAGCCGCCGCTGATGTTGGACGAACCACGCAACTGGCGCAGGTACCAGTGGCCACGCGATTCATTGCGCAGGCACTCCTTCGGGAACGTTTCCGATTCGGCGGTGAAGTGGCCGCAGAAGATGATCACGTAGGTCCAGATGTTGCGCAGGCCGTTGGCCACCATGTTGCCCAGCATCACGGTGAGGAAGAACGGGCCGGCAAGCAGCGGGAAGAACACGTAGTCCTTCAGCACCTGGCGGGCCATTTTCCGTGCCACCGGGCGGGTCTGCAGCCACATTGCACGCGCACTCATGCGCCCCTTCAGCCAACGGCCCAGGCGCAGGTCCTGCGCGGCCACGCCCCACTGGAACAGCAGCGCGAAGATCGGCGCGATGATCGGCTGCAGCAGGTAGAACGGCTTCCAGCGCTGTTCCGGGAAGATGCGCAGCAGGCCGTAGCCGATGTCATCGTCCATGCCGCGCACGTTGGTGTAGGTGTGGTGGCGGAAATTGTGGGTCTTGCGCCAGTTGTCGGCGGTGGCAACGATGTCCCACTCGTAGGTGTTGCCATTGAGCTTGGGGTCGCCGGTCCAGTCGAACTGGCCGTGCATCACGTTGTGGCCCAGCTCCATGTTTTCCAGGATCTTGGACAACGCCAGCAGCAGCGTGCCGGTGATCGCGGCCGGCCACAGCAGCGGCATCCAGAACAGCGGCGAGAACGCCGCCAGGAACAGCAGGCCACGGCCACCCACGCCGAACCAGCGCACGGCGGCGGCCACGCGGCGGATGTAACGGGTATCGGAGGCGCCAAGGCTGCCGATCACACGGTCGCGGATCGCGTCGAGCTCCTCGCCGAAGGCATGCATCTCGGCAGTACTCAAGGCACGGTCGGTAGCGCGGGTCATGGCAGGCGTCCTCAGAGATCCAGGGTCAGGTCGGTGGTCGGTGCGCTCACGCATATCCGCACCGGCTGTGCCGAGTCGGACTGCAGGTCGCCGGTGCGCAGGTGGCGGGTAGCGCCACTGACGCGATCACAGGTGCAGGTGTTGCAGATGCCCATGCGGCAACCGTGCCTGGGCTTGATGCCATGCGCTTCCAGGCTTTCCAGCAGCGAGCGGCCACGCGGCACGCTCAACTGGCGGCCACTGCGCGCAAGCGTCAGCGACACCTCGCCTTCGCTGCTGGCATCGCCCAGCGGCGCCGGCGGGGTGAAGGCTTCGGCCTGGAAGCCGGCGACCTGCTGCGCCAGCCGCGAACGTGCAGCGGCGACGAACCCATCCGGGCCGCAGGCCAGCACGTGGCGCTGCGCCAGCGGCGTGTCATCGCCCGCGACCTGCAGATCGTGGGTATCGATGCGCGCGGCCGGCACCTCGCCGTCGCGGGTGGTCAGCAGATGCACGCGCAGGTTCGGCTGCGCCGCGGCCAGCGCCTGCAGTTCATCACGGAACTGCAGATGGGCCGCGGTGCGCTCCCAGTAGAACACGTCCACCGGCGCCGCCAGCGGGCGCTGGCAGGCCTCACGCAGCAGGCTGCGCATCGGCGTGATGCCACTGCCGGCGGCCAGCAGCAGCACTGGGGCGGCGGCCGGCATATGGAACTCGCCGAAGGCGGCATCGAGGCGGAACAGTTCGCCCGGCCGCGCATGGTGGACCAGATGCTGGCTGACCCGGCCGCCGTCTACCGCCTTGACGGTGATGGCCAGCTCGCGCGGCCCCAACGCGGTGGGGCTGTAGCTGCGCTGCCACAGGCGTCCTTCCATCTCGACGCCCAGGGTGACGTGCTGGCCGGCGCGCATGCCAGCCCAGTGCCGGTTGGTGCGCAGGACCAGGGTCGCCGCGCCCTCGCCGGCCGGCTCGCGCCGGACCAGGCGGGCCATTGGCTCGCGCAGTGTCCACAGGGGATTGAGCTGGCCCGCCCAGAAATCGAACAGCGACGGCGAGACCCAGCGGTACGGAGAGAACAGGGACGGACGGACGACAGCGCTCATGGGCGCACTATACGGGCGCACATACACCTGTGTATACATGTGTATAATGAACCGGATTGGGTATGATTCAGCCTCGCCCCACCGGAACCCCCATGGCCGCCGCCACCGCCTTGTCGACGCCCGAAGATGCCAACAGCCCGGCCCGCCGTACGGTGAGCCGCGAGGATCTGCTTGCCGCCGCCCTGAAACTGATCGGGCCGCACCGCAGCCTGTCCACGCTCAGCCTGCGCGAAGTGGCACGTGAGGCCGGCATCGCGCCCAACAGCTTCTACCGGCAGTTCCGCGACATGGACGAACTGGCCGTGGCGCTGATCGATGCGGCCGGCCGCTCGCTGCGCACCATCATCGGCGAGGCCCGCCAGCGCGCCACCTCCACCGCCACCAGCGTGGTGCGCGTTTCCGTGGAGACCTTCATGGAGCAGCTGCGCGCCGACGACAAGCTGCTGCACGTGCTGCTGCGCGAAGGCGCGGTCGGCTCGGACGACTTCAAGCACGCCGTCGAACGCGAGCTGCACTATTTCGAAGAAGAACTGCAGCACGACCTGGTGCGCCTGGCCGCGCTGGATGGCGCGGTGCTGCACGCCCCGGAACTGGTGGCCAAGGCCATCACCCGGCTGGTGTTCGCGATGGGCGCCACCGCCATGGACCTGCCGCCGGAGAAGGATCCGGAACTGGTCGAACAGATCTCCACGATGATCCGCATGATCATCGTCGGCGCCCGAAGCCCCGCCGCCTTCCGCCGCGGCTGATCGAGGCCGGCGCCCGGGGTCGGATCCCTTTCCGCAGGAACGGGCTCTGACCCCCACCCTCTGCAGCGCCCCAGAACGACATGACCACCGGCAGGGTTGTCGCTGCTTTGTGTAATGTTATAACACCCCCATGATCTGACTCGACCGCCGCCCCACACGGAATGGCTACGGCTTCGTTATATAGCAATTGCTATGTTGATAAGCTACTGCTTTCATATGCGTCAGCCAGGTCGCCCTCGCCGCATTTCTTCCCCCAAGGACGACGCCCCCATGCCCGTTGCCAATCCCCTCTTCCGTCGGCTGCCCTTGGCCGCCGCCATCGCCCTGACCCTGCCTCTGCCCGCGCTGGCTGCTACACCCAAGCCGACCGAGCTGGACCGCGTGCAGGTCAAGGTCAGCACCGCCACCCGCAGCGAACGCCTGCTCTCCGATGTCCCGATCCGCACCGAAGTGCTGCGCAAGGAAGACATCGCGCTGCGCGCGGCCACCGACTTCTCGCGTGCCGCCGAGCTGATCAACGGCCTGCGCGTGGAGAGCAACTGCCAGAACTGCAACACCAGCGAAGTTCAGCTGCTGGGCCTGCCCGGCGCCTACAACCAGCTGCTGTTCGATGGCATTCCGCTGCTGTCCACGCTGGGCAGCGTCTATGGCCTGGAACAGATTCCGGCCGGCTTCGTCGACCGCATCGAAGTGGTCAAGGGCGGTGGCTCGGCGCTGTACGGCCCGGGCGCGGTCGCCGGTGTGATCAACCTGATTCCGCCGCTGCCTGCACGCAGCGGCGGCCATGTGCAGGCCGGTGTGGACGTGCTGAAGGGCACGCCGCAGAAGAATGCCGACGTGCGCCTGGACCTGGTGGCGAAGGACGCCGACGCCGGGCTTTCAGTGATTGCCCAGCGCAACTGGAACAACGGCATCGACTACAACGGCGACGGCTATACCGAGATCACCCGCAAGAACCTCAAGGTGGGCGGGCTGCAGGCCTGGTATGCACCCAGTCCCGGCGCGCGGCTGCGCCTGGACCTGCAGGTGACCGATGAAACCCGCCGCGGCGGCAACCGACTGGATCAACCGGAATACCTGGCCAACATCGCCGAGTCGCTGGATACGAAGTACCGGCACGGCAGCGTGTCATGGGACCAGCAAATCAATGCCGACGTTGATTTCCGCCTGGCCTACGCCTTCGCCGACATCGATCGCGACAGCTTCTACGGCGGCCTGGGTGACGTGGCCACCGATCCGTCCACGCCCGGCTATGACCCTTCGCAACTGGACCGCAACGTGGCCGGCAGCGCGGCCTCGCGTTCGTGGCGCCAGTACGGCCGCACGCACAACCCGCTGCACTACATCGACAGCCAGTTGAACTGGCGGTTGGGTGCGCACGCGCTGGCCTTCGGCGTGCAGTACAAGCACGAGGCGCTGCGCGACGACAATCGCACCGGTGACGGCCAGCGTCTTGCCGTGCTGGAGGATGCCACCTTCCACAACCTGGGCGCCTTCATCCAGGACGAGTGGAGCCTGCGCGACAACGTCGACGTGGTGCTGGGTGCACGCGTGGACAAGAGCTCGGAGTTGGACAACGCGGTGTTCTCGCCGCGCATCGCGCTGGCCTGGCAGGCCACGCCAAACCTGAAATGGCGGGCGGGCATTGCCACCGGCTTCCGTGCACCGGAGATCTTCGTCGAGGATGTGCACGTCGATACGCTCGGCGGCGAACAGGTGCGCGTGCGCAATACCGATGGTCTGAAGGAAGAGCGCGCGTTGACCACCCTGTTCGGCTTCGATTGGCGGTCGGACCCGGCCAATCCGGTGTGGAGCTGGGATGCCACTGCGTCCTATGCACGCATCCGCGATACCTTCGCGCTGGGCGAGATCCAGCGCGGCGATGACGGCCAGCTGAGCCAGCTGCGCTACAACGCCTCCGGCTCGAACGTGCTGGGCGCGGAAACCAACCTGGGCTGGCAACCCTCGCCGCAGTGGCGCCTGACCGCCGGTGCTTCGTGGTATCGCTCGCGCTTCCGCGAACCGCAACGCATCTTCGACGATACCGGCGATGGTGGCGACACCGTCATCGAAAGCCGCGATTACCTGAAGACCCCGCGCTGGACCGGCCTGGCCCAGCTCAGCTGGATGCCGGCCGAGCCGTGGGAGACCTTCGTCGCGCTGCGCCATACCGGCCCGATGTCGGTACTGAACAACCGGCTGGGCGAGCTGCACCGTACGCGTTCGTTCCTGGTCACTGATCTTGGTGCGCGCTGGCACCGCCATCTGGGCGCGCAGGCGCAGCAGGAAGTGTCGGTGGCCGCGGGCGTCAAGAACGTGTTCGATCAGCGCCAGAAGGATCTGGAGGTAGGCGCGCTGCGTGACAGCGACTATGTCTACGGGCCGCGTTTCGCGCGCTCGTGGTACGTCAACCGGCGTTATGCGTTCTGAGCCACTACGAGCGTTGTTGCTGGCCTGTGCCCTGCTGCTGGGCGCGCCGGCGATGGCTGCGGACCTGCACGCGCAGGTCTCGGCCTCGCTGATGCGGCCGGAACAGCGCTCGCTGCGGCCGATGCAGTGGACGCCGCCGCCGAAGCTGGTGGCGCTGTACTTCGGCGCCGACTGGTGTGCGCCGTGCCATGCCTTCGTACCCACACTGCGCAGCGTACGCGACGCGTTGCGCGAGGCCGGCGCCGATACCGAAGTGGTGTACGTCAGCCTGGATGAGAGCGAGAGCGCGCTGCGCCGCTACATGCACGCGCAGGACATGCCGTGGCCGGTGCTGGACCCGCGCCGCGCCGCGCGCATGCCGGCGCTGCAGGCCCTGGCTGGGCTGGCACCGCCGAATCTGGTGCTGATCGATGCCGACGGCAAGGTGCTGGCCAACGGCTGGCAGGGGCGGCGTTACGAAGGGTTGCAGCCGGTGTTGAAGGAATGGGCGAAACGGGCGTGCGCGCAGGTACAGGCCCGCTGCCCGCCTGACCTGTAGCGTCGAGCCATGCTCGACGCATTCCATCACCGTGCAAACGGCAGCCGAGCATGGCTCGGCTCTACAAAAACCGGGATCGCGCGAACGGCCGCCGGGCATGGCCCGGCGCTACCGTTACGGCGCCTCACCCTCGGCCTTGCGCACGAACGCCTCGAACAGCGCCAGCGTCTGCTCGCTCACATGGTGCTCGATACCCTCCGCATCACGCCGTGCCGTATCAGGGTCCACGCCCAGTGCCAGCAGGAAACGCTCCACGGTCTGGTGCCGCTGGCGGCTGGCATGCGCCAGCGCCTCGCCTTCCGGGGTCAGGAACACGCCGCGGTACGGCCGCTGCACCACCCAGCCATCACGAGCCAACCGCCGCAGCATCTTCGCCACGGTGGGCTGGGCCACGCCCAGGCGGGTGGCGATATCGACCTGGCGGGCCTCGCCACCGTCGGCCAGCAGGTCCGAGATCAGCTCGACATAGTCCTCCACCAGCTCCATCCGGTGCGCCTCGCGCACTTGGCGGAAGCTCTCGACCTGGCGCTCGGCCTCGATCAAGGGGGTGCTTTTCAGCGATGTCGAATCGTCGGTCTTGCCCACGCCTGCGCCTGTTCTTCCGGTCTACTCCGGGTTTGAAACTGAATTCTGGACCAGTAACGCGATAAAGACGATTGTTTCACATTGCTAATGACTATAGCAGGAGCTATATTCGGACCCATGAACACCCTGGCGCCCCGCGACCCTTCGGCCCCCACCCCGGCCAGCCTGGGCGCGCTCAATGCCTCGGTGGCGGTACCCGACAAGGGGCACTGGTGGTTCCGCCTGCTGGCCTTCCTCGGCCCGGGCTACATGATTTCGGTCGGCTACATGGACCCGGGCAACTGGGCCACCGATCTGGCCGGCGGCTCGCGCTTCGGCTACCTGCTGCTGTCTGTCATCCTCATTTCCAACCTGATGGCGGTGATCCTGCAGGCGCTGTCGGCGCGGCTGGGCATCGCCACCGGCATGGACCTGGCGCAGGCCTGCCGCGCGCGTTACCCCAAGCCGGTGAACCTGGCACTGTGGGCGCTGTGCGAGGCGGCCATCATCGCCTGCGACCTGGCCGAGGTGATCGGCACTGCGATCGCGCTGAAGCTGCTGTTCGACCTGCCCCTGCTCTGGGGCGCAGTGATCACCGCGCTGGACACGCTTCTGGTACTGCTGTTGATGAACCGCGGCTTCCGCGCACTGGAAGCGTTCGTAATCGCGCTGCTGATGGTGATCTTCGGCTGCTTCATGGTGCAGATCGCATTGGCCGCACCACCGGTGATGGCGGTGCTGGGCGGGTTCATTCCGCGCGCCCAGGTGGTGACCGATCCGCACGCGCTGTACATCGCCATCGGCATCATCGGCGCCACGGTGATGCCGCATAACCTGTACCTGCATTCGTCCATCGTGCAGACCCGCGCCTACCCGCGCACCGATGAGGGCCGTCGCAGCGCGCTGCGCTGGGCGGTGACCGACAGCACCCTCGCGCTGACCCTGGCACTGTTCATCAACGCCAGCATCCTGATCCTGGCGGCGGCGGTGTTCCATGCCAATGGCCGCTTCGATGTGGAAGACATCGAGCAGGCGCACCAGCTGCTGGCGCCTATGCTGGGGGTGGGCGCGGCGGCGACGTTGTTCGCGGTGGCGCTGCTGGCGTCGGGCCTGAATTCAACGGTGACCGCTACGCTGGCCGGGCAGATCGTGATGGAAGGCTTCCTGCACCTGCGCCTGCCGCCGTGGCTGCGGCGGCTGATCACGCGGGCGCTGGCGATCATTCCGGTGGTGGTGGTGATCATGCTGTTCGGCGACCAGGGCGCGGTGAAGCTGCTGGTGCTGAGCCAGGTGGTGCTGTCGATGCAGCTGCCGTTTGCGATCATCCCGCTGGTGCGGATCGTGACCGACAAGGTGACGATGGGTGCGCTGGTGGCGCCGCGCTGGCTGGGTGCGATTGCCTGGGTGATCGCGCTGGTGATCGTGGTGCTGAACGTGAAGCTGCTGGTGGATACCTTCAGCGGCGGGTGACGCCAAATGGACGGCCCCTGCCCCGGTAGATCCACGCCATGCGTGGATGCGCTTGTAGAGTCGAGCCATGCTCGACTCATCGCGCACCGCGCGAACAGCAGCCGAGCATGGCTCGGCTCTACAGAGATCAGGATCCCGCGAAAGGCTGCCGGGCATGGCCCGGCGCTACCGATGCAACCACCCGGGCCTCACAGATACAACGCGATCGCGACCTCGATCTGCTGCGGCGACTGGAACCCGGCCAGTCGCGTGCGTTCGTCACCATCACGGAACAGCGATAGCGTCGGTGTCTGCCGCAGCCCCAGCTCACGGAAGAACGCCTCGCCGAGCACCTCCAGCTGCACGCGCAGCAGGGTGGTACCCTGGCCTGCACTGCTGGTGGCTACCCGGTGCAGGGACATTTCCAGCATCCGGCAGCCCGGGCACTGGTCCTTGTGGAAATCCACCAGCACCCGCGGGTGCTCGGCCAGCAGCTGCTGGAACTGCTCAGGCGTGGTGGCGTCGATGATCTGCATCGGTGTTGCTCCAGTAGTGGGCCAGGACCGCATCGGTCCAGGCACTGATGGCCTCGGCGTGGCGAACGCCATGCGGCATCTGTTCGATCTCCAGCGGCGGGTAGTCGCTGCGGAAATAGTGGATCAGCCGGTGCACGGCACCGCAGTAGTATTCCTGCCCCCACTGCGTTTCGCCGGTGCCGAACACCGCCAGCTGCCGTGGCCGCTCGCCGCGCTCGACAATACCGGCCACCCACGCCTTCATCTCCGCTGGCGTACGCCCGGCGTTGTCGGTCCAGCAGCCCAGCAGCACCAGGTCGGCCTCATCGGCCGCCAGCGGCGGTGCCTGGCGCAGGTCGTCGGCCTCCTGCCAGTGCACCGTATGGCCGGCAGCGCGGCAGCGTTTGGCAATCAGCCGGCCGAGTTCGCGGGTGTTGCCGCTCAACGAGGCAACCACCACCAGGATGCTCAGCGCGGCGCTGGGCTCAGAGGTCGTCGAACCCGTTGTCGACGTTGGTCTTCTTGTAGCTTGCATTGCGCATCTCGAAGAAGTCGGTCTTGGTCTCGGTGAAGTTGTCGGCGTAGGCCTTGATCCAGGGCATCACGTTGTCGGTGGTGTCGCTATACAGGCGCTCGATGCCCAGCATGCCGGCCATCTTGTTGGCCCGGTACTTCACGTAGCGCGTCATCTCCTCGACATCGATGCCGTCGATGCCGTCCAGTACTTCCGAGGACCACTGCGTCTCCAGTTCGATCGCATGCTCGAACGCCTGGTGCACGTACGCGGTCAGTTCATTGGTCTGCAGCTCCGGGTTCTCGCCGATGATGGCGCGGATCAGCTCGCTGATGAACTTGGTGTGGGCCAGCTCGTCACGGTTGATGAAGCTGATGATCTTGCCGGTGCCGGTCATGCGGTTCTGCCGCACCATGTTGTAGAAGTAGGCAAACCCGGAATAGAAGTTGATGCCCTCCAGGATCGACGACTGGATCAGCGACTTCAGCAGGGTCTCGGCGGTCTTTTCGCGCATGAAATCGTCATACGCCCCCATGATCGGCGCGTTGCGCTTGATGATGGTCGGGTGCGTGCGGGCGATCTCGAAGATGCGGTTCTGGTTCGGCAGGTCGGTGATCGAGGCCAGCACGTAGCTGTAGCTCTCGTTGTGGATCACCTCCTGCTGGCCGATGATCGCCGCGTTGGCATGCGCCGCCGGGTCGGTGATGTACTCGGCCACGTTGTAGATGAAGCGCGTCTGTGGCGAATCCAGCGTGGCCAGCAGGCCGATGATCGAGTCGTAAGCGTTCTTCTCGCGCCCGGACAGCTCGCCGTACTGGCGCGCATCCAGCTTCATGTCCACCTCGTCGGGAATCCAGAAGTTGGTCGACAACTCCTTGTAGGCCCGATAGAACGAGGGGTACGGAATGTCGTTCCAGTTCAGGATGCCGCTGGTGCGGCCATTGATGATGCCGGTGCTGCGGTTCGGGTGGCGCGGTTCGAGGATCTTGATGCGGTCGAGCGGGGTTGCCATGGTCGTTTGCCTTCGCATTACGTGCATTGCGGATGTAGAGCCGAGCCCATCCTCGGCTGCTCTTCGCGTCTGAGCCGAGCGTGGGCTCGGCTCTACAGGGCGGCCGCGATCAGCTGGCGCACCACTCGCATTCGCTGATGTCGATGTCGTTGGAGCGCACGTAGTAGGTGGTCTTCAGACCCTCACGCCATGCCGTCAGATGCAGCTCCAACAACGTGCTGGCGCGAATGGTGCTGGGCACGTACAGGTTGAAGCTGATCGACTGGTCGACATGGCGCTGGCGGCGCGCGTTCTGGCGCACGCTGGCGAACTGGTCGACCTTGTAGGCGCCCTTCTCGTAGTACGGCCAGGTTTCCAGCGACAGGCCCGGTGCGGCCACCGGCCGCCGGAAGTCCTTCTTTTCCTCGTAGTAGAACGCGCTGTAGATCGGGTCGATCGAAGCCGTGGAACCCGCAATCTGCGCGGTGCTCATGTTCGGCGCCACCGCCAGCAGCCAGCCATTGCGCAGGCCGTGTGTAGCCACCTCGCGGGCGAGGCCGTCCCAGGCGGCACCGCTATAGTCGCGGTCACGGAAATAGCGGCCGTTGTGCCAGTCGCTGCCGGCGAACATCGGGTAGCTGCCCTTTTCTTTGGCCAGCTGTGCGCTGGCCTGGATGGTCAGGAAGTTGATGCGCTCGTACAGGCGGTCGGCCAACGCCTCGGCGTCCGGCGATTCCCACTGGATCGCCTGCTGCGCCAGCAGGTGGTGCCAGCCGAACGTGCCCAGGCCGATGGCGCGGTACTTGCGGTTGGTGATCGTGGCCTGCGGCACCGGCAGCGCGTTGAGGTCGATCACGTTGTCGAGCATGCGCACCTGGATCGGGATCAGCCGCTCCAGCACATCGGAGGCCAGCAGGTCATCCGGCGCACTGATCGCACGACCGAGATTGATCGAGGACAGGTTGCAGACCACGAAGTCACCGGCACGCCGGGTGGTGACGATCTGATCGCCGCTGACGATCTCCTGGATCATCCGCGTCGGGCTCATGTTCTGCAGGATCTCGGTGCACAGGTTGCTGGAATAGATCATGCCCGCGTGCTTGTTCGGATTCCTGCGATTGACCTCGTCGCGGTAGAACAGGAACGGGTTGCCGGTCTCCAGCTGGCTGAGCATGATCCGCTTGAACAGGTCGATCGCCTTCACCGTGCGGCGGCTGATGCGCTCGTCGGCCACCAGTTCCGCATAGCGGTCACGGAAGCTGCCCGATCCGCGCTTCTCATCGTAGAAGTCCTGCAGGTACCAGCCCTTGGCGCTCTTCACTTCGTGCGGATCGAACAGGTACCAGTCGGCACGGCGCTCGACCGCCTCCATGAGCAGGTCCGGCACGCACACCGAGGTGAACACATCGTGCGCACGCAGGCGCTGGTCGCCATTGTTCAGGCGCAGATCGAGGAAGGCTTCGATATCGCGGTGCCAGATATCCAGGTACACCGCCACCGCGCCCTTGCGCTGGCCGAGCTGGTCCACCGATACGGCGGTGTTGTTGAGCTGCTTGATCCACGGCACCACGCCCCCGGACGAATTGGGCACGCCACGGATCGGCGCACCGCTGCTGCGCACGTAGCCGAGGTACGCACCCACTCCGCCGCCATGCTTCGAAACACGGGCGATATCGGTATTGGAGTCATAGATGCCCTGCAGGCTGTCATCCACCGTGTCGATGAAGCAGCTGGACAGCTGGCCGCCCACCTTGCCGGCGTTGGCCAGGGTCGGCGTGGCCACCGTCATGTACAGGTTGGACAGCGCCCAGTACGCCTCGCCGACCAGCTGCATGCGGCGTACGCGGCCGCTCTCACCAGCCCCGCCCTCTTCCTGCATCAGGTACAGCGCAATGGTCAGCCAGCGCTCCTGCGGCAGTTCGTAGACCTCACGGCTGCGATCGCTGGCCAGGTAGCGCGTGGCCAGCAGGTACAGGCCGTTGTAGGCGAACAGGCGGTCGCGCTCCGGGTCGATCATCTCGCCGGCCTGCTGCAGTTCTTCCTTGGAATAGCAGCGCAGGATGTCGTTGCTGTAGATGCCGCGGTCAGCCAGGCTCTCCTGCAGGCCCACGTAGGAGCCGTACTTCAGGCTGACATCGTAGAAGCGGTTGCGGCTGGCGCGCTTGTACAGCCGCCGCAGGTAGATGCGCGCGGCAAACTGTTCCCACTCCGGCGCGACCAGGTCCACGCGCGACTCGGCCTCGCGGATCAGCAGGTCGACCAGGTCATCAGCACTGAGGCTGGGCTTGCGCTCGACCATCGCCTGCACCACGCGGCGGTAGTCGCTCACATCCAGCTGCGGGAACTCGGCGTGCACGGTATCGATGCTGCGTTGCAGGCGCTCGGCGTCGAACGGCAGGCGGCGGTTGCCGGCCTCCTTGGTGATCCAGGTCGGCACACGCTCGCCACCGGCGCGCAAGGCGTCGCCAGCGCCGGCCAGATCGGCCACGCGGAAGGTACTGTCGGTCATGGTGGTGGAACTCCAGGCTCGCACGCGCGTTGGCGGTCGATGCCGTGGCGGCCCTGCACGCGATACCGGCGCACGGGGCGGTCGGGGTGGGATGCCATAGCGCGGGAACACCAGGTCGTCGGCAATGGCCTGCGCCTGCGGCCGGTATCCGGGCCGTGGGGGCGATCTGGGTCCGCGCGATAGCGGCCGCGTCGACACGGCAAGCCTTCAGGGGCGGGCCGCGGGACGTTTGCTGCATGTCCGGCGGCGGCGGCTGACCGGGAGTGACGGCCACAACATAGTGGGGATATCCCGAGCCGTCAACACAAGATGCGGTAATCAACACATGTCGCGACGATCAGTCGCAGGATGCCGTGTTGCAGCGGCGACGCCTTGTCGACATCCCCTGCGTCCCCAGTTCGGTACAACATCAACTTTCACCGGAACACCGCCCATGCGCGCCGCCCAGTACTCCTCCTTCGGCAACCCGGCCGACGTCCTCACCATTGCCAATGCCGCCCTGCCCGAGCCCGGCCCCGGCGAGGTGCGTATCCGCACCGTGCTGGCCTCGATCCACAACCACGACCTGCTGACCGTGCGTGGCCTGTATGGCTACAAGCCGACGCTGCCGGCGATCGGTGGCAGTGAAGCACTGGGCGTGGTCGATGCACTCGGCGATGGCGTCGACGGCCTGCAGATCGGCCAGCGGGTTGCCGCCGCCTCGGTACACGGCACCTGGGCCGAGGCGTTCATTGCACCGGCACGCATGGTGATTCCGATGCCGGAGGCGATCCCCGACGAAATGGCCGCGCAGCTGATCGCGATGCCGCTGAGTGCGCTGATGCTGCTGGAATTCCTGCATGTCGAAGCGGGGCAATGGGTCGTGCAGAACACCGCCAACGGCGCGGTCGGCAAGTCGCTGGCGATGTTGGCAAAGGCGCGTGGCGTGCATGTGGCCAACCTGGTGCGCAACGCCGCCGCCGTGGTGCAGTTGCAGGCGCTCGGCATCGATCATGTATTCGACACCTCGGTAGAAGGCTGGAAGGATCGCGTTCGTGAAGCCACCGGCGAAACGCAGGCCGCAGCCGCGGTGGATTCCATCGGCGGCGACGCCAGCGGTGACCTGGTCGACCTGCTCGGGCACCACGGCACGCTGGTGTCGTTCGGTGTGATGAGCGGCGAACCCATGCGCATTCCCGCTGGCGGCCTGATCTACAAGGAAGCCACGGTGAAGGGCTTCTGGGGCAGCAAGGTCAGTCAGGCGATGGCGGTGGAGGACAAGCGCCGGCTGGTTGGCGAACTGCTAAAGCGTGCGGCGCAGGGTGAATTGACCCTGCCGGTGGAGCAGATCTTCGCGCTGGACGATATCGCCCAGGCAGCGAAGGCCGGTGCTGGGTCGGGACGCAATGGCAAGGTGCTGCTGCGGCCGTGATCGTCTGACATTGCGTTCTGTAGAGCCGAGCCATGCTCGGCTGCTTTCCGGCCAGTGTGTGGAGCCGAGCGTAGGCTCGGCTCTACAGGGGCGTGCGGACCAACGGTCCGCACCCACCGAGCTGGTTCGTTAAGAACCTGTGATGTATAACTGAATGCGCTTTCGTCATTGGAAGGTGCATGTACCTGCATGCGGTACTGACGGCTCCTCCCCCGTTCGGCGTTGTCGCTTCCATGTACCGCACCACCCTGAACCTGCTTGCCGGCGCCATCGCGCTGGGCCTTACCGCCGGCGCTGCCGGCGCCGCTGAAACCGCCGACACCGGCAAGGACAGCACCACCCTCGGCACCGTGCTGGTGACCGGCTCCAACATCAAGCGCAGCGATACCGCCGGGCCGAACCCGGTGCAGATCGTCAGCCGCGAACAGATCGAGCAGACCGGCCGCTCCACCCTTACCGACGTGCTGCGCAACCTGTCGGCCAATGCCGGCAACAGCTTCGACGAGCAGTACACCGGCAGCTTCGCCGCCGGCTCGGCCTCGATCGGCCTGCGTGGCCTGTCGCCGAAGAACACACTGGTGCTGGTCAACGGCTACCGCGTGTCCAACTTCGGCTTCGCGCTCAATACCCAGGATACCTTCGTCGACCTCAACGCGCTGCCGATCAGCGCGGTGGAACGCATCGAAGTGCTGAAGGACGGCGCCTCGGCGGTGTATGGCTCCGACGCCATCGCCGGTGTCATCAACATCATCCTGCGCAGGAACTTCCAGGGCGTGGAAGTGGGCGGCGGCTTCGGTACCGCCACCCAGGGCGGCCTGGACGAACGCAAGGCCAACCTGCTGGCCGGCTTCGGCGACCTGGAACAGCAGGGCTGGAACGTGCTGTTCGGGCTGGACCTGCTCAAGCGCGACCGCCTCGACGCCGATCAGCGCGCCTACACCCGCAGCGGCGATTTCCGAGACAAGCCCGGCGGCCGCCTGGCCGGCTGGTCCACCGCCGGTGGCAACTGGCTGTCCAACCCGCGCGCGCCGCAACCGTTCGGCAACTGCCCTGATGGCAGCCAGCTGCGCCCGTACAGCGACTTCGGCAGCACCCTGCCCGGCCAGGCCTGCGCCTTCAACGCGCAGCCATTCAAGACCCTGCAACCCGGCGCCGAGCGCCTGCAGGCGTCGTTGAGCGCGACTTACCGCTTCAATGACAGCGTCGAGGCCTTCGCCGATGTGCTGTACAGCCACAACAAGGCCGACCAGATCTTCAGCGCGCCGCTGACCGTCGGCCCGGGCCTGCGTGCCTACAACCCGGCCACCGGCACGCTCATCGACGTGCCGGCAGTGCTGCCGGTCGGCCACCCCAACAATCCGGGCAGCACGCCGCTGCCGTTCGAGTACACCTTCTTCGACCTCGGCCCGCGCCTGAAGGACAACACTCAGGTGTTCTACCGTGCCCTGGCCGGCGTGCGCGGCAGTGGCGAGCGCTGGGACTGGGAAGTGGCGGCGCTGACCTCGCAGAGCGCGCAGCGCGAATACGTCGACAACTTCGTCAACCGCTATGCGTTCGAGCAGATCCTGCGCGACGGCAGCTACAACTTCCTCAACCCGTCCAGCACGCCGGGCGCGCTGGATGCCCTGCGCCTGCAGACCAAGCGCCCGGGCTGGTACAAACTGCACGCGTTGAACGTGAAGGCCTCGACCTCGCTGTGGGAGCTGCCGGCCGGTTCAGTCGGCTTCGCCTGGGGCGCGGAGTTCCGCAAAGAATCATTGGATGCGCGCACCAGCGCCCAGGTGCTGTCGGGCACCGAACTGCGCCCGGCGATCAACGTGGTCAACGGCGAGCGCCAGGTCAGTGCTGCCTACGCCGAGCTGAGCGTGCCGCTGCACCGCACGCTGGAACTGCAGGTGGCCGGCCGTGGCGACCACTACGACGACTTCGGCAAGGCGTTCTCGCCGAAGGTGGCGCTGCGCTGGCAGCCGTTGGACAGCCTGCTGCTGCGTGGTTCGTTCTCGCGCGGGTTCCGCGCACCTTCGTTGCCGGAGATCGCGCCCGGCCAGACCGTCAGCTATGGCTCGGTGATCGATCCGCTGGATCCGCTGCAGCCCGGCGGCAGCCGTGGCGTAACCAACATCCGCACCGGCAACCCGGACCTGAAGGCCGAGCGCTCGCGCAACTTCAATGTGGGGGCGGTGTGGTCGCCGGATGGCGATACCAGCATCGGCCTGGACTGGTACCGCATCGTGCAGGACAACCTGGTCAAGCCTGACAGTGCGCAGTTCATCGTCGACAACCCGACGCTGTTCCCCGGTCGTGTACAACGTGATGCGCAGGGGCGCATCCAGTTCATCACCAACCAGTACGCCAACCAGGGGGAACTGACCACTTCGGGGCTGGACCTGGACGCCAACCACACCTTCCGCACCGAGGGCTGGGGCAACTTCACCGTGGCCGGCAGCTGGACCCACCTGCTCAGCTTCAAGCAGCCGCTGGTGGCCGGGCAGGCACCGTATGACGGCGCCGGCAATAACCGTCACGGTGCGCTACCCCGTACCCGCGGCACCACATCGCTGAACTGGGCGGTCGGTGACTGGAGCAGCACGCTGAGCCTGCAGTACGTGAGCGGCTACGACCAGCGCGTGGCGACCGCGACCAGCAATCCGGGCCTGCGCGACCGCGTCAAGCCCTATCACCAGCTGGACCTGTACGTGGCGTACGAAGGGATTCCCAACACCACGCTGTCGCTGTCGGTGCTGAACCTGACCGACAGGGACCCGCCGTTCGATCCGGCTGGCGGTTCCAACGGCTTCGACATCAGCCAGTACAACCTGCGCGGGCAGTTCGTCTCGCTGGGAGCGCGTTACCGGTTCTGATTGCCACTGTAGAGCCGAGCCATGCTCGGCTGCTCTTCGGCACCGCGCAGCCGAGCATGGGCTCGGCTCTACAGGTCGGTGCGGACCCACGGTCCGCACCGACCGCATCACCGGCTCAGGTGCAGGAACTGCAGGTGTCGTTCGTACTGGCTGATGATGTCGTTGATGATCTGCTTGCGGCTGTAGCCGACCAGGTCGTAATCCTGGCTGCCTTCGAACAGGTGCACCTCGGCGCGGTAGTAGCGCTGGTTGCGCAGCTGCTGCGCGGCGAACGACGGCGTCAGGTAGCCACTCAGGATCACCCGGTACAGGAAGTCCTGCTGCTCGCCGTGGTTCACCGTCAACTCCATGTCGCCGGCCTCAAAGCGCGTGGCCACGTCCCAGCCCTGCCCGCGCAGCTGCTCGGCCACCGCCTCCATCGCCGGCTTCACCGTGTCATCCATGAAACGGTAGACCTGGTCGCGCACCGGGAAGTGCATGGCCTGGCTCAGGCGCTGGCGCCAGCCCTGGTGGTGGCGATCGTCTCCGATCAGCGGTGACGGCCGGTACTGCAGCGCGCGCTTGCGATGCGACTCGTCACTGAAGGCGCGGGTCAGCCCCCACATCATCAACAACAGGATCGCCGAGAACGGCAACGACGCCAGTACCACCGCCGATTTCAGTGCGTCGATGCTGCCGGCCAGCAGCAGGCCCGCCGTCAGCACCGCGATCACGGTGCCCCAGAACACCCGCAGCCAACGTGGGCCGTCGTCCTCGGGTGCGCCGCCATGCGACGACAACGTGGACAACACCACCGCGCCCGAGTCGGCCGAGGTCACGAAGAAGATGAAGCTGACCAGCACCGTCACCGCGATCACCGTGCGACTCCACGGGTAGCCATCCAACAACGCGTAGAGCACCGTCGGTGGATCATCAACCGCCAGCTGTGCCAACTGCTGCTGGCCGTGGTGCAGCACCTGGTCCAGCGCGCTGTTGCCGAAGATCGACAGCCAGGCCAGGGTGAAGCCCAGCGGGATCAGCAGCACGCCGAACACGAATTCGCGGATGGTGCGGCCCCGTGAGATGCGTGCGATGAACAAGCCCACGAACGGTGCCCAGCCGATCCACCATGCCCAGTAGAACACCGTCCAGCCGCCCAGCCATTCGGGGCGGCCGCCGTAGGCATACACATCGAAACTCTTGCCGACCACGCTGCCCAGGTAGTCGCCCAGGTTCTGCATCAAGGTGCTGAACAGGTACTGCGTCGGCCCGGCGAACAGCATGAACAGCACCAGCGCGATCGCCAGCAGCATGTTGATGTTGGCCATCCAGCGCACGCCCTTCTCCACGCCGGAGACGGCCACGGCCACCGCCGCGCCCATCATCGCCACCACCAGGATGATCTGCACCAGGTTGGAATGCGGGATGTTGAACAGGTGCGCCAGCCCGGCATTGAGGTGCAGCACCCCGAAGCCCATGTCGGCGCCGATGCCGAACACGGTGGCGACGATGCCCAGCGCATCCACGGTGTAGCCGATCGGGCCGTTGATGCGCTTGCCGATCAGCGGGTACAGCGCCGAGCGCAGCGCCAGTGGCAGGTTGTGGCGATAGGCGAAATAGGCCATCGCCATCGCTGCCAGTGCGAACACGCCCCAGCCGTGCAGGCCCCAATGCAGGAACAACAGCTGCATGGCCTGCCGTGCACCGGCCTCGCCCGCAGCCGGATCGCCCTGCGGCGGCTGCAGGTAGTGGGTCAGCGGTTCGGAGACGCAGAAGAAGAACAGGGTGATGCTGATGCCGGCCGCGAACAGCATGCCGGCCCACGAGAGGTAGCTGAACTCCGGCTCGTCATGGTCAGCACCCAGCTTGATGCCGCCGTACTTGGACAGCGCCACTCCGACCACGAACACCAGGTAGAGGGTCATCGCCAGCAGGTAGTACCAGCCGACATTCAGTGCGGCCCAGTCCTGCGCCTTCAGCAGAAGGCGGCCCGCACCGAGTGGAAACAGGCTGACGAACAGCGCGAACGCCACGACAACGATCGCCGCGAAGGCGAACACAGGCCGAAGGGTGCGCACCGGGGATTGTTGCGGCTCCAGTACATCCATGGGGCGGCGTTCTCCGGTAGATCAGGGAATTAGCCGACCGATTCTGGCTGAACCGCAGTGGACAGAGCATGAAGTTGCGGCCTGCGGTCGCAGGCCCGTCCGCTCATTCCGTGGTATCACGCGCGCGCGGCCCGCGCACCCTTGGCTTGCGCGGGCCGCGCGCACCGCCTGCGGCGCGGCCACGCGCATCCTGTCCGATCACGACATTACATGCACCGCACACAGCTTGTTGCCACCCGGGTCACGCAGATAGGCCAGGAACACCTGCCGACCGGACATGTTGCGGATGCCGGGCGGATCTTCGATGGCGGTACCACCGTGAGCCACTCCAGCTTCCTGCCAGGCACGCACGGCCTCTGCACTGCCCAGACTGAAACCGATGGTGCCACCGTTGGCATGGCACGCTGGCTGCCCATCGATCGGCGCGGTTACACCGAACATCCGCCCATCCTTGAAGTACAGCAGCCGTCCCTTCTCGTCGAATACGCCCGCACGCGCGTCCATCGCAGCGAACAGGGCGTCGTAGAAGCGACGTGCGGCATCCATGTCGTTCGTTCCTACGGTGATGTGGCTGAACATGCGGGCACTCCATGTGGAAAACCGCAGTGTCGATGAGCACGGGCGACTTCGCAAATCGCTGCATCATCGCCGCCCCGCTCGCGACCGGGCATGCTGCTACTTGGCGGTGCTGAGGAGCAGTACCGCCGCCGTGACCAGGGCGATGCCAACCCAGCCGATCGGGCGCAGGCGGTTGCCGAACAGCAGGCGGCCGCAGGTGGCGGTACCGATCACGCCGATTGCACCCCACATCGCATAGGCGGTGGCCAGGTCCATGTAGCGCACCGCCTGGCCCAGCAGTGCGAAGGCGACCCAGACCATGACGATCGCGCCGACACCCCAGCGCCAGCGGCGGAAGCCTTCCGACCTGGCCACCATCATGTTGGCGGCGACGTCGATCAAGGCCGAACAGATCACGAAAAACAGGGCCAGGGTATTCATCAGTGCGCCTCCCCGAGGGTGACACAGACGATGCCGACCACCGCCAGCACCAGACCGGCCAGCTGCTGAAGCGACAGGCTCTCGCCGAACACGGTGAGGCCGACCACGGTCAGCAGAGTCAGGCCCAGGCCTTCCCACACCGCGTAGGCGACACCGACCGCGATGCGGCGCACCGACAGCGCCAGGAAGTAGTAGGACAGCGCCAGCGCGCCGGCCATGATCAGGTAGCCGGTCCAGCCACCGTCGCGGGCGGCATGGGCCATGAACGAGGTGCCGACCACTTCGGCAACGATCGCCACGGTCAGGCAGGCCCAGGCGACCAGCGCGCCACGGGCGGGAACAGTACGGGACATGTGAAACTCCTTGCGGGACGGGGACAGCGCCCCGCCCTCATTGGACCCACGCCATGCGTGGATGATCCGGAACACCCCGCAGACAGGGGCGACAGCGGCCAGTATCATCGCCTTTTACGGTCGATTCAAAATGGATTCCATCGACAGGAGCGATGGATCAATGCCCTACTCCCCTGAATCCCTGCAGGCGTTCGTCGAAGCGGCCGCACTGGGCTCGTTCTCGGCAGCCGCGCGCCGCCTGCGCAAGACCCAATCGACGGTCAGCACCGCCATCGCCCACCTGGAGGCCGACCTGGGCGTGAGCCTGTTTGATCGCAGCGGGCGCTACCCGCAGCTGACCGAGGCCGGGCGCCAGGTACTGGGCCACGCACAGGAGATCCTTGCCGCCGATGCGCGCCTGCAGCAGTTGAGCGTTCGCTTGGCCGCCCCGGTCGAAGCGCGGCTGACCGTGGTGTTCTCCGACGTCTACCAGCTCGATCCGGAGCAGCGCGTGTTGCAGCGCTTTGCCGAAGCGTTCCCCGAGATCGAACTGGAATGGCTGGATGCCGAAGGCGATGACGTGCTGGAACTGGTCGGCAGTGGTCGCGCCGCGCTGGGCCTGCTGCCACGCCAGGAAAGCTATCCGGACGGACTGGTGGCGCGACCGTTGGCGCACCACAGCGAACTGTCGGTGTATGTGGCGCGCGGCCATCTGCTGGCCGACGCCGGCCGGCGCGCGGCTTCCCAGCTGGCACGGCACCGGCAGGTGCGGTTGAGCGCGGAGGTCGACCACACCCGCGCGGCCACGGGCCTGGCATGGACCGCCACCGACTACCTGATGGTGATGGAGATGGCCGAGGACGGCATCGGCTGGGCCGAGCTGCCACGCGCGCTGGTACGGCGCTACGACCGCGGGCAGCTGGTGGAACTGACCCTGCCCGGCTGGCCACGGCGCATCCACAGCGATCTGTTGTGGCGTCGCGATACGCCGCCGGGGCCAGCCGCCCTGTGGTGGGCCGACGCGCTTGGATGAGGTAGTGCCGGCCGCTGGCCGGCAATCCCGGTGTCCCGCGGTTGCCGGCCAGCGGCCGGCACTACCGATCAACGATGGGCGAGCGCGTAATCCAGCGCCGAGCACACCGCTGCCACCTGGGCGTCGTTGCACTGCTGCGGGGTGGCGCGCGGGCTGTCCGGGTAGACCTCGGTGGTGGTGGTGTACTTCGCACCGGTGATGCCAGCGCACAGGCCCAGCTTCACCAGCGGGTATTCGATCACGCCGTGGGCCACCACCGGCGAACCGATGATCTCGCCCTTGTCGTCGGCCGGGGCGATATGGGTCACCTTTTCCACCGCGGCGATCACCGCCTGCTGGAACGCCGCCTGCGGGTTCTCGCTGTCATCCACCAGATAGAAGCCATCGGGAATCAGGCCCGGCTCGAACGGCTTGCCGTCACGTGCGGCCAGCGCCGGGCGGAACTCGCTCTCGTCGCTGTCGGTGGTTTCGTGCAGGTCGATATGCAGCACGAACTGGCCTTTGTAAGGCGCGATCAGCTCGATGACAGCGGTCGATTCGCGGGCCGGGCCATCGGCGCGGAAATTGCGGTTCGGATCGATCGCATCGAAGTTCCAGCGGTTGATGCGCTCGAAGCCCCACGGGTTCACGCACGGCGCCACCAGCAGGTTGGCCTTGCCTGCATAGTCGGTGCCATGCTTCTCAAGGAACTCCAGCGCGCCCATCACGCCGCTGGTTTCATACCCATGCACGCCACCTGTAACCAGCGCGGCCGGCAACGCCGGGTTCCAGTCGCGGCTGCGCAGGGCGAACAGGGTGTAGGTCTCGCCAGCGTAGTCGAGCTGGCCATAGGCCACCTTCTCGAAGCGGGAGGCCAGCGCCTCGATGCGCGGCAGCACCTCCTCGTCGTAGCGGCGCAGGCGCTGCTGGCGGCCACGCCACGCCTCCCGTTCCGCCGCTCCCCACGGCTGGCCAGGGATTCCGACGGGGTAGAAGGCGGCTTGGGACATGGCGGATCTCAGCGAGTCAGGAAGCAATCGCCCACTCTACCACCGGGGGAACAGCGTGAACCGGCGGCGCATTCCATTGGCGAATGGAATCAGCAATAAGCGGTTCTCATTTACCACCTTCCACAGCCCGCACCGATGCCCACCCACGCCATGCAACCGGCCCGCCTGCCGCTGGCCGCCGCCCTTGCCCTGTGCCTGCTGCCGGCCGCTACCGCCTCCGCCCAGGACAGCGCCACCACGCTGGACAGCATCCAGGTCTCCGGCAACTGGCTGGGCACCGGCCTGCATGACAGCGTCAGGAGCTTCGCCGGCGCACGCACCGTAGTCGACCGCCAGCGCATCGAGGCCAGCGGCGCGGCGAGCATCGGTGATGCGATGCGACGCATCCCCGGCGTGCAGGTCACCGACAACGCCGGCACCGCCGGCAGCTCGGTGTCGCTGAACATCGGCGTGCGTGGCCTCACCGGCCGCTACTCGCCGCGCTCGACCGTACTGCTGGACGGCGTGCCGCTTGCGGTAGCGCCGTATGGCCAACCGCAGCTGTCGTTCGCACCGACCAGCCTGTCCAACATCGAGTCGATCGACGTGGTGCGTGGCGGCGGCGCGGTGCGCTACGGGCCGCAGAACGTGGGCGGCATCATCAACTTCAGCACCCGCGCCATTCCCACCGGGACCGGCCTGCACGGCGAAGCCGGGGTGCGTTACACCGCCTACGACCACGGCGGCGGTGACAGCACCCAGTACAACGCCTTCCTCGGCGGCACCGGCGACAACGGGCTGGGCGCCGCCCTGCTCTACTCCGGCCAGGATGGCCGCGGCTGGCGCCAGGGCAGCGATGACCGCTTCAACGATCTCGCGCTGAAGTTCGCCTATGCCATCGACGGACAGCAGGAGCTGCGAGCCAAGCTGTCCTACTACGACGTTCGCTCACTGACCCCGGGCGGCCTGACCCGCGCGCAGTACAAGACCGACCCGTTCCAGAACACCCGGCCGACCGACTTCTGGAAGGGCCATCGCACCGGCATCGACCTGGGCTACACCAACACGTTGTCGGCCAACAGCGAGTTCGAGGTGCTGGCCTATTACAACGAAAGCACCCGCGCCAGCTCGCTGATAAACGCGGCCAACACCCAGCTGACCGTGCAGCCGCGAGACTACCGCGTGCTTGGCATCGAGCCGCGCTACACCCAGCGCCTGCACTTGGGCAGCACGGTGCATGACATCACCGCCGGCTACCGCTTCCTGCGCGAGCGCGGCAACGACCGCAGCTACACCGTAACCCGCCGCACCGGCGCGGCCAGTGCCACCACCCGCTTCGACAACGCCACCGACGCGCACGCCTTCTACATCGACGACCGCATCGCGATCGGCCAGTGGCGGATCACGCCCGGCGTGCGCATGGAATGGATCGACATGGACCGCCGCCAGGCCGGTGGCACGGCGACCTTCAGCAGCCGCAACGACAAGGCGCTGCCCTCGATCAACGTCGCCTACCTGCTGACCCCGCAGCTGACTGTGTTTGGCAACTACACCACCTCGTTCGGACCGGTGCAGAACATCCAGCTGAATTCGCAGACCGCCAGCAATCCGCTGAACCCGGAGGTGGCAAAGACCACCGAACTGGGCGCACGCTGGCAGGACGGTGCACTTCGCGCGGAAGTGACCGTGTTCAAGATGCGCTTCGACAACCAGATCCTGCAGGTGCCGGGGATCACCCCGCCCACCTTCCAGAACATTGGTGCCACCGACCACAAGGGCGTGGAGAGCGCACTGGAGTACCACTTCGCCGAGGACAGCGCGCTGGCCGGTCTGGAGCTGTACGCCAACTACACCTGGACCAAGGCGATCCAGCAGTCGGGCGACAACCGTGGCCTGGACGTGCCGTTCTACTCGCGCGACACCGACAGCGTGGGCGCCCGCTACGCGCTGGCCGGCTGGACCTTCAATGTCTCCAGCACCCACCAGAGCGGCCAGTTCTCCGATGCCGCCAACACCTGGGAAGAAACCGCTGATGCGCGCGTGGGCCGCGTGCCGGGCGTGCGCCTGTGGAACGCGCAGGTGGCCTGGCAGGTGCCGGGCCTGGGTGACAGCGAGATCGCACTGGGCGTGAACAACCTGGCCGACAAGCGCTGGTACACCCGCAACGTCGATGGCAACGCCGGCCGCATGGTGGCCGCGCCGCGCACCTTCTACGTGCAGGGCCGCTACCGCTTCTGAGCCGGTAGCCGCCCGATGCGGTGACGGTGGCGCTCACGGTGGCGGCGTATCATGCCGCCACCATGTCTTCGCCTGTTTCGCCATCGCGCCTGCATCTGGCCTTCCAGGGCCTGCGCCTGCGGCTGCGCGGTAGCGACCTGTGGTTCATCGCGCTGGCGCTGCTGGTCGGCCTGATCGCCGGCTACCTGACCCTGCTGCAGTCCGGCATTGCACGTTGGTTGCAAGGCTCCCTGTACGGGCTGGATGAAGGGATGCGCCTGAGCTCCCTGCCCGCGCTGACCTGGACAGCGCTGCTGGTGCTGCCGCTGGGTGGCCTGCTGGTCGGCCTGGTCAGCCTGGCGGCGACGCGGCTGAAACGGCCCCTGCTCGACGCGGTCGAAGCCAATGCCCTGCACGGTGGCCGCATGTCGATGCGCGACAACCTGATCGTGCTGACCCAGACCCTGCTGTCCAACGGCTGCGGCGCGTCGGTCGGCCTGGAGGCTTCGTATACGCAGATGGGCGCAGGCAGCGGCTCTCAGTTGGGCCGGGTGATGCGCCTGCGCCGGAACGACGTGCGCATCCTGGTCGGTGCCGGTGCCGCCGGCGCCATCGCCGCTGCGTTTGGTGCGCCGCTGGCCGGTGCGTTCTATGCGTTCGAGATCGTCATCGGCGCCTACACCCCGGCCGCGTTGGCGCCGGTGGCGGTGGCCGCACTGGCCGGCGCGTTCGTGGCCGACCAGGCCGGGATCGAGGCCTATCTGCTGCCCGCTGCCTCGACCATCGACGTGCGCGCCGCCGACTACGCCATCTACGGCCTGCTCGGCTGCTGCTGCGCGATGGTCGGCATTGCCATCATGCGCCTGATCGCTTCGATCGAAGGCACGGTCAAGCGCAGCCCGCTGCCCGCGTGGGGCCGGCCGGTGGTCGGCGGCCTGCTGCTGATTCCATTGGCACTGGCCAGCCCGCAGGTGCTGTCGTCCGGCCACGGCGCGCTGCACCTGGACCTGACCACGCATCTCCCGCTGATCTGGATCGGCGGCCTGCTGACCCTGAAGTGCCTGGCCTCTGGCATCTCGCTGGGCTTCGGCTTCCGTGGCGGCCTGTTCTTCGCTTCGCTGTTCATGGGCACCCTGGTCGGCGCGTTGTTCGCCGGCCTGCTGGGCATGGCCACCGGCGTGCCGGTGATCGATGCCACCTCCGCCGCGCTGGCCGGCATGGCCGCACTGGCCGCCGCCGTCGTTGGTGCGCCAATGACCATGGCCATGCTGGTGCTGGAAGGTACTCACGACTTCCTGCTGACCAGCGTGGTGATGAGCGCCGTGCTGGTGTCCAGCACACTGGTGCGGCAATGGTTCGGCTACTCGTTCTCGACCTGGCGCATGCACCTGCGCGGCGAGACCATCAAGAGCGCCCGCGACGTCGGCTGGGTGCAGAACCTCAATGCCGGGCGCCTGATGCGCAAGGGCGTGGCCACCGCCCCGGCCGATCTCGATGTGGCCTCCTTCCGCCAACGCTTTCCACTGGGCTCGGGCACCCGGGTGATCCTGATCGACAGCGAGGGCCACTATGCCGGCATCGTGCAGATTCCACGGGTCTACGGCGATGGCGTGAAGCCGGAAGCCCTGATCGGCGAACTGGCCGAGAACCGTGACGTCTCGCTGGCACCGTCCTCCGACGTGGTCAGCGTGATGCAGCGCTTCGACCAGACCCAGGCCGACGAGCTGGCGGTGGTCGGCGCCGACGGCCAGGTGCTGGGCGTCGTCTCCGAAGCCTTCGTGCGCAAGCGCTACGCCGAAGAACTGGACAAGCGCCAGCGCGAGCTGATGGGCGAGCGGGTGGAGGACACCGACTGACCCCGCAAAGAAGGGGACGGAGGGGATCAAGTCGTTTCTGGCACTTTCGAAATCCAGGCATGGCGTGGATCTACTGTCACCTCGACCGGGTAGACTCCGGCCATGCGCTTCATTGAAACCTTCCAGGCCGGTCCCTTCGCCGACACCGTGGTCAGCCTGCTGGCCGCCTTCGTCCTGGGCACGTTGATCGGTGCCGAGCGCCAATACCGGCAGCGCACCGCCGGCCTGCGCACCAACGTACTGGTGGCCGTAGGCGCGGCCGCCTTCGTCGACCTGGGCATGCGCATCGCCGGCAGCGCCGAAGCCGTGCGGGTGATCTCCTACGTGGTCTCCGGCGTCGGCTTCCTCGGCGCTGGCGTGATCATGAAGGAAGGCATGAACGTGCGCGGCCTCAACACCGCCGCCACCCTGTGGTGCTCGGCGGCGGTGGGCAGCTGCACCGGTGCGGACATGCTGGCCGAAGGCGTGCTGCTGACCGTACTGATCATCGCCGGCAATACCCTGCTGCGGCCGCTGGTAAACGCGATCAACCGCATTCCGATCAACGAGGCCGCCACCGAAGCCACCTATGAAGTGCGACTGAGCGTGGATGCCGAAGCCGTGCCGCGGGTGCGCGAACGGCTGGTCGACGCGCTGGAAGCGGCACAGTACCCGGTAGGCGACGTGCAGGTGGTCGAGCATGCCGACGCGCCCTCCGATGTGATCGCCGTGCTGGTCAGTACCGCTGTGAGTGCCGACGAGCTGGATGTGGTGCTGGCGCGGATGGAGCACGTACCGGGCGTGCTGCATGCCACGTGGGAAGTCAGCACCCGCGATTGATTCATACACGCATGGCGTGGATCTGCCGAAGCCGTGGTGCAGTAGATCCACGCCATGCGTGGATGCCCTCCTCTCACCCACCCATTCGCTGCTGCGCGCGCAACAGTTTCCGGAACGAACCGCACTTCCGGGCATCCTCTGCCTGCGGGCATGCCGCAGCCCGCTGCAGATGCCGCCGTACCCGCTGCAGCTGCGTGATCTGCCGTTGCAGCACCTCGGCCTGCGCCAGCAGCGCCTCGCGATCCAGGGTGATACAGCCCTGCCGTGGCAATGACAGCCCGATCTGCTGCAACGACAGCCCAGCGGCCTGGCCCAGCCCTATCAGTGCCAGCCGTTCCAGCACCTGCTCGTCATACTGCCGTCGCAGGCCACGGCGCCCCAGCGCCTGCAACAGCCCCAGCTGCTCGTAGTAGCGCAGGGTCGAGGCCGGCACCCCGCTGCGCTTCACCACCTCGCCGATATCCAGTTCACGCATGGGCTTGACCTCAAGTCGTCTTCAAGCAGCAACCTATGGGCCACTTCCGGACAAGGCAAGGCCATGGCCAGCACATCCCCCGTTGATCAGAACACCCTCTGGAATGGCCCCAGCGGCCAGATCTGGGTCGCCCAGCAGGCCATCCTCGATGGCCTGTTCCAGCCGATGGCCGACCTGCTGGTCGCCGAGTTGCCAGAAACCGTCACGCAACTGCTCGACATCGGATGCGGCACGGGCGCGAGCCTGCTTGCCGCCGGCGCGGCACGTCCGGCCGCCCACTGCACCGGCGTGGACATCTCCGCACCGATGCTGGCAATGGCGCGCAAGCGCGCGGAAACGGCGGGGCTGGACGCTGACTTCATCGTCGCAGACGCGCAACAGCACCCTCTGCCCTCTGGGCACTTCGACTGGATCCAGTCGCGGTTGGGGGTGATGTTCTTCGAGGATACCGGGGCCGCGTTCGCCAACCAGCATCGTGCAGCCAGGCCGAATTCGGGCCTGCGCTTCATCGCCTGGCGCAGCGCAGAGGAAAACCCGTTCATGACGACCGCCGAGCGGGCCATCGGTGATGAGCTGGATCTGCCACCGCGGAGACCTGGCGCACCCGGGCAGTTCGCCTTCGCCGACGATGAACGCATCCACCACCTGCTGCAGGCCGCCGGCTGGAAGGACGTCGAAGTGACTGCGGTGGCCCTGCCCTGCTCCCTCGCCCGCAATGAACTGCCGACCTATGTGGGGCAGCTCGGTGCACTGGGTCTTGCCCTGCGAGACCTGCCCGGAGAACGCGCCGCTGCACTCCGCGACAAGGCGCTGGCAGCATTCACGCCATTCATCGAGGGCGATCGGGTCCGCGTGGACGCTGCCTGCTGGTTGATCCGCGCACGCGCATGACACAGAAAAGGGGACGGAGGGGATTAAGTCGTCAATGCCCCAGCCGTGCCGGAAACGACTTAATCCCCTCCGTCCCCTTTTTCTTCTACAGCGCCTCGCCGGCGTCGGCCAGGCGCGATTCGATCAGCGCATACCACTGCTGCAACACGTCGATAAGCATGTCCAGCTCGGCGTCGGTGCGCTGTGCGCGCCCGCTGCGCAGGCATGCCTGGGCCTCTTGCAACTGCGCCAGGAACCCGGCCACGGTATCGGCCTGCAGGATCAGCCCTGGCAGGCGCCGCCCGGGAATGCGCACCACGGCATGGTTGCCGAGCTGGCCATACACACTCAGTGTGGCTTCCGTCTTCATGGAAAGAGGCAGGAATTGGGCATTCATCGCGTGCACCATGGAGAAAACCTGAGCCGCCGGCAGGCGTGGTCGACGGGGGAGACGTAACCACGTCCTGCCGGCGGTCAGGGGGGACTCGGTATACCGGGACACTCCCCGGCGCGGGACTGTCAGCGCGGCTGGGCCATCCCGGCGATCTGCACGCGCCGGTTCGGGGCCAGGCACGCGATCAGCTCGCGACGGTTGCGTTGCTCGCACTGCACGATCGGCTCGGCCGCACCCCGCCCTTCGGCACTGATCGCGGTGGCGGGCACCCCGCCCTGCACCAGGGCATTCCGTACGGCCTCGGCGCGGCGCTGCGACAGCGTCTGGTTGTAACTGGCGCTGCCGATGCGATCGGTGTACCCGGTCACCCGGATCGACTGCACCTGCGCGGCCTCGCGCACCTGCGCCAACACCACCTGCACCGCCTGCTGGCCT
Source organism: Stenotrophomonas maltophilia (assembly GCF_039555535.1). NCBI lineage: Bacteria > Pseudomonadati > Pseudomonadota > Gammaproteobacteria > Lysobacterales > Lysobacteraceae > Stenotrophomonas > Stenotrophomonas maltophilia. The sequence goes on along the minus strand of NZ_CP154630.1, from coordinate 2,075,826 downwards.
TCTGCGCTGAGCACGGCGCTGTCAAACCCGAACAGCGCATCGGCAGACAGTCGTAGCGGCTGTTCCGGTAACGGTGCCGGCGGCGGCGGTGCTGGCGGCCGCGGCGGCTCGAGCACGGCCGCGCACGATTCCGGCTTCCAGTAGCCGCCCTGGGCGATGCCCTTGCTGTCGAATCGCACCTGGAACTGGCAGGTGAAGTATTCGGCACCCTGCGCCGTCCGGAAGTTGAACAGGTAGTTCCACTCGCGCACGCCCCACATGCCTTCGTTGAAATGCGGCGTGCCCAACAAGGTGTAGAGCTGGCGCTTGCTCATGCCCGGCGCGAAGCGGCGCAGGTCGGCGACATCGGGATAGATGCCCTCCTTCAGCGAGGCCTTGGAGGCGTCCGGGAAGTGGACGGCGGTGGCTTCGGCCGGACCGTCGGCGGCCGGCGCATGGCTGCGGCACGCGGCCAGCAGCCCCATTCCCAGGATCAGGCCCAGCGTAGCGGCCAGCTGGCCGGTGCGGGCGATGCGATGCTGTTTCATGTCGTTCCCCCTGTAGACGTTTCCGCGATGCCGGGCCGCACCTGCGACCCGGCGGCGGGGATCACCACTGGATGCCGGCACCGACGGCCACGCCGGCCTCGCCACGGCTGTTGGTGGAGCCGCTGAACTTGTAGATCCAGCGACCACCTTCGGAGACTCCGGAGATACCGATCGCCACGCCCGACTCACCGTTGTAGCTGCCGGCTGCGACCGAGGCCATGCTGCGGCCCGCTTCGCTGGGCTGCGGCAGGGCTGCGGTGGCCATCGCCGAAGCGATACCGGCCGAGGCGCGGTTGTCGGTCTTGCGCAGGTCGCGCTCGAAGCCACCCATGCGCTCGTCGGTGTAGGCCTTCGACCAATCCAGGGTCTGTGCCATGCCCGACTTCAACTGGTCCACGTTGACCGCGTCGGTGCCGGCGGTGCCGGCGGCGACATTGCGCACCGTGGTCGGGCCACTGGTGGTGCTGCCAAGGGTCACGCTGTTGAAGTTGGTGGCACCGTTGGTGGTGGTGTCATAGCGGAGGGTGCCCTGCTGCGACGCCTGCAGCTGCCGTACATTGACCGCATCGGTCGCTTGCGTGCCATCGGCCACGTTGACCACCTGGCGTTCCGCACCGCTGGCACCCACCGACACCGTATTGGCACGGTTCGCCACCGAGCCCGCACCCAGCGCCACCGAGTTGTCGGCCTGTGCCTGCGAGCCATTGCCCAGCGCGGTCGAGTTGGCACCCGCCGCGGCGGAACCCGCGCCACCGGCGGCCGAGTTGGCACCACTGGCCGACGGATCGGCCAGGTTGTTGGTGTTGTTGGCGCGGAAGCTGCCGGCCACATTGGTGATGTTCTGGATCTTCTGGTCGGTGTAGGACTTGGACTGGTCGATGGCGTAGTTCACGCCGTTCTTCAGCTGCCCGACATTGGTCGCATCGTGGTCGTCGGAGCCATCAGCAACATGGGTGATCTTGCGCTCGCTGCCGGTGCTGCCCACCGACACCTCACCTGCCGAGTTGCTGGCACCGGTCTGCCCATAGGCACCGGTGTAGCCTGCCTGCGCACCGACGCTGGCCACCGAACCGGCACCCAGCGCCACGCTGTTGCCCGCGCTGGCACTGGCGCCATTGCCGACCGCCACGCTGTTGGCACCTGCGGCACTCGCCTGCGGGCCGACCGCCACCGCCTCCGCGCCGGCCGCCGTTGCAGCCGCTGCCGTCGAGTTCACCGCCAGGTAGGCACTGCCACCGCCACCATTGGTGATGCGCTGGTTGAGGACCTTCAGCGAGCCATCCACGGCGGTGAATGCGGCGGTGACGTTGTTGTAATCACCGCTGGTGAAGGTGCCATCGGTGGCGATGCTGGAGATGCTGAACTTCGGTGCGGTCCACACGTTGGTGGTGCCGTTGTAGGCGGTGGTGCCACCGAAGTAGTTGGCGATGGTGCTGTTCGTGCTGAACAGCTGGTCGCCGGTGATGGCATCACTGCTGCCGGCCAGGATGCTGCCCGCGGCCACGTTGGTCACCTTCACCGCACCGGTGCCGGTGCCCTTCAGCGAGACACTGTTGATCACGTTGCCACTGCCATCGACGTCGTACTTCACCGCCAGCTTGTCGATCTCGCCGGTCTGGTCGGCGACGTTGGCCAGCGAATTGCTGACCGCGTCGAAGGCGGTGCCGACGTCGTTGTAGTTGCCCTTGGTGATCGTGCCGTTGGCGGCCACGTTGTTGATCGAGTAGGTCGGTGCGGTCAGCACGCCGCTGGCGTTGACCGCTGCACCACCACCGAGGTGGGTGGCCACGGCCTGGTTGGCGGCGAACAGCTGTGCACCGTTGATGGCTTCACTGCTGGTGGCACTGACCTGGCCCGGGCCGAGGTTGCGCAGCGTGGTCGCGGTGCCGGTCTGGCCCAGCGTGGCGCTGGCGTAGTTGACGCTGCCGTCGCCGTTGAGGTCGTAGCGCAGGGCGCCCTGCTCGGAAGCCTGCAACTGGCCCACGTTGACCGCATCGGTCGCCGCTGTACCGGCGGCCATGTTGGTGACCTGGCGCTCGGCACCGGCCGCGCCGATGGAGACACTGTTGGCACGATCGGCCAGGCTGCCGGCACCGACCGCGATGCTGTTGGCGGCGGTGGCGCGGGCATTGGTGCCGACTGCAATCGAGTCGGTGCCACTGGCCAGGGCCTCGATACCGGTCGAGTTCACCCGCAGGTACTTGGTGCCACCGTTACGGATGTCGGTGATCTGCGTGTTGAGGTTGACCAGCGAGCCATCGACAGCGGCGAAGGCATCGGTGGCGTTCTCATACAGGCCCTTGGCGATGGCACCACCGGTGGAGATGCTGCTGATCTCGAACAGCGGTGCGGTGAAGACACCACTGGCCGGGTCGAACGCCGCGCGGCCACCGAAGAAGCTGGCGATGGCTGCATTGGTACCAGCCAGCTGGCCACCGTTGACCGCCTCCAGGCTGCCTGCGGTGATCGCGCCGCCGGCCAGGTTGCCGATGGTGGTGGTGCCGGTACCGGCGCCGAGGGTGACCCGGCGGTAGTTCGGATTGCCACCGGCATCCAGGTCGTAGGTCACCGCGGCATCGGCCACGCCGTTGATCAGGCTGATCGCACCCTTCAACTGGGCCACGTTGACCGCATCGGTGTTGACACTGCCGGCAGCCACGTTGGTGATCTGGCGCTCGCCGCCACCGGCGGTGCCCACTGACACTTCACCGGCCGAGACCTGCGGCGCAGTGAGGCCATACGCGGTGTAGCTGGCCTGCGCGCCGCGCAGTGCGGCCGAACGGTAGCCCAGTGCCACCGAGTTGGCCTGGTTGGAGGTGGCCTCAGCACCCAGCAGGGTCTGGCCGTTGGCGGTACCCACGGCACTGTCACCCACGATCACCGAATGGCCCATGCGTGCAGCGTAGTCGGCGGTCGGCACACCGGTCGGGTTGCTCGGGTCGTTGACCCCATCACCCGGGAAGGCAACGTTGGCATCAACCTTCGGCAGCTCGTGACGTGCGTTGGCACCGATCACCACTTCCTTCGAACCGTTGGCGAACGCACCGTCGCCCATCAGCACCTGGTAGTCCTGCGCGGCGTTGACCGCCCAGCACGAGATGTCGGCCAGGGCGACGTCCAGGCACTTGGCGGCCCAGGCAGGCGAATCCTTCGGCAGCAGCAGGCCCAGCAGGCCGCCCGGATTGCCGTTGTTGATGTTGTAGATGTAGCTGTCGGAGGTCACGCCACCGATCAGGGTCAGGTGCGAGCTGCCACCGGTAACGGCACCACCCAGCCCGTTGAGGGTGCTGCCGACCGGCGACAGGTTCACTACCGGCAGGCCCAGCACGTTGACCGTCGAGTAGGTCTGCATCACGTTGGCATTGCTGAGCTTGAGGTTGCCGTTGCTCAGGTAGCCGTTGCCGCCGAACAGGCTGGTGGTGGTCGGCCCGATCAGCTGGCCGACATTGCCGACCAGGCCACCGGTGCCGATGATCAGGCCCGCATTCGGATCCGCCGCGGCAGGGGCCTTCGGGCTGGTGGGGGGAATCGCGGAGGGCTTGGTCAGGCCCAGGCCGCTCAGCGTGCCACCGACCAGGCCACCGACCGCGCTGCCCAGATTGCCAAGGGTGCCATTGAGGTTGCCGTTGAGCAGGTTGCCCACGGCGCTGCCGACGTTGCCGAGCGTATTGCCCAGCAGGCCCCCCAGGCCCGTGCCGGAACCGGTGGCGCCATTAAGCAGGCCGCCGACGGAACCGACCGTGTTGTTGAGCGTGCCGCCCACTGCGCCGCCCACACTGCCGACGGTGCCATTGAGAGCTCCGCCAACAGCGCCTCCGACCGCGCCGACAGTGCCTGCCGCACCATTCAATGCGCCACCTACGGCGCCCACAGTGTTGTTGAGCGTGCCGCCTACGCTGCCGACAGTGCCGTTGAGGGCTCCACCCACCGCACCGCCGACGGTGCCTACGGCGCCATTCAGTGCGCCACCCACGGCGCCTACAGTGTTGTTGAGCGTGCCGCCTACGGCACCACCCACACTGCCGACGGTGCCGTTGAGGGCTCCGCCCACCGCGCTGCCAACCGTGCCCACAGCGCCATTCAGTGCGCCACCCACGGCGCCCACCGTGTTGTTGAGCGTGCCGCCCACGGCGCCACCCACGCTGCCGACGGTGCCATTGAGCGCTCCGCCAACTGCACCACCGACGGTGCCGACGGCGCCGTTCAGTGCGCCGCCGACGGCGCCTACGGTGTTATTGAGCGTGCCACCCACCGCACCGCCCACACTGCCGACGGTGCCATTGAGCGCTCCGCCAACTGCACCACCGACGCTACCGACCGTGCCGACGGCGCCATTCAGTGCGCCACCCACGGCGCCTACCGTGTTGTTGAGCGTGCCGCCTACGGCGCCGCCCACACTGCCGACGGTGCCGTTGAGGGCTCCCCCCACCGCACCGCCGACGGTGCCTACGGCGCCATTCAGTGCGCCACCCACGGCGCCTACAGTGTTGTTGAGCGTGCCGCCTACGGCACCACCCACACTGCCGACGGTGCCGTTCAGGGCTCCGCCCACCGCGCTGCCGACCGTGCCCACAGCTCCATTCAGTGCGCCACCCACGGCGCCCACAGTGTTGTTGAGCGTGCCGCCCACGGCGCCGCCCACACTGCCAACGGTGCCGTTGAGGGCTCCGCCGACCGCGCCACCGACCGTACCGACCGTGCCGTTGAGCGCGCCACCGACGGCGTTGCCCGCGGCGCCGACCACGCCGCCCACCAGCCCCCCGACACCCAATGCGCTGTTCTGCGCCGCAACCATTGCCTGGCCCGCCAGCTTCAGATTGCGATCGGCAACCACTTCCTGGCCATCCGGCGCCTGCACGCGCACCTTGCCGGCTGCACCGGCATCGAATGCGGCAGTGATCGCCCGATCGTGGGTTTCTCCCGGCAGTTCCTCCTTGGCGGGCAGCGTGATCGCCGCCGTCGCCTTCGCCTGGCCCTGGGCGTCGATCTGATGGCCCGCCACTTTCAGCTTCGAATCCAGCGCGCCATCTACAGAAGCCTTCAGGCCCCGCAGTGCACCAGCCGGCGCGCCGCTGATGCCGGCGGCCGCTTTTGCACCGGTATCGATGGATGCCACCTGCGCACCGCCGAGGCCGATGTTGGCTTTCGCGTGGACATCCGCAGCAAGCCCCGGGACGGCGACCTGCTTCGGCGCCGTGTTCGCGGCCAGCTTCACCTGCACGGTGGCCGGCAGCACGTCACGCACCACCGGCAGCGCCGCGGTGCTCAACTGCAGGCCGACGCGCGCATCCGCGCTGATTGCCGGGCTGCTCTGGGCCTGGCTTGCGGCAGCCGCAAGGGCCACCTCGGCATCGACCTTGACCGGCATGGGCTGGGTGTACTTGGCTGCAAGTGCCTGCAGATCACGCAGCGACTGATTGGATTCGGAGGCCCCTGCGTGGCCACTGGCCAGTGCACACAGCAGGGCCAGGGCGAGCGTGGTGGGCATCAGCAGGAAGGCGCGCGGATCCCGCGCGGCACTGCCACCGCTGTCGCCGGTGGCCAGTTCGGAGGCCACGACCAGAGCATTGAGCTGGCGGTTCCATACACGCCGGTAGATGCGATTCATGAGCACTTCCCCCGTAGGCGAACAACTGGAATGTCAGTGGACTTGCCGTTTGGCAGGTGATTGACATTTCAGCGCTCGCGGCGGCGGCTGCGCACTTCATTCCGGCACGGCAATCGCGCATTCCGGCAAATCCACGGCCGGAATCGGCAGCGGGTTATGCAGAAGCGGCAACGATATCGGCAAGCGCATGGGCAATTCCGGCAGAAACCACCCCGAAACCCTTGCGGCGCTTGATTCAGGCCGGCTGGCCGATCTGCGCGGGAGCGCGCATCAGCGTATCGCGCGGCAGTTCGCCGAAGACCTTGCGGTAATTGTCGGCAAAGCGGGAGAGATCCCAGAGGCCGCAGCTGAGGGCGATCGCCTTCACCGAACGGCGGCTGGAATCGGCCATCGACAGGCTGCGACAGGCAGCACAGAGGCGCAGCATGGACAGATAGCGGTTGGGCGAGGTTCCGAACAGATCCTCGAAGGCATAGCGCAGGCCGCGTTCGCTGACACCCGCCGCGTCGCATATCTCGTTCATGTAGATATTGCGGCGCAGGTTGAGCCGCATGAAGTTCTCCGCCCGCTGCGCGATCAGATAATGCGTGCGCCGCGCGCGGCTGCAACCAGGGCGATCGGCGGCGCCTGCACCGAGCAGGGCCTGCACGTGCTCGTGCAGCAATCGTTCGGTTTCTTCCGGCTGCAGGCCAGCACCCTGGCCGAGCTGAAGATGCAGCTGCTGATAATGATGGGCAAGTGGTGCCGAATCGTTCGCCAGATTGAACAGTGAAAGCGCCTGGCCCGCGGGCGGCGTGCTGCGCAGGCTCAGTTCGGTCAACTTGCGTTGCACCCGTGCGACCGGCACCAGCATCAGGGTCATGTGCGTACCTGGGCTCAGCGTGAACTCGCTGATGCCTTCGGGCATCACCGTCAGCGCCATCCCCGGTGTAAGCGGCACCCCGTGGCACCAACTCAGTGTTTCATCGGTCGCGTGCAGATACCCTAGCATCGCCCAGTCAGGTGGCAGCATGAAGCGGCCACGGCAATGGAAGCCGCAACTGATGCTGCAGAACAGGGCTTCCTCATGCACGCGCGAAACAAAGGCCGCCCGCGGCCCGTTGCCATCGAGCAGCAGCAGTTCGACATCGCATACACGAAGCACGCCACTCAGCGTCGCCAGATCAATCGATCGCAGGCCGCTGTCGTCGCTGTCTTCTACCCCACCATCGACCATGACAGTGTCGTCCCCCCGTTGATCCGCAACACGCTGCGGCCCCCACTGCCTGACAGGGCCACACCATTCCTCCAGGAACCTTCGCCATTGCCGGGATCGCTGCGGCCGGTGCCGCACGACCAACCCGATTGAAAGCAGCAACCTGGAACCGAGTATGCCCGATAATCATCGAAGGTAAACCCGAACCCTGCATTGAAGAAAATAGATACACAGATGAAGAAAATGTGGTCGCCAGTGGCACGATTTTCGCATGCGCCATTTGCGACATCACATTATCTGCACGTCGATGAATCGTTTTGCCAGCGAACGGATATACGTCACAGAAACAGCCTGAAAGTCTAAGGGTCGGCGCGTTTCTGCCGAATTTGCATATAGGTTCCAGTTGCAGCCAACCGCCATTCAGGCAAAGTCGATGACACGGTGATCCGGTCGCTTCAAAACGACCACACCTGGGGGAGCGCATGGCCACGACCGTATCGCGGAACAGTTCGACCACCGGCGCAGCGCCGCGTGGTCGCGACGTTGCGGCCGGCATTTTCCCCGGGGCCGATTACCCAGAATGAGCACGGCGGGGCATTCCCGCCATGCCACCCCGCCAGGATGTGCGGGGCCCACGGACGATCCCGGCGGAGCCGGGCCACCGCCCAACAGGTGTCCTGCATCTGCAGACAACAAGTAGAGGGAGACAAGGCCATGAACGCATCCATCCGCAAGTTCCTGAAGGAAGAAGATGGCGTCACCGCGCTCGAGTACGGGCTGCTGGCCGCCGTCATCGCCGGCATCCTGATCGCGGTCGGCAACAAGGAGATCAAGGGGTTCTTCGAGACGCTGTTCAAGAACCTCTCCGACCTTGCCACCAAGGCCTCCGGGTCGGCACCTGCGACCGGCGGCTGAGCCTGCGTGCATCGCACGTCCCTGCAGCGGTGCTGGGATGTGCCCGGTGGCAACTGCAGACTGTCCAATGACGGACGACGGAGTGTGCGATGACGTTGCTGGGACTATTGGCCATCGGCGTGTGCCTGCGGATCGCGATCAGCGACCTGTATGCCCGCCGGGTGCCCAATGCCTGGCTGTTGTCTGCATCCGCCATTGCCATCGCATTGATCATCGCGGGACAGTTCAGCGCGCCGCGCCAGCCGTGGCTTGACCACGCAGCGGGCGCGGCGCTCGGCCTGGTGGCCCTGCTGCCGTTCTATGCCATCCGCTGGATGGGCGCCGGCGACGTCAAGTTCTTCGCGGTACTGGGCCTGATGCTGGGCTGGAAGGCCCTGCTGCCGATCTGGGTGGTGGCAAGTCTCGCGGCCGGCCTGCACGCGGCAGTGATCATTATTGGCCGCCGTTTGGGCGTGATGCTACCCACGGGCCTTCAGATGCAGGTCAACCGCGCCAGCAGCCAATGGCAATCGCACCCCGCCCTGCGCGACATGCAGGCCGCCCGCCAGGGACGACAGGGCATTCCCTATGCAGCCTACCTGGCCATCGCCGGCATCGGCTGGGTTCTGGCAAGCGTCTATGGAGGTGTGGCATGAGCATCCACAATCCACGGCTTCAACGCGGCGTGGCCAGCATCGAATTTGCCCTGATGCTGATGCTGGGCCTACTGCCACTGCTGCTGTTCACATTCTCCGGCGTGATGATCATGGCCGCGCAACAGACGTTGGCGACGGCCTCGGCCGAGGGCGCTCGCGCTTCATTGCGCTATGGCAGCGCCAATGAACGGCGTACTGCAGCCTGCCTCGCAGCCCGCAGTTCGATGCAGTGGCTGTTGAAATTCTCTGGACAGGGTGTCGACTGCAGCAATGGCGGCAGCAACGCCATCGTGGTCTCCGCGCAGGCCCCCTGCGCCGGCCTGGCCACTGCCCAGTGCATGACGGTGACGGTCAGCTATGACTACGCCAGCCATCCCTTCCTGCCGGGCACCGCCACGCTTTACAAGTGGGTGATGCAGGCTCCCATCCGTAGTGTCGCGGTCGCCCAGCTCGACCTCGGCAGCGGCAACTGACGATCGGTACAGGAGACGGTTCCATGCTCAAGTTGACCCGCATCGCTGCCGTCGCCCTGATCGGGCTGGCCGTGCTGCTGGCAGTGATCGCCCTGATGATCGGGCGCAAACCGGCCGCGCCAGCGACGGCCGCGCCCGTCGCGCACAGCGAAGCCCAGGCGATCACCGTGGTCGAAGCCGTGGCCCGGCTGCCTGCCGGTGAACCGATCACCGCCAACGGCCTGCGCCTGGCGCAGCGAACCACGGCAGTAGCCGGTGCAGCCACCAGCATCTCTGCCGTAGTCGGCAAGGTACCAGTGCAGGACATTGCCGAGGGCACCGCCATCAGCAGCAACGCCCTGGCACAGGGATTCTCGCTGCAGCTGCGCCCGGGCGAACGCGCACTGGCCGTTCCGGTGGATGAACTGGTCGGCGCCGGAAACCGCATCCTGCCGGGTGATTTCGTCGATGTCTTCCTCAACCTGCGCGATGCCCAGCCCAACGCCAGCGGTCCGGCAGAGGCCGCGCAGACCCGCCTGCTGCTGTCACGGCTGCGCGTGCTCAGCTACGGCCAACAGGACATCGCTCCGGTCACCGGCGATGCCGTCGCCGGCAACGAAGGCGATACCCGCAACGACCCCCGCGCCGCGGACATCACCGGCAATGGCAGCAGCCATGGCTCGGGCAACGAGGCCACCCAGCCGGCACGCAGCGCGGTGCTGGCAGTGCCGGTGGCCGATGCCAACCGGCTGCTGCTGGGTGCGCAGCAGGGAAAGCTGTTCCTGGCCCTGCGCAACCCGGCTGATACGGGGCAACCCGACCTTGCACTGTTTCCACAGGCGCGTGGCGTGATCGATCCTTTGCGTGGACTCGATGCCGAACAGCAGCTCGCGCTGCAGCGGCCGGAGAACCATGCCTTCGCCGGCATCGATGGTGACGCCCTGGCCGGCCGCGGCAACACGCCGGCCCGCAGCACCCCGGGGATCCCGGCGCGTGCGCCGCCGACTCGGCGCAGCGCACCGCGTGCGTCGGGCATCGAGATCATCCGTGGCGACAGCTCCGCCCCCCGTGGTTCCCTTTGACCTGCATCGAGCGCATCCATGACCGAACGCCTCCGCCCACGCCCCTCCCCTCGCCAGCGCTGGCTGGCCCTGCTGCTGGTGCTGCTGGCTCCGGCGACAAGCGTGGCCGCCGACGATCTCGTGCTGCAGGCGCGTGAGCAGCGCCCATGGACCCTCCCGGCCGACCTGGAACGGGTGGCCATCGCCGATCCGGGCGTCGCCGACATCGTGATGCTGCGTGGGCAGCGCCAGGCGCTGCTGGTCGGGAAGGCGCCGGGTACGACCACCCTCCTGCTGTGGCACCGCAAGCAGGCCGAGCCGCAACGCCTGCAGGTGCGCGTACAGAGTGCCGTGCAGGGCGCGGCAGACGCGGGCTCGAATGGGCTGGTGTTCACCCAGCAGGACAACCAGGGCCTGCTGCAGGGAAGCACCGACAGCGTGCTCTCGCACATGCAGGAACAGAAGACCGCCGCCATGGCGCTGGGCAAGGACGGGCTGCTTGCCGACGCCTCGACGGTCAGCAGCGGCGGCGTGGTCCAGGTCGAGGTCAAGGTGGTCGAATTCAACAAGACCGCGTTGAAGCAGATCGGCATCAGCTTCCAGAACCGCAATGGCAACTTCGCCTACGGCTTCGCCCGCCCGGGCGGCCAGCTGCCGGGCAATACCGGCATCCTGCCCGGCATGAAGGAAGGCAACTCCGGCAATGAGTCCGAGTCGCCCATTTCCTCGGCGTTCCGGCTGGTGTTCGGCTCGACCAAGGGCCTGTGGAACGCCGATGTCGACCTGCTGCAGAGCAACGGCATGGCGCGCGTGCTGGCCGAACCTACCCTGGTTGCATTGTCCGGCCAGAGCGCCAGCTTCCTGGCAGGCGGCGAACTGCCGATCCTGGAACCGCAGGGCCTGGGCACCACCACCATCACCTACAAGCCGTTCGGCATCGGCCTGACCGTGACCCCGACGGTGCTGGCCCCCAACCGCATCGCGCTGAAGGTCGCACCGGAAGCCAGTGATCTGGACTACAGCAACGCCATTGCCCTCAACGGCGTGCAGATTCCATCGATCACCACGCGCCGTGCCGACACCACGGTCGAACTGGGTGACGGCGAGAGCTTCGTGATCGGTGGCCTGGTCAGCTCCAATGTCGTCTCCAACGTCGGCAAGATTCCCTTGCTTGGCGACCTGCCGATCATCGGTTCGTTCTTCCGCAACTTCGACTACAAGCGACAGGACAAGGAGCTGGTGATCATCGTCACGCCGCGGCTGGTGCAGCCGCTGGCGCGCAATACCGAGCTGCCGTTGCCTGGCGAACGCGAAGCCAGGCCGAACCTTCCCGAGTGGGGGGCGTGGCTGCTTGGCCCGATCAGCCAGGATCCGGTACCTGGCTTCTCACGCTGATTCCCATGATGCCTGCGATACCACGCCCATGCCCTACGCCACCGCCCAGCCGCTGCATCCGCAAGGACCGCCGATGAATCTGGTCCTGTACGGAATGGATCGCGAACTGCTGCCCCGGCTGGCGGCGAAACTGCCGCCGACCACCACCCTGCACTGGCAGGACAGCAGCATGCCGACCTCCGCACAGGACCTGCAGCGCGGGCCACAGAGCCTGGTGCTGCTCGACTTCCGCCCGGAACACGCCGCGGCCTCCAGCCTGCTGGCGCAACAGCTGCAGCAGACCCAACCCGACCTGCCCCTGGTCGCCGTCGGCGCCACCAGCGCCGCCCAGGTCGAAGGCGTGGTGATCGCGCTGCGTGCCGGCCTGCGCGATGTGCTGGACCTGGACAGCGACAACATCGGCATCGAGGCTGCATTGCGTCGTGCCCTGTCGCCACGTCCAGCCGCCACCGCCCAGCACGCGCACAAGGCGCGCCTGATCGTCCTGCTGGGCGTGCGTGCCGGGGTCGGCACCAGCACCCTTGCCGCGCATCTTTCGGTACTGGCCCAGCAGACCCGCGCATTGGCCCAGGGCGAGGCCCTGCAGCAGGACGGCCTGTTGATGGAACTGGCGCAGCCGTCCGGCGACCTGGCGCTGTACCTCAACCTGGACAGCCGCTTCCACTACGAAGATGCACTGCGCAACGCCAGCCGCATCGACGCCACCCTGGCCCGGACGGCGATGGCCCGCCATGACACCGGCCTGGTGCTGCTCGACCGCGCCAGCGGCAGTGATGCCGTGCCGCCGTCGGACCCGGGCGCACTGCTGCAGCGCCTGCGCAGCGTGTTCGCCAGCGTGCTGTGCGATGCCGGTGGCTGCCCGCTGCGGCAGATGCCGCCCCTGCTGCTGGACCAGGCCGACGAGATCTGGCTGGTCACGGACGCTTCGATCGCCACGCTGGTTTCGCTCGACCAGGCCTTGAAGCACCTGGCCGGCCAGCGCGAACGGGAGAAGCGGCTGCAACTGGTGATCAACCGCCACGACGACAGCAGCGGCATGAGCCCCGAGCAGATCGCGCGCCGATTCGAAGTGCCACTGCTGGCCACGCTGCCCGAGCGCCCGCGCGTGCGCCTGGCGGCCAGCCAGGGGCATCTGCTGCTGCAGGACGCACCGCGCGACCCCTACCTGCGTGCCCTCGCCCCGCTCGTCTCGCGCCTGGATCCGGCTGCCTGCCCGGTCCAGGCCCATGGCCTGCGGGAAAGACTCTCCCTTGCCCTGGGTGGATCGCAATGGAAGACAAGGTAACCCCGTTCCCGCATGCCGCCACCCGCCCGGTGCTGCCCGACAGCGCCCCGGGCCACCTGCCGTTCGCGCAGACCGAGCAGTACCAGAAGGTGCTGTCGGCCGCCCACGAACACCTGCTCAACAGCATCGAAGACGAGCGCATCGACATCGATTCCTGGGCGCCTGACACCATCGCCCGCTGGGTGCAGGTGCAGACGGTGGGCTTCATCCAGGAATGGCGCATCCCGATCAACGAGGAGGAGATGCAGGTGGTCGCAGAAGGACTGGTCAAGGAGCTGACCGGCTTCGGCCCGCTTGACGACCTGCTGCATGACCCGACGATCGAAGACATCCTGATCAACGGATTCAAGGATGTGCACGTCTCGCAGGGAGGGCAGCTCAAGCGCGCCACCCAGCGCTTCACCGACGACACCCACCTGCTGCGCATCCTGCGCCGCATCCTCGCGCCGCTGGGCCGCCGCCTGGATGACTCCAATCCGATGGTCGACGCACGCTTGCCCAACGGCGGCCGCCTCAACGCGATCATCTCGCCGCTGGCGGTGGATGGGCCGATGGTCTCCATCCGCAAGTTCCGCAAGGACCCGTTCACCCCCGACGAGCTGCTGGCCAAGGGCACCTTCGATGCGCCGATGCAGGCGCTTCTGAAGGCGATGGTGCTGGGCCGCTGCAACATCCTGGTGTCCGGCGGCACCAGCTCGGGCAAAACGTCGCTGCTGAACGCCCTGGCCAGCTACGTACCGCCCAACGAGCGCGTGATCACGGTCGAAGACACAGCCGAGCTGTCACTCAACCATCCGCACGTGGTCCGCCTGGAAAGCCGCATCGGTGGTGCCGAAGGCCATGGCGCGGTGAGCATCCGCGACCTGGTCCGCAACAGCCTGCGCATGCGCCCGGACCGCATCGTGGTCGGTGAGGTGCGTGGTGCCGAAGTGCTGGAGATGCTGCAGGCCATGAACACCGGCCACGACGGATCGATGGCAACCATCCACGCCAACTCACCCCGTGACTGCCTGTACCGCATCGAGATGCTGGCCGGTTTCGCCGGGTTCCAGGGCAGCGAGGACAGCCTGCGCCGGCAGATCGCCAGCGCCATCGACTTCATCGTGCAGATATCGCGGTTGGGCAGCGGCCGGCGCGTGCTGGTCTCGATCACGGAAATCACCGGTGTCAGCGACAACCTGATCACGACCCAGGAGATGTTCCGTCACGAACTGCAGATCGACGGCAATGGCAAGGAAACCGACCGCTGGATCGGACTGGGCTTCCATCCGCACTCGCACAAGCTGGAACCGTTCCGCCAGCAGTTGCGCGAATCGTTGTACGGAGACTTCTGAGCATGGGCACGGGCCTGCTGCTGGGTGTACTGAGCATCATCTCGGTGCTGCTGGCGCTTGCGGTGTGGCTGTGGGGCACCGCCAGCAACCGCGAACAGCGCCAGGCCTCGCTGCAGCACGCCGAGCAGCAGCTGGCTCGCGGAGGTGCCAGTGGCGGAGCACCGGCCGGGGCATCGGTGGCCGCCGCCAACGACCCGGCGCGACCTGCAAGTGCCGGGCGCCGGGTGCTGCCGCTGGATGGCCTGCTGCAACGTGCGGGCCTGCAGACGGGCTGGAAGCTGCCCCTCATGCTGCTGGTGCCGGGGCTGGTGCTCTCGGTCGTGGCGATGCTGAGGCTCGGCACGGCGTGGATGTTCCCCCTGACCCTGCTGCTGTACCTGTTGGGCTGCTGGCTGTGGGTCATGCGCCGCACCACGAAACTGCGTGCACAGCTGCTGCACCAGCTGCCCGACTTCCTCGACAACCTGGTGCGGTTGACCGCACTCGGCAACAGCCTGCAGGCGGCGTTCCAGGTGGCGTCGATGCAGACCAGCGCGCCGCTGCGCGGACTGCTGGACACCACCGTGCGCTACGCACGCAGCGGCATGGACCTGGACCGTGCCTTGAGCCTGGCGGCGCAACCCTACCGGATGGACGTGCTCAAGGTACTGTCCGTGGTGATCGGCGTCAGCGTGCGCATCGGCGGGCGCTCCGATCAGATCCTGCAGCGCATGGGCGATTTCATGCGCGACCTGGAGCAGGCCCAGCAGGAGCTGGCCGCGACCACGTCGGAAACGCGCATGTCGGCCTGGGTGCTCGGCCTGCTGCCACCGGCCAGCGCGGTGCTGATGGCGATTTCCAGCCCTGAGTTCTTCCAGCCGGTGCTGCACGATCCGCTGGGTCACAAGATCCTGCTGATCGCGCTCGGGCTGGAGCTGTTTGGCGCCTTCCTGCTCTATCGCCTGGCCAAGTCGCTATGACCACCGGAATCCACCACGGAGGTGCCCGATGAGCGCAAGCACCTGGTTTGCCCTGTCCCTGCTGGTGCTGGCCGCCGGTGTTGCCCTGCTGGGCATCGCCGGATGGATACGCAGCCACCGCGAACAGCGCACCTCGGCCACCTTGAAGACCGCGCTGCAACCGCGGGATGAAGCACGCGACCCGGAGGCCGCGCGCCGTGATTCGCTGGGTTGGCTGGAACGCTTCGGGCGCGCGCTCAGTGGCGGCCGCCTGGAATCCGCGCTGCTGGCCAATGAAGACCGGCTGCTGCTGGACCTGGCAGGCTGGAACACACGACGTGGCACCGCCATCTATCTTGGCGTGCGACTGCTGCTGGGCGTACTGGTGCTGGCGCTGGCCCTGGCGTTCAGCAGTGCCCAGGGGCTGGCCAGGATGATGGTCGTGATCGGTGCGCTCGCGGCAGGCCTGCTGCTGCCGAAGTTCATCCTCTCTTCGTGGGTGAAGCGCCGCCGGCGCGCGGTCGACAACGAGCTGCCCCTGCTGATCGACCTGCTGCGCCTGCTGCAAGGCGTGGGCTTCAGCATGGACCAGAGCCTGCAGACGCTGGGCGACAAGCTGCGCGATGCGTTGCCGGTGCTCGGCGGCGAGCTGCAGGAGGCCAACGTCGCCTACACCCATGGCCGTACCCGCGCGCAGTCCCTGCGTCGCCTGAGTGAGGTCTATGCGGATGACGACCTGACCAGCCTGATGCAGTTGATCCTGCAGGTGCACGCACATGGCGGCGCGGTGCAGGAACCGCTGCGGCAGTTCAGCATCCGGTTGCGGGAACAGCGCCGCAACACCCTGAAGGAAAAGGTCGGCAAGCTCTCGGTGAAGATGACCGTGGTGATGATGCTGACCCTGCTGCCAGCGCTGATGCTGGTTCTTGCCGGACCGGCGCTGGTCGCGCTGGCCACCACCATGTCCAAGATGGGATCGCCCTGATGCCTGCCCTGCGCACCTCCTGCCTGTTGCTTGCCCTCGCCGCCGTCGCCAGTGGTTGTGCGTCGACCACGCCGAAGTACCTGCGCGCCCCCAGCCTGGCTGCGCCCGAACCGGCACCGCAGGACAGCCGCAATGCCTACCTGGAACTGATCGGGCGCATGCAGCAGCAGGGTGCCTGGTATGCCTCGCTGGCCCACGTCGATGCCTTCCGCCAGCGCTACGGCGATCCGCCGGCGCTGCGCCTGCTGCAGGCCGACGCCCTGCGCGAGACCGGCCAGGCCGACGCTGCCATCGCCCTGTACCGGGAACTTTCCAGCAGTCCGCAGGCCGCAGCGGCCGCGCACGGGTTGGGCCTGATCGCTGCCCGCCGTGACGACGACAGCGGCAGTGAAGAGGCGCTGGCCCGGGCGACGCAGCTGCAGCCCTTGAACACCGACTACCTGGGCGATCTTGGCTACGCGCGCCTGCGTGCGGGCCGCTTCGAGCAGGCGCGCGAGCCACTTGCCAAGGCACTGGAACTGTCGCCGGGCAATGCCAAGGCCACCGCCAATCTTGCCTTGTGGGCCGTACTGCGCGGGGATGCCGCCACCGCCGAGCGCCTGGTCCAGCAGGCCAACCTCAACCAGGACACCCAGCACAGCATCCAGCAGCAGGCCGCGCAGATCCGCACGCGGCTGCAGCAGCGCCAGGCCGCCGCAGAACGGGTTGTGCCGGCGCCCCCGCCCAGCCGCGTCATCGCCGGTACCACTACCCGTGCGCCGCAAAGCACCACTCGCCTGGCCGCCGAACCACGTCGCGACATCCGTGATGCGCGCGACCCACAACGCCTGCCGCCCTCGATGCTGGAACGTTTCAGCACCTCCGATCAGCCGAACGGGAACACTCCATGAGCGCGATGCCCCTGACCCGACGCCTGTTGCCTGCACTGGCCTGCCTGCTGATGGCCGGCGGCGCGCAGGCGCAGCAGCAACCCCTGACCGGGCAGATGCTCGGCGGCAGCGCACCAGTGGCAGCGGCCCCGCAGCCGCTGCAGTCCGAGGCATTGGCCACGGTGGACCTTGCAGCCCCTGCTCCGTCGGCATCACCGGCCGCCGCCCCGGCGATCATTGCCACCGACCACGTCGCATCCGCGCCCCGCCCTGCACGCACGCAGATCGGCGATACCGCGCGCGACCTGTTCCGCCTGCAGGCATCAGGGCAGCAGGCGGGGCAACGCCTGCCGATCCTCGGCGACCAGGCCACGCTGAGCTACGCCCGCTACTTGAAGAGCTTCGAACACGAGATCCCGGACTTCTTCGAAACCGATGTCGCCAAGTCCAAGGGAACATCCTCATCCGGACGCTGAGACAGGCCATGAAACGCCCACGCCAGTTCAGTTTCAGCCGCCCGCGCGGCGGCATGTCGATCACCATGATGCTGGTCATGCTGGCATTGCTGGCGATGTTGGGCCTGATCGAGATCGGCTATCTGTTCTGGGCCAAGCGCGACGCGCAGAAGGTCGCAGACCTCGCCGCACTGGCCGGTGCACAGCGGCTGGAGCTGTGCACGCCTGACAACAGCGACAACAGCGCAGCGCGGCAGAGCGCGGTCACCCAGAACAGGTTTGCAGGCACCCTGCAGATCCGCTGCGGCAACTGGAGCGCCGCACGCAGCACGTCGAACCGCTTCGTCACCACCGTCGATGCCAGCAACCCACGCAATGCCGTGCAGGTGGTCGCGCAGCGCAGCGTGGTGCCGTTCTTCGGCCAGAACACCCGCCTGCCCACCGTCAGCGTGGAGGCGGTGGCCCGACGTTCCGAACCGACCGCGGTGTTCGCGGTCGGTTCGCAGCTGCTTCGCACCAATGGCGACTCGGTACTGCTTTCGACCCTGCGCCTGGTCGGCCTGGATGTCACCAATGCCACCGTGCTCTCCTATGACGGCCTGGCCCAGGCCAACATCACCCCGTCGGGCCTGCTGAAGGCGTTGAACATCCCGGTCAGCGCCAACCTCAGCGTGGCCGACTTCAACCGGTTGCTGTCGGTCAACAAGATCTCGCTGGCACAGCTGGTCGATGCCACCGCCACCGTGGTCGGCCGCGATACCACCGTGGGCGTACAGCTGCGCGCGCTGTCCGATCTGGTTGCCACCCAGCTGGACATCAACAAGCTCAACATCGTGCTGGGCAGCCAGTCCGGCGGCGGTGGCCTGTTCGCCGAAGTCGTCTCGCCGGATGGCACCGTCGGCAGCGCGCTGGAAACGAAGGTCAACGTACTCAACCTGATCAGCACCGCCATCTCCATCGCCAATGACGGCAACGGGGTGGCGGTCAAGGGATTGGACCTGCTGGGCATCAACATCCAGGCCGGCGTGGTCGAGCCGCCCTCGATCGCCATCGGTGGTGTTGGTACCCGCGCGTACAACGCGCAGGTGCGGCTGATGGCGGACGTGGACAGCAACAACCTGTTCGCGGTGGGCCCGCTGCTGAACCTGCTCGGCACGCGACTGCACCTGCCACTGCATGTCGATGTGGCCAATGCGATGGGCACGCTGACTGGCATCCAATGCGGCGCCAGCCCGCAGAAGGCCACCATCCAGGTCGATTCGTCGGTGCTGCGCGCCTGTGTCGGCAATGTCGATCCGGCGCAGCGCTTTTCCAGGAGCAATGTCTGCGACGCCACCCTGAAGAACGAGCAGCTGCTGAAACTGCTCGGGCAACCCCTGATCAATGACAAGATCACCCTGCCCGCCCTGACCAGCTCGCAGAGCCTGACCCTGGCTGCGGGCGAAACCGCCTCGACCCGGATCAATCCACTGGCAGTGGGCAACGCGGTGTCAGACCTGGTCAATGAACTGCTGCGCGTGCTGTCTGGCATGCTCAGCTCGCCCAAGCAGGGCATGAGCGCCAACGACACCGCCAAGGCACTGGCCGACCGCTATCTGCAGGCCACCTTCCCGCCCAACACCCGCTATGAGGTGGACAAGTTGATTCCACTGCTGCGCGATGGCGACGCAAGCCGGCAACTGGCCCCGCTCAACAGCTGGACCGTGCCCGGAGGCCTGCCCTACGCCTGCGGCCTGCTGAACCTGGCCACCTGCCACAAGGACGGTCCGGTCTGGGACGCGTTCAAGGTGACCGTCACCGGCCAGGGACTGGGCGTGCTCGATGGGCTGCTCGGATCGCTGGTGGGCGGCCTGCTGATCAACCGCTGCGACAGCCTGCTCGGCAACCTGATCGACTACAACGGCTGCGTACGCAACAACCTGGCCTCGTACATCCAGACCGCGCCGGCCGGCTTCCTCGATGGCGCCGGGGGAACCGGCGTCACCAATCCGGATGGCAGCGTGAGCTGCAGTGGCCTGCTGTGCACGCTGCTCAAGCCGATCCTGGCCGCCCTGCGGCCGGTGCTCAACAGCGTCGGCACGCTGCTGACCAACCTGCTGGCGAGCGTGCTGGGCCTGGAACTGGGCCGCACCGACGTCAACGTGCAGTCGATCCAGTGCAGCGCGGCGCAGCTGGTCTACTGACCCGTGACGGGCGCCCTTGGCGGCGCCCGCGCCCATGCTAGACTCCCGGCGGGGAACCACCTTCATCTCAACCCACACTCATCCGTGGATGGTCTAGACATGCGAGAAACTTCAGGGGGCGCGGTCTTCGCCCGGCACGCGCGCGGCGCGGCACTGCTGGCCGTGGCCATGATGCTGGTGGCACCGGCGGCGATGGCTGCCCGTGGCGACCGTGAGGCAGCCGCCGAGCCGGCCGCACGCAGCGCGCCGGTGGTGCGCAACACCGTTGACGAGCTCAAGCAGCTGATGGATTCGCGCCAGCTGACCGAGCTGCGCACGACCTACAACGGCAACTACGGCGCCAGCCTGCTGTTCAACGCCAACACTCTGACCTACTACGTCGCCCTGTTCCAGGAGAAGAACTTCTGGCGGGTGATCAAGACCGATGCCGTCGACAACGCCGAGCGGGTCTACCGTACCTTTGCCCAGCAGTCCGAACAGCTGGCCCAGGTCTACATCGATACCACCCGCCTGGAAGCCGGCAAGCGCTACACCGAGCGCCTGGTGGCCTACAACGAGGAACGCCTGCGCACCCTGCAGCAGGAAATGGAACAACAGCAGGCGCAGTCGGCCCAGGTCAGCGCCGCCCTGCAGCAGGCACAGCAGCAGGCGGTCAGCCTCAGCACCGACGTGCAGAGCACCAACAGCCAGCTGGATGCCCTGCAACGCCGCATCCAGATCCTGCAGGCCGAACAGGGCAACCCGGAGCTGAGCCTGCCCAAGCCGGAAAGCGTGCCTTCGCCGGCACCGGCTGCCGCCAGCGACGGCCGCTGAGGCCCCGCCTTCCGCATCCACGCACAACGGCGCCCCAGGGCGCCGTTGTCGTTTTTGGCCTTTCGCGAACCACGCTCAGCGGCAGGCGTCGTACACCGCGTCGTCCAGCTGACGGCGTTGCAGGAAGTGCAGTTGCTTGTTCCTGGCCAACACGTTCCCGCGGTGCTGGCGTGCGCGTTCACAGGCCCTGGGGTCTGTACTGATGGGTATCAGCACGGCATGCGCCCGCCCCGAGCGCACGGTACGCGGTGGCGCCAGCACCGCGCTGCCCGCCCTGGCCGCCTTTGTCACCGGTCCGCGCGACAGCGATTGCTCCTCCGGCACCTCCCAGCGCCATTCCGCACGCCCCTGGCAGGGTGTCTGCTGATAGACCGGATGCGGACCGTCAACGCATTTGTAGACGTTGGTCTGCGCATGAACCGCCGTGGCCAGCAGCAAGCACAACAGCGGGCTGCACCGCACTCTGGACATCGCTCGCTCCTGGACAGGACGGCCATCATCGTCAGCGCGAAAGCGGCCGGGTTCCAGAGCGATACGCGTCACACCCCGGTCAATCCAGCACAGCCGTGCAAGCCCTCCGCCAGGACGTGCGTTGTACTGCCGGTGGTACCGGCATATTGGCCGGCGCCACCCCTCCCTTCCGCCAAGGAAACCGCAATGAGCAACTTCGTCACCGTCGCCGACGGCGCGCGCATCTTCTACAAGGACTGGGGCACCGGCCAGCCGATCGTGTTCGCCCACGGCTGGCCGCTGTCCTCCGATGCCTGGGACCCGCAGATGCTGTTCATGGGCCAGAACGGCTACCGCGTGATCGCCCATGATCGCCGCAGCCACGGCCGTTCCAGCCAGACCTGGGATGGCAACAACATGGACACCTACGCCGACGATCTGGCGGCGGTGATCGAGGCGCTGGACCTGAAGGATGCGATCCTGGTCGGCCACTCCACCGGTGGTGGCGAAGTGGCCCACTACATCGGTCGCCACGGCAGCAAGCGCGTGGCCAAGGTGGTGCTGGTCGGCGCCGTACCGCCGCTGATGCTCAAGACGGCCGGCAATCCGGCGGGCACCCCGCTGGAAGTTTTCGACGGCATCCGCAAGGGCACCGGCGGCGACCGCTCGCAGTTCTTCAAGGACCTGACCACGCCGTTCTTCGGTGCCAACCGCGATGGCAACAGCGTCACCCAAGGCATGCGTGATTCGTTCTGGCTGCAGGGCATGCTCGGCGGCGTCAAGGGTCAGTACGACTGCGTGCACGAGTTCTCGGAAGTGGATTACACCGAGGACCTGAAGAAGATCGATGTGCCGGCACTGGTCGTGCACGGTGATGACGACCAGATCGTGCCGTTCGATGCCTCGGCCAAACTGTCCTCGCAGATCATCAAGGACGCCGAGTTGAAGGTGTACCCCGGTGCGCCGCACGGCCTGACCGTTACCCACGCCGACCAGTTCAACGCCGACCTGCTGGCGTTCGCACGCAGCTGATGTGCCGCGGCGGCGCCCCAACGGCGCCGCCGCTCCTTCGGTAGTGCCGGCCGCTGGTCGGCAACCCGATCAATCCATCGCAATCTGCACAGCCGGCCAGCGGCCGACTCTACCAAGGGCAGTTCAGATATCGCTGTGGTGGTGCGGGACCCCAGTCCTGGGCAGCGGATCGTGACCGCCCACGAAGTGACGCACCACCGGTGCGCGTTCACCGCGATGCAGCCCACGCAGCACTTCCTGGATCGCCTTGTCGTCGGCGGTGATGCGTTCGTGCTGGCGCAGGTGCTCCAGCCACGACGGGGTCACGAAATACTCCAGGTGGATGCCCGGACTGGCCACATCCTCGACCACGCCCCAGACCACCGCGCCATCGCGGCGGCGGATCGTTCCCAGCGCGCGCATCTGCGCCTGGAACGCGGCACGATCTGCATCGTCGATGCGGTACTCGATGGTGACCAGCACCGGACCTCGATCGTTTGACACCGGCACCGACAGTTCCGGTGCCGGCCAGTGCCCGGCTGGACGCAGGTTCAGGTCTTCGGTACCGGCGATGCGCACGCGCCACACCAACAATCCGCCGATCACCGCGCCTGCGGCAGCCACCAGCAGCGCCAGCTCCGGCGAGGTGCGCTGAGCCAGCGCGCCCCAGCTCAGGCCACCGGCCGCCATGCCGGCGGAGAACACCATGATGTACAGCGCCAATGCACGCGCGCGTACCCACGCGGGTACCGCGGTCTGGGCGGCAATCTGCAGCGACGACAGCACGGTGATCCAGGCAAAACCGTTGATCAGCATCACCAATGGCAGCACGTACCAGCTGCGGGTCAGCGCCAGCCCGACCAGGCTCAGCGCAAGTGAGAGCGTGGCCAGCAGCACCAGCAGGTCACGATCCATCTGCGCGCGCAGCTTCGGCAGCAGCAAGGCACCGCCCACTGCACCCATGCCGATGCAGCCCAGCAGCATGCCGTACTGCCCCGCCCCACCCTGCATCTGCCCGCGTACCACCACCGGCAGCAGTGCATTCATCGCAGCAGCAAAGAAGAAGAACCCGACCGACTTGATCAGCACCGCCTGCAACCGCCCAGCGCGGCTGGCATAGCGCAGGCCCGCCTTGAGGCCGGCGCCGAAACCTTCCGGCGGCAGGCTGGACTGCTTCGGATCACGCTTCCAGCCCCACACCACGAACAGCATCGCAGCGAAGGTGATCGCGTTGAATCCGAACGCCCACACCGCACCTAGCTGGGCGACGATCACGCCACCGATGGCCGGGCCGATCGAGCGCGCGATGTTGATGCCGATCGAGTTCAATGCCACCGCCGAGGCAAGCATCGGCTGCGGCACCAGTTCGGACACGATCGCCGCCTGCGCCGGCATCGCCATCGCCGCACCGCAGCCCATGCAGAAGGTCAGCAGCACCAGCAGTTGCGGAGTCAGCATGTCCATCGCCGTCAGCGCGGCCATCACTGCCGCCACCAGCAGCATCCAGCCCTGGGTCGCCAACAGGTACCTGCGGCGATCGACGATGTCCGCCAGCGTTCCGGCCGCCAGCGCCAACAGCACGATCGGCACGGTGGTGGCCGACTGCACCAGCGCCACCATCAACGGCGAGCCGGTACGTTCGGCCATCACCCAGGCGGCGGCCACGTCATTGACCCAGGTGCCGATGTTGCTGGCCAGGATGGCCAGCCAGATCGAACGGAACATCCGGATCTTCAGCGGGGACCAGGCACCTGCGGCCTGTGCGGGGGGGTGCGAAGCGGTTGCGTTCACCATTGCCATGCTCCAACGATCGAGGCGAACAGCGTGTCCTGGCCACCGGCCTGCGTCAGTGCAGGTCCGGCGTCGACCCAGGCCAGCTGCAGCTGCCATTGCCAGTGTTCGCTGGCCTGCCAGCGGGTTTCGGATTTGTACTGGGTGCCGATTCGGCGCCCACCACCGGCACTGCCCGGCAATGCCACCAGTGGTGCCGGCGTGGTGTAGACCGCATCTGCGCGACGATGCTTCCAGGCCATCTGTACGCCCAGCTCCGTCGTCACCGCGTCGTGCAGGCGCAGTGCCAGCGTAGGCTGCACGTCCATCAGGTTGGCGGGCGCCAACAGGCTGGCTTCGCTGAAGTAGGCCGATTTCGGGAACAACGCGTTGAAGGTACCCAATCGTCCATCGTGCAGGTTGCCATCGCCGCTGGCGATGTCGGCCTTCAGCCCCAGGCGCGGTTGCAGCGGCACATCGCTCCAGCGCCAGCCGGTATCGGTCGCCAGCGTCCAGGCGCGGATGTCGAGATTGCCGGCAGCGGTACGCAGTTCACCGCCCTGCACCACCAGCTCGCTGTTCCAGTCCAGCGAACCGGCCTGCCCGAACCAGCGCATGCCGAGTGTCTGCCGCCGCTCGTTGCCGGAGCCAGCGGCAAACCGCGCACCGTCGCGACGGTAATCCAGCAGGTACAGGTCCCATTGCCCAGGCCAGCGGCCGCGCGCTGTGGTGGCATACGCCCCCCACAGATGCGCCCCGGACTCACCGCGATCATCGAACGCCCCCGGCCGGTTCTCCACCGGTCGCAGGGCCATCAGGTCAAGCGTGCCGAACTGCCCCTTCCATCCTGCCCGTGCGCCATCGAAGGCCAACCGGATGTTCGGGCCATCGCGAACCGACAACAACCGTGAGCTTCCATAGCCGGCTTCCTGCCGCCCCAGCTGCATGTGGAAACCTCCACGTTGCCAACGCCAGTACGCCTGCTGCACGTCCAGCGCACTGCGGTCGGTGCGGCCAGGGCCACCGGCCCTGCCATTTTCGCCGTGGACACCCAGCTGCACTTTCACCTGCCAGTCATCGCGGGCATAGGTGGCCGACGCCAACGCACGCAGCAGGCCATAGCCATCCTCGCTGCCGCCGATGCCGAACCGGGTCGGGTCGTAGTACAGACCGCGCACGCGCAGCGACGCGTCCCATTGCAGCTGGCCGTCGCCTGCTTCGGTGCAACGGCCACCTTCGCAGGCCAGCGCCAGTGTCGGCACAACCAGCAGCGCCAGGCTCAGAACGCGAAGCACGAGCATCCCATCGCGCCCCAGAACGCGGTCAGATCGTCGGTGGGTGCCGCGTGCTGCGCGGCATGCCCGTGCGCGCCGTGGGTGCTGCAGGCCACGCCGTGATGGTGGCGATGTGCAGCTGCCAAGCCGGTGGCGGCGCCCCCGACATGGTAGCCACCGAACCTGTTGACCGGCGACCAGCTGGGCATCGCCGGCGGCAGCTGCGGCGCCAGGCCTGCGTAGTCGCCGTCGGCATGCACGATGCGGCCACCAACCACGGTCAGCAGGCTGGTGATGTCGGCGATCTGCGCGTCGTCGACGCGGAAGAAGTCGGCCGAGAGCAGGATGAAGTCGGCCAGCTGGCCGGCTTTCAGGGTGCCCTTCACCGCCTCGTCGCCGGAGAACCAGGCACTGCCCTGGGTCCACAGGCGCAGCGCCTGCTCGCGTTCAAGCAGGTTTTCCTCGCCATACAGGGCCAGGCCACCGATGGTGCGCCCGGTCACCAGCCAGGACAGCGCCACCCATGGGTTGTAGCTGGCCACGCGGGTGGCATCGGTGCCCGCACCCACCGGCACGCCCTCGGCCAACATCCGCTTCACCGGCGGCGTGTGCCGCGCGGCCTGCACACCGTAGCGCTCGACGAAGGCTTCGCCCTGGTAGGCCATGCGGTGCTGCACGGCAATGCCGCCACCCAGCGCACGGATGCGTTCGATGTTGCGCGGGGTGATGGTCTCGGCGTGGTCGATGAACCAGTGCAGGCCATCGAACGGCACCTCACGGTTGACCTGTTCGTAGACATCGAGGATGCGGGTGATGCTCTCGTCGTAGGTGGCGTGGATGCGGAACGGCCAGCGCTTCTCCACAAGCAGCTTCACCACGTCATGCAGTTCGGGCTCAAGCTCCGGCGGCAGTTCCGGGCGGGGCTCGTTGAACAGTTCGAAGTCGGCGGCCGAGAACACCAGCATCTCGCCGGCACCGTTGTGGCGCAGCAGGTCATCGCCCTGGCGCGGCTGCAGGATCTCGCTCCAGCCGCGGAAGTCATCCACTTCCTTGCCCTTGTTCTGGGTGAACAGGTTGTAGGCAATGCGCACCGTCAGCTGGTCATCGCGGTGAAGCTGCTCGATGACTTGGTAGTCCTCGGGATAGTTCTGGAAACCGCCGCCGGCGTCGATCACCGAGGTGATGCCGAGACGGTTCAGTTCACGCATGAAGTGGCGCGTTGAGTTGGCCTGGTACTCGATCGGCAGGCGCGGGCCCTTGGCCAGCGTCGCGTACAGGATCAGCGCATTGGGTTTGGCCAGCAGCAGCCCGGTCGGGTTGCCCAGCGAATCACGCACGATCTGCCCGCCCGGCGGATCGGGAGTGTCCTTGTTGTAACCACAGGCGCGCAGCGCGGCGCGGTTGAGCAGCGCGCGGTCGTACAGGTGCAGCAGGAACACCGGCGTATCCGGTGCGATGTCGTTGAGCTCCTGCAGGGTCGGCAGGCGCTTCTCGTTGAATTGCGTGGCAGTGAAGCCACCGACCACGCGCACCCACTGCGGCGCGGGCGTGCGGTCGACCTGGGCCTTCAGCATGTCCAGCGCGTCACCCAGCGAGCGCAGGCCGTCCCAGCGCAGTTCCAGGTTGTAGTTCAGGCCACCGCGGATCAGGTGGGTGTGGCTGTCGTTGAGGCCGGGCAGCAGGCGCCGGCCCTGGGCGTCGATCAAGGTCGCTTCATTGCCCCAGTCGCGCATGATCTCCGCGTCGCTGCCGACGGCGACGATGCGCCCTTCCTGTACGGCCAGCGCCTGCGCGTGCGGCTGCTGACGATCAAGCGTGGTGATGCGGGCATTGCGGATGACCAGCGTGCTCATGCGACGCTCCTTGGAAGTGGAATCGAGTGCGGCACCGGCGCGGCCGGCCAGGCCCAGCGCCACGGCGGCGCCGCTGGCCAACACCACGTTGCGGCGGCCGTGGTCGAGTGGATCGTGACTCATGCGAGATCTCCCGGAAGATGTTGGCCGTCCAGCGCCCAGGCGCCAGGCCCGGCCAGGGCGAGGGCCAGCAGTACTGCCGTCCACATCAACGGGTACTCCGTGCCGCCGCGCATCCAGAACCAGCCCTTGGGCAGGGCCAGCAGTACGGTGAAGCCGATGAAGGCCGCTGCCGCCAGCGCGGCAATGCGGGTCTGCCAGCCAAGCAGCACGGCCAGGCCGGACGCCACCTGTGTCAACGCCAGCAGCAGCGGCAACGGCGCTGCCGATGGCAACCCGAAGCCGCGCAGTTCGGTGCCGAAACCGGACAACCCCGGACCACCGAACCAGCCGAACAGCTTGCCCAGTGCGTGCGGCAGCAGGAAGCCTCCTGCCGCCACGCGCAGCATCAGCAGGGCCAGGTCGAGGCCATGGCCGGCCAGCATGCTCAGTGCCCGCCTTCCTGCGCGCCGAACATGCGCTTGGCGTACTGGATGCCGATGCCGTAGCCACCCGCATGATCGCGCGCGATGCCGGTGGTCAGATCGTAGGTTTCACCGCGTGCCCAGTCGCGCTGCAGCTCCAGCAGGTACTGCACGCTGGTCATCGGCACCGCACCGGCCTGCACCATGCGGGTGATCGCGCGCTCGTGCGCTTCCTCGCTGACGTCGCCGCAGGCATCGGTGATCACATGGACCTCGAAGCCCTGCGCCAGTGCCGACAGGGCCGGGCCCACGATGCAGACACTGGTCCACAGCCCGGCCATCACCAGCCGACGCTTGCCGATGCGGTTGATCTCGTCGATCACCGGCTGGTCTTCCCAGGTGTTCATCGAGGTGCGGTCGAACACACGCTGGCCCGGGAAGATCGCAGGCAGTTCCGGGAACATCGGGCCGGAGAACGAGGCTTCGGCCACCGTGGTCAACAGCACCGGCACGTTGAAGCCCTTGGCGCCCTTGCCGATCAGCGCCACGTTGTTGCGCAGCGCGGAGATGTCGATGGTATGGGTGGCAAAGGCCATCTGCGACTGGAAGTCGATCAGTACCAGCGCATGGTCGGTCGGTGACAGCAGGGAAGGAGCGGGCGTGGCGGTTGCAAGGTTCATGCGTGGACTCCGTTGGAATCAAGGTCTGGGGGAAGCAGGAGGGCGGCATCACCGGCCAGGTACTGGCCGGGACTGCAGCCCGTCTCTGCGCGGAAGCTGCGGACGAAATGACTCTGGTCAAAGAAGCCCAGCTGCTGCGCCAGGCAGGACATCGGCAGATGCTGGGCCGACAACAGCTGGCGCGCACGTTCGATACGGCGGCGGCGTACATAGCGCAGCGGGCTGGCGCCGGTACCGCTGCGGAACAGGCGCACCAGATGGAAGCGACTGACGCAGGCGGCGGCCGCCAGTTCGGTGACCCGCAGCGGCTGTGACAGGTGTTCATCGACATAGCGCAGAGCGCGCTGCAACGCGGCGGCCTGCTGCGGTGCCAGCGACGCGGCGGGGGGGGCAGGTGGAAGGACGGTGGCCATCGAGGACGCCGTGAGGGGGTGGCCCATGGTGCGGCGCGTGCGCGCGATGCCCTACCCCCGTCGGTCGAGGCCAGCACCTACCCGAATGGGGGAGGCCGACGGCCGAGCAGACGGCGCCCGAACAACCGCGCATCCACTGAATAGGCGCCAGGACCAAGCATCAACAGCGCTAACGGCAGCACCACCTGTGGCCACGGAGCCTGCTGCACGAGCATGCCCACGGCCGCTATCGGCACCGCCAGTGGCGTCAATACACCCAGCATGAGCATCGGCACTGCCAGCAGGCACAGCGCCGACCACCCACCCGCATGCGTGCCGGGCATGCACAGTGCCGCAGACAGGCACAACCGCAGCCACAGCAGACCGACGCCCGGGCCACGATCGGGAAACATCACGAACAGGCGCTGCATGGCCGGGCTCCGGGGAACATGTCGGCGTGATAGCCGACCGGGGCGCCGGGCGCCTACCCCGTTCGGGTCACCCGGGACTGCCCCGCACCTGCCAGAATGCGCGCCATGCGAGGCTGCCCCTTCCCGTTCCTGCGTCGCCTGCCGACGCTGCTGACGTGCCTGCTGCTGTTGACCGCCCTGCCCGCTCTTGCCGTGCAGCGCCCGCCAGTGAGCGGCGGGCTGCCCGATTACGAGCACACCGCCTGGCGCGTCGGCCAGGGCGCTCCAGGCGACATCTGGGACATCAGCCAGGACCGCGACGGCCTGCTGTGGCTGGCCACGGGCTCGGGCCTGTACCGCTTCGATGGCCGTCGTTTCGAACGGCAGGCGGCGCCCGTCGACAACCAGTTCCCGTCCACCAACATGGTCACGCTGGCACAGGGCCGCGATGGCGCCCTGTGGATCGGCTACTTCCAGGCCGGCATCAGCCGGTTCGCGCAGGGGCGGCTGCACAGCTACGGCCACGAGCAAGGGGTGCCGGTCGGCGTGGTCCCGCACTTCAGCCAGGATCGCGAGGGCCAGCTGTGGGCGGCGATCAATGGCGGACTGCGCCGCTTTGACGGACAACGCTGGCAGCCACTGCCGGCCGCTGCCGGCCTGCCCGAGCGCCGAGTGCAGTGGGTGCTGCACGACAGCCGGGGCAGGTTCTGGGTACTGGCCGACCTGAAGATCTGGATGCGTGCGCCCGGTCAGCCCGCGTTCGAAGACACCGGCATCGCCGTCTCGCAGATGGCAACGCTTGCTGAAAGCCCGCAGGGTGAAGTGTGGCTGGCCGACCGGGTGCGCGGCACCTCCCCCCTGGCCAACGCGCAGGGCCTGTTGGCGGCTGGCGAACGTGAAGCGCGGCGTCTTCCGGAACTGGTTGCTGCGCGCCTGCAGTTCACTGCCGATGGCGCGCTGTGGGCCACGATGAGCCCGCACGGCGGCGTCGCCCGCATCACCTTCGACGGCACCCGGGCCGTGCGCATGGAGCGCTTCGATTCACCGCACGGACTGACCGCCACCTCGGCGGTGCCGATCATCGTCGATCGCGAAGGCAATCTCTGGGTTGGCACCAATCTCGGCCTCAACCGCTTCCGCGCACGCAGCGTGCACACCCTGGCGGTTGGCCCGAGTGATCCCTACCGCTCGCTGGTGCGGGCCAGCGATGGCCGCGTGTATGGCTACGGCGAAGACCTCAAGCCGTACGACCTGGGACGTACCCTGCTGGATGGCAGCGCCATGCAACTGCAGTCCGCCGCACGCCAGGCAGCCACGCCAATCTGGCAGTTCGACTGGGTCAATCTTGCGCGCACGGTCGCCGGCCGTACCTCGTTGATCCCGCTGCCGGCGCCGTTCACCGGGCAACCGCTGCATGCGCTGCTGTTCCCCGACGACGCGCAGGCCTGGGTGTGCACCGGCGAACGCGGGGTGCTGCACTACCAGCTCGGCCAGTGGCAGCGCGAGATCCGCCTGCCCGAGCAGGCCTGCTCGTCGCTGGCGCTGGATGCCCAAGGCCAGCTGCTGCTTGGCTATGCCGACGGCCGCCTGCGCCGGATGAGTGCGAACCGCATCGAGAACTTCGATGCCAGCCAGGGCCTGTCGGTGGGGCCGATCACGGCGATGCTGCATCACCAGGACCTGCTGCTGGTCGCCGGCGAAGCCGGGCTGGCCGCTCGCATCGGCGAGGGACGTTTCACCGCGGTACGCACCGATATGGCTGGGGTGCTCGAAGGCATCACCGGCATGGTCGCCGATGCGCACGGGCACCTGTGGCTGAATGGAAGCCGTGGCCTGGTAAGGCTGGAAAGCAACCTGCTGCGCCGCGCACTGCGCTCGGGATCGCAGGTTGCGCCGCGCCTGTTCGATGCCGTGGACGGCATGCCGGGTATCGCCCTGCAGAGCGGGCCGATCTCCACGGCTGTCCTGGCCGACGATGGCCTGTTGTGGCTGGCCACCAACCAGGGCCTGGCCTGGCTGGACACCCACCGTTCGCACATCAATGCGATGGCCCCCAGCGTGCGCATCGGTGACGTGCTGTACGGCAGCGAGCAGCAGCCCCTGCGGGACGGTCTGCGCCTGCCGGCCGGCACCAGCCAGCTGCAGATTGATTATGTGGCCCTGTCCCTGGCCCGCCCGGAGCGCAACCGCTACCGCTACCGCCTGTCCGGCGTCGATGATGGCTGGCAGGACGCCGGCAGCAGCACGCGCGCGTACTACACCAACCTGGCGCCGGGCAGTTACCGCTTCGAAGTGGAAGCGGCAAATGAAGACGGCATCTGGAGTACGGCGCCGGCCAGCCGCAGCTTCCGTATCGCGCCCACCTTCATGCAGACCGTGTGGTTCAAGCTGCTGTGCGCAGCCGCGATACTCGCGCTGCTGGTGATGGCGGTACGCATCCGCAGCGGGCAGCTGGCCGCGCTGTTCCGCGCGCGCCTGCAGGAACGCAACGGCGAGCGCGAACGCATCGCGCGCGACCTGCACGACACCCTGCTGCAGGGAAGCCAGGGCCTGATCCTGCGCCTGCACGCGATCAGCCAGTCACCCCAGACCCCGGAGCCGGTACGCGGCCAGCTGGAGTCAGCGATGCAACTGGCCGAACGCAATCTGGCCGAGGGTCGCGAGCGGGTCAATGCGCTGCGCGAGGGGCCGTTCGCGGGTCGCGACCTCGCTTCGGCACTGGCCGATGTGCATGCCGAGTACGCCGGGCACGGTACCAATCCGTTGCGCCTGACCGTGGAAGGTGCGCTGCCGCCGCTGCAGAGCGATGCCGCCGAGGAAGTGTTCCTGATCGGACGCGAGGCGATCCGCAATGCGCTGCGCCATGCCAATGCCAGCGCGATCGAAGTGGAGCTGTCCTACGGCACGCGCTGCTTCCTGCTGCACGTGCGGGATGACGGTGTCGGCATCACCGATGAAGACGCTGGGCACGGCCATTGGGGACTGCAGGGGATGCGCGAGCGTGCACAGCGGCTCGGTGCCGAGCTGCAGCTGTGGACCCGCCCCGGACTGGGTACGGAAGTAGCGCTGGCGGTTCCCGCGCGGCGCCTGTATCACCGCCGCCCCTCACGTTGGCGCTGGCCCTGGAGTAAAGCAAACCATGACTGAGAACCCTGCCCCGATCGGCGTGCTGGTGGTCGACGACCACCCGTTGCTGCGTGACGGCCTGGCGGCGCTGCTGGGCGCCCATTCCGACCTGCGCCTGCTCGGCGAGGCCGCCGATGGCGAGGAAGCCATCGCACGCTACCAGCAGCTGCAGCCGGACGTGGTGCTGATGGACCTGCAGATGCCACGCCTGGATGGCGTCGAAGCAATCGTGCGGATCCGCGCGATGGACCCGCGTGCGCGCATCATCGTGCTGACCACCTACCGCGGCGATGTGCGCGCGGTGCGGGCGCTGCAGGCCGGCGCCAGCGCCTACCTGCTTAAGGACATGCTGCGCCACGAGCTGGTCGACACCATTCGCATGGTCGCCGGCGGCCGGCGCGCACCGATTCCCCCGGCGGTGGCCGCCAGCATCGCCGCGCACGTGGTGGAAGACCGCTTGTCGCCCCGCGAGACCGAGGTACTGCGTCATGTCGCCGGCGGGCTGTCGAACAAGCGCATCGGCGAGCGCATGCAGATTTCCGAGCAGACCGTAAAGGCGCACATGAAGAGCCTGATGGACAAGCTCGGCGTCGGTGACCGCACGCATGCGGTCACCCAGGCACTGCGGCGCGGCATCATCAGCCTGGACGACAGCGGGCACGATTAGGGGGGGCGGCAGGGCTTGCAGCCCTGCACCTGCGGTAGTGCCGGCCGCTGGCCGGCAACCTCAACAACAACAGCAAGAGCATGGATTCCGTGGGATGGCGGGGCGGTGTCGGACTGCGGGGACGCCGTGAACCCGTCCATGGGGGCTTGGCCGCGGCATCCATGCCGCGGACACCCCGCACTCCGACACCGCCCCACCTCTGACAGATTCCTGCGGCTGTCGGTAGGTGTCGACCTTGGTCGACACTTCTGTCGCATATCGAAATCAATCAGGGGTCAGATCCGTTTTCCTCCGGAAAACGGATCTGACCCCCAAGAGCCGTTCCAACAGACCGCAGGAACCTGTCGAAGGCGGGGTGGGTCCGGTTGCGGGGGCGTGAGCGCCATGGATGGCGCGACCGAGCCTCCATGGACGGATTCACGGCGTCCCCCGCAACCGGACCCATCCCGCCTACCTACAGGAACCCCGCCGTTGCTGGTGCCGTTGCTGTTGCTGTTGCTGTTGCTGTTGCCTCCAGCAGGTGCAGGGCTGCAAGCCCTGCCGAACGCCCCCCCTTACTTCAAACGCAGCAGCAGGCTGCCGCCCGCACACACCACCGCCAGCCAGGCCACGCCGTGCCATCCCCACTGCGCCAGCGCCAGGCTGCCCAGCGCGCCACCTGCCGCCATACCGATGAACATGCCAGTGAACAGCAGCGCATTGAGGCGACTGCGTGCCGGCGGCACCAGGCCGTAGACCAGCGTCTGGTGCGCCACCAGCGCCGACTGGAACCCGAAGTCGAACAGCAGCGCGCTCACCACCAGCAGCGGCAGCAGCGCGACGGCCGGCAGCCAGGTCTCGGCCAGCAGCAGGCCGAAACCCAGCAGCGCCACCGCGATCGCCAGCCGCGCCACCGCGTGGCACCCCAATCGATCGGCGAAGCGGCCGGCGAACGGTGCGGCCAGCGCACCGGCCGCACCGGCGATGCCGAATGCACCCGCTGCGGCACTACCCAGCCCCAACCGTGCATGCAGCATCAGCGCCAGGGTCGACCAGAACGCGCTGAAGCCCACCGCCAGCAACGACTGGCTGGCCACCGCACGGCGCAGCTGCGGCTGCTCGCGCCACAACGCCAGCAACGAACCCAACAATGCCGGATAGCGCAGCGTGCTGGTCGGTGCAAAACGCGGCAGCGCACGCGCCATCACCGCGCCCATCGCCGCCACCGACAACGCAGCCAGCACGAACTGGGTACGCCAGCCCCACGCCTCGGCCACCACGCCACTGACCACCCGTGACAGCAGGATGCCAAGCAACAGGCCGGTCATCACCCGGCCGACGATCTGCCCGCGCTGCGCATCCGGCGCCAGCACCGCAGCGGCCGGCACGATGTCCTGCGCCAGCGTGGCCATCAGCCCCACCAGCAGGCTGGCCATCAGCAGGCCCGGCAGGTGCCCGGCCATCGCTGCCGCGCCGAGTGCCAGCGCCAGCAGCGCGGATTTCAACAGGATCAGGGTACGGCGGTCGAAACGGTCACCCAACGGTGCCAGCAGCAGGATGCCCAGCGCATACCCCAGCTGGGTCAGGGTCGGCACCAGGCCGGCCGCGCGCTCCCCCGCGCCGAGATCCTGGGCGATCAGGCCCAGCATCGGTTGGCTGTAGTAGAGCGAGGCCACAGAGAAGCCGGCACCGGCCGCCATCGCCAGCACCAATGGGGTGGAAGGCGCGGTCGCGGGTGCGGCGACGGACAGCGAGGGGGTAGACATGGGGAAGTCCGGTGGAGGAAGTGGGCGTATCGTGCCCATATTCACCCAACGTCTGTAGTAGGCTGATTCGCATACCCTTCATACGCCCTGCGCATGACAGACCTCGCCACCGGCGCCGATCGCCTGGACTTGCTGCGTACCTTCCTGCGCATCGTCGATGCCGGCAGCCTGTCGGCCGCAGCCGAGCAGCTGGGAACCACCCAGCCCACCGTCAGCCGCCGCCTGCAGGCACTGGAGCGGCAGCTGGGCCTGCGCCTGCTGCAGCGCTCCACCCATGGCCTGCAACTGACCGAGGACGGGCTGCGCTGCCAGCGTCATGCGCAGCGCGTGGTCGACGAATGGGAGTCGCTGCAGGCCGAACTCCAGGGCGAACCAGAAACGCTGCGCGGACGCCTGCGGGTGATGGTGCCGCACGCCTTTGGCCAGGCGCAGCTGCTGCCGACCATGCTCGCATTCCTCGCCGAGCACCCGCAGCTGAGCCTGGAGTGGATCCTTGAAGATCGTCGCCCGGATTTCATCGCAGAAGGCATCGACTGCGCGGTGCGGGTGGGCCCTGTCGACGAGCCGCGCATGGTGGCACTGCCACTGGCCGAGGTGCCGCGCATCGTCGTAGCGGCGCCGTCGCTGGTGCAGGACACTGCGGTGAGTACGCCGGAACAGGCGCAGTCCCTACCGTGGATCTCGCTGGTCACCTACTACCGCGAACGCCTGCTGCTGCACGACGCGCAGGGGCGTGCGCACACCCTTTCGATCAGCCCACGCCTGCTCAGCGACAACCTGTTCGTGGTGCAGCAGGCTGCACGCGCCGGGCTGGGCGCGGCGGTGGTCTCGGCCTGGCTGGTTGCCGAGGACCTGGCACAAGGGCGCCTGGTGCAGTTGCTGCCGGACTGGCAGGCGCCGGCACTGCCGGTACACGTCGTGTTTCCTGCCGCGCGCCAGCAGCCGCCACGGCTGCGCGCCTTCATCGAAGCGATGAAGGCCGCACTTCCGCAGTTGCACGGCATGCGGCCGGCAACGCATTAGCGCCCGCTCACAACGCCTCGGCCAGGAACGCCAGCACGGCCGGGCCCACTTCACGGTCGGCGCGCGCATGGCCTTCGGCGGTGCCCCCGACTTCAAGGAACGGACCCACGTCATGGCGATGGGAGCTCGGCTGAAGAATCGGCGTGATCAGATGCCCCGCATCGGGGTAGTAGAGGAACCGGTCGCGATCACCTCGCCCTGCTTCGGCCAACCGACGCTGGGCAACGGCCATCATCACGCCGGAGTCGCCCAGGCGGTCATCGCCGCCTCCCACCCACAATGTCCGTGCAGCGATCGTTTCGATCGGCAGCATCGCCGCCTGCAATGCAGGCGCCCACTGCGGCCCCGGCCGTCCCCAGTCCACATCCTCCCGATACGGCAGCCACGCCAGCGGTTTGCCCTGCCAACTCAGGGGTGAGCGATCCACGGCCCTGAAATCGGCCGGGGCAACGTCGCGCGCAATGCCACGGAACGGAGCCGGGCTGCCAACCCAGGACACCGCCGCGCGCAGCGTGGGCAGATGGACGGCGGTGGCCATGGTTGCGATCCCGCCCCAGGAACCGCCCAGCAGACCGACCCGCTGCGGATCCACGCCAGGCTGCCGCTGAAGCCAGTGCACCGCATCACGAACGGTCTCCAGCGGCACGTCAATCAGATCCTTGGGCACACCGGGCCCGCGATACCACGCAATCGACACGGCGATGTAGCCGTTGCTGGCCAACCAGGCGGCGTACTGGTCGCCGCCCTCGAAGCCGCCTTCCGCGCCACCCAGCGTCACCAGCGCCGGCCCTCGTGTCCGGGCGGGCCTGTCCGCTGGCAGGTACAGACGCGCCTCGCGCCCGCCGATATCGACCCGTTGCACCCGCACCCCAGGCAGCATCAGGTGACGTTGCAGGGTCTGCCGTGCAACGACCGAACCGGCCCGCTCAACCTCCAGTTCGAACGTCTGCGGCAGGAAGCCCATGCCATCGGCCGCGCGTCGCCAATTCAGCGGCATTGCACTGGCGCGCCTCTGCTGCGGCTGCATCGACCAGATCAGTCCGCCCGCATCGATGCCCCGGTAGCTGCCCTGCTCCGATCCGCTGCCGGTGGTATCGACCTGGCCACGCAGATCGGCACGCAGCACGGCCTCTGACTGCCAGCGCTGGCCCCGGCTGTCCTGCATCGACAGGCGCAGGCGCACCGTCTCGGCGACGGCAAGGCCCTCGACCTTGATCACCGGAATACGATCGGCACGCCCGTGCTGGTCATCAACCTCAACGCGGACATCGGCCATCGCCGGAATCGCCAGCGCACACAGCAACCATCCCCACCCCGCTCGTTTCCGCATGTCCTGCCCTCGTCCGCAAAAGGGAGAGGGTGCCCGGAGGGAGCGGCATGTACCGCAGGAACCGGCGTCGATGGTGCCAACCGTGCCGCGGCTGGCCTCAACGGTGTTTCAGCCGCGCGTCCAGAGCGGACGCCAAGGCGGTGCGATAGCTGCGACTGACCGGCACCTGCGCGCCCCCGGCCAGCTCAAGCAGCGCATCCCCGTTGTGACGCTCGACCACGCCCTGCACGCGCAACGGATTGACCAGCACCGAGCGATGCACGCGCAGCAGGCCGCCCGGCGCCAGGCGCTCGGCCAACCGCGCGATCGTCTCGCGCAGCAGATGCAGGCGCTGCCCGACGTGGACACACGCATAGTGCCCGGCCATGTCGATGTAGTCGATCTGCGCCAACGGTACGTACTGTGTTCCACCCACCGCCGGCACGGCCAGAACCTGCGTATTGGCCTGCCCATCGTCGAGCAGCCCGGCCAGGCGACGCACCCGCGTGATCGCTTCCTGTAGTCGTGGCAGCGCGACCGGCTTGAGCAGATAGTCGGCCACCCCCAGCTCGAAAGCCTGCAGCGCATGCTGTGGCAGTGCGGTCACGAAGATGGTGTGCGCAGCCAGTGCAGGCTGCTGCGCCGGCAGTTCCCAGCCGCGGCCATCGGGCAGTACCAGATCCAGCAGCAACAGATCGAAGCGCCGCCCCTGCAGGTGCTTGCGTGCCTGGTCCAGGCTGGCCGCTTCAGCATCGACCCTGACCGGCGGAATGTGCGCCAGCAGCTCACGCAGGCGGTGACGCGCCAATGCCACGTCATCCACCAGCAGCACGCTCAACGGGCGCATCATGCCATCGGTTCCGGCAGGAACAGGCAGACTCTGTAGCCGCTGCCGCTGTGGCCGGCCTGCACATGGCCGCCGATCATCGCCAACCGGCGCTGCAGTGTGGCCAGGCCACTGCCGAGGCCTTCGTTGCGCGCAGGACGCAGGCAGGGATTGAACACGGCCACCTCCAACCCGCTACCCTGCACCTCCGCTTTCAGCTCGATCTGCAGACGAGGATCCCCCGCCTGCCAGCCACTATGCAGCACGGCGTTCTCGATCAGCGGCTGCAGCAGCAGCCCCGGCACCGGCCAGTGCAGGGCCTCGGCGCTGGCCTGCAGGTGCAGATGCAACGCCTCGTCATGCAACAGCGACTGCAGGGACACGTAATCCTGTACAGCGCCCAGCTCATCCGCCAGCGGACGTTGCGCCGGGCATTGCAGGGTGTCGCGCAGCAACGAGGACAACTGCACCAGGGCCGCGTCCGCCGCCAGTGGACGCAGCAGCGCCAGGCCACCGATGGCATTGAGTGCGTTGAACAGGAAATGGTGCTGGAGGTGTTGTCGCAGTGCGACCTCGCGGGCAAGTCGCAGGGCCTGCGATTGCGCGTTCAGCCGCTGCAACCACGCCAGGCCGTGACCGGTACCGGCCACTGCGATGAAGGTGGGAAAGGCGAACAACGTGGTAACGCCGATTGCTCGGGCCACGTGGCGCGACGACGGCAGCGGCTGCGCCTGCCACAGCTGCAGCAGCAGATGGCCCAGCCCCCAGCCCAGCGCAGTCAATGCCGGTGTCAGCAGCAGGCCCAGCAACAACCAGCCGATCAGGGGGCGCCGTCCCGGCAAGGGCCAGCGCCGGCAGGCCGCCCACAGCGCTGGCGTCGCCAGCATCCAGGGCAGCTCGGCACCGACGATGAACAACGCCGCTGGAACCAGACCACCCGGTTGCTGGCTCAGGTGCACCGCCGGCACCGCGGTGGCGATCAGCAGCGCCCACAATCCCAGCATGACCACGCGTGGGCGCGGCAACGACAACGGTGCTTCGGGGGCAGGCAACACACAGGCGGGGGCAGCGGACATGCACGGCGTCGAACGGGAACCGGCCACCATGCTAGGCGCCCATGCCCGATCCTTCCCGTGCCGGAAGCAAGGGCGTCGGTCGGGGTCGGATCCCTTTCCGAAGGAAAGGAATCCGACCCCGGGGGCATCAGTTGGCCTTGGCAGCCTCGGCATTCCACGCGGCCACCTTGGCCTTGGTATCAGCCAGCATCCTGTCCAGCGCGGCGCGGTCATACACGTTGCCGCGCAGGATCACGCTGTCGATCTTCTCGGTGGCGGCGATGTCCTGCAGCGGGTTGGCGGTCAGCAGTACCAGGTCGGCAGCCTTGCCCTGCGCGACACCACCATAGCGGTCCATCTGGCCGAACCAGGCCGGTCCGGAACGGGTCGCCGCCGACAATGCCTGCGGCGCGCTCAGCCCTTCCTTCACGAACAGCTGCAGTTCCTGGTGCAGGGCGATGCCCGGGAAGTTGAACGAGTTGAGGAAGCCCGCATCGGTGCCGGCAATGATCGTCACGCCCGCCTCCTGCAGCAACGGCAGCACGGCCGCTACCTGGTGGTACTGCGCGTGGCGCGCTTCGATCTGTGCCGGCGTCGCCTTCGCTGCACGGTCCACGCGCCACTGGTAGGTCGCGCGCAGGCCCGGACCGATGTAGGCCAGGTACGGATCGTTGGCATGGTCGTCCTGGTCAAGGAAATCCAGGATGCGGCCACCGTTGAGGGTCGGGGTTACGAACACGCCGCGCTTGGCGAAATCACGGTAGGCGTGCATCGCGGTGTCCCGGTCGAAGCTGGCGTCGAGGCGGCGGTTGGCTTCGGCGCGGTCGATGCGGCCGGCGCCGAAGTCGGCGGCGATCTGCGCCTCGTCCCTGCTGCCGGCCTTGAACGCGTAGTCCAGGTGCTCGATCGAAGCCAGGCCGGCATCGACCGCCTGCTCCACCGTCAACGCCATCGGAATATGGCCCGACGCCTTGAAGCCCGCCTTGCGCGCCGCACTGGCCGAGTACAGGAACAGTTCCGGCTTCAGCGTGCTGTCGGTGATCTTCACGAAGTCGACCTTGTCGTGCTGCAGGCGAGTGATGGCCTTGTCGACATCGGCCTCACTGCCCACCTCGATGGTGCCCTTCCAGACCGGCTTGATGCCTTCGATCTTCGCGCCCGAACTGAGCAGGCGCGGGCCGAACAGCGTGCCCTTGGCGATCTCGCCACGCCACTGCAGCACCTGCCCGGGCAGGTCGCCTGAGCAGTCACGCACGGTGGTGATGCCGTGCGCGATGTACAGCGGCAGCAGCGCCTTGTTCTCCTCGATCAGCGCCGGGCCACCACCGAAGTGCACATGCATGTCCCACAGGCCGGGGATCAGGTACTTGCCCTTGGCGTCGATCTGGCGGGCGGCGCTCCACTGGCTGCGCAGCTGCGCGTCCGGGCCGACGGCGACGATGTCCTCGCCACGGATCACCACACTCTGCCCGGCCACGGTGCTGGCGTGCTCGACATCGACCACGGTGGCGTTGCGGATCAACAGGTCGGCGCGCTCGGCGGCAGAAGCCGACAGCGGTGCCACCGCAAGAAGGATGGCGAGGGACAACGGACGGGAACGGAACATGGACAGCATCCTGGTGGGCACGACCAGCGTGCGGGGTGGAAGGGGCTCTCTATCAGCGCGTTGCGCCGTGCTGGCGCAGCAGCGTTTCAATGTCGGTATAGCCGCGCTGACGGGCATGGGCCAGCGGTGTAACGCCATCACCGTCGGCCAGCTCCGGGTCGGCACCGGCCTCCAGCAGCAGCTGCACGATCTGTGCATGGCGCGCACCGCCGTCGCCGAGCAGGATCGCTTCCAGCAGCGCGGTCCAGTGCAGGCGGTTGACATGGTCCACCGCCACGCCGGCCCGCAGCAGCGTGCGCACGGTGGCGACATGGCCGCGCTCGGCGGCGGGAATCAGCGCGGTTCCGCCATAGCGGTTGGTGCTGCGAAGATCGGCACCATGCGCCAGGGTCATCGCCAGGATCTCGTCAAGGCCACGCGCGCCGGCGTACAGGTAGGCGCTGTCCTGCAGCGCATCCTTGGCGTTGACGTCGGCACCGGCCTCGATCAACTCGCGCGCGGCATCCACGTGGTTGCCATGGGTCGCCAGTAACAACGCGGAGCGGCCCTGGCCGTCACGCGCCTCCAGATCGGCCCCCTGCTCGATCGCCTCGCGTACGGCATCGGCGTCGCCACGGCTGGCGGCATCGCGCAGTCGGATCCCCCCATCAGCCTTGGGGGTCGCAGTGCAGGCAGGGGTGACCATGGCCAGAAGGCATAGCAGCAGCATGCGCGCCATAGGTGCGGGCCAGCGAAGGGAACGACGGAAGCGCATGGCAGTGTCTCCTCATGTCCGTCGCCACGGAACGCAGCGTGACGGTAGCAACAGCCGGGCATTGCCGGCCCCCGTCCTGCATGGTAGAAGTCGGCCTCGGTATCCAGAAGTGAAATGTTCAAATGCAAGACAGTTCCAAATCGAATAGAACTCTGTTCGAGCTGGACCTGCTTCGGGCGCTGGTGATGGTCGCCGACTGCGGCAGCTTCACCACGGCGGCCACGCGCCTGCATTCGACCCAGTCCACGGTCAGCCAGAAGGTACGCCGGCTGGAGGAACTGGCCGGGCATCGCCTGCTTGAGCGCGGCCACCGCGACGTGCACCCCACTGACGCCGGCCACACCCTGCTCGGCTACGCGCGGCGCATGCTGGATCTGAACGACGAAATGGCCCAAGCCCTGGCCGGCGCAACGGTGGAAACCGCCGTGCGCATCGGCGTGCCGGAGGACTTCGTCAACCCGCAGACCACCCGCATGCTGGCCGCTTTCAGCCGCCGCCACCCGCAGGTGAAGCTGGAGATCAGCAGCGGGCTGAGCCGTGACCTGGCGCACGGCTTCGACCACGGCGAGCTGGACCTGGTGCTGGTCAAGCAGCGCCGCAACAGCCGCCAGGCGGTGCATTGCCGGCGCGAGCCGATGCACTGGATCGACAGCCTGCGCAGCAGCTGCCTGCAGCAGGAGCCGCTGCCGCTGGTCACCTTCCCGCCGCGAGGGCTGTACCGCGACGAGATGATCCACGCCGTGGAGGCCTTGGGCCTGCGTTGGCGCATTGCCTTCACCAGTTCGTCGCTGAGTGGCATCCAGGGCGCGGTGGCCGATGGCATCGGCATCAGCCTGCTGCCGCGTCGCGCAGTCACCCGCGAGCACCGCATCATCGATGGCGAGCGCGACCTGCCGGTGATCGACAACTACGAGATCGGCCTGCTGCATCGTGCCGATGCCGATGATGCGGTGCGGGCACTGGCCAGCGAGCTGTGGCGGCAGGTACAGCACGAACCGGATTGACCACCGCACCTGAGGTGTTGCCGGCCGCTGGCCGGCAACCTCGACAGCCGCATTGCCTGGCGTGGGGTCAGATCCGTTTTCCTACGGAAAACGGATCTGACCCCATATGCGTGGATCTCGCGCATTGATCATCGATATCTGATCAATCCTGCCGCACGGCAGGCATCATCGCCTCGTACAGTGCCCGTTGTTTCCGTGCTCCACGGCGCCTCGCCATGTCCGACCAACCCTCGACCCGCTTCGATCCCCTACCCGCGGCCCTGCAGACGCATCTGCAGCACCAGCGCTCGCTGATCGCCGCGCGCGTAGCTGTGGGCTTCCCGACGTTGCCGGTGCAGTGGCCGCTGGCGGCCACAACCCTGCAGCGCGTGGTCGATGCCGAGCTGATCGATCGTGACGACTGCGATGGCTGGGAAGCCCTGGGCGTCGCGTTCGGTGACACTCTGGCGCAACGCGTGCCTGGCCTGGCCTGGATGCAGGTCACCGATGCCTGGGGCATCGATGCAGTGCTGCGCTATGCCGACAGCAGCCTGCAGATCGGCGCCAGCACGCTGCTGCTCAAGCGCGTCGAACAGGGCGAGGTCATCGACATCGCACATCTGCTGGCATGGCTGGAAGAATTCGTCGCTACCCGCGCCGACGATTACGCCTGAATGCCGCCGGGCATGGCTCGGCGCTACAAGGGGGTTGGCGCGGCGTGGATCTACAGCCAGCGACCATCAACCACCACGCGGCGCTCCACCGGCACCGCAGCCACCGCGGCCGGGCCGTGGTCGGCGCGCACCGCCACGAACGTGGCCGGCAGGCCTTCGGCAATACCGTAGCGCGGCAGACCGATCACCTGCGCGGCATGGGTGGTGACCATGTCCAGCGCCAGCTTCAGGTCGTCATCGGTGTAGAAGCCCGAGCGATAGCCGAGCAGCATCGCCCGCTGCAGCAGGTCGCCATTGCCATAGGGCCACCAGCAGTCGCGGATGTTGTCGTTGCCGGCGAACACGCGCACACCAGCATCATGCAGCGCGCGCAGCGGTGGGAATGGATGATCGCCGGGTGCATTGCTCATGATTGCCACGCCGGCCGTGGCCAGCGCTTCGCCCACCTGCAGCGCGCGCGCCAGAGGCACCTCGCCCAACGAATAGGCATGGCTGACAGCAACGCGCCCCTGCAGACCGGCAGCCCGGGTGCGCGCGGCAATGCGCAGCAACTGGGCCAGACCGGTCTCGCCCGGCTCATGCAGATGGATGTCCAATTGCACGCCATAGCGCTCGGCCAGGCCGAACAGCACTGCCAACTGGCCTTCGGCATCGCCATCGAGGGTGGTCGGATCAATTCCCCCCAGCACTTCCACGCCCGCCGCAATCGCCTGCTCCAGCACAGCGGCGGTGCCCGCACAGGACATCACGCCTGCCTGCGGGAACGCCACCAGCTGGATGCGCATGATGTCGGCGCAGCGCAGTGCTGCCTCGCGTACCGCTTCAAGGTGGCGCAGGCCGGTGCCGCCATCGATATCGACATGGCAGCGCATCGCCACCGTGCCGAAGCCGCTGCACTGGCGGATCAAGGCCTCGGCGCGATCCACCATCGGTGCTGCGCCGGCCACCGCCGCCTTTTCCACCGCCAACCGTTCACGCAGGCTGTTCACAGGCTGGTGTGGGTGCCACTGGTCACCGACGAAGCTCTTGTCCAGGTGGATATGGCCGTCCACCAGGCCGGGCAGGACCGCGAGACCCTCCAGGTCGATGCAATCCGCCCCATCAGCAGGCCTGTCATCTGCATTGAGGCCGCTGATGCGGCCATCACGGATATGGAAATGCAGTGGCATACCGTTGCGGTCCACACCGCCATGGACGAACTGGAGGGTCATCGGGAACTCCCGGAAAGCCAAGAATGGCGCCATCGTGCGCCTCGGCACAGCCATCGGCCAACGAAATATCTGGATGGCACACATTCACCAGAACGATGATTACCCCTGAGACAACGGTCGCAGCCACGCCGTGCACACCCCTGAACAGGTACCATGGGCGCCTGTTTCCGCTGTGATGCCGCATGGGCCCGTCCGACCGCCACGATCGTCTCCGCCGCTGGCAGGCCGCGTCCCTGCTTGCCGCCGCCCCGATCGCCAGCCTGTCCGCCACCGATGCCGCGGCTGCCGCGCCGCTGCAGTCACCGCCCGGCCAGCAGCGCATCGCCCCTGCTGCACTGGTCGAGCGCCTGCACCAGCGCGTGCTGTCCGGGCAGAGCGCCACCGCCACTTTGGAACACTGGTGCGCCGAACACGGCCTGGCCGAACAGGCGCGGGTGCGCGCGGTGCGTGTGCACGGCCAGGACAAGCCGGCCCCGGCCGACGTACTGCAGGCACTGGGTGCGGCACCCGGCGCCGAGCTGCGCTACCGCCGCGTACAGCTGGTCTGTGGCAGCCGCGTCCTCTCCGAGGCCGACAACTGGTACCTGCCGGAGCATCTCAGCCCTGCCATGAACCAGGTGCTGGACAGCACCGACGAACCGTTCGGCCGCGTGGTCGGCCCGCTCGGTTTCCAGCGCCAGACCCTGGCCGACCAGACGTTCTGGCCGCCGCGGGGCGAAGGCGACCACGGCGTGATCCTGGAGGTGCGCGCCCTGCTGCGCGACCGCCAACAGCAGCCTTTCAGCTACGTCATCGAGTCATACCTGCAGCAGGCGCTGCCCTGACGCTGGCACGCGACGGGGCGCGACCGGATCACCGGCTCGAGATCGCGTTGGCTGACGGATCCACCGAGAATACGAAGCGCCCACCACGCTGGTCCCTCCCCCAT
Source organism: Stenotrophomonas maltophilia (assembly GCF_039555535.1). NCBI lineage: Bacteria > Pseudomonadati > Pseudomonadota > Gammaproteobacteria > Lysobacterales > Lysobacteraceae > Stenotrophomonas > Stenotrophomonas maltophilia. The sequence goes on along the minus strand of NZ_CP154630.1, from coordinate 2,030,905 downwards.
GTCATCGGTGCCGTCGCCAGGCTGTAGACCGGGGCTGCCTTGTCCATGCCGATCGCCTCGGACCAGGCATTGAAATCGTCATCGGTACGGCTTCGGATCTCGCCGACACACAGGCTGTAGCCACAGGCAAAAGACACCAGCGTGCCGTCACTGCCGATGAGCCGGGTCGCGGCCGTCCTGTAGAGCCTGGTCAGGTGCTGCACTTCCGGTTGGCCCGCCGCATGCCGCTCGAGCTGGCTGATCGCCTGCGCGAAGGCGTTGTCCGAGCCCAGGATCACGTCGCTCTTTTCCGCTGACAGTGCACCTTAGGTCGCAGCATCATCCACGCTGGCCGCCTGCTTGCTGCTGCAACCGGCAATGGCCAGCACGGCAATCACGCTCCACACCCTGACATCCATGCGCATCCTCCTCCGGGTAGCGCCACAGCATGCCATGCGCGCAGCGGCAGCACCGGTGCGGTGCACAAAGAAAAGCCCGGCATTGCCGGGCCTTTCATTCGCCTGCCGGTTCAACGGAACCGGTAATCCAGCTGCACCCAGTACTGGCGGCCGTACGGGTCGTAGTTGCCAACAGGGTAGAACGGCCAGCCGCCTCCGTTCTTGTCAGCCGGCGGGCGGCTGTCACGCAGGTTGTTGACGATCACGCCCACCGACAGGTTCTCGCCGAACTGGCGGAAGACACTGGCGTTGTAGGTCATGTACGGCGCGATGCGGCCACTGCCATCGGTCTTCGGCAGTGAGCCGAAACGATTGCCGTACAGGGTGGTGGTCCAGTCGCCCTGGTTCCAGGTGATGCTGCCGTTGGCCTTGCTGCGCCACTGGTAGTCATCCAGCGAATTGCGGATGTCGCGCTCGGGGTCGTCGGAGAACTGCCGGTACGTGTGCTCCAGCACCAGCGTGTAGGCCAGGCGCGTGGTGAAGTGGCCATAGCGACCGGCATCGAAACGCCAGTTGCCCTTCAGGTCCAGACCGCGCACCGACTCGGAGGCGGCGTTGATCGGGTTGATCAGCACGCGGGTCACCTGGTCCGGCTGCACCGTGGCATTGGACGGATTACGGATCACCCGCGACAGCGCGTCCTGGCACAGCGGTGAGCCGATGTCACGCGCCTCGCCACCCAGCGTTTTTCCCAACCGGCAATCGGCCTCGTCACGCAGGATGCGGCTGGTATCGAGGCTGGTCACCTCGTTGTCGATGCGGATGTCGTAGTAGTCGGCACTGAAATCCAGGCCAGCCAGCGGCGACCAGACCACGCCGAAACCATAGGACTTGGCCGATTCCGGCTGCAGCTGCGGGTTGGCACGGTTGCTGTAGTCGATCGACAGGCCGTTGTAGTCGCAGTTGTCGTACGACTGGCCTGCGGTGCGGCAGCGCCAGTAATCGGTCATGCCCGGGTTGTAGCCGCGGGTTTCGGTGGCGAATACGTAGTTCATGTCCGGCGCCCGGAAACTGGTCGCCGCCGTACCACGGATCAACAGGCTCTCGATCGGGCGGAACTCGACGCCGAAGCTCCAGGTTGCCTTGCCGATGTGCTCGCCGCCGGCACGGTACTGGTCATAGCGACCGGCCAGGGTGGTGGTCAGCGACTGCAGCAACGGCAGCTGCAGCTCCACGCCGGCGGCATAGCGGTCGCGCTCGCCCCCGGCACCGATACCGGCGCTGGTGTTCCAGAACTCGCCGGTGCCCAGGCGCGGGTCGGGGCGGTTGCGGTAACCCTGGCTGCCGGCCTCGACCACCGCAGCCAGCGCGGCGTCGCCACCGGGCAGTGCGAACAACCGGCCGTTGACGCTGGCGCTGAAGGTCTGCAGCCACGCCGCGTTGCGGCTCTCCTGGTAGCCGGACAGGTCCTGGTACTCGTTCGGGCTCAGCGGCTGGAACAGGCGCGCCGGGTCCGGCGCATAGACCTCCACGCCATTGCGCACGCCCTGCTTCGGGCCCAGCAGGTATTCATTGATGCCGGCCAGCAGCACCGGGCGACGGGTGCGGTTTTCGTAGCGTGAGCGGCTGTAGACCGCTTCATAATCCCAGCCACTGTCACCGATCTGGCCGCGCGCGCCGACGTTGAACGACCAGGAATTTTCCAGGAAACGGTTGGCATTGCGCGGCAGGCCACCGATTTCCTCGGGTGCAAAGCGGCGGTACCAGCTTTCCAGGTTGCCGGTGGTCTGGTTGTAGAAGTAGTTGCGGGCCGAGGTCCAGGTGGGCGCACGGGTGTTGTTGGTGATGCGTGCGCTGCCCACGGCCAGATCGGCGAACAGGTCGGTGGTCTCGTTGACGTGGAAGGTCAGCAGGCCGTAGCCGTTGAGGTTGCGCTTCTCGGTCTGCACCGTCCAGTAGCTGGCGGTGGCCTCGTTGCTGCCGCAGTACCAGCCCTGACGCGGGTTGAAGGCGCGGAACACGCTGCCGCCATAGATGTCCGACGCCGCGTCGCAGCCACTCACGCCAGGATCGATGTTGCGGCCGGTGGCAGCATTGCGGCGATAGGCGATCGCGGTCGCCTGCGGCGCTTTGCCGGCCGGATCATCGTCCAGTGAATCCATGAAGTCGCGCTGGCGCGCGTGGATCGCCTTGCGCACGTCGAACTCGAAGCCGAACAGCGCATCCCAACGCTCGCCGGAACTGCCACCGACCACCTGCGCGCGCTGGTTGTCACCCCCGCCCTGCTGGGTGCCGCCGGCGCGCACGTTCACGTCCACGCCTTCAAAGCGGTCCTTGAGGATGATGTTGACCACGCCGGCGATGGCATCGGAGCCATACACCGCCGACGCACCCGCGGCGAGCACCTCAATGCGCTCGATCAGGGCGCTGGGAATGTTGGCCAGGTTGACCACGTTCACCGAGCCCTCGTAGGCCAGCGGGTAGTCGGCCTGGCGGCGGCCGTTGACCAGCACCAGCGTGCGGTTCGGACCCAGCCCCCGCAGATTGATGGTGTTGGCCGCCGGAGTGAAGGTGTTGCCGAAGTCCTCGCCCTGCACGTTGCCGGTGTTTTCGGTCAGGGCGCTCAGCGCGTCGAACGCATTGCGGTAGCCCTGCGCGTCGATCTGCTCGCGGCTGATCACCGTCACCGGGGATGGCCCCTCGACGCTGGCGCGCGGAATGCGCGAGCCGGTGACCTTCACTTCCTGCAACGACGTGGGTGCGCTTTCCTGCGCGAAGGCCGGCAACGAGAGCAGCATCAGGGACGACAGCGCGAGCACCAGCGGACGCGGGCGCAGCGCCTTGTGAGAGGCAGACATGGGCTTCCTGGGGGAGTTGGGCGGGTGGTACGGGGTCGGAGGCCTGTGCGGCACATAACGATCCCGTAACGAAAGTGTCCTGAATGGGTGGTTTCAACGGAAATGACCAGCCCTGATGGACTTATGCCTGAACCGAATCAGGCTCCGCCCGCTGATCGTCGCGTTTTTGCAATCTTTTGAATGGTCTCGCAAACCAGGCATTGCCATCGTTCCGGGGATGATGACCCCGTATCCCACATCCGTGCTCCCCGCCCTGCGCCCTGTGTCGCGCCGCCATCTGCTGCAGCTGCAGGTGGCTCCGGTCACCCTTCGCCCGTTCCAGCGCACCGACCTGCCGAGCTGGCGCCTGTTCGACGACCGCCGCCGCCGCGGCCGGCATCTTCAACCCGGCATCGACGAAGAAGCCCGCTTCCTGGCGCACATGCACCGCTCGCGCCTTGAGCAGGACAACGACCAGCTGATGCTGGGCGTCTTCGACGACGAACACGGCACCGTGCTGGACCAGTTGCACGTCCGCCTGCATTCACTGCATTCACGCTGCGCCGAGCTGCTGTCACTGCAGCATTGGCATCCCCACACCGATGCGACCCTGCGGGCCCTGTGCCCGTTCCTGTTCGAGGATGTCGGCCTGCACCGCCTGTTCGTGATGTTGCCGCCCGACTGCGGCGCCCCGTTTGCCCACGCGCTTCGCGCCCGTGGCTTTGAACAGGAAGGCGTGCTGCGCGACCAGCACCTGGGTCCGGAGGGCTGGCAGGACCGCCAGCTATTGGCGCTGACTGCGCCGATCTGGCGCAGCCACCAGCTTGCAGCGGGTTAGCGCACCCGCTCCAGCGCGTCGCCAGCACCGGTCAGGACTGTACAGGCGTGATCCTGCAGCTCTTCGCCACTGGCCTCGTTGCCGCTACCCGCGTCGACGCGGGTGGCGAGCAGGATGAAGCCCGGTCCAGCCTGCACGTTGTCCCGGCCAGCCACCACCAGGCTCCATTGGCCGACGTCATCCACGCCGCTCAGGTCGTAGGCGAGCAGGTTGAGCGGATTGGCGGTCAACTCCGTGCCCGGCAGCAGCCGGGCCTGGTACTGATGGCCGCGCAGCAGCACCGGCAGTGGCGCCCACCGGGCGCCCAGGGCACCGGCATGTGCATCCAGGGCCTGCAGCACATCGGCGCGCAGGCAGTCGACGTGGATGTGCAGCTGGTGCTGCGAGCGGCCGTGGGGGGAATTCAGTGCCAAGCTGGCAACGCTGCGTGGCAGTGGTTGGCCCAGAGCCCGCTCGGTATGGCTGCGGGCCTGCCAGGCTGCGGCAAAGTAATTCGGCGCTCCGCGCTGGTACAGGGCGAGGTTCTCGATGCCGCTGACCTTGTCCAGCGGCATCAGCAGGAACTGGTAGTCACCGTGCGCGTCCTTGACCAGCACATCGCGGCGATCCGCCGCAGCGTCCACCTGCAGACAGTCACCCCGCGGGCCTTCGGCGCCACGGCAATCACGTTCAATCAATCGCCACAGCGCATCGGAATGGGCCGGTGGCGGTGGGGGGGCACTGGCACAGGCGGACAACAGCAGCAGGGACGGCAGCAGGAAGGGGCGCAGGGACACGGCAACGGCTCACGGAACAGGCACGGCAGACGGCGCCGCGCCGCATTCTAGCCAGTGGAGTGCTGCAATCAGTAAGTGCCGAACGGCACTTCAACCACGATCGGGGCGGCGCCCTCGCCTGCCTGCAGGGTGTAGCGGTCCAGCGCACCATCGTCGTCGGCGTGCGGTTGGCGCTGGAAATGCAGCGGATAGCGGCTGTCGCCCAGGCGCACCGCGCTGCCATCGGCGTCCAGTGCTGCTCCCTCGGGTATCAGCAGCCCACCCAGGTCGCTGTAGGCGCCCGGTACATCGGCGAAGCTGTAGTCGGCCAGCTCGTCCACCCGCTGCATCGCGTAGACGTGCGGAACATAGGGGCGTGCAGGGCTGCGGCCATTGCTCAGGTCGGTCACCCAGGCCTGCGGCAGGTGGTACTGCTCATGCAGCGCCGCCACGCCCAGCGAGGGACTGGCCACCTGCAGGCAGCACACCGTGCGCTTGCCTTCACGATCGAGAATGGCAAAGCGATCACCCCGGCTCGCCGCCTGCGGCAGCATGCCGAAGGCCAGGTTGCGCTGGGCCGGTACGAAGCCGGCCTCGGTCTGCAGGTTGCGCCAGGCACCGAACACCGGGGGTTCGGCCGACGCAGGTTCCGGTTCGGCAGCGGCGACGGCAAACGCCATGCCCAGCATGGACAGCGCCAGTGCCATCATCGTCCTGCCCTTGTCGCGGAAACTGCCTGCCGTCATACCGTGTCCAGCACCTGCACCGGAATGGCCCGGCTCGCCCGCTGGCGTGCTGCCAGTCATCCCTCCCACTATGCAATGGCCACGCTCTGCCGGCAATGACCGTGATGCTGACGCCTTTCGCACGCTGGGTGCTATCGTTCCCGCCATCTCCCCTGCGCAGGAGCGCTCGCATGTCCACCTTCCGTCTGTTCCTGTTGCTGCCCGCCTCGGCCCTGCTGCTTTCGGCCTGCGTCAGCACGCCCGGCCCGCAGGTCAAGGGCAGCGGCCAGTGCGATGCCAGCCAGTTGGGCTGGGCGATCGGCCAGCCGGCCAACGAACCCAACATCCGCCGCCTGTCCGCCGAAAGCGGTGCCGGCCTGGTCAACCCGATCGGCCCCAGCACCATCACCACCAAGGACATCCGCCAGGACCGCCTGCGCGTGTTCGTGGACAAGGACAACGTCATCACCGCTACCCGCTGCGAATAAGCGCCGCCTCGGTTTTTGTAGAGCCGAGCCCACGCTCGGCTGCGCTTCCGTGACAGCCGAGCGTAGGCTCGGCTCTACAGAAAACGCGAGTCGAGCATGACTCGACTCTACAATCCAGGGTTGAGGGCTCAGGGCTCGGTATAACCGGCGCAGTCCGGAAGTGCCTGGTCCGGGTGGAACATGCCCTCGCGGAAACGGAACAGCCGCGTATAGGTGCACGCCGGATCCTGCTCGGTGCGCAGGTCCTTCTTCTTCAGCGGCCCCTTGGCCAGCGAATCCTCGAAGCGCGAAACACCGGCCGGAAACCGGGTCGCCACCGTCTGGTAGCGCAGCACCGGCATCCCCTGCCCTGCAACGTCCAGCGCCAGCTTTGCCGAAAAGCCGTACTCGTCGTGGCAGGCACCTGCGCGCTGCTTGCTGTCCTGTTCGCTGAAGCAGGCACGGATCATCGCGTTGCCCAGCCATGGCAGGGTCAGCACATCATCGTCCACCTGGATATCGTCCTGCAGATGGCGCACGCGTGCCAGCTGCAGCGTGGACGCGTCGGCACCTCCACCGGAATACATGGTGCTGAACGTGACGATGCCGCCCACCAGCACGTTCTGGCGGGCGCGCTGCTGCGGATCGGTCACCGGCTCATCGCTGCCGACGCCCGGGGCCAGGCGCACGATCCAGGGCCAGAGCTTCAGCTCGCTTTCCTGCGGCACGTCAATGCTGACGTGATAGCTGTGGGGCTTGCCTTGGCCCTGCACCTTTTCAAGCACTTCAAGCAGGGTGGGCCGATCACCCTCCTCGGCTGCGGGCTGCACGCGCACGCACCAGTTGCCGTCCCGCGTGCAGTCATAAAGCCCCGACGGTCCGGTCTCATTCGCGATCAGCACCTGCCCCAGCGGCTCCATCACATTGCCGGCGGCATCGCGCTGCTGCGGCAGGATCGCGCCCTGGGCCAGCACCAGCAGCGGGGTTGCCAGCAATGCAGTGCACAGGGTGGCGCGGGCGGCAGCGGTGGGCATGGACGGCTCCTGCGTATGGGCTTCCGATGGTAACCGTTGACCAGGCGGCGTCGAGCCTGCTCGACTGCTTCTCACCACAAATACCAGCCGAGCGCCGGCTCGGCTCTACATCATCCGCAGTCGCAGCCCCCCCACCCCTTGGCCTTCGAGGTCTGGCCGATGCCCGGGTTGAACGTATTGCTCGGATCAAGCTGCCTGTAGAAGCCCGCCAGCGCCGGCTTGGCCGGGTACAGGTGACCGACATTGTGCTCGGCCGGGTACTCGGCACCACGCTGGTCCAGCAATGCCCACATTGCGTGCTCGATCGCCATCGGGTCTTCCCCCTTGCGGGCGATGTAGTCCTGGTGGAACACGTGGCACAGGAAGTGGCCGTAGTACAGCTTGTGCAGCAGGCGGCCGTCGATCTCCGGCGGCAGCTGTTCGAACCAGTCGGCGTCGTCACGTCGCAGCGCGATGTCCAGCGCGACGATGTCCTGCACCTGGTCACGATGCACTTCACGGTAGCGCACTGCGGCACCGGCCACGGCAAAGCGATGCAGGAACGCCTTGCGTCCCTCCTCCGCCGTGCAGTGGAAATAGCCGCCTTCGTGGCCAGCGAAGAAATCGCGCAGCCAGGCTTCGGTCTGCGCTGCGTCCTGCGCGGACACCTTCAACAGCAGGTGATGCTCATAGCGCTGGCGGAACTCACCCATGCGCCTGGGCAGGTGCGAAGGCAGCAGGCCCGTCAGCACCTGCATCACCCGATCGGTCACGCCGCGCAGGCCCAACCGCTCGAACCAGCCATCGACGCGGCTCTTCAGGGCGAACGCGGCCGGCACGCGCGCGGTGCCGAGGCGGTCGATCAGCAGGAAGCTGTCCTTGCCGTAGCGTTCACCGATGTCATAGGCATCGCGGTGGATGTACTCACCGGCAATCGGCAGGCGCTCGAAGCCGGTCAGCAGCTGGCGACGGATCGCGGTGAGGCTGTCAGTGCGGTTGCTGCCGATGTAGAAGACCTCGGCAGCTTCCTTCTCGAAGGTGTCCAGGCGCACCGCGAACACCGCCAGTTTGCCGGCCGAACCGGCCGCTTCGTAATGACGGCTGGGGTCAGCATTGAAGCGCGCCGGGGTCTCGGCGTCGACCCTGCGCACCTCCTCCGCGTAGCGCGGATCGGAGGCCGCACGGCCGTCGCCGTCACCCACGTCCGTCGCCGTGTAGTCGCCGGCCTGCAGGCGCTGCAGGATCTGCTCGGGCGTATCACCCAGCGCGATGTCCAGATGATTGACCAGCTGCAACCGGCCCTGCGCGTCGACCTGCGCGTACAGTGCCAGCTCGGTATAGGCCGGGCCACGGCGCACCAGCGCGCCGCCGGAGTTGTTGCAGATGCCGCCGAGTACCGACGCACCGATGCAGGACGAGCCGATCACCGAATGCGGCTCACGGCCGAGCGGTGCCAGTGTCTGCTCCAGCCGGTCCAGCGTCGCGCCGGGCAGGCACAGCACCTGGCGCCCTTCGTTCAACAGCTGGATGCCGGTCAGGCGCAGCGTGCTGACCAGCACGATCGGGCGACCGTAGTCGTTGCCATCCGGGGTCGAACCGCCGGTCAGGCCGGTGTTGGCCGCCTGCAGGATGATCGCCGCCCCACCCTGCACCGCCGCCTGCAGCACGCGCCACAGCTCCAGCAGCGTGCCCGGGCGCACCACCGCCAGCACCGGGCCATCGCCGAAGCGGTAGCCGCGACGGAAGCGGCGCGTGGCCTTGTCGTCGGTCAGTACATGGCGGCTGCCGACCGCGTCGCGCAACTGCGCGAGCACCGCGTCGTGGCCACTCACGGCAGGCTGACCAGTGAATCGCGGCCGATATCGGCGATGCGGCGCGCGCCGGTCAGCGTCATCGCCACCCGCATTTCCTTGGCAATCAGGTCCAGCAGGTTGGCCACGCCGGCCTCGCCCTGTGCCGCAAGCGCATAGACGAACGCGCGGCCCAGCAGCACGGTGTCGGCACCCAGCGCCAGCATGCGCACCACGTCCAACCCGGTACGGATGCCCGAATCGGCGAGGATCTTCAGATCGCCCTGCACCGCGTCGGCAATGGCCGGCAGTGCGCGTGCGGTGGACAGCACGCCGTCGAGCTGACGGCCACCATGGTTGGAGACCACGATGCCATCGGCACCGAACTTGACCGCATCGCGTGCGTCGTCCGGGTCGAGGATGCCCTTGATCACCATCGGGCCCTTCCAGAACTCGCGGATCCATTCCAGGTCCTTCCATGAAATGGACGGATCGAAGTTGCTGCCCAGCCAGCCGATGTAGTCCTCCAGCCCGGTCGGGTTGCCACGGTAGGTGGAAATGTTGCCCAGATCATGCGGGCGCCCGAACAGGCCCACGTCCCACGCCCAGTGCGGGTGGGTGATGGCCTGGCCGATGCGGCGCAGCGAGGCGTTCGGGCCACTCATGCCGGAGTGCGCGTCACGATAGCGCGCGCCCGGCACCGGCATGTCCACGGTGAACACCAGGGTGGTCACGCCGGCGGCCTGCGCCCGCTCCAGCGCATTGCGCATGAAGCCTCGGTCGCGCAACACATACAGTTGGAACCACATCGGCCGCTGGATGGCGGGGGCCACTTCCTCGATCGGGCAGACCGACACCGTGGACAGGGTGAACGGGATGCCCCGGCTGTCGGCCGCGCGCGCCGCCTGCACTTCACCGCGCCGCGCGTACATGCCGGTCAGGCCGACCGGCGCCAGCGCCACCGGCATCGCCAGTTTTTCGCCGAACAGCTCGGTTTCCAGGCTCAGGTCGGACATGTTGCGCAGGATGCGCTGGCGCAGCGCGATGTCGGACAGGTCGGAAACGTTGCGCTTCAGCGTGTGCTCGGCATACGCGCCGCCATCGATGTAGTGGAACAGGAACGGCGGCAGCCGGCGTTGCGCTGCGGCACGGTAATCGGTGGAGGCGGAGATGATCATGGGGTCAACCGTGTGGGGAAGGTAGACGCGAGGCCCGCGCACGCCGGGCTTCGTTGTCATCGAGGGTGCGCAGCGTGGTGTGCACGAACTCGAGGTGGGCATGCGCGGCGGCGCGCGCGCGTTCCGGGTCGCCGGCCAGCACCGCATCCATCATCTCGCGGTGCTGGTCGGACAGCGGCGAGAAGGTCCTCGCCGAGGTGTAGAGCTTCTCGCGGCTCTGCGAGATGTTGGTCTGCAGCAGCTCGAACAAGCCTCGCATCACCTGCAGCAGCACCAGGTTGTGCGAGGCCTCGGCGATGGACAGGTGGAAGGCCGCGTCGGCCTCGGCCTCGCCGGTGGGGTCGTCCTTGCCGTGCGCATCCATCATGGTCTGGAACGCCTGCGCGATGCGCGCGCGGTCCTCGTCGGTGGCGCGCAATGCAGCATGCCAGGCGGTGGCGCCTTCCAGTGCGTGGCGGATCTCAAGCACGTCGAAGCGGTATTCCGGGTCGCCCTGGAACAGCGGCAGGTACGGCGCCAGCGGTTCATCCAGCGCTTGCCTCGCGCGCGCCGCAGGTTCGGCTACGTAGGTGCCGCCACCGACGCGTGCGGTCAGCAGGCCTTGGCTGGCCAGCTGCGCGATCGCTTCGCGCAGCGCCGTGCGCGAGACCCCCAGCTGCACCGCCAGGGTGCGCTCGGCCGGCAGCCGGTCACCGGGCTGCAGCCGTTGTTCCTGCACCAGGCCGCGCAGCTGTGCGGCCACCTTGTCGGAAATGCGTTGCATGCTCATGGCGCCATTGTGGCCCGAAGCACGCGGCAGAGGGATGGCCGGCGTGGCATGGCTCAGGGAATCATCCAGGTCAGCCAGTAGGCCTGGGCCAGGGTGATCAGGCCGACCATCGTGGTGAAGACCAGGCTGTGCTTCACCGTGAAGCGGAACAGGTCCGATTCCTTGCCGGCCAGGCCGACCGCCGCACAGGCAATGGCAATCGACTGCGGCGAGATCATCTTGCCGGTGACACCGCCGGTGGTGTTGGCCGCTACCAGCAGCACGTCGGACACGCCGATCTGCTGCGCTGTGGTGGCCTGCAGTGCCGAGAACAACGCATTGGACGAGGTGTCCGAACCGGTCAGGAACACGCCCAGCCAGCCCAGGAACGGCGAGAAGAACGGGAACGCATCGCCGGTGTGCGCCAGCGCGAGGGCGAGCGTGGCCGACAGGCCCGAATAGTTGGCGATGAAGGCGAACGCGAGCACCATGCCGATCGAGTAGATCGGCATGCGCAGCTCACGCACGGTCTCGCCGAAGGTCTGCAGCGCCGAACGGGCCGGCATGCGCAGCGCGATGATCGCGATCACCGCCGCGAGGATGATCGAGGTCCCGGTGGCCGAGAACCAGTCGAATTTATAGACCGCCTCATAGCTGAGCGGCGCGTCCACGATCGGCGGCATCTTCTGCACCAGCTGGTCCAGCCCCGGCACCGGAATCTTCAGCACCCAGCCTTCCAGCGGGCCGCCCGCCGCGAACAGCGACTTGAACGGCTTGATGCTCCACAGGGTGACCATCGCAGTGAGGATCAGGAACGGCGACCACGCCTTGGCGATCTGGCCAACGCTGTAGCGCGGCGCTTCCAGTGCCTGGGCGGCCGCTTCGGCGCTGGTTTCAGTGTCGAAGCGGAAGATCCGCACCGGCTTCCAGCGGCGCAGGAACAGGGTCAGGCACACCAGCGACGCCAGCGACGCGGTGATGTCCGGCAGTTCCGGGCCGATGAAATTGGAGGTCAGGTACTGGGCGATGGCGAACGAGCCACCCGCAACCAGCACCGCCGGCCAGGTTTCCTTGATGCCGCGCCAGCCATCCATGATCGCCATGATCCAGAACAGCACGATGATGGTGAGGAAGGGCAACTGGCGGCCCGCCATCTGGCCAATCTCGAACGCATCCAGCCCCGTGACCTGCCCTGCCACGATGATCGGAATGCCCATGGCACCAAAGGCCACGGGCGCGGTGTTGACGATCAGGCACAGGCCAGCCGCATACAGCGGCTTGAAGCCCAGCCCAACCAGCAGCGCCGCGGTGATCGCCACCGGTGCGCCGAAACCGGCCGCACCTTCCAGGAAGGCACCGAAGGCGAAGCCGACCATCAGCATCTGCAGGCGCTGATCTTCGGTGACCGACAGGATCGAGGCGCGGATGATGTCGAACTGCCCGGTCTTGACCGAGACCTTGTACAGGAACACCGCGCCGATGATGATCCAGGCGATCGGCCACAGCCCATAGACGAAGCCGAAGCCAGCCGCACCCAGCGCCTGGGTCAGCGGCATGCGGTAGAACAGCAGCGCAACGCCAAGTGCGATGGCCACGGTGATGGTGCCGGCCAGCCAGCCCTTCATGCGCAGCACGGCCAGGGCAACGAAGAAGAACGCGATCGGCAGCAGCGCGATCAGGCTCGACAACCACAGGTTGCCGGCGGGGTCGTACAGGTGTTGCCAGGGCTGCATGAAAGCTCTCGACTGGGGGCGGGATGTGCTCCACCGCAGGCGGTGGGTCGCCGTGCCTGTCGATCATTGGTCTTACCAATATCGATCTTGATCAGGCCACGTAGAGCGGATTTAACCGCCACACTGACGAAGCGCCTATTAGACCATAGGGCTAGATCACATATTGGTCTTACCATTATGACTACCCGTGGTAGTGCCGGCCGCTGGCTGGCAACCTCGTCCGCCCCCTCCCCTATGAGATCTTCTTCTCCAACCGCCGCATCACCGCCAGCACGAGCACACACAGCACGCTCACTCCAATGGCGATCACGTACTTGCTGATCCCCACCGCAATCCCGATGGCCGCCGCCATGATCAACGAGCTGGCAGTGGTCAATCCGCTGACCTGGTCTTCGCGCGAGCCGCGCAGGATGGTGCCGGCGGCAACGAAGCCGACACAGGCCACCACCGCTTCGATCAGACGGACCGGGTCGACCTGCAACAGGTCGCGATAGCGCTCCTGCTGGAAATGTTCGGCGACCGAGTCGCCGAGGCCGACGATCAGCGCAGCGGCCCCGGCGATCAGCATGTGCGTGCGCAGGCCGGCGGCGTGCTTGCCCATTTCGCGCTCGACACCGAGCACGCCGCCGAACAGCATCGCTGCGGCTACGCGCAGCAGGATCGAGACATCCTGGGTGAGTTCCATGGGCAGGCTCCGGGAGTTTCCCGGAGCGTCGCGTGGCGATCGTGGGACGGGGGTGAAGGCGATGGCACGCCTTCTTCACCCCACGCTGTCATCCACGCATGGCGTGGATCTACTGACCGCATTCGCTCACTGCGCCAGGTAGCCACCATCGATGGCGTAGTAGGTACCGGTCGCGAACGAGGCATCGTCGCTGGCCAGCCAGGCCACCAGTGCCGCCACTTCCTCGGCCGTGCCCAGGCGTTTCAGGGCGTGGCGCCCTTCCAGCGTCGTGCGCACCTTCGGGTCCATCTTCTCCAGCAGCGGCGTGCTGATGAAGCCCGGGCCGACCGCGTTGACACGAATACCGTCGGCAGCATGTTCCCACGCGGCTGTCTGGGTCAGCCCGACCACGCCGTGCTTGGCCGCCGCGTAAGCGGTGGAACCGGCATACCCCACCTGGCCCAGGATCGAGGCCATGTTGATGATGCTGCCGCCGGTTCCAGCGGATCGCATTGCCCGGATCTGCGCACGCTGGCACAGGAACACGCTGGTGAGGTTGACGTCGATGACCCGCTGCCAGCCATCGATCGGATAGTCACCGCTGCTGGCGGCCGGCCCGCCGATACCGGCGTTGTTGACCGCCACATGCAGGCCGTCGAGTTCGTTGATCGTGCGCTGCACCGCCGCCTCCACCGCGGCATCGTCGGTGACGTCCAGCGCGATGCCAATCGCCTGCGCACCGGCATCGCGCAACTGCGCCACGGTCGCATCCACCGCATCCTGCTTCAGGTCCCAGACCGAGATCCGCGCGCCGGACGCCGCCAGGGTCTGCGCCACGGCCAGACCAATGCCGGACACACCGCCGGTCACGATCGCGGTCTTGCCGGTGAGTTGGTAGTCAATCATCTGCGTTCTCCATCAGTGGGGATATCGAAGTGGCCTGCAGCAGCCAACCGCCCCACCCTACGCGCGTGCCTGTGATGGCCTGGCTGACACCGCGTCTACGGGCGATCGTTCCAGCCATGAAACCTCAACTCAAGTTGATGTATGGAATTACGTACGGATATGCATGCAAAACGCCTGCGTATGCTCGGCGGCATTTTCACTTTGGCCGTAATCGTCAATCGTTTTGACCCTATTGGAATCAAAAGCGCGCGAATCGAGGCGACAATGGGAAACGTTTCCAGTTTCTTCGACACACTCCATTCAACCTGGCGTTTCCCCAGCCATCCAGAGTGCCCACGCCACTGCTTCCCAGCATGCCTGCGCGGGTAACGACCGGATCTGCATCTGCGTTGCAGAGCGCGTGGGCGAGGTAATGCCAGCGTCCACCTCCAAAGTACGTGCCGAGCGATGTCCCGATACTTCACTTTTGCCGATTACCGCCGCTTTGGCCACCGTCATGGCTTCGATTACCGCGCTGACCCGGAACACCTGCGCGACGACCAGTGGGCCGGCCATGGCGAGGTCAACGAGCAATTCCTGCGCGGCGGCATGAGCCTGATCGCCTCCGACGTCCATAATCGCTTTCCTTATGTAGCGACCGCCCAGCAGAGCCCCGGCCTGGCCATCCGCGTGATGCTGCAGGGCCAGGTCGATGTGCGCATTCCGCGACGCGGTGGTTTCACCCTGCGCGCCGGCACGGCGATGACCGCGCACCACCGCGAGCAGGTCGAGATGACCGGTGCGCATCCCGGCGAAACGCGCATGCGCGGCGTCAGCGTCATGGTGCCCGGCCAGATCGATCCGGATCTGTTCCATCTGCCGCAGCTGGAGACCGCGCTCAACAGCCACCTGGAATGCCGCCACTGGGCCATTCCGCATACCCTGCTGCCGGTACTCGGCCAGTTGTTCGACAGCCCATGGGAAGATGGCATCGACGCCTTGTGGCGCGAGGGCGTTGCACTGCAGCTGCTGGCCGTTGGCCTGAAGGCCGAGGATCTGCAGACCGACCATGTACGAACGCTGCGGGCCGGCCAGCGCGAGCGCCTGGAGCGCGTGCGTGCCTACCTGCATGACGACCCCAGCCACGCCCACAGCCTGGTCGAGCTGGCGCAGCTGGCGTGCATGAGCCCAAGTTCGCTGCGCCGTCATTTCGCCCAGCAGTACGGAAGCTCTGTGTTCGACTACCTGCACGAACAGCGCATGCGCCATGCCGAGCAGGGCCTGCGCGAGGACGGCTGGACGGTCGAGCAGGCCGCTGCCGCCAGTGGTTACCGCCACCCCAGCAACTTCGCCGCTGCATTCCGCAAGCGCTTCGGCCTGGTCCCCAGCCGCTGGCGCACGGGCCCCTCGAAGGTGGGGTGAAGACCAGTGCCTTGGTAGGTGTCGACCTTGGTCGACACGCTCTCGCGCCATTGCAGTTGCCGGCCAGCGGCCGGCACTACCGCAGCCGCCGGGCATCGCACACCCGGCGGATCTCACCAACCTCAATACACCGGCAGATCGATGTAGCTGGCCTGCGCCGCACTGTGCCAGACCCGCTGCGTGGCCTTCTGGTAATCGCCCGGCTTGGCCAGGTAGATGTTCGGCACGTAGGTCTGCGGGTTCCGGTCATACAGCGGGAACAGGCTGGACTGCACCTGCACCATCACCCGGTGCCCCTTCTGGAAGGTGTGGTTGGCGTTGGGCAGGTCGAAGCGGTACGGCAGCACCTGGTTGGCCGCCAGCGGCTTCGGATCACTGAAGCTCTCACGATAGCGGCCGCGGAAGATCGCCAGTGACACCGGCAGCTCATAGCCGCCCATCTCCGGCGCCGAGGCCTCCTGGTCCGGATACACATCGATCAGCTTCACCACCCAGTCGCTGTCGGTGCCGCTGGTCGAGGCCTGCAGGTGCACTACCGGCGCGCCGCCGATGCGCAGTGGCGCGGTCAACGGTTCGGTCATGAAAGTCAGCACGTCCGGGCGACCATCGACGAAGCGCTGGTCCTTGACCAGCCAGGTGGTCCACATGTCGCGGTCACCGAAGCGGACCGGACGCGGCACGAACGGCACCGGCTTGGCCGGGTCGGACACGTACTCCTCGAAGTCGCCCTCGCCCGCCGCCGGCGCCTGGAACGCCAGCTTGCCGCCGGCACGCAGGTACAGCGGCTTGCTGCTGGCAGCACAGCCCTTGTCGCAGCTGCGCGGCCAACCCTTCAGGCGATCCCAGTGATTTTCGCCGGTGTTGTAGATCAGCACCGGCGGCGTGTCGGCCTTCGGCGCACCGTCCACCAGGTACTGGTCGAAGAACGGCTTGAGCACATCGCGACGGAACTGCAATGCGGTATCGCCATCGAACTTCAGCGCGCCCAGCTCACTGCCACTGTAGTTCACCTGGCTGTGTCGCCACGGGCCCATCACCAGGTAGTTGCGGTTGTTGCCGCTGTCGCGCCCTTCCATCGCCTGGTAGGCGTGGTTGGCACCCCACATGTCCTCCTGGTCCCACAGGCCCTGCAGCCACATGGTCGGCACCTTCAACGGTGTTTTCGCCATTACCGCGTCCAGCGCCTGGCCCTGCCAGAAGCCGTCATAGGCCGGGTGCTCGACCAGCTTCTTCCACCAGGTCAGCTGGTCCACGCCGGTGAAACGCGCGTAGTCGCCAGCCGAACCGATGCGCAGGAAGGTGCTGTAGTCATCGTAACCGAGGCTGGGCAGTGGCGTACCCTTGCCACGCTTCTCGGTCTGCATCGCGAAATAGTTGAAGTTGACCTGGCGGAATGCACCGTAGTTGAGCCAGTCGTCACCCATCCAGCCATCGACCATCGGGCTCTGCGGTGCGGCCACCTTCAGCGCAGGGTGTGGGTCGGTCAGCGCCATTACCACGGTGAAGCCCTCGTAGGACGAGCCGAGCATGCCGACCTTGCCATTGCTCTCCGGCACGTTCTTCACCAGCCAATCTATGGTGTCCCAGGCGTCGGTGGAGTGGTCGACCTGGGTGTTGTTCAACGGCCCGCGCAACGGCCGAGTCATCACGTAATCGCCTTCGGAGCCGTACTTGCCACGGATGTCCTGGAACACGCGGATGTAACCGCCGTCGACGAACACCTCGTCGCCCTGCGGCAGCAGGTCGCGCATGCGCGGCGAATCACTGCGGCTGGCGCGGCCAGCGGCATCGTAGGGGGTGCGGGTCAGCAGGATCGGGGCATTGCGGGCGCCCTTGGGCACCACGATCACCGTATACAGCCTGGTGCCATCACGCATCGGCACCATCACCACGCGCTTGTCGTAGTCACGACCGACATCAGGGGCAACGAAGGGCTTGCCGCTGATGTCCGGGGTCATCGGCGGGGTATCGGCGGCCAGCACGGTGCTGGACAGGCAAAGGGCAATGGCTACAGCGACGGCACGCACACGCATGGACAACCCCTCCCGGCAGGAAAGCCTCAAGCCTACTCCTGCCTTGAGCCATGAGGTGTGGGCGGACTTTGCATTCTGCGGCGGATGCAGGCAGGACTGATGGCACATGTGCGGCCGGGTAGGCGTGCGCAGACCCGACGCTGTAGAGCCGAGCCCACGCTCGGCTGCTTTTCGGGCAGGTTGCGGTGGCCCCAGCCGAGCCTGGGCTCGGCTCTACAACATCAGGCCGCCGGCACTTCGTGCAGGGCCAGCCAGCGCCAGCACCCGGCTTCCTGCCGCAGCACCGCCAGCGACTCCCGCCAAGCAGGCGTGCCGCCATCGATCGAATGGCCTTCGCGATAACGCAGCACCGCCAACGGTGACGGCGCTTCCACGGCCTGCACGGCCTCGATGCTGATCTGCAACCCGGCGCGCGCGCCATGGCCTCCCACGAACAGCGCCTGCACGGCATCGCGATCCAGCCGCCGCCCTGCGATGCCGACCATGCTGAAGTCTGCGCAGAAATGGGCCATCAGACCATCCAGCGCATCGGTGCTGACGTCGGCACGGAACCAGCCCTGCAGTTTGTCGTGCAGGTGGTGGATTTCATGTTCTGCGGTGGTATCCATCAGGCATTCTCGGGTTGCGGAAAGGAAAGCTGTTGCGGCCGGCGCAACAGCGCCAGGGGCAGCAGGGTAAGTACGGCGGCCAGACCCAGCGCCACGCCGGTGGCATGGGCCGGCAGCCATTGCATGGCCAGTGCCAGCAGCAGCGCGATGGCCGCAGTACCGAGGCAGAAACTGAGCTGGCGGTTGAGGTTCCAGAGGGCACTGGCATCGCCCAGCGCCTCCCCCTCCACGCCATGGAAGGCCAGCGTCTGCGCGGTACTGCTGCACAGGCTGCCGCCAGCGCCCATCAGCGCGAACAACAGCGCGGCCGATGCGAAGGCGGGCTGAGGCAGCAGCGCCATCAATAGCAGCCCACTGGCCTGCAGCAGCATGCCCACGCGCAGTACCGTGGCCGGGCCGAACCGGGCCAGCAGGCGCTTGCTGGCCGTGATCGCGATGGCCGAGGCCAGCGCCCACGGCAGCATCAATGCGCCGATGCGCGCGGCGCTGTAACCGGCCTGGTGCAGCTGCAGCGTGCTGACCAGCTGACTGCCGATGAACACGCCGGGCACTGCCAGATACACCAGCATTGCCAGCCGCAGCCTGCGATGGGACAGCAGCGACCAGCGCAGCAACGGGTGCGCCTGCCGTCGTGCATGCCGCAGGTGGAATGCCGCCAGCAGCAATGCGATCAGCAGCAATGCGGCACCGGCGGCCCGATGGTCGGGTTCGCCCAGCCAGGTCAGCGCCAGCAGCAGCGCGCCCAGCGCCAGCATCGCGGTAGACAGCGCATAGGCCTGCAGGCGCGGCGCACTGCGCGCGCCATCGGCCGGCATCCACGCCAGCACCAGTCCAATCGCCAGCACGGCCAGCGGCAGGCTGGCCCAGAGCACACCGCGCCAGGACAACCACTGCACCAGCAGCCCACCGAGCGCGGGCGCCAGTGCTGGTACCAGCAGCGCAACCAGCAGGATGCGGCGGGTCAGCGCGCCACGCTGGCCCGGCGTGCACTGTCGATAGGCGGCTGCCTGCGCCACGGGAATCAGCAGGCCACCGGCCAGGCCCTGCAGCAGGCGCCAGCCGAGCAGCCAGCCGATTCCTGGCGCTGCGCCAGCCAGCACAGCGGCGACCGCGAACAACAGCAACGCCACCAGCAGCAGGCGACGCTCGCCACAGCGCGCGGCCAGCCACGGCGCCAGCGGAATCACTACGCTCAGGCCCAGCATGTACGCCGTGCCGACCCAGGCCAGGGTGCTGACGTCGGCGTGCAGCTCCGCTGCCAATGCCGGATAGGCCACCGTGGCGATGAACATGTTGCCCAGATCCAGGGCGAATACCAGCAGGAAGATCGCCTCATGGCGCAGGCGGGGGGACGGCATCGGCGGCGCTCCAACAGGGAAGCGGCCAGCATGCCGTGCGGGCCTTGTTGGAAAAACACGACAGCAACTGCAACACTGTCAAATCCACTTTGACAATGAATTGCCATGGTCAGCCTCGATCGCTTCGATATCTTCCGCGCCGTGGTCGAGGCCGGCAGCCTCACCGCAGCAGCCGATCGGCTCGGCCTCAGCCGCGCGGTGGTCAGCTTCAACCTGAAGCGGCTGGAGCAGGAGCTGGGCGTGACCCTACTGCTGCGCAGCACCCGCCACCTGGCCCTGACCGAGGCCGGCGAACAGTTCCTGCAGCACTGCGTGCAGGCGTTGGACGCCGCACAGGCAGCGATCGATGCCGCGCGCCGCGACCAGCATCAGCTGCAGGGCGTGCTGCGCCTGACCACCACGCCGGAGTACGCCCAGCTACGCTTGATTCCTGCGTTGGAGGCCTTCCGTGCGCGGCACCCGGCCCTGCAGCTGCACCTGTCGACCTCACCGGCACCGGCCGACCTGATTCCCGAACGCTTCGACCTGGCCATCCGCCTCGGCCGCCTGCCGGATTCAGGGCTGCATGCCAGCGAGCTGGAACGCCATCCACTGTGCGCGGTGGCGGCTCCGTCCCTGCTCGTACGCCTGCCCTCTGCCGATGCTGCCGATGACCCCGTGCAGCTGGGCACCCTGCCCCGCCTGGGCTACCCGCGCCTGGCCGATGTGCCGGTGGTAGCGCCGGATGGCAGCGACGCCTTGTTTGCCACCAACCCGGGCAATGCGGTAGTGCGCGTAGATGGTGCCAGCAGCCTGCGCGCTTTCGCCGTGGCCGGCGCCGGGGTCACCGTGCTGCCACGTTGGCTGATCGAGGACGATCTGGCCCAGGACCGGCTGCGCCCGGTACTGCGCCAGCACCGCTTCCCGCAGCAGAGCGTGTACGCGGTCTACCCGCACAGCACGCAGCCCTCGCCGAAGGTGCGTCAGCTGATCGATTTCCTGCGCGGGTGGTTCACCGGCACGCCCGGGTGATGACGGCGTCCGCCGGGCGCGGCCTTCTGTAGAGCCGAGCCCACGCTCGGCTCCGCTCTACAACAGCCGAGCATGGGCTCGGCTCTACAGTAGATATCCGGTAGCGCCGGGCCGTGCCCGGCGAGCGCAGCGGCAATCTGCAAACAAACACGGCCCCTTCCGGGGCCGTGTCTTCAGGCATCAGCGCAGCACCTGCTCCACCAGCTGCACGTCCACGCTCTGCAGCGGCTCGGCCGCATTGCGCGACAGCTGCACCTGGTAGGTGCCGCCGTCGATCTTCCACTGGCGCGCCTGTGCATCGTAGTGGGCCAGGGTCTTCGGCTCGGCTTCGATGCGGATGCGGCGCTGTTCTCCCGGCTGCAGGTTCACCTTGTCGTAGCCGATCAGGCGGATCGGCGTGGTGCTGCCGGCCGGCAGCTTCAGGTACAGCTGGGCCACGTCGGCGCCGGCGCGCTTGCCGGTATTGCGGATGTCGACGCTGGCGACCAGGCGCGAACCCTCCACGCTCACCTTCAGGTTTTCATAGGCGAACGAGGTGTAGGACAGGCCGTGACCGAACGCGAAGGTCGGGGTCAGGCCCTTGGCCGCCATCCACTTGTAGCCGACGTTGGCGCCTTCGATATCGAAATCGAACACATCACCGAACGGCTTGGCCGGCTTGAAGCCGAGGCCGTCGATGTGCGGGCGCGGCAGCTGCGATTCGTCCACCACCCAGGTCACCGGCAGGCGGCCGGACGGGTTGGCCTGGCCGGTCAGCAGCGCGGCGATGCCTTCACCGCCGCGGATGCCCGGGTACCAGGCCTGCAGCATCGCCGGCACCTGCGCCAGCCAAGGCGTGCGCACCGGGCCGTTGGTTTCCAGCACCAGCACGGTCTTCGGGTTGGCCTTGGCCACTGCCGAGATCAGGGCATCCTGGTTGTCCGGCAGCTGCATGTCCGGCAGGTCCACCGATTCGGCGGCCCACTGGGTGGCGAACACGATGGCCACGTCGGCCTGCGCGGCTGCCTTGGCCGCAGCGGCGGCATTGCTGCCGTCCACGTACTCGATGGTCGCGTCCGGGCGCGCCGCACGCAGCGATTCCAGCGGCGAGGACGGGTGGAAGATCACCGGGCCCGGCCAGGTGGTCGGCAGCACGCCCGGCACCGCATTGGTGCCCTTGGCGGTCACGCCCACCATCGACGAACCACCGCCACCGATCACGCCCTTGTCGGCATGGCCGCCGATGATGACGATGCGCTTCACGCTGTCGGCAAGCGGCAGCAGGTTGCCCTCATTGCGCAGCAGCACGCTGCCTTCTTCCACTGTACGCTGGGCGACGGCGAAACCGGCCTCGGCATCGACCTTCTGGTGCTGCGGCGGATTGTCGAAGTTGCCATGCAGGAACATCGTGCGCAGGATGCGCGCCACCATGTCATTCAGGCGCGCCTGCGGCACCACGCCACCGTGCACGGCCAGGCGCAGCGGTTCATCGAAGAACACGGCCGCATCGAACACTTCACCGGCCGACTGCTGGTCCAGGCCGGCCAGCGCGGCCTTCGAACCACTGTGCACGCCGCCCCAGTCGGACATCACGAAACCGGGGAACTTCCATTCCTGCTTCAGCACCTGGTTCATCAGGTAGCCGTTCTCGCAGCCGTAGGTGCCGTTGATCTTGTTGTACGAGCACATCGCCACGCCCGGGCGGCCAGCCTCCAGCGCGATCTCGAAGGCCAGCAGGTCCGACTCGTGCATGGCCTGTTCGCCGATGCGCACGTCGTGGAAGTTGCGACGGGTCTCCATGTCGTTCAGCGCGAAGTGCTTCATCGAGGAGATCACGTGCTGGCTCTGCACGCCCTGGATCAGCGCGCCAACCATCGAGCCGGCCAGCAGCGGGTCTTCACCGGCGTATTCGAAATTGCGCCCGTTGCGCGGGTCGCGCTGCAGGTTGACGCTGCCTGACAGCAGGATGTTGAAGCGCTGCTGCCATGCCTCGCGGCCCATCGTGGCGCCACCGGCGAAGGCCACATCGCGGTTCCAGCTGGAGGCGGTGGACGGGCCGGACGGCATGGCGGTGGCAAAGTCACCCGGACGGATACCACCGGGATTGGTCACGCCGACGCCGGCATCGGCCGATTGCTGCGACGGAATGCCCAGCCGCGCCACGCCCGGCACGAAACCGGCCGAACCGACCGCGCCTTCCGGCAGCGGGCCACCGTCCTTGCCCAGCCCGAAATAGCTGTGCAGCATCTGGAACTTCTCGTCCTCGGTCATCGCCTTCAGCAGCAGCGCAGCGCGCGCATCGGCGTTGAGGGTGGTGTCCATCCACGGCCTGTCGCCATGTTTGTCGGCGGCATAGGCCAGGGTCAGCAGGGTGGCGCGCAGGGTACTGCCTTCCACCTTGAACGGCGCACTGCTGGCGGCCTGGAAGCCATCGCTGAAATAGCTGGCATCGGCTTCCAACGCCACACGCGCCGGATCGAAGCCTGCGGCCTTGGCCGATTCACCGGCCACCGCGCCGAGCAGCACCGCCGGTGCACCCAGCCGCGAACGGGTGACCAGCGCCGGCAGCTGCGCCGCACCTGCACCGGCATCGGTATAGACCGCCACGGTGTGGCGGCCGTCGTCCAGGCGCAGGTAGTTCAGGCCCGGCTGGTCGGGGCCGGATTCAGCGGCGATCGGCAGTCGGGTCAGCACGGCCTGGCCGCGCTGGGTCTGGCCATCGTCCTTGCCGGCAGCAATGAAGCGGTACTCGTAGCCCAGGCCATCGGCCAGCACCTGCAGCGGATCGACCTGGCCGATGCCGCGCTGCACCTGGCGCACGCTCACCGCGTCCACCTGCAGGGTCTTCAGCTGGGCGGCCAGGGCCGGCATCGCCTCGTCCGTCGGGGCCTGTTCCAGGGTCAGCACAGTGAACGCGGCGGGGTCGGCCCAGGCCGGGGCGGCCAGTGCGGCAGACAGGGCCAGGGACAGTGCAAGCGGCTTTGTAAACGTTTTCATCGGCAGGCGTAATTCCGTTGCCAAGGCAATCGGTCCAGGGAAAGTGCCGCCGAAGGGTGCAGCGTTCATGCCGCGCAGGGGTTGCCAGGCAACGTCCCGCAGGCCTATGGACGGGCCGGTCTGCGCGCGGGACCCTCCTCCCGGCGTGACAACCTGCCTGCCCAGGCCGCGCAGGGCGGCCCAATCCTGTGAAGATTGTGCGAGGGCGTTCACACCTGTCAACAGGACCTAAGTCACAGGGGCAACCCGGCCAGCGGTTATCAGGCCATCACCGGCGGTCATCAGCGCGCCGCGCGAGGCTGCCGATAATGAGGGTCCCTGGCCACGAACCGAGCCCATGACCGTCCATCGCGACTTCGACCATCTCTGGCGCGACCGCTGTGACACCTCCAGCCAGCGCGCGCCGCGCGTGTTGATCCGGGTGTTCGTGGCCCCGGGGGAGCTGGAGCGCAGCGTGGCCTTCTACGAGCAGTTGCAGGGCGTGGTGGCCGATGCGGGGTTCCCGTTTCCGGAGGCCGGGCTGCGCCTGGCGATGGTCGGTGCGTTCCTGCTGATCGAAGGCAGCGAGGCGGCGCTGGCACCGTTCACTTCGACCACGGGGACACTGCTGGTCGATGACGTCCGGCCCTATCACGACAAACTGGTCGCGGCTGGCGCCGAGATCATCTTCCCGTTGCAGGTGGTACCCACCGGGGCGGCGTTCAACGCGGTGCATCCCGATGGCACGGTGGTCGAGTACGTGCATCACCGGCCGGATCCGCAGGGGCGGTGAGGGTTCGGCCGGGCGGCGCCCGGCACCCGCAGAGGCGACAGCCAAAGCCAAAGCAACAGCCGGGCTCCTGTGGGTAGGCGACGGCCTGCTGTAGAGCCGAGCCCATGCTCGGCTGCTCTTCGTCCAACTCTCGGAATATTCGATTTCGATGGAGATTCATCCACGCATGGCGTGGATCTACAATCCCTCCATGTCCTCCCCTGCCCTGCCCTGGAATGGCACGTTGCTGCTGGATGCTCACGTGGCCGTGCTGCAGGGCCATGCCGGTGACAGCGATGTACATGCGCACTACGCCCACCAGCTGCTGTTGAGCGAGGATGTTCCCTGGCGGGTCGAAATCGACGGTGTGCGCCAGCAGGGCCAGCGGCTGTGGCTGCCTTCGTTCCAGCCGCACGCGATCCTGTCGGCGCCGGAGGCGGGCTGCACGGTGTTCCTTGAGCCGGCGCATGCCGACCTCGAACAGATCCAGCAGCACCTGCACGCGCTGCCCGACACTGCGATGGAACTGCAGGACTGGCTGCCGCGATTGAGCCGCGCGCAGCCATTGGACCGGCGGGTGCAGGCAGCGCTGGCCCGTATCACCCAGCACCTGCCCGGCCCGGTGCCGGCCGCCGACATCGCCGAGGCGGCGCATCTGTCGACCAGCCAGCTGCACCGGCGTTTCCAGTCTGACCTGGCGGTGACCCTGCGCGGCTGGGTGCTGTGGCAACGCTTGCGTGCCGCGCTCGCGCACCACCTGCAGGGGCACAGCCTGACCGACAGTGCACATGCCGCCGGCTTCGCCGACCTGGCCCATCTCTCGCGCAGCCTGCGCCGCATGTTCGGCATCGGTGCCGCACAGCTGCAGGGCCTGCAGCTTCACGCGGCCTGACACGTTCGATCATTCGCGCCTGCGCAGGCCTTCGGGCAGCTCCGGCACCTCGCCATGTGGCAGTTCTCGGAACGGCGCCAGCAGCTGCCCGGGGTAATCGCGCGGATAGTCCGGCTGGCTGCCGATGCCGAGGTCGTGCTGACGCAGCCGATAGCCCGGCGCATCGAAGGCGGTCCCCAGCAGGTGATCCCAGGCGGTCAGGAACAGGCCGAAGTTGACGTCGCCCGCGGTGCCGTAACGCATGTGGTGGAAGCGGTGCAGCGGCGCCCAGGCCATCACCCGGCCCAGCACGCCGGGGCGCATGTCCACGTTGGAGTGCTGCAGCAGCAGCTGGATGGCAATGGCGAACGCCAGCACCGCAGCCACCGGCATCGGCAGGCCCACCAGCAGCAGCGGCAGCACGCCGCCCACCGCTTCGGCCGCCTGGTGCAGCGGGTGTTTCATCAGGCCGTTGAAGCCATACATGCGGGTGACGCTGTGATGCACCGCATGCAGCCGCCACAACCAGCCAATGCGATGGCTGGCGTAGTGCACCAAGGTGATGCCGAGATCAGCGCAGACGATGGTCAGCAGCACCTGCAACGCGAATGGCCACTGCACCGGCCACAACTGCCACGGAATGATCGCCGCAAGCAACGGCACCGCGGCGATCGACAGCAGGTTCAGGCCTTCGTTGACCAGCGCATGCAGGGTGTCACGCAGGCTGTCGCCGTGGTCGTGGTTGAACGCGGGGTCGTACGGCCAGGCACGCTCGGCGGCGAACGAGACCGCGATGGCGACCGCCAGCAAGGCCAGCAACCACAGCGGGTCACCGTGGCAGTGGCCGACCCAGACGACGGCAGCGGCAATGAAACCCAGCAGGAACAACGGGGCATACAGGCGGAGCATCCAGTGCTTCATGGGCAACCCGGAAAGTGAGGGGCCTGCATGCTGGCGCCGCGTATGGGGTGCTGGCTTGAACAAACGGCGCAACCCGCGCGCACCGGGTAGACGCCGACCTTGGTCGGCGCCGCGTTTCCCACATCACGCATGGCGCGGCTCTACAATGGCGCCCTCATCGCGCCCGGGGCCGGCATGGATTCCTTCAACCTGATGCGTGCCTTCCGCCGCATCGTCGAACGCGGCGGGCTGGCCCGCGCCGCCGAAGACCTGGGCATGTCGCCTGCCGGGCTGAGCAAACAGCTGCGCACGCTGGAAACCCACCTGGGCGTGGTGCTGCTGCAGCGGACCACGCGGCGCATGAGCCTGACCGAGACCGGCCACGCCTATTACCGCGAATGCTGCCGCCTGCTCGACGAATTGGACGCATTGGAACGCGGCATCGCCGAGCAGCGTGGCGAGGTGGCCGGACGCCTGCGCGTCAATGCGCCGCAGTCGTTCGCGCTGAGCACGCTGTCGCCGCTGCTGCCACGCTTCCTGCAGCAGCATCCGCAGCTGTCGCTGGACCTGGTGATGGAAGACCGCCTGCTCGACGCGGTCGGTGAGGGTTTCGATGTATCGCTGCGGCTGCGTGCCGAGCTGGATGATTCACGGCTGGTGGCACGCCGCCTGGCCTCGCTGCAGCAGGTGCTGTGCGCGGCGCCGTCCTACCTGCAGCAGCACCCTGCACCACAGGCAGTGGACGATCTGCAGGTCCACAGCGTGCTGGCCTACAGCCTGTCCGACTCACCCGGCAGCTGGCCGCTGCTCGGCCCGGATGGCCAGGTGACGATCACCCTGCCAGCGCGCGTGACCGTCAACAACAGCCTGCTGCTGCGCGACCTGCTGGTGGCCGGCATGGGCATCGGCGCGCTGCCCTCGTTCCTGGCGGCACCGGCGCTGGCCCGTGGCGAACTGCAGCAGGTGCTGCCCGACCACCGCTATCCGCCGCGCTTCGTGCATGCGGTCTATCCCACCTCGCGCCACCTGCAGCCCAAGGTGCGTGCCTTCATCGATTTCCTGCACGCCGAGCTGCCCGGCTGCGCCGGCCTGGATTCGTAACCGCCAGCGAAAACTGAGCTGCCCGCGGCGCGCTGTTTCAGCCACGCCACGCTGCCTACTCTGCCGCCTCCCCTCTCACCGATGGCAGGCAGATGTCTTCCGTTCCGTCCCCCACCACCGCCGTGCCGGTGGTCGATTTCTTCCACGACGTGGTCTGCGGCTGGTGCTTCGTGTTGGCCCCGCGCCTGCAGCAGGTCTCGGCCGAACTCGGCATCCAGGTGCGCCACCGCAGCTTCGTGCTGCAGGACTCGCGCGCGCAGATGGTGGAGGTGTTCGGCTCGATGGAGCGCGCCAAGGCGATCATCCTGCGCCACTGGACCGACTGCGCCGCGCATGAAGACACCGCGCGCATCGATATCGAAGGCATGCGCGCACAGGATTTCGAATATCCCTCCGGCTGGCTCGGCGCACTGGCCTGCCAGGCCGCCGGATTGATGGGCGGCAACAACGCCCATGGCGCGATGTTCGATGCCGTGCAGTGGGCGCACCTGCACCAGCACCGCAACATCGGTGATGCCGAAGTACTGCTGGATATCGCCGAATCGCTGGGCCACCCACGTGGCGCGTTCGCTGACCACATGCATAGCGACGCAGTGTGCCAGCGTGTGCAGGACGATCGTGCCGAAGCCGCTGCCCTTGGCATCCGTTCCATACCCACCGTGATCGGCGGCAACGGCCTGCGCCTGCAGACCCTGCCGCTGCCACACCTGCGCCAGGCCCTGGCGCCCCTGGTCGCGGCCTGAGCCGCACCCTCCCCCACCCTGCAAGGAGACTTCCCATGACCCCACGCATCCTGGCCACCGCGCTGGCCCTGCTGCTGGCCGGCGCCGCCGCGTCCACCACCGTGTCCGCGCACGAACGCGTTCCCTCCGGCCAGCAGGTCGGCACCAGCCCCTGGGGGCCGAAGGACGAGATCGGCCGCCTCAACCTGATCACCGAGGCCTCGCGCGCGGCGATCCTGTCGCGGGTCAGCGGCGGCAAGGCCTATGACCTGGCCACCGAGTACTACGTCGGCATGCCCAGCTGGCAGGATGCCGGCGACCCGCACTACCAGTTCTGGATGACCCACACCCCGCGCGGCACGGTGATGGACGACCCGATGGGCGTGGGCGAGACCATGAACCTCACCCGCAGCTACACCGGCACCGCGTTCTCGATGTACAGCCACACCGGTACCCACATCGATGCGCTGAACCATTTCGGCATCCACGGGAAGATCTGGAACGGCTTCGAGGCCGACAAGCATCTTGGCGACCGTGGCTGGAATGTCACCGGCATCGAGAAATTCCCGCCGCTGATCGCGCGGGGCGTGCTGATCGACGTGGCCGCCGCCAAGGGCGTGGACATGCTGCCGGACAGCTACCGCGTCACCCGCCAGGACCTGAAGGATGCGCTGGCACGCCAGAAGGTGAAACTGCAGCAGGGCGACGTGGTGCTGATCCGCACCGGCCGCATGCGCCTGTTCGAACAGCCCAAGGCGTACATGGCCAACCCGCCGGGCATGGGCCTGGACGCGGCGCGCTTCCTGGTCGAGGACAGCGGCGCGATGATCGTCGGTGCCGACAACCTCAGCTTCGAGACCTTCCCCTCGGAGGTGTCCGACGACTACGTGCCGCTGCACACCTACCTGCTGGCCCAGCAGGGCGCGCCGATCATCGAGCTGGTGGCGCTGGACGAACTGGCCCGCGACAAGGTCTACGAGTTCGCCTTCATCGGCGGCCCGCTGAAGATCCGCGGCGGCGATGCCGCACCGCTGCGACCGGTGGCATTGCCAGTGCGCCCGTAACCGGGAACTGTGGGTGCCGACCTTGGTCGGCACTCCTTTTTACCCTTCAGCAACCTGAAACCGGACCCTCCGATTTCATTAGTAATTTTACTCACAAGGCGAGTAGCATGTCTGGTCTCAGCCCCTGATACCGGCCCGTCGATACTCGCGCCATGCCCGCCGTCTCCGCCCGTTCCTGCCGTTTCCAGCCCGCCCGGCGCCTCCCCTGGAGGGCCGGCTGATGGGTGCCGTCGTCGCCCTCGACCGGCTGCTTGACGGCCGCCAGCTGTGGCGCGGCCCGGCCCGCCAGGGGCCGGCCAGCGACCACCTGGCCAGCGGCCACCCGGCACTGGACGCGCGCCTGCCCGGCGGCGGCTGGCCGGCCAGCGGGCTGTGCGAGGTACTGCAGGGCGCGCCCGGGGTGGGCGAGCTGGCCCTGGTCTGGCCCGCACTGGCGAAGCTGAGCCAGCGCGACCGCCCGATCGTGCTGGTCGCCCCGCCCTATCGCCCGCATGCCCCGGCCTGGGCGGCAGCCGGGCTGGACCTGGCCCAGCTGCAGATCATCCACGCCGCACCGAAACAAGCGCTCTGGGCCGCCGAGCAGTGCCTGCGCTCTGCCGCCTGCGCGGCGGTGCTGTGCTGGCCACACCAGGCCGACGACCGCGCCCTGCGCCGCCTGCAGGTGGCCGCCGACAGCGGCCAGTGCCTGGGCTTCGTGTTCCGCGAGGCGCAGGCGGCGCGCAACCCCTCTCCGGCCAGCCTGCGCCTGCAGCTCGACCACGGCCAGGTGCGGGTGCTGAAGTGCCGAGGCGGTCTGCCGCCGGCGCAGCCGTTGCCGCTGGCCATCGTCCACTGAGGTCGCGCCATGCACTGGGCCTGCCTGTTGTTGCCGCAGCTGGCGCTGGACAGCGTGCTGCGCCTGCAGCCGGACCCGCAGCGGCCACTGGTGCTGCTGCAGGGGCCGGCACAGCGTCGCGTGCTGCGTGCGGTCAGCCCGGCCGCCCGCGCAGCGGGGCTGCGCCCGGGCATGCTGCTGTCGGCCGCGCAGGTGCTGGTGCAGGACCTGCATCTGCACGATTACGACCCCAACGCCGAACAGCACACCCGACAGCTGCTGGCCAGCTGGGCCTACGCTTACAGCTCGCAGGTCAGCCTCGATTTCCCGCATGCGCTGGTGCTGGAGATCGGCGCCAGCCGCGCCCTGTTCGGCGACTGGCTGACGATCCAGCAGCGGCTTCGCAACGAACTGCACGAACTTGGCTTCCGTCACCGTCTGGTGGCCGCACCTACCCCACATGCCGCGCGCGTGCTGGCCAACGTCCACGATGGCCTCGGCATCGATGCGCAGCAGCTGCCGGCGGCGCTGGCACAACTGCCGTTGCCGCGCTGCGGCCTGCCCAGCGAAGCGGTGACCGTACTGGGCCGCTCCGGACTGCGCACGCTGGGTGCGGTGCTCGAACTGCCGCGCGACAGCCTGGCCCGGCGCTTCGCCCCCGAGGTACTGCAGCAGCTGGATGCATTGCGTGGGCTGCCCACCGCGCCACTGCGCTACTACCAGCCACCGGACCGGTTCGATGCGCGCATCGAATTCGAATACGAGATCGAATCCAGCCAGGCCCTGTTGTTCCCGCTGCGTCGCCTGCTGCTGGACCTGGCCGCCTTCCTGTGCTCGCGCGATGGCGGCGTGCAACGCTTCGACCTGCATTTCGAGCATGACCTGCTGCCGGCCAGCGTGCTGACCATCGGCCTGCTGGCACCCGAACGCGATCCCACACTGCTGTTCGAGATCGCGCGCAATCGCATGGAGGCCTTCGCCCTGCCCGCTGGCAGCCGCGCACTGCGCCTGCAGGCCGAGCAGCTGCCGCCGTTCGTGCCCGCCGCACGCGACCTGTTCGATACCCGGCCGGCGCAGGCCATGCCCTGGAGCCAGCTGCGTGAGCGCCTGCGCGCACGGCTGGGCGATGACGCCGTGCAGCCGCTGGCGGTACAGGCCGACCATCGCCCTGAACGCGCCAGTGGTATCCAGCCCCCGACCAAACCGCCCGCTTACTGGCCACTGCGCCCAGGCTGGCTGCTGGACACCCCGCAACCACTGCGTGATCCGCGCCTGCGCATCATCGCCGGGCCGGAGCGGATCGAATCGGGCTGGTGGGACCAGGCCGACGCGCGCCGCGATTACTACGTGGTGGAAACCGCACACGGCCAGCGCGGCTGGGCGTTCCGCACACGCAATGACCCGCATGCGCCGTGGATGCTGCACGGCTGGTTCGGCTGAGCCGCCATGCACAGCGAACTGCCCGGCTACGCCGAACTGCACTGCCTGTCAGCCTTCAGTTTCCAGCGTGGTGCTTCGATCGCCGAAGAGCTGTTCGCGCGCGCCGCCGGCCAGGGCTACCGCGCGTTGGCGATCACCGACGAATGCTCGCTGGCCGGCATCGTGCGTGCCTGGCAGGCGGCGAAGGCGCATGGCGTGGCGCTGATCGTCGGTGCCGAATTCCAGGTCGAGGACGGACCCAAGCTGGCCCTGCTGTGCACCGACCAGGCCGCCTATGCCGGGCTGTGCCAGTTGATCACTACCTGCCGGCGGCGCGCGGCCAAGGGCGAGTACCGTTGCCTGCGCGAGGACCTGCTCGGCCTGCCCGACGGCCTGCTGTGCCTGTGGCTGGACCGGCAACCGGCCGCCACCGATCTGGAACTGCTGCGCGCCGGCTTCAATGATCGACTGTGGCTGGCGGTGGAACTGCACCACGAACACGACGACGCACGCCGCCTGCAGCAGCTGCAGGCCTTCGGCGAACGCCATCACCTGCCGCTGGTCGCCAGTGGCGATGTGCACATGCACGTGCGACGCCGCCGCGCCCTGCAGGACACGCTGACCGCGATCCGCCATCGCTGCAGCGTGGCCGAAGCCGGCTGGCGCCTGTTTCCCAACGGCGAGCGCCACCTGCGCCCGCGCAGCGCACTGGCCCAGTTGTACCCGCCCGAACTGCTGGCCGAGACCCTGCGCATCGCAGAACGCTGCCACTTCACCCTGGAGCAGCTGCAGTACACCTACCCGCGCGAACTGGTGCCGGAGGGGCATGACCCGGACAGCTGGCTGCGCGAGCTGGTCGAAGAAAAGATTCCCTGGCGTTGGCCAGAAGGCATCAAGGACGCACAGCGCAAGCAGATCGAACATGAGCTGGCGTTGATCCGGGAGAAAAACTACGCCTCCTACTTCCTTACCGTGCATGACATCGTGCGCTTCGCCCGCAGCCAGGACATCCTCTGCCAAGGGCGTGGCTCGGCGGCCAACTCGGCGGTGTGCTTCGTGCTGGGCGTGACCGAGATCGATCCTGCGCGCAGCAACCTGCTGTTCGAACGCTTCATCTCCGCCGAGCGCGACGAGCCGCCGGATATCGACATCGACTTCGAGCACGAGCGCCGCGAAGAGGTGCTGCAGTACGTGTTCAAGCGCTATGGCCGCGAACGTGCTGCGCTGACCGCAGTGGCGATCAGTTACCGTGGCCGCAGCGCGATCCGCGACGTCGCCCGCGCACTCGGCCTGCCGATGGACCAGGTCAACGAACTGGGGGCGGCGATGGACCATTGGGGCGGTCATGTACCGCTGCCGGAGACCCTGCGCGAGCGCGGCTTCGATCCGGACACACCGCTGATGCGGCGACTGCTGGCACTGACTGCCGAACTGATCGACTTCCCGCGCCACCTGTCGCAGCACCCGGGTGGTTTCGTGATCTCCGAACATCCGCTGTCGACGCTGGTACCGGTGGAGAACGCGGCGATGGCCGATCGCACCGTCATCCAGTGGGACAAGGACGACCTGGATGCCACCGGCCTGATGAAGGTCGACTGCCTGGCACTGGGCATGCTCACCGCCATCCGCAAGTGCCTGGCGATGCTCAAGCAGCACGGCCTGCACGAAGGACGCATGGATGCGATCCCCGATGAAGACGGTCCGACCTACGACATGATCTGCGCCGCCGACACCATCGGCGTATTCCAGATCGAGTCGCGCGCGCAGATGGCCATGTTGCCACGCCTGCAGCCACGCGAGTTCTATGACCTGGTGATCGAAGTGGCGATCGTGCGTCCCGGCCCGATCCAGGGTGACATGGTGCACCCCTATCTGGAGCGGCGAAGGATCCTGCGCGAGCAAGGCCCGGATGCGCTGAACGATCCGGATAATCCGCTCTATCCATCACGGCTGGAACGCGTGTTCGCACGCACGTTGGGCGTGCCGCTGTTCCAGGAACAGGTAATGCAGCTGGCGGTGGTGGCTGCCGATTACACACCAGGCCAGGCCGATGCGCTGCGCCGCTCGATGGCGGCCTGGAAACGCCGTGGCGGGCTGGAACCGCATCGCGAGAAGCTGCTGTCCGGCATGCTGAAGAACGGCTTCAGCCGCGAGTATGGCGAGCACCTGTTCGAGCAGATCAAGGGCTTCGGCGATTACGGTTTCCCGGAAAGCCACGCCGCCAGCTTCGCCCTGCTCACCTATGCCAGCTGTTGGCTGAAGTGCCACCACCCGGCCGCGTTCACCGCCAGCCTGATCAACAGCCAGCCGTTGGGGTTCTACAGCCCCGATCAACTGCTGCAGGACGCACGCCGCCATGGCATCCGCGTGCTGCCGGTGGACGTGCGCCACAGCGACTGGGACTGCACCCTGGATTTCAGCAAGGGCGCGGCGTCGATCCGGCTCGGCCTGCGCCTGATCGACGGCTGCAACGAAGCGGCCGTGCAGGCCATCATGCGCGAGCGCGCGCGGCGGCCGTTCGAGGACGTCGGCGACCTGTGCCAGCGCACCGCCCTGGACCGCCGCCACCAGGGCCTGCTGGCCGATGCCGGTGCGCTGCGTGGGCTCAGCGGCCATCGCCATCGCGCACGCTGGGATATCTCCGGCGTGGAGAACCGGTTGCCCTTGTTCGACCAGGCGCGTGCCACCGCCGAGGCCCGCGTGCCGTTGCCGCTGCCCAGCGCATGGGACGACATGCAGGCCGATTACCGCAGCACCGGCACCACCCTCGGCCGCCATCCGATCTCGTTCCTGCGCACGCAGCTGCGCAGCCGTGGCTGCCTGGATGCCGCACAACTGGCGGGGCACGGCCATGGCCGCCGCGTGCGCATCGCCGGCCTGGTACGCATGCGCCAGCGCCCGCAGACCGCCAGTGGCGTTACCTTCCTGACCCTCGAGGACGAGACCGGCATGGTCAATGCGGTGGTCTGGCGCCACCTGGCCGACCGCCAGCACCGGGTGCTGGTCGACACCCAGCTGATGCAGATCGATGGCCGCCTGGAACGCGTTGATGGCGTGCAGCATGTCATCGTGCAGCGCATGCATTGCCTGGATGAGCTGCTGCAGGGACTGCGCAGCCACAGCCGCGATTTCCACTGACGATACACATCGTCACACAACGAACTGGCCTTTTCCCGCTGGCATCCGCTATCGTCGGCACATCCAAGGAAGGACGACCCGATGCCCCGTGCGCTGCTGCTGACCACCCTGGTGGTCTCGACCCTTGCCCTGCTCGTTTCCGGCTGGACCGCCTGGAGCCTGCATCGCAGCCAATCGCCAGAGCGGATCATCGAAGCGCGCGGCCTCGTCATCCGCGACGCAGGCGGCCAGCCGCGGGTGATCCTTGGTGCGCCGGTGCCGGACCCCCTCAGCAAGGGCCGCACCCAAGGCCCGCGTGCCACCGCGCTGTCCGGCCTGATCCTGCTTGGGCCCGACGGTTCCGAGCGCGGCGGTTATGGCACCAGCGACCGCGGCGGCGAAGCCCTGCTCACTCTGGACGATGCCACCGGCACCACCGAAGTCTTCAAGGTCGTCGCCAACCCGGACCGTGGCGCCAGCCTGATGGTCAAGCACCAGAACAACACCGGCGCCATGCTCACGTCCTGGCAGGGCAAGCCGGAGCTGATGTTCGTCGATGACAGTGGCCAGTCCTACTACGTGCGCCCGGGCGCGAACGCCGCGCCCTGACCTGCTTGTGTAGAGTCGAGCCATGCTCGACTGCTTCTATCAACAGCAGCCGAGCATGGCTCGGCTCTACAAAGGCGAAGCAACGTCGGGCATGGCTCGACGCTACACCCCACACACCGCCGCCAGATCATCGGCCAGCTGCCGCAGCTGCGCCGCCCCCAGCGCCGCGCAGGTGAGGCGCAGGCCATGCCCCGGTGCTGCCACCGCGAACACTTCGCCCGCGCGCACATGCCATCCGCGCGAAGCCAGCGCCAGCACCTGCGGATGGCTGTCAGCCTGCAGCGGCAGCCACAGGTTCAATCCTTCCATCGGCTGTGGCGTCGGCACGCCACGCGCCCGCAGCAGTTCCTGCAGCGACTGCAACCGCTGCTGGTAACACTTCCCCGCCGAGACGATCTTCGCCCGTTGCGACGCCGACGCCAGTACCGACGTCGCCGCATCCTGCAGCAGGTGACTGACCCAGCCAATACCGGACGCCAACCGCAACCGCAGCCGCATCGCAGTCTCTTCATCGCAGGCCAGCCAGGCCAGCCGCAGGTCCGGGCCCAGCGGCTTGGACAGCGAGCGCAGCAGCGCCCAGCGCCGGCCATCCAGCGGCAGCACCGAGTGATAGGCCTGCTGCGAGAGCAGTGCGTAGTGATCGTCGATCAACACCGCCACCTGCGGATAGGCGGCCAGCAGCTGGCGCAATGCGCGTGCCCGCTTCGCATCCAGGCTGGCACCGGTCGGATTGTGCGCCCGTGGGGTCAACAGCACCGCACGTGCGCCGCTCTCCAGCGCCTGCCGCAGCGATTCGACCTGCATGCCGTGTTCATCCACCGCCACCGGCAACGGCGCGTGGCCCACAGCATTGAGCACATTGAGGCTGCCGAGGAAGCATGGATCTTCCACCGCGATGCGATCGCCCGGCAGCAGCCACGCCGCCAGCAGGCGTTCGATGCCATCGACCGCGCCATGGGTCAGTTCCAGCGCATAGCCCTCGGGGCAGTCCACATCCAGCGAGGCCCGCGCCAACGCTTGCAGTCGCGGATCGACCGTGCCCACGCCATACAGCCGTGGCGCGGCCGGCGCCAGGCGCAGACTGGGCAACAGGCGCGGGTCCGGATTGCCACCGGCCAGGTCATGCAGGGCCAGCCCGGGCACACTGCCCTCGCGGGCCAGCGTCGGCGGCAGGCCACGCACCACCGTGCCGCGCCGGCCCGCGGTGCTGGCCAGGCCCGCCGCATCCAATCGCTTGTAGGCGGCGGCCACGGTGTTGCGATTGACCCCCAGCTGGTCGGCCAGATCGCGCACCGGCGGCAGCACGCTGCCGGCTGGCAGACGGCCCTTGCCGATGCCATCGCGGATGCTGTCGAAGATCGACTCGGCGCTATGCCCGGTGATTTTCATTTTGTCCTATGCCAAAATAATTCTTGTCCTGTGCCAGTGTATCCCACCCTGGCCGCCCTGCATTGGAGGTGCCCGCATGCCCCTTGCCGCCGCCGACTGGCCCGTCGCCCAGTCTGTTGAACAGATCGCCGCCAACCTGGTCACGGTGCGACAACGCATCGCCGATGCCTGTGCCCGCGTAGGCCGGGATCCGGCCAGCGTGCGCCTGCTGCCAGTCAGCAAGACCGTCGATGACGCCCGCATCCGCATGGCGGTGGCCGCCGGCTGCCACGAACTGGGCGAGAACAAGGTGCAGGAGGCACAGCGCAAGGCCGAGACAATGGCCGACCTGGGCGTGCACTGGTCGGTGATCGGCCATCTGCAGACCAACAAGGCACGCTACGTGGCGCGCTTTGCCAGCGAGTTCCAGGCGCTGGACAGCCTGCGCGTAGCCGAGGCGCTGCAGCAGCGCCTGCAGCTGGAAAATCGCACACTGGATGTATTCGTCCAGGTCAACACGTCTGCGGAACCCAGCAAGTACGGCCTGGAACCCGACGCCGTCGAGACCTTCGTGCAGCAGCTGCCAGTCTTCGACAGGCTACGCGTGCGCGGCCTGATGACCCTGGCCATCTTCGCTCCCGAAGTCGAACGTGTGCGCGCGTGCTTCGTGCGCCTGCGTGAACTGCGCGACCAGCTGCAGCATACCGCCCCACCCGGCATCGACCTGTCGCAGCTGTCGATGGGCATGTCCGGGGACTTCGAAGTGGCCATCGAGGAAGGCGCCACCGTAGTCCGCGTCGGCCAGGCCATCTTCGGCGCCCGCGCCACTCCGGACAGCTTCTACTGGCCGAACAACGGAGCCCCGGCATGAAGAACGCGGTTGTCCTGCAACACGTTGCCTTTGAAGACCTCGGCACCCTGCAGCCACTGCTGTTGGCGCAGGGCTGGCAACTGCAGGTGCTGCAGGCTGGTGTAGATGCACTCGATCCGGCCGAAGCGGCTGACCTGCTGGTGGTGCTGGGGGGGCCGATCAGCGTCAACGATGTTGATCTTTACCCGTTCCTCAACGACAGCATCGCGCTGTTGAAGGCGCGGTTGCAGCAGCAGCGGCCCACGCTGGGCATCTGCCTCGGCGCGCAGCTGATGGCGCGAGCGCTGGGTGCCAGCGTTGCCCCCAGTGGCGGCAAGGAGATCGGTTTCGCGCCCCTGCTGCTCACCGATGAGGGCCAGCGCTCGCCGCTGCAGGCACTGCAGGGCATTCCGGTACTGCACTGGCACGGCGAGGCGTTCGAGCTTCCAGCCGATGCACGCCGCCTGGCCAGCACGCCGGCCTGCCGCCACCAGGCCTTTGCTATCGGTCAGCACGCGTTGGCCCTGCAATGCCATCCGGAACTGGATGCCCGCCAGTTCGAGCGTTGGCTGATCGGCCACACGCTGGAGCTGGCCCAGGCCGGCATCGACCCCAACGACCTGCGCGCGCAGGCACGCCGCTATGGCGCACCACTGGCCGCAGCCGCTACCGCGATGTTCGACCACTGGCTGCAGGACCTGCAGGAGATACCGCGATGAACTACCGGTTGCAGATCCACCGCAACGGCGCCTACTGGGGCCACTTCGACTGCAGCGGACCTGATGCCCTGCAGCGCATGGACAGCATCGCCGCGCAGCTGCCTGCCCACCAGGGCTTCCAGTTGAAGCGGCAGAAGGGGGTCGGCGAAGAGCGCATCCTGTCCAGCAATGCCGACGGACTGCGTGTGCTGGCCGCGCAGATCCAGTACCGCGATCTCTGACGATCGTCACGGTAGTGCTGGCCGCATGCCAATTTTCCAGCCTGCTGACCTTGCCACGCGGCAACCACCACCCGTCGACGCACATCGCACATGGATGCAAATGATTCTCTTTTGCTGTAAGGTGCAGCCGCTGCCCTTGCCGCCGCGGGCTGTTCCCTTTCCCAGTTGTCGCCCGCCCCGTGTCCACGCCTGTCGAACCGACGGATGTCGCGCATCTGTGCGCGGCCCATTACCGGCCGCTGCACGCCCATGTCCGCCGTAAACTCCCGCAACGCAGCGACGCCGATGACGTCGTCCAGGAAACCTGGCTGCGTGTCGTCAAAGTCGCCGCCAGCGGTCTGCTGAGCAATGGCCGTGCATACCTGTATCGCGTTGCCCACAACCTGATCGTCGACCACTATCGGCAACGCCAGCGTCGTCGCGAAGAGGCGCTGGAGGATGCCCAGCTGCATGCCATCGCCGATCCTGCGCCCCTGCCGGAACAGCGCCTGCTTGATGCCGAACAGCTGCGCCATCTCGATGCCATCATCGCCGCGTTGCCGCCGCGCGCGCGGCAGGTGTTCCTGCTGGCCCGCGTGGAACAGATGGCGTTGGCCGAGATCGGCCGCCAGCTCGGCATCAGCCGGCAGACCGCGCATGGCCATCTGCTGCGCGCCCTGGTCGCCCTGCAGCAGGTACCCGGCGCATGAGCCAGGAGGCCATTGCGCGCGAAGCTGCCCGCTGGTGGCTGGATGGGCACGACGGCGACCGCGACGAGAACGCGTTCGAGCAATGGTGCCGGGCCGATCCAAGCCATGCCGCGCAGTACCTGCACCTGCAGCAGCTGTGGCAGGCCGGTGCGACGATGCCCAGCCTGCAGCGGCAACAACAACGACGGCAGCGCCGCCGCCTGGGTGAAGCCGGCCTTGCGGTGCTGCTGCTGTGTGCGCTCGGCCTGTACAGCCGCCATGCCTCACCGCCTGCTGCGCAGGTATTGCGCACCGCGTCCGGCGAGATCCGTGACGAAACCCTGGCGGATGGTTCGCATGTACTGCTGTCGCCGGGCAGCGAAGTGCATGTCCGCATCGACGCACAGCGTCGCCAGCTGCAGCTGGAGCGCGGCCAGGCCTGGTTCCAGGTCAGCGTCGACGCTGCGCGACCGTTTCAGGTACACACACCGCACGGTACCGTCACCGCGCTGGGCACCGCGTTTGATCTGGCCGTGCAGCGTGACGACAGCGTGGTCACGGTCACCGAGCATCGCGTGCGCGTGGACGGCGGCAGCGGCAACCTGCAGGCCACCGAAGGGCAGCAGCTGCGCTTCGACGGAAAGACGGCGGCCCTGCCGCATGCCGCCGATGCAGGTGCGATGGCCTGGCGCGAGCGACGGCTGCATTGGGTGTCCGCTCCGCTTGCCGAGGTGACCCAGGGCCTGGATCGCTGGCATGGCGGGCGCACCTGGATTGTCGGCGCCCGCCTGCGCCAGCAGCCGGTCACTCTGCTCGGCAGTGCTGATGATGCGGCCGGCAACCGCGACCAGCTGGCCGCGCAGCTGCATGTGCGCGTGCTGCGGATCGGCGCAGGAATGCAGGTGTGGCTGCCGCCGCGACGGGAACAACGCGGTGCACCCTGACATCGGCCCTCGTTCCGCGTCTACCCAGGATGACGACGCTCTGCGTCAACCCCTGGAGCCCCCGATGCTGTGCCCCCGCCCCCTTGTCCTTGCCCTGTCGCTGGCCTGCGCCGGCACCGTCCCACTGCTGCCGACCAGTGCCCATGCACAGGCCGCCACGCGCAGCTATGACCTGCCCGCCCAGCCACTGCCTGCCGCACTGGATGCCTACAGCCGGCTGACCGGTATCGATCTGGTCGTCGGCGCGGCGCTTCCCGCCGGTCATGCCGCGCCCGCGCTGCGCGGCGACTTCGACGATGCGCAGGCCCTGTCGCACCTGCTGGCCGGCAGCGGCCTGCGTCCGCGCTTCATCCATGCACGCCGCGCCACCCTGGAGCCGGCGCCGGCCGAACGCCGCGACGGCAGCCGCCGCACCGGCCCGCTGCGTGTGCAGGGCGACACCGCGCACGGCAATGCACCGGGCAGCGGAGCCAGCCAGTACGTGCCGGCCACCCACGATGGCTTCGCACCCACTGTCGGTAGCGAGCGCTTGGCGATGGCCGAACGCCAGGACGGCAACAGCCTGCTGCGCTCGATGCCCGGTACCCACAGCTTCCATTCGCGCAGCCAACCGGGCCTGCAGGTCAACATCCGCGGCATGACCGGTGCCGGCCGGGTCAACACCATGATCGACGGTGTCACCCAGACCTTCCGCAACAATGCCGGCCATGGCTCGGGTGGCCCCTTCGCCTACGTCGATCCGTTCCTGCTGGCCGGTGTGGACGTGCAGCGCGGTGCGGTCGCTGGCGGTGACGGCGCTGGTACGCTGGCCGGCAGTGCCAACTTCCGCACGCTCGATATCGACGATCTGCTCGGCGAGGGTCGCGACTGGGGCCTGCGCGCGGGCTACCGGCATGGCAACAACGGCTATGGCAGCGGCCGCACCTTCGCCGGCGCCTGGCGCCACAGCGAGGACGGCGGTGATCGCCAGTTCGGCCTGCTGGCCGCTGCCAGCAGCAGCCACAGCAGCGAATACGCCACCGCCCGTGGGCAGAAGAACGCTGCCGACCCGGGCAGCCAGCAGCCCAGCAGCTGGCTGCTGAAAGCCCGCCTGCAGCCCAGCGACCAGCATCGGCTGGACCTGAGCCACATGCGCTACGAAAACGACTTCTACCACAATTACCCGTGGCAGATTTCCGCGCGCAACCAGCGCGCCAGCTACCACTACACGCCCTATACGCCGTGGATCGACCTGCGTGCCACCTTCGCCAGCAACAAGACCCGGCTGTTCTACCCGCCGGTGGAGGATTCGAGCTACATCGGCCGCCGCACCCACAGCAGCCTGAGCAGCTGGACCGTCGACAACACCAGCCGCTTTGATATCGGCGCCCTGCAGGCGCGGTGGAACACCGGCATCAAGCATCAGTCGGACATCTACGTGGCCGACACCCCTATCCTGCGCGGTGCCAACCCACAGGGCCGCAGCAAGCTCGACAGCGTGTTCAGCACCCTGGAACTGCAATACGACATCTACGCGCTGACCGCTGGCCTGCGCCAGGATCGATACGGCATCCGCGG
The DNA here is from genome assembly GCF_039555535.1 of Stenotrophomonas maltophilia. NCBI lineage: Bacteria > Pseudomonadati > Pseudomonadota > Gammaproteobacteria > Lysobacterales > Lysobacteraceae > Stenotrophomonas > Stenotrophomonas maltophilia. Next base: position 1,989,792 of record NZ_CP154630.1, on the reverse strand, counting down.
CCATATCCCGGTGTGTTCCGACGTGCCGGGCCAATGCACGGAGATCCATGGCGGCGACATCGACGTGCGCCGCAGCGAGCGCGCGCTCAGCCCCAGCCTGGCACTCTCACTGCAGGCCACCGACTGGCTGCAGCTGTTCGCTGAAGTCTCGCGCACCTCGCGGCCGCCGCGTGTGCAGGAGATGTTCTTCGAGAAGATCCCGTTGGAGGGCATGAGTGATGCCGACGGCGTAGGTGCCAATCCGTTCCTGCGCCGCGAGCGCTCACGCAACCTGCAGTTCGGTGCCAACCTCAGCACCGATTCGCTGCTGGTCGACGGTGACCTGGCGCAGCTGCGCATCACCCGTTTCGACAACCGCATCCGCGACTACATCAAGCCGCAGTACCTGCTGATCGTGCATCCGCCGGAACTGGAGCCGTTCGTGGTGCCGATCGACAGCGATCCGCAGCTCAATGCCTGGACCGATGTGCTGGATGCAGACGACTTCACCACCACCACGCGCTGGATGAACCACCCGGGCGTTGTACGCATGCGCGGCATCGAGCTGGAAGCGCACTACGCCAGTGAGCACTACCACGCCACGCTCAGCTGGACCCGCTCGCGCACCAGCGCACCGGCCATCGAGTTCGTCAACCTGGAAGACATCACCGCCCTGCCCGACCGCTACTGGACGCTGGACGTGGGCGGCCGCTGGTGGCAGCAGCGCGTGCAGGCCGGCCTGCGCGCCGAATACTCCGGGCCCACCGAGGAAGGCTACGACTTCTTCCAGACCCGCAAGACCGGCGGCACCGGTGTGCTGCTCGACTTCTACGCCAGCTTCAAGCCACAGGCCAATACCACGCTGTGGCTGAACATCGAAAACCTGCAGAACAAGTCCTATGACAACAATGCCTCGATCGACAGCATCTTCAGCCCGATCCTGGACCGCGGCAACGGCCGTGGCCGCACCGTCTCGATGGGCATCAATGTGGCGTTCTAGCCGTCGCTGGTTGCCGCTGTGCCTGCTGGCGCTGGCGGGCGTGGCTGGCGCCCAGTCGATGCCCGGCACGGTGACCGACCTGGCCAGCGGCCAGCATCTGGACGAGGCCGCATTCGTGCAGCGTGCGGCCAATGCGCAGCGGCTGCTGCTGGGTGAACGCCATGACCTCGCCGGAGACCATGCGGCCCAGCGCTGGCTGCTGCATGCCCTGCAACAGGTGCGCCCGCAAGGCGCGCTGGTGATGGAGATGATTGCCAGCGAGCGCCAGCCGCGCCTGCAACGGGTGCAGCGCTGGCTGGCCAGGGGCACCCATGCCGAGGGTGCACGCCTGCAGGATCTGCTGGACTGGGATGCGCGCTGGCCGTGGGCCGCGTATGGCGGGCTGGTACGGGAGGCTGCCGATGCAGGCACGCCGTTGTTCGGTGGCAACCTGTCGCGTGCCGAGGTCAACGCGCTGCTGGCCTCGACCGAGGGCGTGCGATTCCCAGTGGCCGCTGCCCGCCAGCGCCTGTCGGCGGTGGTGCTGGCCCAGCACGCAGACGCGGCACCGATGCTGGAAGGGATGCTGGCCGTACAACAGGCCCGCGACACGCGCATGGCGCAGGTGCTGCTCGACGCGCCCGCACCGGCGCTGCTGGTAGCAGGTCGCTGGCATGTACTGCGCGGTACCGGGGTACCGGGCTACCTGTCACCGGATACGCCTGCGTTGGTGATCGCATTGGCTTCACCGGGTGAAACCGTCGATGCAGCTGATGCCGATCTGCTGTGGGTGCTGGACGATGAGTGAGCGCGGCCAACACTGGCAGGCGATCGCGATCACCGTCGTCCTGCATCTGCTGCCACTGCTGCTGTTGGTGCACTGGGTCGCGATGCCGCCGATGCTGCCGCCGCCGGAGCAGGACGTGCGCATCAGCCTGCGCCTGCTGGCACCGGCCACGCCGCCACAGCCGGTAGAGGAGCGCCAGGCCGAAACCCCCAGCCAGGCGCAGCAGGCCCGCGCCTCGCAGCCCACGAAGTCACCGCCGCCGCCCAAGTCTACGGCGGCGCGCGACGGAGAGCAGGCCGCCAGCGAAACGGGTGGCACGGGCCGCCAGCCAGTGCCGGTCGCCCCGCCTGCGGCCGCGACCGATGCAAGTCCCGCACCGGCATCGATCACGGCCGCGCCGCCCGCTCCGGACGCGCCACCGGCAGACTTCCAGGCCGGCGCCGCCAGCGACCAGTGGGAAGCCCGCCTGATGGCGCGGCTGGAACGTTACCGCTATTACCCCGCCGCCGCGCGCTCGCGCCGGCAGCAGGGCACTGCCTGGGTCAGGGCCAGCATCGACCGCGAAGGTCGCCTGCTGGCCCTGCGGCTGGAGCAGTCCAGTGGCCAGCCGATGCTCGATGACGCAGCCCTGCAGACCTTCCGTCGCGCCCAGCCACTCCCCCCAATTCCCGATGAACTGAAGGCACCTCAGGAACTGGTGGTACCGGTGGAGTACTACCTGCGCTAGGCGCTGTGGAGCTGCGAGGCAGTCTGCGACCTCAACCCGGGTTGAGGTCAAATACACCCCGCGCAACAGAGCAGTCCGCCATGCGCAACGATCGCAGCGTGCTGTATCGCCGGGCCGATGCTCGGCTGCTCCATGCGAACGGCAGTTGTAGAGCCGAGCCCATGCTCGGCTGCTCCATGCGAACGGCAGCCGAGCATGGGCTCGGCTCTACAGGGGAACGGAACCTGGCCGGGCGAGGCCCCGGTGCCAAAGAAGCGGGGCTACGTCCACGCCGGGTCGGCGGTGAAATCGATGGTCAGCCAGAACGTGCCGCCACGGGCATCCAGGCGTACCGCGATCTCGTCGCGCATCGCATCGACCGCGCCCACCGAACCCAACGGCGTCGTCGGGTCAGCCAGCACATGGATCTCGATGAACCGCATGCGCCCCATCTTCGCCACATGGCTGGTGAATCCGGCATAGCCGTGCTCGGCCACGAACGCCTGCATCACCTGCTGCACGCGCCGGTCCAGATCGTCCGGGGCCACCTGCAGCACCTCGCGCATGGCTTTCCAGGCGCTGCGCGCCGGCACCGGCAGCACCGCCAGGCTGATCAATGCCAGCACGATCGAATCAAGGTAAGGCACCCAGTGGTGCCACTCGCCGCCGTGCAACGCCAGTGCCAGTACGAAGGCCAGCACCACCGCCAGGCTCATCAGCCCACCCAACAGCCAGCCACGCACGTCCAGCCACAACAACGCCGAGCGCAGGCGCCGCGCACGCTGCGCGACGAACGCGGCCATCGCCAGGTTGCTGGCACTCAGCAATGCTGCCCACCACAGCGCAGGCCCGAACTTCACTTCGTGCCCGCCCGTGGTCAAACCGATCACCGCGTTGGCCAGCGCATAGACGCAGGCCAACGACAGGATCACCCCACCGAGTGCCTCGACCATCGGCTCCAGGTGCCAGTAGCCGTACTGGAAGCGCGGGCTCTGTTCCCGCGCCACCAGTCGCAGCACCGACAATGACACCAGGGTCAGGGCAACGTCGACCAGGCTGTACACGCCGTCGAACAGGATGGCCTGCGATCCCACCAGCAGGCCACCGCTGAAGCCGACCGCGCTGACCGCGATGGTGACCCCGATCGAGAACTTCAGGATGCGTTGCTCGCGCGCGGTATCCATCGTTCGCCAAAGGGCCGACCGTCGCCGGTCAGGCCTTCAGCACCTCCACCTTGTACGATGTCACGTCGCCGTCCTGCTGGATGATCAGCCCGTGCACATCCGACTCGAAGCCCGGGAAGCGCGCGTTCTGCTCGCGGGCGATGCGCAGCGACTGGATGATCGGTTCGTCACTGTCGCCGAAACGCTCGCCCGGCATGATGGTGGGAATGCCCGGCGGGTACGGAACCAGCATGGTCGCCGCGACGCGGCCACTGAGCTGCTCGATGTCGACCCGCTCGATCTCGCCCTTGACGAGGTGGTTGTAGGCATCGGCCGGGGTCATCACCGGCGTCGGCAGGTCCACGTACATCTCGCGCATCACCTTGGCCACCGAGAACTCCTGGTTGAACGCATGCAGCGCATCGCACAGGTCACGCAGGCCCCAACCAGCGTAGGCGTTCGGATAGTCGGCCGCCAGCGACGGCAGTGCCTGGCTGAGCGGCGCGTTGCGGTCGTACAGTTCCTTGAATGCCATCAGTTCGGTGACCAGCGTGCTCCACTTGCCCTTGGTGATACCCATCGAGAACAGGAACAGCACCGAGTACAGGTTGGTCTTCTCCACAGTGATGCCGCGGCCCCACAGGAACTTGCTCAGCACCGCCGCCGGAATGCCCAGCTTGCCCATGCTGCCGTCCATCGCCAGGCCCGGGGTCAGCAGGGTCACCTTGATCGGGTCGATCAGCACATAGTCGTCGACCAGGTTCTCGAAACCATGCCAGTGCGCATCCGGCTGCAGGTACCACTCCTCGCGCTTGGCCACCAGCGGTGCCGGCGTATCGCCCTTGTCCAGGCTGCGTTCGACCTTGGTGGGCTGCCACACGCTGAACCACCAGTCATCGCGGCCAAGGTCGTCACGCACGTGCAGCATCGCGCGACGGAACGCGATCGCCTCGTCATGCATTTCCTGCACCAGCGAACGGCCGGCGTCGCCTTCCATCATCTTCGACGCCACATCACAGGCCGCGATCACCCCGTAATGCGGGCTGGTCGAGGTGTGCATCATGAACGACTCGTTGAAGCGCTCGGCATCCAAGTCGCGCTGCGCCGAATTGCGCACGTGGATCATCGACGCCTGCGAGAACGCGGCCAGCAGCTTGTGCGTGGAATGCGTGGTGAAGATGATCGCATCCTGCTCGCGCGGCTTGCCCTTGGCCATGCCGTAGTGGTTCTCGTAGAACGGATGGAACGCGGCATAGGCGTACCAGGCTTCATCGAAGTGCAGGAAGTCGACCGCGCTGCCGATCTCGTCGGCGATCTTCTCGGCGTTGTAGCACAGGCCGTCATAGGTCGAGTTGGTGACCACCGCGATGCGCGGCTTGGAGCCAGCCTGGTAGGCCTTGCTGGCCAGCGGGTTGGCGGCGATGCGCTGCTGCAGCGATTCCGGCGTGAACTGGTCCAGGCTGATCGGGCCGATGATGCCGTGCGCGTTGCGGCTGGGGGTGAAGTACACCGGCACCGCGCCGGTCATGATCAGCGCGTGCAGCAGCGACTTGTGGCAGTTGCGGTCGACGAACACCACGTCGCCGCGGGCCACCGTGCCGTGCCAGACGATCTTGTTGGCGGTGGAGGTGCCGTTGGTCACGAAGAAGGTATGGTCGGCACCGAAGTTGCGTGCCGCTTCGTTCTCGGCGTCCTTGATCGGGCCGGTGTGGTCGAGCAGCGAGCCCAGCTCCGGCACCGAGATCGACAGGTCGCTGCGCAGGGTGTTCTCACCGTAGAACTGGTGGAATGCACGACCGACCGGCGACTTGGTGAACGCCACGCCGCCGGCATGGCCCGGCGTGTGCCAGGAATAGTTCGACTCGGCCGCATGGTGGATCAGCGCCTTGAAGAACGGCGGCAGCAGGTTCTTCATGTAGTCTTCGGCCGCGCGCATCACCTGCCGCGAGATGAAGCTCTTGGTGTCTTCGAACAGGAAAATGAAGCCGTGGATGTACTTGAGCAGCTTGCTCGGCACCTTCTCGATGGTGCGGCGCTCGCCGTACAGGAACACCGGCAGGTTGGCGCGGCGCGCGCTCTGCTCGCGCAGGAACGCAGTCAGGCGCTGGAACTCGCCATCCACTTCCTCGCTGCCGTCGATCGAGATCAGCACCGCCGACGCCGCCACGTAGGTTCGGGCACCGGCACGGGCATCGTCCAGGTTCAGGCCACACAGCACCCGCTGGTCATTGCTGCGCAGCTCTTCAACCAGGGCACGGATCAGGATGCCGCCGATGCGCGGCGACTCGTAGTCGTTGTCGATGACAATGACCGGATAGTCCAGGGACTTGAAGTACACGTTGATTCTCCTTGTCTAACTCAGGAACGCTGGGCGCCGGCACTGATCGCCGAAGCCTCGCGGGCGCGCTGCCGCTGCTGGCGGCGCTCCTCGCTGAAGAAGGGATAGAACACGGTGATGAACAGCACGAACAGGAACGCGTACTGCACGATGGTTCCCGACGAGCCGTAGATCGCCCACAGGCAGTACACGACGGTCAGGCTGGTCAGCGTCCAGAACGCGCCGGTATGGATGATCGTGTGCGAGCGTTCGACCACGAAGTAGCAGGCCACGCACGAGTAGATGTAGGGCAGCAGGGTCAGCACCACCGCCGCCGAGGTGATCACGTCGAACTGGGCAGACGCGGTTTCCGAAGTGGAGGTGACCAGCACCGCCAGGGTCATCAGCACGGCCACGATCAGCACGCCCTTGACCGGCACGTCGTCCTTGTTGGTCTTGCTGAAAATGCTCGGGAACAGGCCGTCATCGGAGGCGGCCTTGGCGCTCTGTGCGGTCAGCAGGATCCAGCCGCCGAGCGAGCCTGCCGCACCGATGAAGGCACACAGGCTGACCAGCGCACCGCCCCAACCGCCCACCGCCTTGGCCGCAGCCAGCGCAAACGGGGCATCGGAGGTCTGCAGCTCGCCATTGGGCACCATGCCCATGATCACCGAGGAACTGGCGATGTAGGCGATCGCGGCCAGGAACACGCCGGCCAGCGTGGCACGGGCCACGTTCTTTTCCGGGTTCTCGACCACGCCCGCAGTCACCGACGCCGATTCAACGCCGATGAACGCCCACAGGGTCAGTGCCGCAGCGCTGGAGATCGCGCCGAAGTTCGACTCGCCGGACACGTTGTAGGCGCCCTTGAAGATATCGGCATCGAAGAAGAACCAGCCGAAGATGGCGATGCCCAGGATCGGGACCAGCGCAAAGCTGGTGGTGACCGTCTGCACGCGGCTGACGAAGGCCGGGCCGATCACATTGGCGAAGCTCAGCGCCCACACCAGGATCAGCACCGCGATGCAGCGCACCAGCGGCTCGGACAGGATCGGGAAAAAGTAGCTGAAGTAGCCGACCGCCGCGATCGGGATGGCGACGTTGCCGATCCAGTTGGCGAACCAGTAGATGGTGTTGGTCTGGAAGCCCATGTACGGGCCGAACCAGTCACGCGCGTATGCGTACGGACCGCCCGCCTTCGGTGCCAGCTTGCCCAGCTTGGCGAACACGAAGGCCAGCAGCAGCGCGCCCGCGGTGGTGATCAGCCAGCCCCAGATCGAGGCGGTACCGATCTTGGCCAGGCTGGAGGGCAGCAGGAACACGCCTGAGCCCATCATGTTGCCGGCGACGAGGAAGGTGGCTCCGACCACCCCGATTTTCTTTGCTTCTGCCATGACAATCTCCTGTACTGGCATGAGCCCGGTGCGGCCGGGCGTGGGGACGGTTGCGCTGGCGTAACGCCGCTGGCGCTTACTTGATGAAGTTGTATTGCAGGCTGCCCTGCACCCGGACGGTGTCGCCGCGCGCGCCGCCCTGCTGTTCCAGGCGCCCGTACAGCAGCTCCATGCCCATGGTCCACGAGGGCGCCGGGCTCCAGATCAGGTTGAACACGCCGTAGCGGCTCTGCCGGAATGCGTCGGCGGCCAATGCGGGGTTACGCTCCAGGGTCAGCTGGCCGAAGATCAGGTTCGATCGCCACAGCCCGGACCAGTAATGGGTGTAGCCAACGAAGCCGCCGTGCAGGTCCAGCGCGTCGAGACGGCCATCGGCACCGACCACCGCGTCCAGCCCGGAGCCGGTCAGGTCGGCGGTGTAGCGGCTGAGACCGCGGCCACCGAGTGCACCGAACAGCAGCAGGTCGCGCTCGCCCACCGATGCCGAGCCGCTCAGCTGCAGGCCGCCTGCCATGCGCCGGTCGCGCTCACCTTCGCCGTCATAGGCCAGGTTGCGCGCCACCGCGCCCAGCTGCAGGTGGCCCCAGTCACGCTCCATGCGTGCGGTCACGGTTACGTCCGGCAGACGGTTCACCGCAGCCCGCTCATCACTGGCACCGGCCAGTTCGGTCTTCGGGTCTTCAGCCGCCACGGTCAGGGTGTTGCCCTTGCCCATCGCGAAGCTGTGGTGGATGCCGGCCACCAGCAGATAGCCCGCGCCGCCGGGCCCGGCGAAATCCAGCGTGTCGGGCAGGCTGTCCGGGTCCATGAAGCTGGAATAGCCATAACCGGCATAGGTATTGCCGAGCTGGCCATAGGCATGACGCAGGCGGAACTCGTAGCCGTCGCTGCTGCCGAAGAAGTCGTTCTCCAGGTAGAAGCGCAGGTTGCCGTGCGTGGTCGGGCGCCGCGCCTCGAAGCTGAAGCGGGTCTGCTTGGCGTGGATGTTGAAGTTGGAGACATCGCGGTGGCTGCCGCCCACCGGCATCGACGAGGGAATGAACTGGTCCTCGTCGCCAGCCGCGCGCGAATCGGCGATGGCATCCAGCTTGGCGTAGCCACCGATGCGGATCACGGTATCGGTGCCCGGGATCGCAAAGAACCCCTTCAGGTCTGGATCGGTCGGACCAGCGGCGCTGTCCGGTCGCGATGCCGCGGTGGACGGATCAGCGACCGAATCGCGCTGCGGCAGTACCGGTTGCGCCACACCCGGCACCTGGGTGCGATGGATCACATCGGAAGGGGCAGCGGAGGCAATCGGCCCCGTTTCAGGCAAGGCTGTTGCCTGCGCAGGCACAGCATCGCGCTGCTCCAGCCGGTCCAGCCGTTGCTGCATGCCTTCCAGCGCCTGGCGCATTGCGGCGATCTCACGCCGCAATGCCTGCGCATCCCCCGCATCACCCTGTTGGGCGTACGCCGGCGTGATCGCCAGTGCCCCCAGACACGCCAGACTCAGTACTGCCAAACGCATTGCATCCTCCCCGGACGAACACTCGCATCACGGTTCCGGAGCGCACGCATGCGCCGCCCCGGCTTCGCGTTGCCGTTGCTGGAAATGCGGGTACTGCGTCGACGACATCGGCCAGCCTGCGCGCGGCAGGCAACAGGACGATGACACTGCCCTGCCTGCACCCATGTCGCTTCCATCAAGGCCGCGCTGCCAGAGAGGTGGCGACCGCAGCGGTCTGGGTAACAAGCAGGGAGTGAGAGTGTCGTGAATGGCTGTGCCGCACTGCCCGCATCAGGGCAGCCTTGGCGCGGCATCCATGGCGCGTTGACGCTGTATTCCATGCGTCAAAGGCTAATCCACCTGTCGTTTCTGGCCTTGATTGGAATCAAGGCGCGATGCTTGATCTCAGTCACGATTCAGACGTGACCTCGAACAGGTCATGCGCAAGCGGCTGTGTCCGCCTGGGGCACAGAACGCAACAGGCCCGCATGTCGCCATGCGGGCCTGTGGGCTACATCAACATGTCGGCACGGATCAACGCGGGCCGAGCACCGTCGTCAGGTCGTCGCCCTGCGGCAGTCCGGCGCGGCGCTGCACCTGGCCCTGTGAATCCTGGAACAGGATGCCTGGCGTGCCCTGGAAGCCCATCTCCAGCATCAGGACCTGGTTGGCATCAAGCTTGCCTGCGATCTCGCGGCTGATGTTCGGCAGCGCCTTGATGCCGCCACGGTCGAACTGGTGTTCGTTCTCCAGCAGCGCCGCGCTCGGATCACGCGCGGCGAGGATGGCGGCGGCCTTGGCCGGGCTGTCCTCGCGGATCACACCCACCATGATGTGACGCAGCTGCACCTTGCCGGCATCGACCCACGGCCGCGCTGCTTCCCAGAATTTGTGGCAGTAGGGGCAGTTGGCATCGCTGAAGGTATAGATCACGCGCGGCGCGTCGGCCTTGCCGTCACGCACCCATGCGCTGGCTTCGAGCTTGGTCCACATCTTGGCCGACATCGGTGTGGCGACCAGCTTTTCGACCGCTTCGGCAGCCACATCATTGCCTTCGGCATCGAACAGGCTGCCCACCAGCACGTGCTTGCCATCGGCAGTGACATAGGCCGCTGCAGGCTGTTGACCACCCACCACACCCGCAAAACCACGCAGGCCACCCGGCGCATCGAACTCGGCAACGACCTCGAAGCCGTGCTTTTCGATGCCCTTCAGCACTGCAGGACGGTCGCCTTTGGCGGCAGAGGCAGGGGCACTCGTCGCCGGTGCCGCGGCGGCCTTGCCCGGCGGCGTCTGTGCCTGGCTGCAGGCGGCCAATGCCAGCATGACCGGCAGCAACAGCACCGCCGGGGCGGTGCGCAGGGAAGTCGACAACATGGGAACTCCGTAGTGAGATGCCCGCGCAGGCTACCGCAGCCGGCGCAGTTTGTGTTCAAGACCGGCCGCGGTCAGCTCGCCCAGGTGCAATTCACGCAGGCGCCCATCGGCATCGAAGAAAAGTGTCGAAGGATAAGCCTGCACACCCAGCACTGTTGAAGCAGCCGCTTCATCATCCAGCAGCACATTGCCCAGCATCAGTCGCTCACCGGCAAGAAAGACCTGGACTTCATCCAGGGTTTCGCCCTGATTGAGGAATACGAACTGCACGTTGCCATGTGCCTGCTGTGCCGCTGCGAGCACCGGCATCTCCCGTCGGCAGGGGCCGCACCATGTGGCCCACAGGTTCAGCACCACCGGCCTGCCCCGGAACTGCTGCAGATCAACCGTTCCGCCCTGCAGGTCCGCGAACTGCAGCGTCGGCAATGGCATCTGCCGCTCCTGCCAGGCCGACAGCAGCTGACCACCAGCGGCCCAGAGCAGCACACCCACCAGTGCGCTTGTCAGTACCGGTGCACGCAACTGACGCCACGGCCGCAGACGCCATGATCCCCACGCCAGCCCGGCCACCAGCACCACCGTCAGGTGATAGCCACCATCGGTGACCTGCAGAATACTCCAGGGTTCCGATCGATAGAGCGCAAAATTCAGCACCACAAAACTGATACGACCACACAGCAGGCCGATCAGCAGCATGTCCAGCACCATGCTTGCTGCCGACGGCAGCGGCATTCCTGCTGCCCTGCGCGGCCAAAGACGGGCAACGATCATGGCCAGCAACGTGCACATGAGGATCAACACCACCGGCATCGGTACCGGTCCAACACTCGACATCAGCCCACCTGTTCAAGTTGCACTTGCCTGCATGGTCAAAGCGTCGCGCCCAGGTTGCAAGCGCTCGCCCGCCGCCTGTCATCAGGCCGCACTCCGCCCCAACTGCATGCCGGGGGGCGTCTGCAGGCCACGCAGGCTTCCGGCCACCGACGGCATCAACGGCCGCTCCCGCCGCTTGCAGTTGACGTGGCGACGATAGTTGGCCGGTGTCATGCCCACGATGCGGAGGAACAGACGCCGGAACGCGCTCTGATCAGCGTAGCCCACACCCCAGGCCACCTCTTCGATGCCTGCGCCCTGCTGCAGCAGGGTCTGCGCCTTGGCAATGCGCAGCCGTTGGCAGTACTCGATCGGCCGCAGACCGGTCGCCCGGAGGAAGCGCCGCTGCAAGGTTCGCGGTTCCAATCCGGAAACTTCGCAGATTGCGGCCAGCGTGGCTCCTCGTGCCGCAGTGGTATGCAGCCAGCGCTGGGCCTTCAGTACGTCGCGGTCACCGTGGGCGAAGTTGGCACTGAACCGCTCAAGATCCTGCTGGATCCCCGCGGGCACGACGATCCCGAGCTGTTGCGCGACCGCGCTCGCCACGCCTTGCCCGTGCAGCCGGTACAGCAGACGCAGGCCGAGGAACCGCCAGGCCTGCGATCCGCCGACCGTCAGCAGATCACCGTCGTCGACCAGCGCCCGCTCACTGGGGACCCAGCTCACCGCCTGCGCCTGCAACCCTGGATGTCGCCCCAGATCGGGGCCGCTGACCGTTCTTCCAGCCAGCAGTCCCGCACGGGCCAGCACGCCGACCCCATCGCTGGCGGCAGCCAGCAGGCTGCCACCGTCATAGTGGGCCCGCAACCAGTCCAGCAGGACCTCCTCGGCGCGCAGGCAGGCTCCAGGGCTGATCTGGCCGGGAACCGCGATTACCGCAGGAATGGCGGCGTCAAGCATTTCAGCACCCGCGATGCGATGTACACCGGTCTGGCTGGCGGGCACGATCCAGCGGGTGACAAGCACACGCTTGAACGGTCGGCGCTGCTGCTGGGCCAGGCGGTTTGCGACGTGGGCCATTTCGGCCAGCACCGAGGCGGCGGAGGGGTCCCCTCCCGGGTATTCGACCACCGCAACCTCGACGAATGCTTCGTTCCTGACTCCCTCCACAGACCACCTCCTCGGTTCGTTGCAGGCCATCGAACGGCCGGTTCAGGCGAAGGGTAGGAACAGGCCCATCTGCGGGGCTATGAAGAAAGTTGCAAAGTGGGCTGAATGCGCGCGCCGGGCTCAAGCCTTGACTCTAGACCAGACTCCAGGCTTCACAATGATCGGCAGGATCCGCTGGAAAACTGCCATGAACATTGGACAACTGGCCCGCCAGGCGGGCGTGCCGATCGATACGGTCCGCTATTACGAGCGGCAGCAGCTGCTGCCGACAGCGGCGCGCTCGGCTGGCGGCTACCGCATCTTCGGCGAGCCGGACCTGCGCCGGTTGCGCTTCATCCGCCGCGCCAAAGCGCTGGGCTTCTGCCTCGAGGAAATCGGCGAACTGCTGGCGCTCAGCGATCACCACCGGCAGGACATGGGAAGCGTGCGCGACACCGCCCAGGCCCGCCTGCAGGACATTTCACAACGGATGGCCGAACTGCAGCGCATGCATACCGCGCTTTCGCAGCTGGTCGATGCATGCCCCGGTCACGGCACGCTCGACCAATGCCCGATCCTGGCGGCGCTGACCGACGACAACGCATAGACATCCCTGGCGCAGATCGACATTGCAACGCACGTGAAGAAAAGTGCAACAAATGCTTGCCAACCCCCTGGGGCAAGGCTATTATTTCGCTCCTCAGCGACGTGGGGCCATAGCTCAGCTGGGAGAGCGCCTGCATGGCATGCAGGAGGTCAGCGGTTCGATCCCGCTTGGCTCCACCAATCTTTCGGCATTAGGCCGTCGAAAGGTCGCTACAGAACATTGATGAGAATTGCGTCCCCATCGTCTAGAGGCCTAGGACATCACCCTTTCACGGTGGCGACCGGGGTTCGAATCCCCGTGGGGACGCCACTCATCACGAACAACGAGGACCCGGCCGATAACCGGGTCTTTTTTGTTCACCGCCTACCGGCATTCAGGTTGTGGCGTTGCGGTTCCCCTGCCCTCGTGGCTACGGTTGAACCGGAACGAAAAAAGTTCAAAAAAAGCTTCCACAAACGTGAACACGCAGGTATGATAGGCGGCTCGGTAACACGGGGCCATAGCTCAGCTGGGAGAGCGCCTGCATGGCATGCAGGAGGTCAGCGGTTCGATCCCGCTTGGCTCCACCACTTTCGACATTAGGCCGTCGAAAGTTCTACAACTTGAAGTTTTTCGTGCGTCCCCATCGTCTAGAGGCCTAGGACATCACCCTTTCACGGTGGCGACCGGGGTTCGAATCCCCGTGGGGACGCCAGTTTCAAAACGGACTCTGCTCCCGGCAGATCATCCGGAGTTTAATGGGGCCATAGCTCAGCTGGGAGAGCGCCTGCATGGCATGCAGGAGGTCAGCGGTTCGATCCCGCTTGGCTCCACCACTTCGACATTAGGCCGTCGAAGCATCTACAACTTGAAGTTTTCGTGCGTCCCCATCGTCTAGAGGCCTAGGACATCACCCTTTCACGGTGGCGACCGGGGTTCGAATCCCCGTGGGGACGCCAATTCTTGAAAACCCCGGTTTAGGCCGGGGTTTTTCTTTGCCTGCGATTTATGGGAAGGCGCCATCCACGCATGGCGTGGATCTACCCGGGCGCTGCAGTAGATCCACGCCGTGCGTGGATGGCCTCACCGCCATCACTCCTCAGAACCGGCGATACATCCCGATCGACGCCGGCGCTGTCGGCGCGAAACCAAACTGAGCGTACAACCGATGCGCTTCACCATCGGCGAGCAGGCTGACGTACGCCGACGGCGGCAGGTTCGCCTGCATCCAGCCATCCAGGCGGCGCATCACCTCCTTGCCCAGCCCCTGTCCCTGCAGCCGTGGCAGCACGGCGATATCGCAGACCTGCAGGTGGCAACCGCCATCACCCACGATGCGGCCCATCGCTACCAGCTCATTGCCCTGGTAGGCACACACGCCATACAGGGTGTTGGGCAGTGCGCGCGTCGCCGCCTCCTGGCTCTTGGCACTGAGGCCGGCCAGCACACGCAGCCGGCAGTAGTCTTCAACCGTGGGGACTGCCTCACGGAACTGGCAGCTGACGGAATCATTCATGCGGTATCTCCCTGTAGGTCGGGCTATCCTGCCGCATCCACGTCGCAGCGACTGCGACCCAGGCCTGCAGAGTTCCCATGTGCTATTCCGCCCTGATCCGTGCCGACTACGCCACGCTGGTCCGCGAGTTCGGTGCCATCCTGTCGCTGGAGGAGTTCGCCGAACTGTACGCGCACGACCCCGGCAAGAAGCGACCGAAAACCCCCAAGGCCATGGACGACGGTTTTGCCGGCGCGCGCACCCAGCAGGGCCGTGACATCGTAGCGAAGATCCAGCAATGGCATGCGCAGGAGCGCCAGGACCTGGAGGCGGAGCTGGCCCGCCAACGCGAGCGCCGCGATATCGCTCACGCAACGCTGGCCACCCGCCCCACCCAGAAGGCACGCAACGACCTGCGCGTGGCCGGCAACCGCATTGAGCGCGCCCAGGCCCGGCTCGAAGACCTGCACCGGGTACAACTACTGCCGCGCGACAACCGCATTTTCCCCGGTACCTACGCGCCGGTGATGGTCACAGAGAACGGCCAGCGCGTGATCAAGCCGATGCGCTACCAGTGCCGGCTGCCTGACAAACCTGCACGCAACGACGCGCTCTACCCCGGCACCTACAACGCACGACGTGACAGCCTGGAAGGCTACTGGCGCGGTGCGTTCGGCCTTCGCCACGGCGTGGTGGTGGTGCGGGCGTTCTATGAGCACGTGCCACGCCACGCCATCACAGGGCGCGCGCTTGGCGCCGCGGAAAAGGAACAGGATGTGGTGCTGGAGTTCCGCCCCGACCCGCCCCGCGACCTGCTTCTGGCCTGCCTTTGGGCGGAATGGGAGGGACCGGAAGGACGCCTGCTCTCGTTCGCCACGATCACCGATACCCCGCCACGCGACGTCGCCGCGGCCGGTCACGATCGCGGCGTGATACCGATCCGCAGGGAGCATCTCGATGCGTGGCTCAATCCCGATCCGGACAACCTGGCCGGGCAGTACCGCATCCTCGACGACCGCGAGGACATCCGCTACGTGTACGAGGAGGCCGGCTGAAGCGCCATTCTCACGCCGTTGCGCTGGAACGGCCCACCGCACGGGTCAGCGCCCGGGTCAGATCCGCCGACAGATACGGCTTGACCAGCAGTATTCCGGCCAGCATCGACTCGGGCAGCTGCTCAGCCAGCATTCCGGTGGCGAGCACGAACGGTACGCCACGCGCCGACAATGCTGCCGCCACTGGCTCGCTGGTCTCGTTGCGGGCCAGGCGATAGTCCAGCAGGGCCACATCCGGGGCCGAGTCTTCCAGCATGCGCAATGCTTCAGCCACGCTCGCCGCCAACCCGACCACGGTCGCGCCGGCATGCACCAGCTGCATCTGCAGCAGGGCCGCACTCATCTCGTCGTTCTCGACCACCAGCACCCTCAGGTCCTGCAACACTGTCATCGGCTATGGCTCCTGGAGGCATTCAAGCCGGCGCAGTATAGCCATCACAGAGCCGATGCCGACAGGAAACGCCTCGATCTGCCTTGCCCCTATGAAAGCCCTGCCCTCCTCGGTTACACTCACACGCTGCCTGCCGGTGTGGCGGAATGGTATACGCAGCTGACTCAAAATCAGCCGGGGGTAACCCCATGAAGGTTCGAGTCCTTTCACCGGCACCACAGCATCAAAGGCCAGGTCCATGACCTGGCCTTTTGCTTTTCCAGGCGACGTATGCCCATTTGGCCGCCCCGGTGTCACTGCGCTGACGCATAACTGCGACCGCTGGCAGCATTGCTTCTAGACGCAGTGCACACTTTTCTTGCCAGCCTCACGTACATCTGCCTATCGTGATCCCGCCGGATCCGGGGGCGGGGGAATGCATGACGCTGCGTGCTGCACTGTTTTTTCTGGTCACGCACGCACTCGTCATCGCCTTGGTCGGCCCGCAGGACCCTGTCGGCTCCTACCTGTTGCTGATCACCGCCCCCCTGCTGGCCGCACTGGCCTGCGTGCGGCGCGCACGTGTCAGCCAGGCGGCCTGCAAGTGGCGGCTGCTCGGCGCGGCCGTCGGCCTGTTCTCACTCGCCCTGCTGGCCCTGCTGTACCGCAATGTGGCCGGCCTCGCCCCTGCGCAGATGACCGTCTCCACACTGATCCTGTACGTGTTCTACCGGATCCCCCTGACCTACGTAGCTGCAAGCCCGGGCGGCGGAAATCGCTTCATCCGTGCGGTGGACCTTGCGATCATTGCCCTGCTTTGGCTGCTGTACTACCTGCATACGCGGGCCATGGCGCCTCTCAACACCGCGCTATGGACGCAGTGCCTGAACACGATGAGCAGCGTGCAGAACAGCCTGGTGTTCTGCTTCGCGCTGATCCGCTTCCTGGCCGAGGACAATCCCGACCGCCGCGATTTCTTCCGCACACTTGCGATCTACGCGCTGGGCTACTTCCTGCTGGCGCTCTACATCAACACCTGCCAGCCGCAGACACCTGACGGCAGCTGGGGCGACCTGCTGATCAGCGGGCTGTTCGTGCTGCTGGCCGTCCTGGCCGGCAGCCACCGCCGCTATCCGGCAGTGGAGATATCCCGCAGCCTGCGACGCATCGTCGATGCCGGCGTACCACTGATGCTGCCCTTGCTGCTGATGATGGTCGCGCTGCTGGTCGCGCGCCTGCAGCCGAGCCTGGCCGCGGTAGGTTTCATCGGTGCGATGCTGGGCTACGCCCTGCGCAGCGTGCTGAGCCAGATCGAGATCCAGCGCCAGCGCGACGAACTGGAAACGCTGGCACGGCGCGATCCACTGACAGGGCTGGGCAACCGGCGCAGCTTCGATGAGTCGCTGGATGGGGCCCACCGCCGCGCGCGGCGCCAGGGCCAGGGCCTGGCGGTACTGATGATCGACATCGACCACTTCAAACAGCTGAACGACACCTACGGGCACCCGGAAGGTGATCGGCGCCTGCGTGCCGTCGCCAGCATCCTCGACGGCTGCCTGCAGCGCGGTGACGACCTGCTGGCCCGCTATGGCGGCGAGGAGTTCATCGCAGCCCTGCCATCGCCCGAGGCGATGCACGCGCTGCATCTGGGAGAACGCCTGCGTGCTGCGGTCGAAAGCGCCGCACTGCCCGCTGCCGAGGGCCATGTGACCATCAGCGTGGGCGTGGCCTGGCAGCCCGCCAGCGATGAGTCCGCGCCGGCAGACCTGGTCGGCCGTGCCGACCAGGCCCTGTACCGGGCCAAGCATGCCGGGCGCAACCGTGTGCACCTTTCCTCGGCCATGCAGTCCTCCGACGAACCTGTCGGCCCGCCTGCCTAGACGACCCGCAGGGTTGCCCCGCCATGCAGATGCCCTGCACCATCCTGCACGCGGAAACCGGCCACGGTCTGCAGCAGCTGTGCCGATTGCTCCTCCATGCTGCGCGCCGCCGCCGACGCCTCCTCCACCAGGGCAGCGTTCTGCTGCGTGCCCTGGTCGATCAGGTCGACCGCATGGTTCATCTGCTGGATGTCGTCGCTCTGCTGCTGCGAGGCCGTGCTGATCTCGGTCATCAGATCGCTGACCCGGCGGACGTTGGTCACGATCTCGTCCATGGTGCGGCCCGCGCTTTCCACCTGGGCGGTGCCAGCCCCGACGTTGGCCACCGACTCATCGATCAGATGCTTGATCTCCTTGGCGGCACTGGCCGAGCGCTGGGACAGCTCGCGGATCTCGGTGGCGACCACGGCAAATCCTCGTCCATGTTCGCCTGCGCGTGCGGCTTCCACCGCTGCGTTCAACGCCAGGATATTGGTCTGGAAAGCGATGCCATCGATCACTCCGATGATATCGACGATGCGCCGCGAGGAGGCGTTGATCACCGCCATCGTCTCGACCACTTCATGCACCACGCTTCCGCCGCGCGCGGCGACATCGGCGGCACCGCCGGCCAGCTGGCTGGCCTGGCGCGCGTTGGTGGCGGTGCGCTGCACGGTCTCGGCCAACCCCTTCATCGACACCGCGGTTTCCTCCAGCGAGGCCGCCTGCTGCTCGGTGCGCTGCGACAGGTCGCTGTTGCCCTGCGCGATCTCGGTCGCCCCCACCGCGATGGTATCGGCGGCGAACTTGATCTGGCCGATGATCGCAGCCATCGCCTCGACCAGCGAATTGACGCCGTCGCACAGGTCGGCGATGGGCCCCTGCTTGTCGGCCATCGCCACGCGCCGGGTCAGATCACCCTGCTTCGCAGCGGCCACCACCTCGCGGGTCTGCGCCACGGCGCGCTGCATGGCCTGGTTTTCATGCACCTGTGCGGTGATGTCGGTGGCGTACTTGACGACCTTGAACGGCTTGCCGTTGAGGTCGAGGATGGGGTTGTAGGAGGCCTGGATCCAGACCTCGCGGTCGCCCTTGCCCAGCCGCCGGTATTGCCCGGCATCGTATTCGCCGCGCCCGAGCTTCTCCCAGAACCGGCGATATTCGTCACTGCTGCGATGGCCTGGTTCGACGAACAGCGAGTGGTGCTGTCCACGCACCTCATCGAGAACGTAGCCGGTGACCTCGAGGAAGTTCTCGTTCGCCGAGAGAATGCGCCCGTCCATGCTGAATTCGATCACTGCCTGCGATTTACCGATCGCCGCCAACTGCCCGGCCGAATCGGCCGCCTGCAGCTTCTGTGCAGTAATGTCGGTGGCGAACTTGACCACTTTGTACGGCCGCCCCTGGCGGTCCAGCACCGGGTTGTAGGAGGCCTGGATCCAGATCTCGCGCTGGCCTTTGCCGAAGCGTCGATATTGCCCTGCGTCATATTCGCCGCGCCCCAACCGCGCCCAGAAGTCACGGTACTCGGCGCTGCGCGCCTGCTCGGGATCGACGAACATGGAATGATGCTTGCCCTGGATGTCCTCCAGCCGGTAGCCCACTGCATGCAGGAAGTTGTCATTGGCCTGCAGGATAGTGCCATCGAGCGCGAACTCGATGACCGCCTGCACGCGATGCAGCGCCGCGACCTGCGCCTCGAGTTCGGCACGGTCGGTCGCTGCCGGCTCGTTGCTGGCGCGATGCTGCGGGGCCAGGGCGCCCAGCAGCGCGCGCCACGGCGACCAACGGGTATGCAGCTCGGCCGGCGCCTGCGCGCCCGCCGTGAAGCCTGGAATGAGCATTGTCTGATCCTCGGTGTCCGACAAAGGGTTGCGACCCGACGGGCAGGATGCCCGGCGGCAACTTCAGTTGCTAAGGACTACAGGTACCGGCAGGCACCTCTCGAGCGGCTGGCAAGAACGTCTGGTGCGGGTGCGATCGGCATCTGGGAGCGGCGGAACACACAGCGCGGGCCGCCCATCGGGGGCAGCCTGGGGTCCTGCAGCGGGCGACTGGAGCGGGATCCAGAGGGGATATCGGCGATGCGGTCGGCCGCTTTAGCGGGATTCCGCGACGTCCGTCGCAACTTCGTGCATTGCAGCAGGAAGGCGATAGATGATCGTCGTGTACTTCACGCCCTGCTCACGTGCTACAGGCTCTCCACCGAGGGACTCGGCAAGCGAACGGCTGGACCGGTTCTGCTCGGCCACCGGATAGCGGAACGCCGCGCATGACAGCCGCTGCGACGCCGAAGACCACACCGCCGCCACTGCTTCCCGCCCGTAGCCATGGCCATGCATTGCTTCGGCGATCCAGATACCCAGTTCGGGCTCTGCATCAACGGTGCGATGCAGGCCGGCCAGTCCCAGGAACACGCCATCCACGCGCCTGCGGATCACGAACGTGATGTCGGTCCCATCGGCAATGGCAGGCAGCCACGCCTGCCAGACGGCGGCAAATGCCTCCTTTGACGGAGGTGGCTCGAAGGCCATGTAGCGGGTAAGCCCGGGGGTGATGCCCGCAAATGCCTCGTCAGCGTCACCGGACGCAAATGGCCGGAGGCACAGCCGCGGACTGTCGATGCTCCAGTGATCGGATGTCATGTTCTGCATTGCCCGGGCAAGGAGTACAGCATCGCTCGGCAGATCGATGCAACTCAAGGCAAAAAGGTTTGCATGACCAACGGGAGGTTCCCTGCCGGGCGAAAATGGCGAGCATGCAGCGATCCGCAGGACGTTCGTTTACAAGGAGATCGTATGTTCGTTCGCTTGGCCAGCGTCCTCATCCTCGGCCTGTGCAGCACCGGCGCGCTTGCCGCCGATGCCACCTATCGGCCGGCCTTTCATCCCGACCAGCTGAAGGGGCCGCCCGCAGGCCGCCCCAACGAGGTGCTGGTGCTGGGCAGCCCGCATCTGTCCGGCCTGCCGAAGGCCTTCACACCGGACATTCTGCAGCCGTTGCTGGAGCCTCTGCTCGAGCGCCTGCAGGCATGGCAGCCCAATGCCATCGCCGTGGAGAACCTGTCCGGCCTGCAGTGCGACTTCATGCGCCGCAACCCCACCCGCTACGCTGACAGTGTCGAGACCTACTGCATCGACCCGGCACCGGCCCAGGCCGCGACCGGGCTGGACGTTCCCAGTGCCAATGCCGAGATGGAGCGCCTCCTCGCGCAATGGCCGAAAGCCCCGACGCCGGCCCAGCGCCGCCGCCTTGCGGCCGTGTTCCTGGCCGCAGGCGAGAACGGTTCGGCGGTGGTGCAATGGCTGCGCCTGCCCATCGACGAACGTCGCGCCGCCGACAGCCTGACGCCGGAGCTGGTGCAGTTCCTTGACAAGCGCATTGCCAGGCGCGACGAGGCCGGCATGATCGCCGGCGTCCTCGCTGCACGCCTGGGCCTGGAACGGCTGTGGTCGGTCGATGACCACACTGCCGACGCGCCCACTGCAAAGGACAAGGAGAAGGCCTATGGCGCGGCCCTGCAGGCGGCCTGGGACAACCCGGCAACCACGGCGCGGTTCGCCGCCGACGAACCGCTGCACGCCAATCTGGCCAAACCCGATGGAATGCTCGCGCTCTATCGCAACTACAACGCACCGGAAACGGCGATGACCGCCTACCACAGCGACTTCGGCGCGGCCCTGGTCGAGCCGTCACCCGAGGCCTTCGGGCGCAATTACCTCGGCTACTGGGAAACCCGCAACCTGCGCATGGTCGCCAACATGCGCGACGTGCTCGGCCAACACCCGGGCACCCGCATGCTCACCATTGTCGGTGCCTCGCACAAGGGCTACTACGAGGCCTACCTCAACCAGATGCACGATGTGCAGCTGGTCAGTGCGGACGCAGTATTGCGTTGACAGGATGGGTGCCGGCCACCTGCCGGCACTATCCTGCAGGGCCACATCCACAGGTGCCCGCATGCTCAAGGTCATCGCCGAAGACTTCATCCATCCCGACGCCGTGGACACCGTGCTTCCGCTGTACCGGGAACTGGTCGCGTGCACGCAGCGCGAGCCGCTCTGCCTTGGCTATGAACTGTTCGTGGACCAGAAGGATCCCGGGCATTTCGTCTTCATCGAGCAATGGCCCGACCGCGCCGCCCTGGACATCCACTGCGCCAGCGAGCATTTCCAGCGGTTGGTGCCGCAGATCAATGCCTTCCAGCGCGCGCCATGCCGGTTCCTGCTGATGGATGCTGCGCCTCTGTAGTGCCGGCATCAACGCAACCGTGATCCCGCCGACTGTGCCGCCACAGCACCAGGCTGGCCACCATCGTGCACGCCAGGGTCAGGGCCAGCAGCGCCAGCACGCTTCCCTGCAGCACCGGCAACATTGCCTGGGCCAGACGATCTTCACGCACCTCCTCCAGCCGCAGCCAGGCGGCCAGGGTCAGGCACCAACCGACCATGGCCGGGGCGAAGGTGCGCACCGTCATCGGGTTCCAGACATTCATGGGATCACCTGTGCGAGAGGAAGTGGGCGGAGTATTCGCGCCCGCCTTCTCACTGGATGAGATCAACCCTCGGCCGCGTCGGTATCGTCGCCCGGCAGCTCGCTGGCCTCGCCCTGCACCTGCACGTTGTTGCGGCCCATCGCCTTGGCCCGGTAACACTGGGCATCGGCCGCGGCCACCGCCTGGTCCACGCTCATCCCGCCGGCCAGCGGCGCGATGCCGATGCTGGCCCCTACCCGCAACCGGTTCTGGTCCCACGGAATCGACAGCGACGCCAGAGTGTGCAGCAGCTCACCGCCAATGCGGGCGGCACGACGCGGCGTGCAGCCGGACAGGATCACCGCGAACTCGTCGCCGCCCAGCCGCGCCACCACATCCGAATCGCGCACCCCGTGACGCAGAACGCTGGCCACCGCCCAGAGCACCGCATCACCAGCCAGATGGCCCCAGGTATCGTTGATCGGCTTGAACCTGTCCAGATCGATGTACATCAGCGACGCAGCCTGGCCGGTACGTTCAACGCGGGTGATCGCCTGCTGCAGGTGCACCTCGAAGCCACGGCGGTTGCTCAGTTCGGTCAGCGGGTCGATCTCTGCCAGATGACGTGCCTCGCGCTGGCGGGCACGCTGCTGGGTATCGTCGCGCAGCACCCAGACCGCGCCGCGAACGTGGCCCTCGTCATCGCGCAACCAGGCGCGGGTGAGGTCCACCGGCACCGTGGCGGTACCCAGGCGCAGCAGCAGGTCGGCATGCAGGTCCACCGCGTTGCTTTCCGGATCCAGCAGTACCGACACGTCCAGCACCGAACCCGGCGCATACTCGGTGGTCAACGCCAGCACATCCTGCACCTTGTGCCCGGCCAGCGACAACGCGCCATCGCCGGCCAGCGTGCGTACCGCGGCGGCGTTGGCGTAGTCGATACGGCCATCGAGGCTGACGCTCAGCACCAGGTCGGCCACGGCATCCAGGGTGATGCGGCTGCGCTGTTCGCTTTCGAACAGCCGCTGCTCGCTGCTGCGCTGGGCGGTGATGTCCTGGATCTGCGACACGAAATGCAACGGCTCGCCATGCTCGTTGCGCACCAGCGATACCGACAACCGGGCCCAGATCACCTTGCCGTCGCGATCAAGATAGCGTTTCTCCAGGTGATAGTGGCTGCGCCGCCCAGCCAGCAGGTCCTGCACCAGCGACAGGTCGGTCTGCAGGTCATCGGGATGGGTCAGGCGCTGGAAATCCACCTGCAGCAGCTCTTCCCGCGGATAGCCGAGGATCCGGCACAGCGCATCGTTGACGTCCAGCCATCGCCCTTCCAGCGACACCAGCGCCATGCCCAGCGCAGCCGAGGTGAACGCACCAGCGAACTTCTCCGCGGACAAGCGTGCCTCGGCTCGCGCCTGCAGTATCTCGGTGATGTCGATGGCCATGCCGACATAGCCGATGCGTGCACCGTCGGCACCGTCCATGCGGCTGATCGACAGGCGTACCTGGCGTGGCTGGCCGTCCTTGCGCAGCAGCGTCCATTGCCGCGAATAGGTCTGGCCATCGGCACGCGCACTGAGTGCCTCGAACACGCCTGGCAGATGGCCAGCGGCATCGGCCAGCGGTCGCAGCCAGGCGTTCAATTCCTGCGGATCGTGGAAGGCATCCAGCCGGCGCTGGCCAACCACCTCGGCCGCGCTGTAGCCCAGCAGGCGTTGCGCGCCGGTATTGAACAGGGTGATGGTGCCATCGGTATCGGTGGCGATCACCGCCACCTCATCGGAGGCATCGACCACAGCCTGCAGGCGTTGACGGGTCTCGGCCGCATCATGGCGGGCCTGCTGCAGTTCGGTCACGTCGGCATGCGCGCCGGCCATCCACAGCGGCCGGCCCTGCCCGTCCCATTCGAAGACGCGGCCACGGTCCTGGATCCATATCCACTGGCCGTTCTTGTGGCGCATCCGCAGCAGGCACGCGTAGTTGTCGGTGCGTCCCTCGAAATGCTCGTCCAGTGCCGCGTCGGACAGCGCTATGTCATCGGGATGGACAAGCTTCAGGAAGGTCTTCTGGCAGATCGGCTCCAGCTCTTCCAGGCGGTAACCGACAATCTCGGCCCAGCGCGCGTTGACCCGCATCTCGCCGGTCTGCACGTTCCATTCCCAGGTGCCCGCAGCGGTGCCATCGATGATCATCGCCAGCCGCCGACGCTCTTCGGCCAGCTCCTGCAGGCGACGCTCCAGCAACCCGTTGCCGTTGGTGCCCTGGCCCGCCATCAACGCTGCCCCCGGCCCGCGCAGGCAGGCGTTGGCCGCAGCAATGCGCTGCAGCGTGCAACGAAGACGGCGGGTCGTGCTGGCGTCATGGCCCTCCCCAGCGACAGCGGGGGGGCCGAACGCCTCCCCTCCAGCGCAAGTGTGCGCAATCACGGGGAAAACCGACAAGTCCCCCGTCGCGGATCAACCGTGACGGGGGGCACGGACCTCAGCTGCGCTTGGCCCGGGCGAAGGCCTCGGCCAAGGCGTTGTTGGCCGGCGGCGCCGACTGCGCGGGCCGCCCGCTGTTGCCCTGGCCCCGGTTCGGCCCGCGGTTCTGCCCGCCTGCGTCACGGCGCGGCCCCTGGCCCTGCCCGCGCTCCTCGCGCTGGCCAGGGCGGCTGGTGGCCTGCCCCGGGGTGTCGTCCAGGCGCCGGGTCAGCGCGATGCGCTTGCGCGGCACATCCACTTCCAGCACCTTCACCTTGACGATGTCGCCAGCCTTGACCACGTCGCGCGGGTCCTTCACGAACGTATCGGACAGCGCCGAAATGTGGATCAGGCCGTCCTGGTGCACGCCGATATCGACGAAGGCACCGAATGCCGCCACGTTGCTCACCACGCCTTCCAGCACCATGCCTTCGCGCAGGTCCTTGATGTCCTCCACGCCTTCGGCGAAGCGCGCGGCCTTGAACTCCGGACGCGGGTCGCGGCCCGGCTTCTCCAGTTCCTTCAGGATGTCGCGCACGGTCGGCACACCGAAGGTGTCATCGGTGAACTGCTCGGCCTTCAGTCCGCGCAGGAAGCTAGCATCGCCGATCAGCGCCTTGATCGGGCGCGCGGTGCTGGCGACGATGCGCTCGACCACCGGATAGGCTTCCGGGTGCACCGCCGAGGCATCCAGCGGCTGGTCACCGTCAGCGATGCGCAGGAAGCCGGCGCACTGTTCGAAGGTCTTCTCGCCCAGGCGCGCGACCTTCAGCAGGTCCTTGCGGCGCTTGAACGGGCCGTTGTCGTCACGATGCCGCACGATGTTCTCGGCAACCGTGGCCGACAGGCCGGACACACGAGACAGAAGCGCGGCCGAGGCGGTGTTCACGTACACCCCGACTGCGTTCACGCAGTCCTCCACGCGTGCGTCCAGCGCCCGCGCCAGGCGGTACTGGTCCACATCATGCTGGTACTGGCCCACGCCGATCGCCTTGGGCTCGATCTTGACCAGCTCGGCCAGCGGATCCTGCAGGCGACGTGCGATCGATACCGCACCACGCAGCGACACGTCCAGCTCCGGGAACTCCTTGGCCGCGAACTCGGAGGCCGAGTACACCGACGCGCCGGCCTCGCTGACCACTACCTTCTGCAGCTTCGGGTTGGCAGCGGCCTTGATCGCTTCACCAGCCAGCTTGTCGGTTTCGCGGCTGGCGGTGCCGTTGCCGATCGCGATCAGTTCCACGTTGTGCTTGGCGCACAGCTGCTTGATCGTCTGCAGCGACTGCTCCCACTGGCGACGCGGCTCGTGCGGGTAGATGGTGTCGGTGGCGACCAGCTTGCCGGTGGCATCGACCACGGCGATCTTGCAGCCGGTGCGGATGCCCGGGTCCAGCCCGAGCACGGTCTTCGGGCCGGCGGGTGCCGCCAGCAGCAGGTCCTTCAGGTTGTCGCCGAACACCGCAATGGCCTCAGCCTCAGCCTTCTCGCGGGCCTGGTTGAACAGGTCCAGCAGCAGATGGGTGTGCAGCTTGGCGCGCCAGGTCAGGCGGCACGCATCCAGCAGCCAGCGGTCGGCGGCACGGCCCTGGTCGGAGATGCCGGCCTTGCACGCCACGCGTCCTTCGGCGTACAGGTGACCCGCCTCGGCATCGCTGCCCGGGTCCAGCTCCAGGAACAGGATCTCCTCGCGGCGCGCACGGAACAGCGCCAGCAGCCGGTGCGAGGGGATCTTCGCCAGCGATTCGGCGTGCTCGAAATAATCCCGGTACTTGGCACCCTCGGTTTCCTTGCCCTCGGCCACACGGGCACGGATCACGCCGGTGTCGCCCAACCAGGTGCGCAGCTCGCCGACCAGCGCGGCGTCTTCGCCCCAGCGCTCCATCAGGATCGCGCGCGCGCCTTCCAGCGCGGCCTTGGTGTCGGACACGCCCTTGCCGGCGTCGACGAATCCGGCAGCGAAGACCTGCGGGTCCTGCGTCGGGTCGGCCAGCAGGCCATCGGCCAGCGGTTCCAGCCCCGCCTCGCGGGCGATCTGCGCCCGGGTGCGGCGCTTGGGCTTGTACGGCAGGTAGAGGTCTTCCAGCCGGCTCTTGGTATCGGCCGCCAGGATGTCGTTGCGCAGCTCGTCGCTCAGCTTGCCCTGCTCGCCGATGCTGGCCAGCACCGCAGCGCGACGGTCTTCCAGCTCGCGCAGGTAGGTCAGGCGCACTTCCAGGTTGCGCAGCTGGGTGTCATCCAGGCCCCCGGTCACTTCCTTGCGGTATCGCGCGATGAACGGAACGCTGGCGCCTTCGTCGAGCAGGCCGACGGCGGCACGTACCTGGGCGGACTGGGCACCGATCTCGTCGGCGATGGTCTGGGCGATCTGCTGGGCGAGCGCGCTCTGTGCGTTCTTGGCGTCGTGCATTGCTTCAGGTCTGTGCCGCGTTACGGGAAGACCCCATTCTGGCAATCGACGACGCAGCCGGACAAGGCATTGACAGGGGGCAAGGTTCAGCGGCGAGGCCGGATTGGACGCCGGCATCCTGGCGGAGAGCGGGCTCGGACTGGCCCGGGGCTGGGATGCCGGCGCGGGCGCGCGATGGTGGGCGCGCCCTGCCGCGTGTTGCGGAGGTCAGCGGTAGTGGCGGGCGGCGCGCTGCATGACGATCTCGTCACGCATGCCTTCCAGGGCCATCAGGCGGACCTTGCCGACACCCTGCAGTTCCATGAACCGCTCCGTGTAGAACTCCGGCCCCAGCGCGGTGTCGGCGCGGGATTTGCTGAAGCCGTAGGGCACCACGCCCTTCTCGCCATCCTTGCTACCACCGACATAAAGAACGATTGCCATGTGATGTCTTCCTCCAAATTGCTACTGCGTACTGCACTCGATGAGCGATGCTGCGAGCTCATCGAGGGAGAGCTTACCGCGTCGAACCTGACTGGAACGTCACGAAGTCTAATGACGATCGGTTGCATGGAGATGACGGCGGGATCGCAGCAGAATGCTTACGGATCTTTAACCTCCGGCTAACGAATCGCGGGGATTCTAGCCAACGGCGCAGCCCCTCGTGGGTGGTTTGGTTGGTCGCGGAAAGCCGGTTTCCTGGGGGCTGGCCGGTAAGGTGGGTAGGCCGGGGACGCCGTGAACCCGTCCCTGGGGGCTTGGCCGCGGCATCCATGCCGCGGACACCCCGCCCTACCCACCCTCCCGGCCGCTGACACGCTCCTGGTGCCTGCCGCCACCCACGGAGAAGAAAAAAGAAGATCAAAAGCAAAAGCAGCCGGGCTGGCCGCTT
This sequence comes from Stenotrophomonas maltophilia, assembly GCF_039555535.1. Taxonomy (NCBI): domain Bacteria; kingdom Pseudomonadati; phylum Pseudomonadota; class Gammaproteobacteria; order Lysobacterales; family Lysobacteraceae; genus Stenotrophomonas; species Stenotrophomonas maltophilia. The sequence continues at coordinate 1,962,060 of NZ_CP154630.1, read as the reverse complement.
TTTGTGGAGCCGAGCGCAGGTTCGGCTCTACACGAGCAAGCGCAGCGCGCGACCCGCTTCTGCTGTTCTTTTTCTTCTCCGTGGCTGGACGCGCACGGAAACTGTCAGGGGCCGGGCGGGGTGGGTTCGCGGGACCGTTGGCGCCATGGATGGCGCCATCGAGCCCCCATGGATGGGTTTACGGCGTGTCCCGCGAACCCATCCTGCCCGGCCCAATCGCATGAAACGCATTCCGCGACCACGTCACGAGGGGCTGCGCCGTTGGCTGGAAACTACGGCCACCAGCCACGCCCGTACCGGGCGAAATAATCGGCCGCGCGCTCGAATGGATTCCGCGCACTCACCCCGCCACACAGCAGGTACACCGGCAGGTACAGCGGCCCCAGCACCATGTACTGGTAGACGTGCGCGCGTTCGTGGTCGTCCAGCCGGATCAGCGGCTCCACGCCCCACCCCGCCTGATGCGCATAGGTCCGGCACGAAATGCCCAGGTCCTGGCCGGTGTGCAGGATCACATTGCCCAGCGTGATCGCCCCACCCGGCCCCCATGGCCAGCGGTCGAACACCAGCGCACAGTCACGGCCGCTCCAGCGCAATGTCGCGCCGCCGAGCATGCCGGCCAGGCCGCCGATCACGCCGATCAGGGAATTGGGTGACGTCCACACCGCGCCCAGCACCTGCAGCGCGCGCAGCCAGATCGGCCAGGGCTCCGGGGCAGTCTTCAATCGGCCTCGTTCGGCATCAGCAGCCACAGGATCAGGTAGACCAGGATGCCGGGGAAGGCCGCCGAACCGATCGAGACCAGCACGAACACGATCCGCACCAGCGTGGGGTTCCAGCCGAAGCGGTGGGCGATGCCGCCCATCACGCCGGCAATCATGCGGTCGTTCAATGAACGCGACAGCGTCTTGGGCGTGGTGTTCATGGCGGTGTCTCCTCAGCTTGCGGGCAGAGCCAGTCGAGCATGGCTCGACTCTACACCGCCCCCATATCTACGGCGTGCGATGGCGCAGCGCCTGCAGGCGTGCGCCGAACCAGGCAGCTGCACTCTGTTCAGGCTGTCCCGGGCACTGGATACGGTACGGCTTGCCGCTCATGCTGCTCTGGCTGGCGGCTCGCTCGATGAACTGCTTGGCACTGTCGATCTGGTTTTTTTTCAGCAGATAGTCGTACTTGCGCTGCAGGTGCGCACGCGCGTCACTGCCGTCATACCAGCTGCCGTTGCGCTGGAACCTGCATTGCGAGCCATCAAGGCTGGAGATCAGCTGGGCGATCTCGCGCTGTGCATCCGCACTGGGTGCGGCGTGGGCAAGCGGCACTGCCAGCAGTGCCGCAAAAATCAAAAGAATCCGGTACGTCATCATCCCCCCAGGTCAGTCGAGCATGGCTCGACTCTACAGGTCACGCGCCTTCAACCAGTCATCAATCGTCGCCGGCACTTCGCGCTGCGCGCGGCCGGACACGTAAATGCCGATATGCCCGCCACGGAAACTGGACTCGGTGTAGTCGTCGGTGCCCAGGCGCCCACGCATCGCGCGCGATGCATCCGGCGGCACCAGATGATCCTGCTCGGCATAGATGTTCAGCACCGGCAGGGTCACCTGCGACAGATCCACCGCTTCCTCGCCGATCCGCACCGTGCCGTTCACCAGCCCGTTGCCCTGGTAGAACTGCTTGATGAAGTCACGGAACGCCTCGCCCGCCAGATCCGGCGAATCGAAGATCCATTTCTCCATGCGCAGGAAATCCTCCAGCGCGGCCTTGTCATCCAGGATGTCGAGCAGACCGACGTACTTCTGCACGTTCAGCCGGAACGGCTTGAGCATCAGGTAGCTGGCATTCATCAGATCGGCCGGGATGTTGCCCAGCGTGTCGACCAGCAGATCCACATCCACCTGCCGTGCCCAGTGCGAGAGCATGTTGTCGGCGGTCTGGAAGTCAACCGGGGTGACCATGGTGATCAGCTTGCCCAGCTTCTGCCGGCGCAGTGCCGCATAGCACAGCGCGAACACGCCGCCCTGGCAGATGCCGAGCAGGTCCACCGGGCCACCGCTGCGCGCGCGCAGCGCATCCACCGCGCCATCGATGTAGCGCAGCAGGTAGTCCTCCAGGGTCTGGAAGCGCTCGGAGCGGTCCGGGTAGCCCCAGTCCAGCACATAGACGTCCTGGCCCAGCGCCAGCAGCTTCTGTACCAGCGAGCGGTCGGCCTGCAGGTCGACCATGTAGGGCCGGTTGACCAGCGCATAGACAATCAGCAGTGGCGTGCGGCGGGTCGGGGCCTGTTCGCCGACGAAGCGGTACAGCACCACCTTGCCGTCGCGCCAGACTTCCTCGCGGGCGGTCACGCCATAGTCCACGTCTTCCACCTGCGGCAGCAGCTTCAGCCCTTCCATCAGCTTGCGCTGCATGGCCAGGGTCTCCTGCATCAGGTCATCGGCATTGAAGCCCAGCGGTCCTTTCATCGGTCACGCGCCCGTGCGGTGGTGCGTGCGGCAGCCTTCTTCGCCGATGCTTTCTTCGCCGATGCTTTCTTCGCCGGCGCCTTCTTCGCGGCCGGCTTCTTCGCCGGTGCGACCTTCTTCGCAGCTTTGCGTGCCACGGGCTTCACCTTTGCCGGTGCCGGCTGCGACACCGGATCCACCGCGGCAGTGCCCGCCAGCACCGCCACCTGCGCCTGCAGGCGGCGCAGGCTGCGCTCCAGTTGGGCAATGCGGCGATGCGCAGCGTCCATCTCGCTGCGGGTCGGCAAGCCGATACGCTCACTCATCTGTTCCACCTCGCGCTGCAGGCCGGCGCGCAGTCGCATCTGTGCGTTGCCCAGCGAGGCATACACCTGCTGGAACGGCTCGGACATGGCGACCTTGGCGTAGGCCTCCTCGGCCACTTCAATCCACAGGTCGAACATCGCGCGGGCACTGGTCAGCTGGCTGCCGGGCTGCTCGTGCTGGGCCAGGCGCTGCTCGAACAACGCGAAGGCCTCGTCCAGCGCCTGCTTGATCTGCTCGACGTAGGCACGCGAATGCTGCTGGTATTCCTCCTGCGCACGCAGCAGGGCCTGCCAGCGCGCCTGGTGTTCGCGGCCGGGACCGAATGCCGGGCTCTGCAGCCACGGGCCGGCCTGCAGCTGGAACTGCTGCAGCCACGCGGCGAACTCGGGTACGGCGGCGCCGGCGTGGGTGCTGCCCCGAGCGCCCTGCAGCATCCACTGCAGCATGCCGTCGCCCTGCCCCTGCACCGCCTCGCGCCAGGCCTGGGCCACATCGGCGCTGCTGGCGTCGCGGCCAGCAAAACGTGCCGCCACTTCCTGCATCGTGCCGTACCAGCTACCCGCCTGTTCGCGGAAACGGCGCACGGCATCTTCCGGCGCACCCTGCCCCTGTTCGGGCAGCAGCTGGCCCCACCAGTCGAACAGCCGTTGCCAGCTGCCGGGGTCATCACCGGCCGGTGCACCGGGCGTGGTCGCATGGCGCAGGGCATCGCCCCAGGCACCGAAGTACTGCCGGGCCAGGGCTTCGAAATCGCTGCTGCCGGCGTCGTGGGCCGAGCTGGTCATCGCAGGCCTCCGCAGGGCTGGCTCATGGCTTGGGAATGCGCAGGGTCTTGCTGATCATCAGCGACCCGGACAGGGCGAACAGCAGCACCATCGGGTGCAGCTGCCAAGGGCCGATCTGCCACTGGCCGAACCAGAGGTCCTGGCCGATGGCATCGGTACCGGCAGCGATGGCCAGCACGATCACCAGCACCAGGCTGGTCGGGATCGGCGTGCCCTCGAAATACTTGACCTTGCCCTCGTCGCCGGCCAGCGCCTCGGCGGTGACGTTGTAGCGCGCCAGGCGGCTGACGCCGCAGCAGACGAAGTAGCTCAGCACCAGCCAGTCCCAGCCGCCCTGCATGCCGCATGCATAGGCCAGCGCCGCCGGGGCCACGCCGAATGAGATCACGTCGGACAGCGAGTCCAGCTCGCGGCCCAGGGTGGAGCTGGATTTGCGCCAGCGCGCGATGCGCCCATCGAGGGCGTCGAAGATGAAGGCCAGCGGGATCAGCGCCATGCCGAACAGCAGGTAGCCGCGCTCGCCGTCCTGCAGGAAACGCATCGCGGCGAACACCGCACCGGTGCCGCAGAAAGCATTGGCCAGGGTGAACCAGTCGGCCAGCTGGAATTCGCGCAGCATCGAGAAGTGACGTTTCATGGAGTCTCACGGAGCATCAAGGCCCACAGGTTACCGCGAGCACCGCCATGGGTGACAGCGCCTGCCAGGCCCATTCTTCACCATGCCCTCACCCGCCCTCACCAGCGGTGAATTTTTCGCCACCCATCTTGACAGCCTAGGGGGGTGGCGCCTGTCGCGGCTTATCCACAAAGTTGCCCACGCGTAATCCACACCCCCTGTGGACAACCAGCTCTCACCGACTGCGACGCTGGACATTTCCTCATCACCCCGCAGCGGGGTTTCCCTACTTCCCAAGCCGCAAGGTCAGCGCTATCGTCACCGGCGGACCCGCCGCCGCCACGTCCGAATCTCTTCGATGGACGACGACGATGCTGGATGCTTCCACCCTGGCCGCGCAGCTGCGGCAGCCACATGGCGACGCCGCGCTGGCGGTGGCCGACTCGATGAACCGCAGCAACAGCGCCCTGAACCTGGCCGCGATCGGGCTGCTGTCGGTGGCGGCCGGCGAGCACATCCTGGAGATCGGCCCCGGCAATGCGGCCTTCGCGCCACAGCTGATGCAGGCGCCGGGCAGCCAATATCTGGGCGTTGAACTGTCCGCCGCCATGGTCGAGGCCGGCAACCAGCGGCTGGCCAGTGCCGGCCTGGGCGACCGGGCGGCGATGCGGCTGGGCGATGCCCATGCGCTGCCGGTGGACGAGGCATCCGTGGATGCCGCACTGGCGGTCAACACCCTGTACTTCTGGCCCAACCTGGCCCCGGTGCTGGACGAACTGGCGCGCGTACTGCGCCGGGGAGGCCGGCTATGCCTGGCGTTCGGCGATTCGGCCTTCATGCGCAGCCTGCCGTTCGCCGCCGATTTCCAGCTGCATGAGCTGGACGCAGTGGAGCTGGCCCTGCGCGTATCGGGATTCAACGTCTCGGCCTGGCGCAGCCATCGCGAAACCGCCGCCGGCAATGACGGGCAGACGCGGGAGAAGCATTTCCACCTGCTGCTGGCGCATCGGCGCTGATTGCCGCCGGGCATGGTCCGGCGCTACCCGACCCGAATCGGCGCTGATTATCGCCGGGTGCGATCCGATCGAGCGGCCGGCACTACCCACCTTGCGTCCGTCGCCGCCATCGCGCGAAACAGAGCGCCTGCAACAGCAGCATCGCCACCAGTCCCAGCGGCCACGCCCACCACAGGCCGGCCAGCCCGTGCCGCGCCTGCAGCCACATCGCCAACGGCAGCTCCAGCAGCAGCACCGCTGTCACGCCCAGCAACGCCGGCATCAGCACAGTCCCGCTGCCGCGCATCACGCCGACCAGCACCGTGGTGACGCCCATCGCCAGCACGCCCCACGCCACCGTGCGCAGCTGCAGCGTGGCCAGTTCACGCACCTCCGGTGCCGCCAGGATCAGGCCGGTCAGCCACGGCGCCAGCGCCATCACCAGCAGCACCACGACCGTCAGCATCGCCAGGCCCAGCATCACGCCGGTGCGGGCAATGGCGGGCAATCGTGCCGCACGCCCTGCCCCCATCGCATGCGCGGCGAGGATGGTGGCGGTGATGCCCAGCGACATGGCCGGCAACTGCACCCAGCTCATCAACTGGTTGACCGCACCATAGGCCGCCGTGGCGGTATAGCCATAGCGGTTGATCCAGCCGAGCAACACGATCTCGGCAATGGCCAGGCTGAGCATCTGCAGCGAGGACGGCACGCCGATGCGCAGCATCGAACGAATGATCGCGCCATCGAAACGGATGGCCCACAGCAGTTCACGCCCTGGCGCCAGCGGATGCCCCAGGCGATGCCAGCGCCACAGCAACCAGACCAGCGCCAGCAGCGAGGCAGATGCGGCCGACACCGCGGCACTGGCCGCGCCCAGCTGCGGCAGGCCGCCCCAGCCGAGGATCAGCAGTGGCGTGCACAGCAGGCCGAGCGCGGTCGCCAGCAACAGCGCGTGCAGCGGCGTCTTTGCGTCACCCACCGCGCGGCTCACGGCCGTCGCCAGCCACAACAGGAAGAACGCCGGCGCACTCAGCAGCAGCACCCGCGCATAGACGATGGCCTCGCCGAGGACCGGCGCCGGCGTCCCCAGTGCCGCCAGCATCTGCGGCGCGAACACGCCGCCCACGCCCATCACCAGCAGTGACAACAGCAGGGCAAGCGCCACCGCGCTGCCGGCCACCGCGCGTGCCCGCTGCAGTTGGCCGGCGCCCCAAGCCTGGCCGATCAGCACCATTGCGCCTGTTGCCAGACCCATCACCAGGGCCATCAGCAGGAAGAACACCGGGAAGAACGCAGCGGCCGCAGCCACCGCCTGCGTTCCGAGCAGATGGCCGAGGTAGACGTTGTCCAGCGTGCCGGCGGCCAGCTGCAGTGCATTGGTCAACAGCATGGGCAGCAGCAGGGCCAGGTAGGTGCGCGACAGCGGCGGCGCAATCGGAGGTGTCGCGTGTGCAGAAGGGCTCATGGGGTTTCTCTGGGCAAGGCGCTGCCCTGCCCGGCGTTTCCGCCAGCAAAGCAAGCACGAGGGAAGCGGGCAATCGCCCGCGATCAAGCGGCGCCGCCGTTCAACCACGGCGCCCTGGGTCGGTCGTCAGTACTTAAACAGGTGGGGTATCGAAGGCCAGCTGCAGGGCGTGATCGCGCACGTCCCCGGGCCAGCGGTGCAACGCCGCTTCCAGGCCCACGCGGTCATGCGCGAACAGGAGGCGGATGGCCTCCTCGAAGCCGGGAAGATCACCGGCAATGGCCTGCAGGAAGTGATAGGCACGCTCGGCATCGCGGCGCTGCCGGTCCTTGTCGGCACCCGCACGGCTGGCCGCTTCCACCAGCCTGCGCAGGACCACGGAGGCGCCACCTGGTTGTTCGGCCAACCACGCCCAATGGCGCGGTAGCAGCGTCACTTCGCGTGCGACCACGCCCAGCTTCGGGCGTCCACGACCACGTGGGGCGGCAGGTTCGCCTGCGAGAGCGGTTTCGGCATCCGCTTCCACGGCCGACGGGAGCGCATCGGCCACTCGCGCCAGCAGCTCTGCGTCACTACCGCGCGTATCGAAATCACGGGTGCGGCCGGTGGCGTTGTCGAACACCAGCAATGGTCCGGCCGCGTTGCCGGCGCGCAGCTGCTTGAGGGCCAGCGCGGCCACTTCCGGGGTACCGGAAACGACCAGGCGATGGCCGTCGAAGCAGCTGAAGGGGGGCAGTCGGGACGTGGGCATGGCAATGGCAACAGGGGTGATGCACAAATATTGCCCGGGCAATTTGCGCCCGTCAATATCACCCGGGTATTAATAAACCGGGAGAGCGTGCCCACCAAGGTTGGCACCCACCGGAATGGTTGGCACCGATCCGATTCCCTGGTTCACAGGCGGCTGTAGGACCAGCTGACCATGCGCCCGTCCTTGTACGGCATCACTCCGTGGAACGGGCGCGGGTCGGCGTCGAACACCAGCGGCAGGAAGTTGCGGTCGCCCTCCCACATCGGAAGCGTGTCCAGCTTTTCCAGGTCGACCCATTCCAGCGTGCCTTCGTCGTTGCCGCCGTGCGGGGTACCTTCGAAGGTATCGATGACGAACACGAAGCCCAGCCAGTCCTCGCCGTGCTTGCCGAAGCCCGGCCAGCTGAGGGTGCCGCGCAGGCGCATGCCAGTGCAGTCGATGCCGGCCTCTTCCTGGATCTCGCGGCGCATGCTGGCGGCCACGTCCTCGTCCGCCTCGATCTTGCCGCCCAGGCCGTTGTACTTGCCCAGGTGATGGTCACCAGGACGGGTGTTGCGATGGATCATCAGCACCTGGCGACGATCAGGCGACAGCACGTAGCCCAGGGTGGCGACGATCGGGGTATACGGCATGGGGCAGCATCCAGCAGCAGGTCAGCCGTGGATTATGGCCGATCAGCGCACCAGCGACAGGCGGCGTTCGGCAGGCGTATCCGCGCCATCGGGATCACGGCGCAGGGTGGCCACGCCGTGGCCGCGCTCGGCCAGGTATTCCAGCCACTTGCCAAGGAAGGTGTTCATCCGCATGCGGTGGCTGATCAGCTCCGCTGGCGGCGGGTAAAGGCCCATGGTGTCCTGCCAGCGGCGGCCGACGTAGCAATGGGTGGTCTCGGCCTGGCGCGCGTCACGGTACAGGCGCACATAGGCCGACGGATCCGGTTCGCCGGTGACCGGGTCGGCCAGATCGTAGGTCAGGCGCAGCTCCACCGTGTAGCGGTGGCACTCGATCACGTCCAGGCGCACGTCCAGGCCGTCGCCGATCGAGGAAATGTAGCTGCCCGCCGCCAGTCCGGCCGGTTCGAACAGGCGCACCAGATGGCGGTAGTTTTCCGCGTACAGGCCCATGAGCCAGCTCAGCCGGCTCAGGCGGGGAATGCGTTCGGTACGGGGCAAGGCTCGGGCCATGGGTCGATCCTACACGTTGGTGCTTCAACGTGGGGGCGGTTCGAGGCACAGCCAACCCGCCGGTCGCTGTCACCGCTGTAGCGCCGAGCCCATGCTCGGCTGGGCCACCGGGTTCTGGCCGAAGGGCAGCCGAGCGTGGGCTCGGCTCGACAGGGCCCAGCATCCACTGGGCGCGCGCCTCAATACAGCTCGCGCTGCAGCCCCAGCGTGGCCAGCACCTTGCTGGAGATCTCCTCGATCGAGGTGTGGGTGGTGCTCAGGGTCGGGATCCGCTCCATCTGGAACATCACCTCGGCCGCGGCCACCTCGCGCTTGCAGGTGTCCAGGTTGGCGTAGCGCGAGTTCGGGCGGCGCTCCTGGCGGATCTGCTGCAGGCGGTCCGGGTCGATGGTCAGGCCGAACAGCTTGCGCCGGTAGTTGCGCAGTCGCGGCGGCAGGCGGTCGCTTTCCAGATCCTCGTCGGTCAGCGGGTAGTTGGCCGCGCGCACCCCGTAATGCAGGGCCAGGTAGATGCAGGTGGGCGTCTTGCCGGCACGCGACACCGCCACCAGGATCACGTCGGCGTCGTCGTAGTTCACCGCGATGCCGTCATCGTGGGTCAGGGCGAAGTTCATCGCGTTGATGCGGCGGTGGTAGGTATCGAAGTCGACCATGCCGTGGGCCTGGCCGACCCGGGCCAGGCGCGGACTGGCCAGTTCACGCTCCAGCGGCTCGATGAACGGCGCAAACACATCCAGCATCAGTGCCCCGCTGTCGGCCAGGATCAGGCTCAGGCTCTGGTCCACGCAGGAGTTCACCACGATCGGCCGGACCTGGTACCGCTCCCCCGCCGCCTGGATCCGGGCACAGGCTTCACGCGCTTTTTCGGGGTCGTCGACAAACGACATCCGGTCGGTAATGAAGCTGAACCCGGAGAACTGGGTCAACAGGCTATGCCCAATGGTTTCAGCGGTGATACCGGTTCCATCGGAAACGTAGAACACCGGACGGATGGTCGACATGCGCGCTTTTACCCCCTACAAAGCTTAAAAAGGCCGCCAGCACAAGCTTGTGCCGACGGTGCTCTGCCCGGCATCATATCGGCTTCTTCCTACGGACGCGGCCACTCAGCCCGCCTCGGGCGATGGCCAAACGGAGCATCGCGCTTGAACGAGAACATCCTGTGGTTGCACGAACTGCGTCTGGCCGATCTGGCCCGCGTAGGCGGCAAGAATTCGTCGCTGGGCGAGATGATCGGCAACCTGGCCGGTCTGGGCGTTTCGGTGCCGGGCGGTTATGCCACCACCGCTGAAGCCTTCAAGGACTTCATCGCGCACAACGATCTGTCCAAGCGCATCTTCGACAAGCTGGCCACGCTGGACGTCGAGGACGTCAACGCGCTGACCGCGGCCGGCAAGGAAATCCGCACCTGGGTGATCGATGCCCCGCTGCAGCCGCAGCTGGACCAGGACATCCGCACCGCCTACGCCAAGCTGAGCGCCGACAACGGCGGTGGCGACGTAGCCGTTGCCGTGCGTTCGTCGGCCACCGCCGAGGATCTGCCCGATGCCTCCTTCGCCGGCCAGCAGGAAACCTTCCTCAACGTCACCGGTGCCGACGACGTCGTGCACAAGGTCAAGGAAGTGTTTGCCTCGCTGTACAACGACCGCGCCATCGCTTACCGCGTGCACCACGGCTTCAAGCACGAGGACGTGTTCCTGTCCGCCGGCGTGCAGCTGATGGTGCGTTCGGGCGTCGGTTCCTCCGGCGTGCTGTTCACCCTGGACACCGAGTCCGGCTTCCGCGACGTGGTGTTCGTCACCTCCTCGTTCGGCCTTGGCGAAATGGTCGTGCAGGGTGCGGTGAACCCGGACGAGTACTACGTCTACAAGCCCACCCTGCAGGCCGGCAAGCCGGCGATCCTGCGCCGCTCGCTCGGCAGCAAGGCGATCCGCATGGTGTATTCGGATGTCCCCGGTGAGCGCGTGAAGATCGAGGATACCCCGGTCGAACTGCGCAACACCTTCTCGATCAGCGACGAGGACGTGCAGGAGCTGTCCAAGCAGGCGCTGGTCATCGAAAAGCACTACGGCCGCCCGATGGACATCGAGTGGGCCAAGGACGGTGTCAGCGGCAAGCTGTTCATCGTGCAGGCACGCCCGGAAACGGTGAAGTCGCGCAGCCACGCCACCCAGATCGAGCGCTTCGCGCTGACCGAAAAGGGCGGCAACGTGCTGGCCGAAGGCCGTGCCGTGGGCGCCAAGATCGGTTCGGGCGTGGCCCGCGTGGTGAAGACGCTGGACGACATGAACCGCGTGCAGCCGGGCGACGTGCTGATCGCCGACATGACCGACCCGGACTGGGAACCGGTGATGAAGCGCGCTTCAGCCATCGTCACCAACCGCGGTGGCCGTACCTGCCACGCCGCGATCATCGCGCGCGAGCTGGGCGTGCCGGCGGTGGTTGGTTCAGGCAACGCCACCAAGGTCATCGAAGATGGCCAGCTGGTCACGGTCAGCTGCGCTGAAGGCGATACCGGCTTCATCTACGAAGGCAAGCTCGGCTTCGAGCGCACCACCACCGATCTGGGCAACATGCCGCCGGCACCGCTGAAGATCATGATGAACGTGGCCAACCCGGAACGTGCCTTCGACTTCGGCCAGCTGCCGAACGCCGGCATCGGCCTGGCCCGCCTGGAAATGATCATCGCCAGCCATATCGGCATCCATCCGAATGCGCTGCTGGAATACGACCGCCAGGACGCCGCGACCAAGAAGAAGATCGACGAGAAGATCGCCGGTTACGGTGATCCGGTCAGCTTCTACGTGGACCGCCTGGCCGAAGGCATCGCCACCCTCACCGCCTCGGTTGCACCGAACGCCGTGATCGTGCGCCTGTCGGACTTCAAGTCCAACGAGTACGCCAACCTGATCGGCGGCAGCAACTACGAGCCGCACGAAGAAAACCCGATGATCGGCTTCCGCGGCGCCAGCCGTTACGTCGACCCGAGCTTCTCGGCCGCCTTCGCGCTGGAGTGCAAGGCCGTGCTGCGCGTGCGCAACGAAATGGGCCTGGACAACCTGTGGGTCATGATTCCGTTCGTGCGCACCCTGGAAGAAGGCCGCAAGGTCATCGAGGTGCTGGAACAGAACGGCCTGAAGCAGGGCGAGAACGGCCTGAAGATCATCATGATGTGCGAAGTGCCGTCCAACGCACTGCTCGCCGATGAATTCCTGGAGATCTTCGATGGCTTCTCGATCGGCTCCAACGATCTGACCCAGCTGACCCTGGGCCTGGACCGCGATTCGTCGATCGTGGCGCACCTGTTCGACGAACGTAACCCGGCGGTCAAGAAGCTGCTGTCGATGGCCATCAAGGCTGCGCGCGCCAAGGGCAAGTACGTCGGCATCTGCGGCCAGGGCCCGTCCGATCACCCGGATCTGGCCGAATGGCTGATGCAGGAAGGCATCGAATCGGTGTCGCTGAACCCGGACACCGTGGTCGACACCTGGCTGCGCCTGGCCAAGCTGAAGGCCAACGGCTGATGCACTGATGGCCGCAGGCTGACGTCGTGTTCATCGGCGTCAGCCCATACTGCTGCTGCACGCAAGCCCCGCCTCTGCGGGGCTTCGTGTTTCTGGCGTGCACGCACGCCCTGCCCTTCGCAGCAAAGGATGTCCGCATGATCGCCGCAGCAGCTCCCACCCGCCGCCCCCGCCGCAACGCCCTGGTTCCACTCGCTCGACTGGGAACGCCTGCTGGAAACCTATGGCGTGCCGTTGCTCGCCGCCATCGTGGTGCTGCTGGTCGGCCTGTGGGTGGCGCGTCGCCTGTCCAACGCGATGCCGCGCGCCACAGCGCGCATGGGCGTGGACCCGATGCTGGGCACCTTCCTGCGCAACGTGGTCTATGCCACCTCACTGGTGATCGTGGCGCTGCTGGCCATCGACACGCTCGGCGTGAAGATCACCCCGCTGCTGGCCGTGCTCGGCACCGCTGGCCTGGCCGTCGGTCTGGCATTGAAGGATTCGCTGTCCAACATCGCCTCGGGCGTGATGCTGGTGACGCTGCGCCCGTTCCGTGTCGGCGACGTAGTGACCGTGGCCGGGCAGACCGGCACGGTGCGCGAAGTGCGCATCTTCCAGACCGTCCTTACCGGTGCCGACAACCAGCACACGACCATCCCGAACACGCTGATCACCGCCGCACCGATCATCAACCTCACCGCCGAACCGACCCGCCGCGTCGAACTGGTGATCGGCATCGGCTACGAAGACAACATCCAGCTGGCACGCGACACCGCACTGGCACTGATGAAGGCCGACCCGCGCGTGCTGCAGACGCCGGCACCGGACGTGGTGGTGTACGAACTCGGAGCGCATGCGATCAACCTGGGCATCCGCTGCTACGTGAAGTCGGCCGACTGGTTCGGCACCAAGGTGACGCTGCTGGAACAGCTGAAGCTGGGCTATGACAAGGCCGGTATCAACATTCCGTATCCGCAGCAGGACATGCACCTGTACCTGCATGGCAAGGATGGCGGCGTGGTCGAGGCGGATGCGCTGGTGCGCGACAAGCCCTGATCCATCCCGGGAGAGTGCCGACCAAGGGTCGGCACCCACCCCATTTCCATGCGCCGGTAGTGCCGACCACTGGCCGGCAACCTCCCCGATCAGGCGACGGCGCGTTCCTCCAACGCCGGGTAGTCGATGAAGCCCACCGCACCACCGCCAAAGAACGTCGCCCGATCCGGCGGGTTCAATTCCGCCCCCAGACGCAGACGCTCCGGCAAGTCCGGGTTGGCAATGAACGGCCGGCCGAAACCGATCAGGTCGGCCCAGCCTTCGGCCAGCGCCTGCCCGGCGCGATCGGCGGTGTACTTGCCTGCGTAGATCAGCGTGCCCGGGTAGACCATGCGCAGCGCCTGCTTGAAGGCCACCGGCATCGGCGGTGCATCGTCCCAATCAGCCTCGGCAATGTGCAGGTAGCCCACCCCCATCTCACCGAGCAGGTGCGCGGCAGCGAGATATGTCGCTTGCGGCGTATCGTCCACCGCGCCCTGCAGCGTGGTCAGCGGCGCCAGGCGCACGCCAACGCGATCACCGCCGGCCACTGCGACTACCGCCTGCACCACCTCGCGCAGGAAGCGCAGCCGATTCTGCAGCGAACCGCCGTAGCCGTCGGTGCGCTGGTTGGCCTGCGAGTCGATGAACTGGTTGATCAGGTAGCCATTGGCGCCATGCAGTTCGACGCCGTCGAAGCCCGCCTCCAGCGCATTGCGGGCGGCCTGCGCGTAATCGGCGACGATGCCCGGAATCTCGTCGGCGCGCAGCGCACGCGGCATCGAATGCTGGATCATCTCGCCGACGCCGGCTTCGGGACCTGCCCCTGTCGGGTCGACGAACACTTTCACGCCTTCGGCCAGCAATGCCGAGGACGACACCGGCGCCGCGCCATCGGGCTGCAGGGCCACATGCGAGACGCGGCCGACGTGCCACAGCTGCGCGTAGATGCGGCCACCGGCGGCGTGCACCGCATCGGTCACCTGCCGCCAGCCCTTTACCTGTTCGGGGCTGTGGATGCCCGGCGTCCAGGCATAGCCCTGGCCCTGCGGGCTGATCTGGGTGCCTTCGCTGACGATCAGGCCGGCACCGGCACGCTGCGCGTAATAGGTCGCCATCTCGGCGGTGGCAACGTTGCCGGCAGCCGCACGCGAGCGGGTCATCGGCGGCATCACGATGCGGTTGGGCAGGGTCAGCGGGCCCAGACGGTGGGAGGTGAACAACATGGCGGACATCTCTTGCAGGGGGAGTGCCAGCAAGAATGGGGACCGCCTGCGAAAGGCAACAGGCGTGTCGTGGCAAAACAGTTGTGCCCGGCAGGCAAGGATGGCCTGCCCAGGGGTCGGATCCCTTGGCAACGCAAAGGGCTCTGACCCCAAAAGCGACCCCAAAGCCGGTTACAGCGTCGGCTCGATCAACACGCCACCATGTGCCACCCGGTCATAGCAGGTGCGCACCACATCTTCCCCGTACTTCAGCTCCAGCCGGCGCACGATGAAGTGGCCACGCGCCATGTCCTGGTAGTAGTCGGTGAACATGGTATTGAGCGTTGCCCCGGCAGCGGCACCGACAATCGGCACCGCCTGCGCGGCGAATTTCTCGGTGACCACTACGCCGAAACGCGCCGCCACCTTCTCCACCATCTTCGCCAGCAGCTTGCCGGCTTCCTTCGGCGCCACGCCCAGGGTCAGGTCACGGCCGGTCACCACACGCCCGGCCAGTTCGGCCGACAGATGCCGCATCACGTCGGTGGTGAAGCCGCGGGCCAGGTAGTAACCGGTCTCGCTGGCGTCATCACGCGGCGAGTTGCCACCCAGCGCGAATACCTCCAGGCAGGCCTGGCGGGTGCTGAACTCGGACAGGTCGAAGCCCTCGCTGCGGGCCACGTCGGCCACCGCGCGCATCATGATGGTGGTCGACACCGGCAGCTCGATGAACAAGGCCGCGAAGCCGAACGCCCCGCCGACCGCGCCGGAGGTGGCCGCCGCCAGTTTGTGCCAACGGGTTGAAGCGCCTTTGCCCGGCGTGTTGTCCATGCTCCACAGCGCGGCCTGCGCGGACTTGGACAGCGCCGCCTGCACGGCACCATGGATGCGATTGGAGACCGAGCTGGGCAGCGCCTTCACCGCGAACTCCAGCGGCGTGCCGACCAGGTTGGCCATGCGCGCGGTCAGGGTCGGCGCTTCCAGCAGGGCCACCGCCCGCTGCAGGTCGGACCAGTCGCGGGCGTCGTGGGCGATGTCGCGGGGGAGCAGGATGGGCTCGTTCATGGCGCCGATCTTAGCGCCAGGGAGTTGAACGGTTCGTCGCGGGGTACGACAGAGGGGTCAGAGCCCTTTCCGCAGGAAAGGGATCCGACCCCAACGAGTGACAGCATCAGGCAACCGGCAGCCCCGACAGCGCGCCCATGAACTGGCGGTAGTGGCGCAGCTCGGCGATGGAGTCATGCACATCGCTGAGGGCAGTGTGGTTGCTGTTCTTGCCGACGCCGGCGGCCACGGTCGGCGCCCAGCGCTTGGCCAGTTCCTTCACCGTGGACACGTCCAGGTTGCGGTAGTGGAAGTACTTCTCCAGGCGCGGCATCTGGCGGTGCAGGAAGCGGCGGTCCTGGCAGATCGAGTTGCCGCACATCGGCGACAGGCCGGCAGGAATCCACTGGGCCAGGAAGTTCACCGTCTGCGCCTCGGCCTGGCCAAGGGTGGTGGTGCTGTCCACCACGCGCTGCCAAAGGCCCGAACGACGATGCTGGTTGCGGTTCCACTCATCCATCGCCTCCAGCGTTTCCAGCGGATGATGGATGGCGAATTCCGGACCTTCGGCCAGCACGTTGAGCTGGGCGTCGGTGACCACGGTGGCGATCTCGATGATCGAATCGTTGTCGGTGTCCAACCCGGTCATTTCCAGGTCGATCCAGATAAGTCGTTCGTTGGCCGCGCCGGTGTCCGCCATTGTGTCGCCTCGTTGCTGGGCAGGCGCGCGGCCTACCGGTGAAGGAAAGAGGCGCCCATCATACCCGTTCGCCCCTCAGCCCTCGCCGACGTGGTCTTCCAGCAGCAGCGGCGGCTTGCCGCGCTTGGCACGGAAGTAATTGGTCAGGCGCGTGCTGGCTTCCTTGGCCAGCACCCCGCCGTGGATCTCGACCCGGTGGTTGTGGCGGGCATCACCGAGCAGGTCGAACACGCTGCCGCACGCACCGGTCTTTGGATCGCTGGCGCCGTAGACCAAGCGCGATACCCGTGCATGCACGACCGCCATCGCGCACATCGCGCACGGCTCCAGGGTCACGTACAGGGTGCTGCCCAGCAGGCGATGGTTGGCCAGCAGCTTCCCCCCTGCCCGCATGGCCACGATCTCGGCATGCGCGCTGGGATCGTGCGAGGCAATATTGAGGTTCCAGCCCTCGCCCAGCAGCTGGCCATCGGCGCTTACCAGCACCGCGCCAACCGGGATCTCGTCAAAGTCACGCTGTGCGCGCTCGGCCAAGGCCAGTGCATGGCGCATCCAGTGTTCATCGGCGTCGTGCACCGGTACACCCAGGACATCGGTCATGGCGGTTCTCGCTTTTCAACTGGGCCAGGATGGCCGCCGGGGCCGCATTGTACGCCCCGGGGTCGTGCAGGCGCCGCTAACGCGCGTCGAAGCGCTCACGGGCGGCGTCCAGCACAGGAAAGTTGTGCTCGGCCCAGCGGTCCAGGGCAGCCAGCGTGTCGACCAGGCCGCGCGCAACCTCGGTCAACCGGTACTCCACATGCAGCGGCCTGCTGCCCCGTTCGCAACGCTCGACCAGGCCATTGCGCTCCAGCTGTCGCAGGGTCTGGGTCAACACCTTCTGCGAGATACCTTCGATCTTCCGCAGCAACACGCCGTTACGAAGCGGGCCCTGCGCCAATGCCGGCAGCAGCAGCATCACCCACTTGCCTGAAATCAGCGCAAGCGCATCGCGTGCGGAGCAGTCGGCGGCATACACGTCTCCGGGACAGGCCATGGTTACCTCAAGGTGCGTAATTGCCGGGGCAGGCCGGCATCGCGAGGATGGTCGCACACTCCATGAGCCCCTCGCCCCATGCGCGCCCTGATCCTGCTTGCCCACCCCGAGCCCCGCTCGTTCAATGCACATCTGGCCGCGCAGGCCGCCGAGCAGCTGCGGCATGAGAACCTGCAGGTGGACGTGATCGACCTGTATGCGGATCGCTTCGATCCGCTGGAAGCGGCTGACCACCATCCGCATCGCCTGCATCCCGACCACTTCGACGCCCAACGCGAACAGCGGCACAGCGCCGAGCAGGGCCAGCTGCCCGCCGAGGTGCAGCGCCATCTGCGAATGCTGCGGGCCGCGGACCTGCTGATCCTGCAGTTCCCGCTGTGGTGGTTCGCGGCTCCGGCCATGCTGAAGGGCTGGCTGGACCGCGTGCTCGTCTACGGGCCGATGTACAACAGCCGGCAGCGCCACGAGCACGGCGTGATGCAGGGCAAGCGCACGTTGCTGAGCGTCACCACCGGCTCGTCGGCGCGGGCATGCGCGGTGGACGGCCGCGAGGGCGACACCCGGTTGCTGCTGTGGCCGTTGATGTACAGCCTGCGCTACGTCGGCTTCGAAGTGATGGAACCATTCGTGGTGCACGGCGTGCGTTCCGGGCTGCCAGCGGATCGCGTGCAGGCGCACGACAAAGCAATGGCGGCGGCCACCAGCGACTACCGCGAGCGGCTGGCACGCTGGCAACGATGGCCGACCGTGCCCTTCAACGACAGCGATGATTTCGAGGATGGGGTGGTGCTGCGCGCCGACGCAGCTGCGCACAGCCCCTTCATCCGCCACCGCGACGCGGGATGAATCTTCGCCTGCAGGCGTTACCGGAAAGCCTCATACTTCGCACTCTTCCGAAGCACCTTGGTGAACCCATGACCAACCTGCGCCCCTCGCGCGCCGACGAAGGCGCCGCCCTCGTCGACCTCTGGCGTCGCGCCGTCGACGCCACCCACGACTTCCTCAGTGCCGAAGACCGCCAGGCCATCGATGCCGAAGTGGCCGGTTTCCTGCCGCAGGCGCCGATGACCGTTGCTGTCGACGCACAGGATCGCCCCCTCGGATTCATGCTGATCGACGGCACCCACATGGAAGCGCTGTTCATTGATCCGGACGTGCGTGGCACCGGGGTTGGTCGCCAACTGCTGCAGCACGCGTTGACCCTCTGCCCACAGCTGAGCACCGACGTCAACGCGCAGAACGCGCAGGCCGTGGGCTTCTATCTGCGCATGGGCTTCGTCGAAACCGGTCGCTCACCGCTCGATTCGCAGGGGCGCCCGTATCCGCTGATCCATCTTCGGCATAACGGCTGACATCCGTCGGCAGCGGTCACGTGCTAGCGTGGCTGCTTTCGACCAAGGAACGCCGTGCATGGATGGTGCAAAAGCCCTGCTGACCCTGTTTGCGTTGGGCATCAGCCTGGTCTGGATCCTGGTGCCATTCGCCATCTTCGCCGTGCGCAACCTGCTGCGTGAGGTACTGGTCGAGCAGCGCCGTACCAATGAACTGCTTGAACACATCGGCGGTTATCGCATTCCAAAGCCACAACCCGAACCCACCGTCTGGCGCGCGCCCTGACGGGCACGCGCTCGCCGTGGATCAGGCCGTCGCCTCGAAGGCCGGCGAGTACTGCACCTCGCCCTGCGCCAGTGGAGGCTGCAGGCAGAGCGCCTGGAAGTACTCCGCAGGCACACCGGACAGCACCAGGCCTGGCTCGGCACGGAAGCCGAAGCGACCGTAATACGCCGGCTCACCCAGCAGCACGCAACCCTGTGCGCCCAGTCCACGCAGCGCGTCGAGTGCCGCGCGCATCAGCGCCGCGCCAATGCCCTGCCCCTGCCACGCGGGCAGCACCGAGATCGGGCCCAGGCCGAACCAGCCTGTGCTTCCATCGCTGATGGTGACCGGCGACAGCGCAATGTGTCCGACCACCTGGCCTTGGGCTTCGGCGACCAGCGAAATGCTCAGTTCCCCACGCGAACGCAGCGCATCGACGATGAACTGCTCGGTGTGGCTGCTGTGCGGGGCTTGGCGGAAGGCAGCCTCGGTGAGCGCATGGATGACGGCGTGGTGGGCAGTGGATTCGGGGCGGATCGTGTAGTTCATGGTGGAAGACTTCGCTTGGTGATGATCGCGTGAATTAATGATCGATGTCACAGAACGGCGGCAGAATGTCGAATGCGGTGCGCAGTCGTTCCGATGCCGGCAAATCGACTGTGCCGCAAGCGCTTCCACGCCACCGCCCAATCCTGAATGCGTCAAATTTCTGGCACCCATGCCCGCTCGCGGGTGGCGCCGGGTTTCCCGGGCACCCCATAATCGGGAAACCTGTCACCAGGGAAGGATATATGGACATGGATGCACGATGCAGGAACACGCTTTGAGCACGGCAACGCCATCGCGCAGCGCACGATGCTGGCTGCCGGCGACCCTGCTGCTGGCACTGGCGGCGTGCTCGCCTTACTCAGACGCGGAGCGCGATGTCGCCGCGGGCGGACGCGGTCTGGCCAAGCTCAATCCCGCACCGAAGCAGGCTTATGAGCTGGTGCTGACACTGAAGGACGCGCCGGGCCCGTTCGCGATCGTTGAGGGCGTGGCCCAGTACGACGTCAGCAACTACGCAGATTGTGGTCGGATCCTGCCTGCGACAGGTACTGCAGGGCGCATCACCAGCCAGGAACCCGTCGAGCTACGCAAGGTCGGTGAGAACGAATACCGCGGCACTTTCTACCTGGACCGTATGCAGGACGAGGAGTACTACGGGCGCGGCACGTGCCACTGGGCACTGACGAGCGTTGGCGCGATGTTGCGCGCTACGACCGGCGAGGCGGATACGCGATTCCTGACGTTCATCGACAAGGAGCGCATGGAGAGCGACTCACCTCTTACGCTTTATTACCCAAACCTTATCTATCCGCGCGCCGACACTGTCGCCAACTTTGGCGCCAGTGGCGAGGAAGATCCGTCGGGGTACAGCGAAGATCTGCGCGACGCGCTGTTCTCAACCACCACCACTGTGCAGAAGCTTGTGCAATGAGCTGCCAGTTCAACCATCCCTCTACCCCCAAAGGAGGCCGACATTGCGCCACAAGATGATTCCGTGCCTTGCTCTGCTTCTATTGACCGCCTGCAACCCGGAGACCGCCATGAACCAGGAACGTGCCGCTGCCGAAGCCGATGTCGCCCAGGGTGGGCGCGGCCTCGCCAAGCTCAACCCCAGCCCGCGCAAGGCCTATGAACTGGTACTGCGCCTGAAGGATGCCCCCGGCGATTTCGCGGTGGTCGAAGGCGTGGCGCAGTACGACGTCACCAACGAAGACCAGTGCGGCCACATCGAACCCGCCACCGGCACTGCCGCCCGCATTACCAGCCAGGAACCGGTGGAGCTGCGCAAGGTCGCTGAGGGCGAGTATCGCGGCACCGTGTACCTCGACCGGATGCTGGATGAGGACTACTACGGTCGTGGCGTCTGCAAGTGGGAATTCAGCGGCGCCGGCGCGATGCTGAAAGCCACCGGCGCCGAGGGTGAAACCCGCTTCCTGTCGTTCATTGAGGCAGCACCCTTTGTCAAAGGCGAGACCGAGACTCGCCACTATCCTCGCGCAGACTATCCGCGCGTGAATGAGATTCCTGATTACGGCGCAAGCGGCCAGGAAGATCCCACCAAGTTCCGCCCGGAACTGAGGAATGCGCTGTTCTCCGCTTCGCTTGAAGCCAGCGAGGTCCGCCAATGAGCCTCAACAGCCAAGATTATGCAGCGCTGTCCGAAGATGCATACAAGGATTATGCGGTCGGTCGTCGTGCACCTGGTCAAGAAGAGATCGTCCCGATCAACGGGCACAAGTACAAGATTCTCGAGCACGTTGATAATCGACTGAACGGTTATCAGGGAACGATCTACCAGCGAGTCGACACCAATGAAATTGTCGTCGCACATCGCGGCACCGAACAAATCGCACGCGATGCGATTCTGACCGATGGTGGCATGGTCGTTGCCCGCACCAACGTGCAGGCTCCGGACGCCATCGCGCTGACTCAACGCGCCCTCGCTTACGCCAAGAAGGAGGGGCAGGATCTCGGGCAGCGTCCACCCGAAGTCACCGTCACCGGCCACTCCCTCGGCGGCGCCCTCGCCCAGATCACCTCGCACCACTTCAACGTCAAGGGCGAGACCTTCAATGCCTACGGCGCGGTCAGCCTCAGCTATCGCATTCCGGAAGGCGGCAACACCATGATCAACCACGTCATGGCCTCCGATCCGGTCAGCGCCGCGTCGCCGCATTTCGGCCAGGTCCGCATCTATGCGAAGCCGGATGAAATCAAGACACTCGCCGCAAACGGTTTCAGCAACCATCCGATGCGCGCCCTGATCCCGGACAGCCCGCTGATTGCAGCAGGCAGCTCGTTCGGTGCGCACAAACTGGGCAACTTCCTCGACGAAGGCTCGGTGCTGAAGCATCCGGAAACGCAGAAGCTGGCGAAAGACAACGCCAAGATGATCGAGGAGTACCGCGATGACGTCGAGTCACTGCGTCGCGGTGTCACCCGCGCGGCACGCGGCATCCCGGGCGGCGCCATCGATCTGTACGACCACATCCGCGGCCCGCTGCAGCCCGGTGAACCGGCACGCCGCGAAGCGGAGAAGAACGGCCATCACACCAGCATGCTGCGCATGGACGATGCCAACCACCTGGGCAACCCGTTGTTCAACGACGCGATCCGCGGCGTGCATGCTCATGACGTGCGGGTCGGGCGCGTGCCGGACGTGATGAGTACTCAGCTGGCGGGCAGCCTCGCCGCCGAAATGCACGCGGCAGGCGGCAAGCGCATCGACGAGGTGGTCATGAATGCCGATGCCTCGCGAAGCTTCGCGGTGCAGGGCCAGGGCGGCGACCCGGCACACCTGCGCGTGTCGGTGGACACGACCATGGCGATGAACACGCCGCTGGAGCAGAGCAGCCAGCGCATCGACCAGCAGGCCGCCGACCAGCGCGTTGCGCTGGAGCGCGACCAGCAGCTGGAACAGCAGCGGAACCAGACCCGCAGCATGCAGGCCTGATGGACTGCGCGGGAGCCGGTCAGCCCGGCTCCCGCTGCACGTCGGCACTCCGGCTCAGGGACCGGAGGCAGCCATCGGCGCGGAGGTACCGGCCGTCACAAACAGATCCGGGCCGGAATCCGGGAAGCCGCCACAAGCGCGATCCCCCGGCGCCACCGGGTCGCAGGGCCACTGGCTGCGCGGAACCTTTTCGCGCAACTCGAATCGGTCCCCGGTCCAGACAACGAATGCCAGGTGCTCACGGTTCCAGTCACTGAACGCACGCGGGCCACCCTTTTGGGCGGTCTCCGGGTACTGCACGAACCAGCGCATGGCCGGGCCATATTGCAGCTTGCTGTGATCCAGCGTGATCCGGCCCTCGCGCGCCAACTGGCGTGCGCGATCGGCTTCCGTCAACGGCGGCATGGCCGGCATCGCCTCGGCGGTAACGTCCCGCGGTGCGGCATCGCCACGCACCTGGTACACACGCTGGCTGACATAGGCCTCGCGGCAATCCCCCGCAGGCACGCGTACCGGCTCCGCGCCGTACTCATCGCGGTTGGCGACCCGGTCGCTGCAGGTGAACGGCGCCGACACCAGGTAGAACGTGCTGTCGGCGTCACGCCCTTCCAGTGAACGCACCCAGATGTCACCCATCCGCACGATGAAGTCCGGGCGCTGGCCGTAGCCCGGCACCGCCTTGAACCACGCCTTCTGCTGCACCTCACGCTCGCGCCAGCTGCGCGGCAGGTGGATGTCCTGCTGGGGCAGCGCGACCAGCAGCGCGGCCAGATGCGCCGGCATCCTGCCCTGGCAGGCGCCGATCAGCAGGTCGCCCTGGGTCGCGAGTCGCCCGGCCAGGTCCACGGGACAGCGGGCGCCAAGCGCGCGCTCGGTCGCCTGCTCGGGCGGCAACGGCACGATGGCCAATGCGGGCGGTGCGGGTGCTACCGCCGGAACGGCTGGCTCGACGGTGGCAGGCGGTACAGCCACAGGCGCCGCCACTGCCGGCGCAACGGGCGCGGGCGCCGGGTCCGCAGCCGGCGCCGGCTGCGCGTCCACCCCAGGTGCCGCAGGAGGTGTCACGGCAGCTGGTACTTCGGGAGCCGGCGCCGCGACAACGGCTTCGGCCGCCACAGGCGCTGCAACGGGCGCCGCCCCTGCAGGTGGGGCAACGGGCGCCTCGACAGCGAGGGGCGCCTCAGCGACGGGTACCGATGCCTCCTGAGCCTGCGCCGACGCTGCGGCAAGTCCAAGTGACAGCAGCCAGAGCGGCGGCAGGCGGCGCGCGGATGCATTGCAGCGGGCAGCGGCCTGCCGGGCATTCAAGGGAACGATTCGCATGTGGTGTCCTTACGGGTTGGTTTCCATGTCGGCGCCACAGGGCGCCACGCGTCGTACGTAAAGCGCCAGCGGGCACCCTGCCCGCCGGCATCGGCATTACAGGGATCGAGAACGCTGCTCCTGCTCGCGCGCGAGCGCGGCCGTCGGATCCTGCTGCGCAACGCTGGCCGCCAACTGCTGGCTGCTCTGCGCCAGTGGCTGCTGGGAGGCCTGCTCCCGATCAACAGACGCACGCAGCATGGCCGGATCACCCAGCGCGCCCTGCACTGCAAACAGCGTACGGCCGTCGTTGCCCGCCAGCAGATGATCGATGCGCGACAGGCCGGCCTTCTGCGCGCCCAGCGCCAACACGCCAGCGGTATTGTCGAGCTCCTGTGCACTGCGCAGTCCACTTTGTGGCCCCATCTGCTGCAGGTGCCGGCGCGCATCCTCGAACAACGCATTGCCGGGCTCACCGGCATGCGACATGTCGCGTGCAACGGTCTGCGCCGGTGCACCGACTTCGCCGCGATCCAGTCGCGCCATCACGTCCGGCGTCAACTTCTGCTGCCAGACCTCAAATCGTTGCCGGCGCGCCTCGATGCCATTGAGCGCGCCATTAAGCGCATAAGTTGCTTCGCGCACATCATGGCGCGCCCCCTCCGGCACCCGTGTCTGCCACTGCCATACGGCAATACGGCCTGCGTACTCGGGCTGCGCGGCCAGCTCCGGGTGATTCACCAGGTCCAGATCCAGCGCCTTGCCGGCACGCTCGTAATTCTCCTTGCCGACCAATGGCAGATAGCCGCGGCCGTGGTACTTCAGCGCGTCACCGGGCGCATCGTTGCCCATGCGGCCGCCATACATCAGTTCGGCCAGGTTCTCCGGGCGACCACGCAGCGCCTCCTGGCGGGCGCTCTCCAGCGCAGCGTTGCCATTGCGCCACGCAGCCTCCACCGGGATCTGCGAGATTCCCCGGGTGAAGTTGAAACTCTCGTTGAGCCGGCTCAAGCCGCGCGACTCGTGCCCTGCCTGGGCCATGAAATTGGCCAGTTCAAGCGGGGAGTCGATGCCGGCTTTGGTCGCCTGTCGCAACAGCTGCGACTCTCTATCGGTCGACACAGTGCAACTCCTGAATCTTCATCAGCGCGGATTCCCTTCCGCCGGTTGGAGCTTGGCTCATGGAAGCGACACCTCGGCGACGCTGGACGGGTCGAAGTCCTCGAACCGCACCCTGCCCAGCTCCGCCACCGAGTAATCCCGGATGTTGGTCGCTTCGGTCTCGATATCCACGACCTTGCGTCTCACCCCATCCACCCAGCAGGCCTTGTCCGCAGGCGCATAGCGGAACCGGTAGGTGCTGCTCCAGCGCTCGCGGCTACCGCCGTTGGTGATCACGCTGAAGGTGCCTTCCTCGACCATTGCATACGCAAAAGGGTCGCCGGCCAGGCCACCTCGGGTGGAACACGGCACCAGCTTGTCGTTGCGCGCGGCCAGCTGCCAACGCCCGCGCCCGTCACCGCGCAGCAACAGCAGCACCCGGTTCGGTCCGTGCTGGCCGGGCACCAGCCCTTCCGGCGTCGGCTGGTCGATGACCAGCAGCTGATACTCGATGCCATCGCCGTTGAGCTCGCCCCTGACAGCTTCCAGCAGGTTCGCACCGGACGGAACGAATGCCAGGGCATCGTCCATGTGTGCGCCAACCCTGTCTTCCATCCCCTCCCACTCCTTCAATGTGGTCATGCCGATGCCCGCCTCCCTGCCCAGCCGGAACGCGTTCCGGCTTATCCGCGCCTGCGCGGACAGGGATCATAGCCTTGCGTACGGCAAGACCGCGATGATGGCGAGCGTCACCCGATGCAGGGGCTGACAGCGTCCTCATTGGACGGAAGAACTCCTGCATTCGGCGGCACTGGAGCGTCATTTTCATGACGCGCGGGGAGCTTACCGCGAGGTGTTCTGCCGCGTCGAAGTGCGAGGAAATCGAAAAGCGGAATTGATCACAGAAAACGGGGCTTAGCGTGAATGGCGCCTTACCTGATGAACAGATCCGCCGTACAGGCCGTTCTGGCGATCCCGCATTGACCCTGCGGCAGCTGCTTCCATGCCGCCTTCGCGCTGCATTGCTGCATCGCGACAACGACCGCTCCCTGTTCGGACATGGCGGTGGCGACGCTGGTGGTTTCCGTGCCCAGACCCGCGTGGGCGACCGCCACGCATTGCGCCTGGAACAGGGTCGCCAACCTACATTCGCCTTTCCCGAACTCCTTGCACTCCTTCATGGATGCACGCTTTGCCTTGCCCCGCGAGCGCATCGAGTTGCTGATGAAGGTGTCGCCGCGGGCATCCATCGCCACGCCGCGCACGGTCTGCGCCCAGTTGGGGCGATTGTTGTACGGGGATCCTGAGCTGCTCACCGGAATGGGCGCACAGCCCTGTACACCCTGGCCACCGATGGGATACATGCCCTGCGGGCAGTTGCCTTCGGCAAGCGCAGTGAACGGCAGCAGGCCTGCAGTCAGCAGACACGGAAGAAAAGCGAGGTGGATCCGTTTCATGGGGAGACTCATTCCTTTGCTGCCCATTGTGGGAGGTGGGACGGCCTGAGCAGATGATCGTTGCCCACAGCCGATGCTGGAGCCAAGAGAACAAACGGAGCTGCACCCAAACACATGAAGCTTTTCGCCGCCATCTCGAGTTGCACTGGCTGCCAGTCCGACAATCCGATCAACGGGTCAGAATGACTCATAGACCGGCTTCGTACAGTCCTCGTATGCAACCTGACACGCCTTTCCATCGGTGTTGACGCACGACTGCTGGGCAAACTTCCGCGCTTCGGCGGAGTCCTTGGCGCTGGCAAGACCGGCGCGGGAAGCCCCGCCCTGGCTATTGGGAACCAACCATGCAACGCACTGGTTTCTATACGTGTAGATGACTCGGCAATCGGAAGCACCGCGCCTACCGCAGTCTGCCAGAGCAAACTGCTCCGCGTTCTCCTTGCTCGGCCGGCCCGTTGCAACACCCGCATCTGCGGTCGCGTCGGACGACGCAATCGCCCCCCACGTCTTATGCCACTGACTCGCGGGCCCGGGGTCGCGGGCAGTCGCCCCTGCCCCAGGAATCGGGGCACACCCACCAACCCCTTGATCGCCGATGGGGTACTGGCCGGAAGGGCATCGGCCCTCGGCACTGGCGTTGCTGGCAACAAGTAATGCAGCGAACAGCAGAGCAGAAATCACGAAAGCTGAATCACCACGCAGAGATTTGAAGTCGGCCATTGCCTTGAATCTCCGTGTGATGTCACAACCGATCAGTCTTGCTGGAAGAACGGCTTGGTACAGTCAGAATGGAAAACGGAGCAAGCCTGACTTCCCAAATCCTTGCAGTCCTTGGTTGCCCGCTCCTGCGCCTGTTCTTTCGTCGCCCCGGTGTTGAATCTCATGCCATTGTCCGGTCGTGCAGCCCGGACAACCGCATAGCACTGGTTGTAGTAGGTAAAAACGACTGTGCAGTCGGTAGCTCCGCCCTGCCGGCATCGCTCGACGGCTTGGCGCTCTGCCGAAGCCTTGGCCTGATGCCCAGTGGCAGAACCTGCATCTCCTCCAGGCGAGCTGGCGACTGCACCCCATGTCTTGACCCAGTACCCGGGATTCTCCTGCGGGGCGCTCTGAGCCGCGCCGGGTATGGGTGCGCAGCCTCCAACGCCTTGGCCACCAATCGGGTACTGGCCCCCAGGGCAACGGCCTTCGGCATTGGCATTTTCAGTAACGACGAGCACGGCAAACGCCAGCGTCAAAAACCCAAGAAATGTTACCCAGATGCTTGAATCCGGCCATTGCCAAGACTTTTTGGACATCACTGTTGATCACTCGGTGGTCTGATGCTCCGCACCCGTCATCTTCCTTGAAGCCTTCCGCAGTGCTTCAAGCGACATCCAAAGAACGGGAGGCAATATGATTTGCCATATCAGCCCTCCTGAAAGAAGGGCTTGGTGCAGTCCGAGTGGACGAACGTGCACTCCTGGCTTCCCGAATTCCGACAATCCTGCGTCGCCCTTTCCAGCGCCTGTTCCTTGGTAGCACCCGCGTTGAACATCGTTCCATTGTCCGGCCGGCCGGTTCTGATGGACGCATAGCACTGGTTGTAATAGGTGTACAGAACCTTGCAATCAGTTGCTCCCCAGTGACCGCAGCGCTCGATCGCCTGTTGCTCGGCCGAGGCCTTGGCCTGATGGCCAGTCGATGCACCCGCATCGCCATTCATGGATCCCGCAACGGCTCCCCACGTCTTAACCCAGTGCCCGGGATTCTCATCAGGCGC
The DNA here is from genome assembly GCF_039555535.1 of Stenotrophomonas maltophilia. NCBI lineage: Bacteria > Pseudomonadati > Pseudomonadota > Gammaproteobacteria > Lysobacterales > Lysobacteraceae > Stenotrophomonas > Stenotrophomonas maltophilia. The sequence continues at coordinate 1,934,247 of NZ_CP154630.1, read as the reverse complement.
GCTCCGGCCTGCACCAGGGATGGGAGCACAGCCGCCCACTCCCTGATCGCCGATCGGATACTGGCCCGGAGGGCAGCGACCTTCTGCTAACGCAGAATTGATGTATGCAGAACCCATAAACACGAAAGACAAGCAAAGATATTTCAGAAAACCGTTGGCGCTCATCGTCAGTCCAGCCTCTAATTTCCTTGATTGGCGTTCGCCGCGCCACGTTGACCAGGTGTGGTTCCTCCCGCCCCGCCCGTGCCGTCAAACACTCGGCCCAGACTGTTCTGAGGATTTGCTGCATTGTGGCCCGACGCGGCCTCTGGAGCCGCCGGCGGCGGAGCCGACATGCCCGGCGGACGACCATCAGCACTCGGCGAGGCACTGGCGCCACCACCTATCTGCGAATATGCCATGAAGGTGCCCAGGGTACCCTGGAAGAACATCGCTGCCATTGGGGGTGTAGTCAGGATCAACGCGGTGAGGATCAGGCCCATGCCTCCCTGCTGCATTGCCTGGCTGGTCATGCCGTCGGACATGCTTTCCTTGAGGATGAACTCCTGCACCAGCGCTGTGGTCCAGAAAGTGGCCGCTACACGTACCACCATATCCAGTGCAATGGAGACCATCGCTGCAAGTACGGCCATGGAGAACATCGTGCCGATGCCGTAGAACAGCCAACGCTGGAACAACTGCTTGGTCTGGTCGAACAACAGGCAGAGGATGAACAGAGGGCCAAAGCCGATGAACAGCGCCATGGCGATTTCATACAGCATCAGCATCGCACCAGCGGTGATGGCTGGACCTGCGGTGCCCATGCCGATGAAGAACAGTGCCCGCTTCTTGTCCTCCAGCAGCTCCCCGTCATTCATGATCTGGATGGCGTCGATACTGGAAAGCGCCACCTGCATCCATGCCAGGCTCTTGTCGATCTGAGCTTCGGGTGACTCGTTCGAGCCTGTCACGACCTTCGTGATTTCTGCCTTGACGTCGTGGGTGAGGAAGCTCTGCAGGTTGGTGCCGAAAGCGCCCATCGTGGTGGCCGCGCTGACGATCAACGCCGCACGCGCCATATTGGTCACCAATACCATCATTGAGTCCCGGCTGCGGCCGGTCACGATGCGGAAGCCCTGCACCAGCACCCACAGGGTCATGAGCGTGAGGGCGATGCCGCCGACCCACTGCATCATTTCCCCCATCATGTCGATGCCGAACTTGTTTATCTTCTTTCGCAGGAAGTCGAAGATGAACTTGAAGAACACGAAATCCCCGATCGACTGGACACGTGCAACGTGCCCCATCAAATCCTGGAATCCGCCATTGAAATCAAAATTGGCAATCGACCTGATCATTTCCGCAATCCCTTGATGTATCCCTACCGGACAACCTCATGGAGCCGGTGCCTATGCACCTGCCCCAAGCGACGTCAGTCGATGTGCAAAGCGCCTTCCAATGCAGCCGTCTTGACCAGCTGCGAGATGACGCCCGGCTTGCCCTTCAATGCCACGCGCGCCAGCACGCGCTGATTGGCCTTCATTGACTCCTGATAGGCGTCGTAGGACCGCATGCGCGCCTCCCACTCCTGCTGCAGCTTGGAAATATCGTTTGCCGTACGCAGGGAGTCACTGTTCACGGCCGAAAGAGTTCCCGCAAGATTGCCATCGGCGCCGCCTCGCCAGCCCATGATCTCAGACAACGACGCGTTGATGCTGGGAATGGTCTTCTCGATGAAATCCACCGTCTCGTTGCGCTTCCGGTTTTCCATCATCTGGATGTTGACGCACAGCTGCTGCTGCTGCGCGTAGAGATCACCGGAGGTATCCAGCACAAACTTCTTCAGCAGGCTGCCAGCGCTGAAGCCCGCCGACGTACGGCAGAGGTCGGCGACCATATAGTCGTCTGGAACCCGCTCCAATGTGGCGCCTGGCGGCAAGCCGAAGTTGTTGATCATGCCCTGGATCTGGACAAGCGCATTTTGGTACTCCTGGAACGTCCTTCTCCACCGAGTTACCTGAGCCGCGTACTCCAGCCCGTCAGCCTTCATTTGCGCCTTCCCTTGGGCAAAGTCCTTCAGTGCCTGCATGAGATTACTGAGGTCGAAGACAGGGTAACCACCGGCCGAAACCGACGTGGTGGAGAACATGACCATGCTCCCCAGCAGGATGGCTGCCAGGCGCTTCTGACGCAGACCGCGGTGGCGCTTGTGATTTCGGGATGTCATGCTCATGTTCTTCTCCAGGGGAATGGATTTCATTCGGCGCTGTCTGATCCAGGGCTTTCAAGCCGCATCGGTTTCGGCAGAGGCCTTGGCTTTACCAGAGCCCTTTCGGTTCTTGTAGAAGTCCTCCAGCCACTGTTCCGGCGTGAGTTCGTCCACAGTGATCCGATTGCGGACTGCAGCCGTCTGCAGCACCCGATGCATGATGTCGATGTTGTCGGTCGAGGCCGAGATCACCGACAGGATGTCGTCCATGCCACGCAGGTTGAGCTGGCAGACACTGGAAGCATGGCCCTGCTTGACCAGGAAGCAGCGCGAGCGCTCGTCCAGTGCCGTGACCACCTTGAACTCCGCCTCGGTCAACTTCAGGCCATCCATGTAGTCGCTCTTGCTGGCGTTCGGGTTCGGCAGCAGGATGAGCGTGGCGGTCTGCTCGATCAGGGCAGCGGAGATATCACTCTTCAGCGCGTCTTCCGGGCTCTGCGTGGCGAAGATGCCCAGGCCGTTCTGCTTACGGATGGTCTTCTGCTTGTTCTTCGCGAACTCCTTCAGGCCACCCTCGCCGTCCAGGATCTTCCAGAATTCGTCCATCACATAGATCAGCGGTCGACCGTCGATCAGCGATTCCAGGCGGTGCAGCAGGTAATTGATGACCGGCACGCGCACTTCGGGATTGTCGATGATGTCGGTGTAGTCGAAGCCGATGATGTTGGCCTTGCTCAGATCCACCGTATCGATCGGATTGTCGAAGACCCAACCCAGCGAATTGCCCGAAGTCCAACGGCGCATGCGCGCATAGAGGCCGTCGTCGCCCATGTTGGGCAGGCTCTTCTGGAAGTTGGTCATGCTGCGCAGATGCATCGGCGTATCGAGCATGCTCTCCACCGCACGGTAGATGTCCTCTTCCTCGCGGGCGCTGTACTCGCGCTTGCCGGCCAGCACCTTGATCAGGTCGGCCAGGAACTGCACGTTCGCTTCGTTGTTCTCGCACTGGAACGGGTTGAAGCCAGTCGGCGCACCGTTCTCCAGAGCCAGATAATTGCCACCGCAGGCACGCACGAAGATCTCCGCACCACGGTCCTTGTCGAAGAAGAAGATGGTCGGTGACGGCTCATACTTCTGAACCTGGCTGAGCAGGAAGTTGATCAGCGCGGTCTTGCCGGTACCGGACTTGCCGATCACCATGGTGTTGGCGATCGCCTTCTCACCCAGCGAATTCTCGGATGGATGGGTGGCATGGAAGTTGAAGTAGTACGGCTGGCCGTTGGTGGTCTGCAGCGTGGTCACGCAGTCGCCCCACGGGTTGTTGTGCTGCTTGCCGGTGGCGAAGTTGTGCAGCGGCGACAGACCGAGGAAATTCAGCGAGCTGACGTTGGCCAGCCGCGTGCGGAAGCGCCAGTTGGCTGGCAGCTGCGAATAGAACGACGAGGTAACTGCCAGATCCTCCTTGGTCGACACGAAACCGGCGTTGGACAGCTCGGCACGGGTCGAGGCCACGTTCTGCGACAGCTTCGCCTGGCTGTCGCCATACACCGCGATGATGAAGTGGTATTCGCCCAGCACGAAGTTGCCTGACGACAGATGATCCATCGCCTGGTCGAGTTCGACGATCTGACTGACCGCCTTGTCGCCCGAGGAGATCATCATGCCCTTGGTCCGGTCCAGCACCTTCAATGCGTCCTGGCGCCCCATCGGGCTGAACGAATGGGTGATGACGTACTCGTAGTCCAGATACTTCAGACCATTGAGGATGCCCGGATAGGTCCCCTCGGCATATTCCTTGATATTCAGGATCGCGCCGAAATGATTGACGCCATTGGGCGTATTGATCACGAAATCGCCGGTCTTGGCCGAGAACATGTGCCGGCTGACCGGAAGATAGTCTTTCACTGGCGCCGACAGTACCGGCACCGGCTCATCGATGCGGTTGATCAGGTAGCCGAACAGCTCCAGCGTTTCGGAAAACACCACGCCGTTCTTGGCTTCGTACATGCCGAGCCGGTACGGCGCGTAGTCGCGGATCACCGCCTCGACGTTGCCGGCCAGCTCCATCAGCTTCTCGACAGCCTGCTCCTGCTCGGCGCGCAGCTTGTCCACGTTCGCGGACTTCTCCACGAAGCGCTTTCCCGCCACCACCGGGCGATAGATCATCGTCAGGTACAGCTCGTTCTGCATGATGCGCTGAGAGGACAGCATGCCCATGTACTGGTCGCACACGTCCTGGTTGAAGCGCTGCTTGTAGTAGCTCTTTCCCTTCAGCGTGCGACGGCGCCGGATGTCATGCACCCAGAAGGCAACGTTGACGAAATCCGGCGCGCGCAGCGTCTGCAGCAACCGGTTGAACGTGTTGTGCCGATGCTCAAGCTCCCATTCTTCGCGCCCCACGAACGGCAGCCCTTCCAGGTGCCACGTCAACAGGTAGTCGCCGCCCGTGGTCTTCACCACATTCGGAGCCACGTGCGACGACAAGGGGATGAATTCGCTGATGGAGGTATCTGGGTTGAACATACGACTGCTTCCAAAAGGTACTGCCGGCAAAGATGCGGAGTTGGCCAAGCGGGCGTTCAACGCCCGCCTGGCCGGATCCAGCCCTCAATCCCTGGGGGCTGGCTTGTTGCGGTAGTGATTCGGGTTGAACACCCACATGCCATCATGCTCCTGCACGTTGCGCACCTTGAGCTTGAACATCAGGCGCAGGCCCAGCAGGCGGAAGATCATCTCGTCACGCTTGGCCATCTGCCGCATGATGAAGATGGCCACCGGGATGGTCAGCAGAAACCAGAAGTTCGTGTACATGCTCAGCAGCAACAACCCGCCCGCCACCATGAAAAATGGCAGGTAGGGAACGCCCAGGAACATCGCTGGGCGCGTGCATCCCCGGAACAGGACGTTCTTATGCACTGTAGTACTGGACGGCGTGCTTGATCATTTCAAACGCCATGCCAGCGCCGTCGCCACCACCGACCTTGTCGCAGCTGCCAGCCTCCTTGCCGAGCAGCATGCGCGCGATCTGGCCTGCCGCGCCGATCAGCACACCGCCGATCAGGATCGGGGCCACGTCACCGATGCGCTTGTGGGCAAACGCGATCTGGTAACCGGCGAAGATCACGGCGATCGTGACCACGGCGATAGAGGCCATGTTCAGCAGGCCGTTGATGTTGGAGAAGAAGCCGCAGACCTTGCCATCGGTGCCGCCGAAGTCGGTACCGCCTGCCAGGGCCTGGGGAGCGAACACAGCACCTGCGAATGCGACGGCCATCAGCATGGTCTTCAGCGTGCGCTGGGCCTGGACGAGGTCGAGATTGAATCGCTTCATGGATTGATTTCCTTGTTGATGGACTAACACAACTGAATCGACCAGCCGGGGGACCGGTCGCACCACGACTTCGTCAGAACACGAAGGCCGCATCCCCTGCGGGAATCTGCTGCACCGGCGCACGGGGTGCCGGTGCGTTGTAGAAATTCTGGGTGTCCGCTGCCGGCGCGTTGCGCTCGTTCCAGGGGCGCAGCATCACCGGCGCATTCGCGCCAGCAGCCATCCCGGGCAGCTGTTGCGGCATGGCTGCCCCACCCTGAGCCGCACCAGGCTGCTGATACTGCTGCGGAGCCTGCTGCGGCATGTCGTTTCCGCCCTGCGCCTGTGGCTGCATCATTCGATCGACCGAACCCAGCACCACGCGCGATACCGCCTGGTCGGCGATGTTCAGCAGGCTGCTGCGGGCCATCGCACCGGTTGATGGGTAGACGGTGTAGGCCCGGGCCGGGTCATTGGACGGTACGTACACCGGCGCACTGCTCTGGGCGACGATGCGCGTCTGGGCCGGCGAGACTGTCTGCGGATGATGTTCGACCCTGACCACCCGACGCTCGCCACGGCTGACCACGTCAATCGGCGCGACGCCATTGCTTGCGACCTGCTGACCGCGGCGGATCGAGTCGTAGATCTTCTGCACGTACCCGTGACGGAAGCCGGTCTCGAAGTTGCCCGAGTAGTAGCAGCTGAACGACTTGCCCCAGTCACCACCGGAGCGCTTGTAGCAGTCGGCGAGGATGCGCGAACCAGCCTGCAGGTTCGGGCACTGTTGGAAGGCCTTCTCGTAGGAATCCAGCCCGTACTTGCCCAGGTTGTAGCGGTTGACCTGGGCCAGACCGATGGAGAAGTTGTAGCCCTTCTCCTCCAGCATGCGAACGGTGGCCAGCGCCTCGTCGAGGGCCTTGGGCTGGCGCACCAGGGCGCCGCCGACCACACCGATGGCATAGGGGTTGCGCGACGATTCCACGTTGATGACGTGCTGCATCACGTCCATCGAGACGGCCATTTCCGGGCACGCCATCATTTCCAGTCCTGGCAGCATTGGTCAGCCCTCCTGCCCCTGGGCACGCCCAGGATTGAAGTCGATGCCGGTGATGTAGCGCGAGCCGGCATGCGCCTTGATATGCACGACGATGTCGATGGTCATCATCAACAGTCGCTTGATGACGTTGAACTCCAGGCCAGAACCCTCGGCCGAGGCCTTCACCATCAGCGCCAGCTGGTCCCAGGTCTGCTCCGGGCTACCGGCATGGCAACTGGTGATCGAGCCCGGGTGGCCCGATGCGCAGTTGCGGATGAAGTAGAACGCCTCGTCACCGCGCAGCTCGGCCAGGATGATGCGCTCGGGCTTCATGCGCAGGCAGGCTTCCATGCAACTCTTTGCGCTGACATTGCTGGTGCTCTGCCCACCCTTGGAGTACAGCAGGTGCACCACATTGGGTTGGGTCAGAAACAGTTCGCGCGCGTCCTCGATCGTGACCAGGCGTTCGTTGTCCGGGATATGATTGACCAGCGCTTTCATGAAGGTGGTCTTGCCGCTACCGGTCGCACCGGAGACCACGATGTTCTTGCGGTACATCACCGCACGACGGAAGAACTCTGCGTACTCGCGCTGCTGGCGCAGTTCCAGCAGCTCGCGGTCCTGCTCGCTCAGACTGCCATCCTGTTCCAGGATCTGGTTGAAGAAGCCATCCTCGTGGTACTGGGTGAGCGACTTGGTGTGCTTGGACGGCAGGCGGATCGTGATCGAGACCTTGCCGGCATCACAGGCAGGTGGAATCACGAACTGCGCACGTTGCCCGGTCGGGAAGGTGAGCGAGACGACCGGATCGGCATCGGTGATGCGCTGGCCGGTGTTGCTTTCGTTCACCACGGCGGTGCAGAACTGCCGGGCCCGCTCGAACGTCAGGCCCGGCACCTCCACCCGCTGCCACCCCGCCCGGGTCTCCAGGTACAGCTCACCGGGACGGTTGATGCAGATTTCCGTCACTTCCGGGGATGTCATGTACTCGGCGATGCCCAGCACTTCGTACTGATAGCGCAGGAAGTCGCTGGAAACGAGGGCGAGGGGTGACACTTCGGCGTCCATGGTTGTTCTTCGGGTTACCGGCGCGGGTTGAGCACGTTGGTGAAGTCGACGTCCTTTGCGACGTAGACGTTCACGACGGTGCCCTGGTTGATGGTGACAGTCGGCGGGCGATTCGAACTGGTCAGGGCTTCGTTGGCGAGACGCTCCATCGTGCGCGCGGTGGCGCTTTCATAGGGCGAACGAACGGCAAAACCATTACTGGAAACCGTCGTCGACTCCGGGCCATGCTCGGCTGCGGCGTACTTGAAGGCGTCGGCGATCAGGCTGATCATCAGCGCCGATGCAATGCGACTGCCCCAGTGCGCGCTGTACTGGCCAGGATGACCGGCACCACCCAGCTGATCCACGCCCGGGCTGGACATGGCCACGTCGATGCCATTGGGCGTGGTGATGCGATCCCAGATCACTTCCACGCGCTTGCCCTTGGGACCACCACCGTACGCACCGTAGATCTTGGACCCCTTGGGCAGCAGCAGGCTGCGGCCGTTGATCGAGTACACCGGTTCGGTCAACAGGCACGACGTATAACCTGCAAGATCGGTGATGATGCGGGTCTCGAGAACACAACGCAGATAAGTGCCACGCACCAGCAGTGCATCGGGACTGCGGATGTAGGAAGCATTGGACACATCCTCCACGTCAGGCCCGCGGCGCACCTTGGCCGGCGGAGCATTGCCGTTCTGCGCCTGCAGCGCAGCCAACGTGGCCTGCATGTAGGGATCGTCGTTGTCCCCTGCTGCGGCCTGGCCGCCAGCATCGCCCGTGCCCACGCCTGCGCCACCACTACCGGCAATGCGGCGATCCAGCAGACTCGGGCCACGCTCGACCTCGCGCTCGGGTTCGGCACGAGGAATGAACGTCGGGCCCATCGTTTCCTGCGGCGGTGGCGGCAGCATCGGAATGGGTTCGGCGGCTTCCCGGGCGGCCTCGCGAATCGCGGAGGGTGCAATGATCGGCAGGTCGGGGGTGCTCGAACGTGCAACCTGCGGCGGCGCCTTGACTTCTTCAGCGTCTTCCTTGCCCTTGCGCAGCAGCAGGAAGCCCATGGCCAGCAACAACACCAGGATGCCGCCGAGGAACAACAGCGCCTTGCGGTTCAAGCGCTGCTCTTCCGCAGAGCGAAGCTGCGGGGCACTGGCATCCAGGTCCGGGGTTGCCTCGGCCTGCGCATGCCCATAATACGGGTTCGTCGGTGGCTCCTGAGCCGCAGGGCCCTGCCCGTACGGAGACGGATTTGGATCGTTGCCGGGAGTGTTCTGCTGGCTCATTTCTTCACATTCCTTCGCAGGCCGACGACGAAGTCGCCGTGGCGGATGACCAGGTACGGGTAGGTCCCGTGCACGATCAGCGTATTGCCCTCAACCGTGGTGTTGACCACGAAATCCTCGCCGTACTCCTTCTCGCGACCGAACACGGCCGGGAAGATGCCGGTCTTGTATTCGGGCGAGTTGGGCAGTTTCAGATAGGTGAAACGGCCATCGTCGTAGGCGTTGACCGGGATCAGCCACCCCATCTTCTTCGCCTTGCTGGTCGAATAGGAGTAGTTGAAGTTGTATTGGCGGTCCTTGGCCAGCTCGGTGCTCAGCAGCGGCTGCGCCTCTTCCTCGACCGCTGCCTGGGCAGGCCCGAACACAGTGTCATTCGGATAGACGAAGGCGATCTTGTACTGCACGCCGGCGCGACGGGCCTGCTCAAGCTGGCGCCAGTCGGTGGCAACGACTTTCAGCTCGAAAATGTACGAATGGGTCTCGGTACGCACCATCATGTTGGTGTCGACGTCGACGTTCTTCGGCTTGAGATAGAACACGTTCTCGCGACGGGTGAGTTCCCAGCCGCTGCTGAAGCCGGTGCTGTAGTCGAGGATCTTCTCGTTCGGGCTCAGCTCGATCTGGGTGGTGAGGCCCAGGCCGGTGCGAACCGGGTAGATGCGGTCCTTCTCATACTCGTAGTGGTCAACTGCCTGCGCCATCGCCGCGCTGGAAAACACCAGCGACAGCAACGACAGCAGCGCCCACGCGCTTCCCCTGATTTTTCGACTACTCATCGGTTGCTTGCTCCATCAGCATTTCCGGTGGAATGGTTCGGTGCCGGCATCATTGCCGGCTGTCCCGGCGCGCCCTGCCCCGGCATCGGCTGCCCCTGGACCGGCTGCCCCTGCATGGGCGCACCCTGCATCGGCTGCATCTGCCCACTGGCCGGCACTGCGACAGGCTGACCGGTGGCGGGATCGATCATGGTGGCAGCGGCCGGATTGTTCGGAACGTACATGCCCTGCGCCTGCTGTGCAGCGAGCTGTGCCTGTTGCGCAGCATCCTGGGCCTGTTGCTGCATGGCACCGTCATCCGGCACGGGCACGCCGCGCGCATAGTCGTTGTCGACACGGTACTCCGTGACCTGGAACGCCAATGGATTGAGCACGCGGTCCTGTTCGGAGAGCGCCAGATTCTGGTTGTACTGGAAGCGCATGGTGACCAGCTGGTTGTCCAGATAGGTCGATGCACCGCTGCGCTTGTCGAGCAGGCTGCGCTGGATGCGCACGGACGCGCCACGGAAGCTGCCGTTCGCCTGCACGCCCAGCGGGGTAATGCTGAGGATCTTGACCCTGATCGCCTTGCCCCGGCCGTACATCACGAACGGATTCTGCGGATTGTTGCTGGCATAGCGCTGCTTCATGCTTGCGGCGACGGCATCACTGGACATGACGAACACCAGCTCCCAGTCGCGCAACCCCATCACTGCGGAGTCGTACGACTCGCGCGCCAGCACGTACTGGGCGACATTGCTGCGGTTGACCGCCTCATTGGTGGTGATCGTCTCGCCCTGGAACGTACCCCTCAGGCGCGCCACAGTAGCGGTACCCGTGTAGGCATCGGCCATCACCAGGAACGGCACCTTCTCCTTCAGCGGCAGCATGTAGTAGTAGCCGCCAGCCAGTGCCAGCGACATCAGCAATGAGCCGGTGGCGACCCACCAGGCACGGCGCTCACTACGACGCGCCATGTCGGCCACGGTGATCTCGTAGCTGACCGCCTTGGCGACCGACTGCTCGACCTTGGGACTATTGCCGGGATCCTTCTTGCGGAACATGGATTCTTCCGTACTGCTGAAACATCAATGGGCGTGGCACCCCTGCGACAGGCGCGGGGAGCGGCACGTTCGATGATTTCGAGGTGGACTCAGGTGCCGCTGTTGGAATCAGCGCCCTGTGCCGACGCGGTCGGCGTCGAGCCAGCGCTCTGCACAACGATCTGGTTGCCAACGATGGAGACGGAGATGCCCTGCGCTGCATAGGCCGCCGTCAGATCGATCACGGCCTGCTGAGCGTTGGTGGTGCCGATGTTGGAGACCGCGCCGTACAGGGTGAAGTCCGAGCTCAGGCGGTAATCCAGCGTGCGTCCGGAATCCTTGGCCCAGCGCTCGAGCATGGCTTTGAGCGTGCCATCCATCGGCGAGGCCTGGTAGACGTAGCTGGAGTACAGCGGGATCTCGGTGGTTTCCGCAGCAAAGCGGTTCACCGGCTTCCAGCGGCCTCCAAAATCGGGAGCGGACTTGGTGGCGCAACCGGCCACCATCAACGCCGCCACTGCGGCGATGGACATTTTCGCGATAAACGCCTGATTCATACGGGCTTCACTTTGACGTACGAAAAAGCAGTCCCGAGCATTGGTCCCCTGGTCGTCCGGCGCTGCGTCGCGCACGCCGGAATCGGAGCGACGCACTGACTGGCAGCACACCCACTCCGGCTCCCCTGCAGCCAACGGCTGCCAACCAAGTCGCGGGGCCGCCAGACACTCCCGGCGACACACCCGCATACCTCACCAACGTCGAAACCATCCATGTTTCATGGCACAAACTCCTGGCCACCCTGCTCTACAACATCTGCCATCCATCACACATTTCTGAACGGCATGCACAGGGTCGCACAACCACGCGTCAATTCCATGTCAGACAAGTCTGAAAATCTATGAACAAATGCCGAATTCTTGACTCAACTCACGTTTTCACGTCAGTGAATATGAATCTACGTCACAAATTTAACGACGTGAATTAGACGTTAAGCATTGGAACGTCGACTTTCGGCAGCAGCCGCGAGGTGAAGTAGCGATCCTTGTAGTAGCGGATCTTGTCGCACTTCACCGGATGCGGTATGCCCTCGTACAGGAACACTTCCTTGTCCGGCCCCATCGCCTTCAGCTCCTGCGGCAGCATCAGTGCCCGCCGCTCCTCGGTGAAGCTGTGGGTCTTCTCGCGGGCGTGCGTGACGTTCTTCTTGCGGATGGTGGTGTAGCCCAGCATGTCCGAATAGTCGTTGGCGTCCTGCTGCTCGCGCGGCGCGTACAGGATCTGCAGCGCGTGGTTGGTGATGATCGTGCGCGAGACTTCCCGGCCGTAGGTGGCATCGAGCTGGGACATGCTCTGGATGATCGGCAGCAGGCGGATGTTGTAACCGGCCATGTAGGACACCGCCGAGGCGATGATCTCGACCTTGCCGATCGAGGTGAATTCGTCCATCAGCAGCAGGCACTGGTACTTCAGGTCCGGGTTGGACTTGGGCAGTTCCTTGGTGTTGAGGTTGATCAGCTGGCTGAAGAACAGGTTGATGATCAGCCGGCTCTCGGCCAGCTTGTTCGGCTGGATGCCGATGTAGATGGTCATCTTCTTCTTGCGCACGTCGGTCAGCAGGAAGTCGTTGCTGCTGGTGGCCTTGTCCAGCACCGGGTTGATCCAGGGATTGAGCGGTTCCTTGAAGGTGCCCAGGATCGAGGCGAAGGTCTCGTCGGCCTGGGACAGCATGTTGGCGAACGCCGATCGCGCGTTGCCACTGAGGAACGAACGCTCCGACAAGGCCTTGAGGTACTTCTTCAGATCGGTGCCATCGCCGGATGACAACCGGTAGACAGAACCCAGCGTCGGCGTGCCCGAGCCGCCCGGGAAGCCGCTGCTGCGCTCGTCGTCCCAGTTTTCGAACAGATACAGGGTGAAGGCCATGAACGCGTTGCGCGCCTGGCTGACCCAGAACTTCTGGTCCTCGGCGCCGTCCGGATACAGCATCGCGGCGATGCTCATCAGGTCCGACACCCGGAATGCCGGATCATCGGAGACATAGCTGAGCGGGTTCCAGCGGTGCGTGCGCCGATCCTCGGCGAAGGGATTGAACAGGTAGATCTCCTGGCCCTGGCTGGCGCGCCAGCCGCTGGTCAGGTCGAAGTTCTCCTGCTTGATGTCCAGCACCACCAGCGATTCGCCGTATTCCAGCAGGTTCGGGATGACCACGCCCACGCCCTTGCCTGAACGGGTGGGTGCCGCAAGAATCACGAACTGCTGACCATCCAGCCGCACCAGTTTGCCGCCATGGCTGCCGACCACGATGCTCTGGCCGGTCTTCTTGAACATGCCATGCCTGGACAGGTCGGCGCCGGTGGCGAAACGCGCGTCGCCATGCAGCGAGCGCTTGTCCTTCTTCAGCAGCAGCACCAGACCGGTCACCAGCAGGACCAGCAGCGGCAAGCCGAAGCCCACGTAGCCGGCCCACTTGATCTTGCCCACGAACGGCGCAACCTGCGGTTGGCCGATGGCGTGGTAGTACTGGTAGTACGTGTTCCAGGTGAACAGCTTGGTGTCCAACCCCAGGAACAACAGGGTCAGGTAGCCGGAAAACACGAAACCAAGCAGCAGGGTCGCCAGCGTGACGATGGCGATGAGCAGATACTTCTTACTGGGCAACACCCGAATCCTCCATGATGCGCACGAGGGCGCGACGGCCTAGCGGCGGCGCCAGCGCGACGCCTTCTTCCGCAGGTTGTTTTCGTTCTCCAGCCCGGGCTCTTCGCCCTCTTCACGCACCCGCTGCAACAGCAGTTGGCGCGCTTCGGCCAGTGATACCAGGTCGGTCAGACGATCCCCATCGTCGGCGACGACCGCATGGCCGACCACATCGCCCGGAGCGTACACCGGCTCGTAGGACACTGCTACCAGCTGATAGCGGCCACGGGTTTCCAGCACATGCCTGAATTCCTGCATCGCATTCCTCCTTGTCGGGGCAACACTGCGTCCCCTGCCCCGCCATGATGCCCATCGCAGTGTCATCGGCGTATGCACAAGCGCTACGGTTTCTGCGCGAAACTGTCTGCGGATATCCAAGGAGACTGCAATGGACTGGGTAGCACTTGCACGCACGCTGGCCACCGAGGCCCACGCGGGCCAGACGGACAAGGCCGGCCAGCCTTACATCTGCCATGTGGCGCGGGTGGCGGCCGCGGTGCGCGGCGACGATGACGCCGAAGTGGTGGCCTGGCTGCATGACGTAGCCGAAGACTGCCCGGCGTTTGCCGCACAGATCGAGGTCTTTCCCGCCCCGCTGCGCGAGGCGGTGCACCTGCTCAACCGCGACGCGGCCCCCGACGCGGACAGCTACTACGCGCGCATTGCCGCCCACCCGCTGGCACTGAAGGTGAAGCAGGCCGATCTGGATGACAACGCCGATCCGCAGCGCCTGGCGATGCTCGACGCGGCGACGGCCGGGCGCCTGCGCGGCAAGTATGCGCACGCCCGGGCAGCGCTGGGCATCTGATCGCGCCGCGCGGTGGCCGGTGGGCGAACGTGTCACCGATCAAACGCTGATTTACCCTGAGTGCTGCTGCCCTTGTTGCGGTGCAGCAGTACAATGACCGGCTCCCCGCCCCCATCGCGCCCCGCATGAGCCCCAACTCTTCCCTGGCTGCGCGGCTGACGCCCCGTCAGCGCACCCTGATCATCCTTGCCCTGTCGCTGGGCGGCTTCGCCATCGGCACCAGTGAATTCGCCAGCATGGGCCTGATGCTGGAGATCAGCCGCGGCCTGTCGATTTCCGAAACCCAGGTCGGCCACCTGATCAGCGCCTACGCCATCGGCGTGGTCGTCGGCGCCCCGATCCTCGCCTTCGTCGGCGCCAGCTTCCCTCGCCGCAAGCTGCTGCTGGCACTGATGGGCTTCTATGCCGTCGGCAACCTGGCCAGCGCACTGGCGCCGAACTACGGCACGATGCTCATTGCGCGTTTCGTCGCCGGCCTGCCGCATGGCGCCTACTTCGGCGTGGCGATGCTGGTGGCCGCCGCGATCAGCCCTGCCGGCCAGCGCGGCCAGGCGATGTCGCGCGTGTTGCTGGGCCTGTCGATCGCGATCCTGGTCGGCAATCCGCTGACCACCTGGCTGGGCCAGCAGCTGAGCTGGCGCACCGCCTTCGCCCTGGTCAGCGTGCTGGCCGTCGCCACCGTGGCGATGATCGCGCGCTTCCTGCTGCCGGACCCGGACGAGGTTCGTACCTCGCCGATGCGCGAACTGCGCGCCTTCAACACCACCCAGGTGTGGCTGGCGCTGGCGATCGGCGCCGTTGGCTTCGCCGGCATGTTCTGCGTGTTCACCTACCTGGCACCGACCCTGGTGCAGGTCACCGGCGTGGCCGAATCGTGGATGCCGCTGGCGGTGGGCGTGTTCGGCATCGGCGCGATCATCGGCAACATCGCCGGTGGCTGGCTGGTCGACAAGTTCCACTTCAAGGCCGCCGCGGTGGTGCTGCTGTGGTCGATCGTGATGCTGCTGCTGTATCCGCTGGCCGCGCAATCGGTGTGGACCATCGGTCCGATGATCATCACCGTCGGCACCATGGGCGCGCTGGCCGCAGTATTGCAGACGCGCCTGATGGACGTGGCCGGCGAAGCACAGACCCTGGCCGCCGCCTCCAACCATGCCGCCTTCAATACCGCCAATGCGCTCGGGCCGTGGCTGGGCGGCATGGCGATCAGTGCCGGCTTCAGCCCGGCCAGCACCGGCTATGTCGGTGCCGCCACTGCCATCGGCGGCCTGCTGCTGTGGTGCGTGGCGGTGATGCTGGACAGGAAGCGCAAGGCCACCGCCGGCAGCCACTGAACACGGCGCCGGGTCGTCAGCCGCTGCCCATGCGGCGGCGGCGTCCCGGCCGCAGCATTGCCACGTCGCCGGCTGCAAGCGTCGGTCGCGCCAGCTCGCCACGTTTCACACGGTCCAATACCCGCCGCGAGTTGGCCGCGCAGTCAATCCCGTCCGGCCGCGCCTGGATGTCCTCGATCAGGGCCAGCAGGTGCGTCCGGCTCTGTACCAGCCGCAACTGCAGCGCCTCGATGTCGGCCACCTTCTGCTGCAGCATCGAGATCAATGCGTCGTGCTGCCACTGGCCCATGTCTGGCGGCAGCAGGGCGCGTATCTCCTCCAGGCTGAAGCCGGCGCGCTGCGCACCGGTAATCAGTTCCAGCAGCAGCACCGCCTGCTCCTGATAGTCGCGGTAGCCGTTGGCCTGCCGCTGGACGACCAGCAACCCTGCCTCCTCATAGAAGCGGATGCGTGACGCCGCCAGGCCCGTGCGCCGGGCCAGCTCACCGATCTTCATCCGCCTGAATCCTCGACATCGGAACCCATTGACCTTCAATAAAACTTGAAGGTTAGCGTAGCGCCATTCCCCTGTCCTGGAGCTGTCCGATGTCGCTGTTCTCGCCCTTGGCGCTGCCTTCCGGCGCCCTCATCCGCAACCGCATCGCCAAGGCGGCGATGGAGGAGAACATGGCCGACGCCGACCACGCCCCCTCCGAAGCGCTGCTGCAGTTGTACCAGCGCTGGGCCGACGGCGGCGCCGGGCTGATCATCACGGGCAACGTGATGGTTGATGGCCGCGCCATGACCGGCCCCGGCGGCGTGGTGCTGGAAGATGATCGCCATCTCGACCGCTTCAGCGCCTGGGCAAGGACAGCACGCTCGCGGGGGGCGCAGATGTGGATGCAGATCAACCATCCCGGTCGGCAGATGCCGGCCGCGCTTGGCCAACCGGCCCTTGCACCTTCGGCGGTGCCACTGGACATGGGCGCGCTGTCCAAGCAGTTCGCGCCGCCAAAGGCGATTAGCGAAGCCGACATTGAAGAAGTGATCGCGCGCTTCATCCGCAGCGCCGAGCTGGCCGAACGCGCCGGTTTCAGCGGCGTGGAGATCCATGCGGCGCACGGCTACCTGCTCAGCCAGTTCCTGTCGCCGCTGTCGAACCGTCGCGAGGATCGCTGGGGCGGCAGCCTGGACAACCGTGCGCGCCTGCTGCTGGAGATCGTGCAGGGCGTACGCGCCAGCGTGGCGCCTACGTTCGCAGTGGCGGTGAAGCTCAACTCCGCCGACTTCCAGCGCGGCGGTTTCTCGCCCGAGGACGCGCGCGCCGTGGTGGAGATGCTGGCGCCCCTCGGCGTGGATCTGGTCGAACTGTCCGGCGGCAGCTATGAGATGCCGGCCATGACCGGCGCCGCACGCGACGAACGCAGCGTGGCCCGCGAAGCGTACTTCCTCGAATTCGCGCGCGAGATCGCCACGGTGGCGACGATGCCGCTGATGGTCACCGGCGGCATCCGCCGCCGCGAGGTGGCAGAACAGGTGCTGGCCAGCGGCGTGGCCATGGTCGGCATCGCCACCGCGCTGGCGATCGAGCCGGATCTGCCGCAGCACTGGCAGCAGGGCCGCGACCCGGTACCGGCGTTGCGCAACATCAACTGGCGCAGCAAGCCGCTGGCGGCCAGCGCACACATGGCGGCAGTGAAATACCAACTGGGTCGGCTCAGCCAGCGCCGCCCCACTGCGCCCGGCGTCTCGCCGGCGTGGGCGCTGTTGCTGGCGCAGGCCGCCGGCAAATGCCGGGCTCGCCGCTACCGGCGCTGGATCCGTGCACGCGCAGGTGGATGCTGAGCGGGCGGGCTTCTCATCACTGCAGCGATGCTCCACCATCTGCATGACCTGCGGCAGTCCGTCGCCGGTCGCAGCAGGCAGAAGGAACCACCGTGGCAGCAGGACCGACCAAGAACCGCGAAAAGCTGCTCGATGATCTGCTCTCGCTGGGCCGCAACTGGGCACTGGCGATCGCCATCGCCGGTGCCGGCGCAGCGGTCCATTACAGCGAGTCGGTGTTCGAAGCAGGACTCTGGCGCGGCCTGCTGCCCACGATCTGCTTCCTCGTCGCAATCATCTGGATCGTGCTCAGCATCATCCGCTTCGACCTGACCCTCCAGCAGCACTTCGAGCGCAAGCGCACGCGCTGGCTCAGCCGCCTGCTCTATGTCGTGCTGCTCGGCACCGGCGTCACTGCCGTGTTCTTCGTCACCGAGCTTGCGGCCAACAACCACATCGCGCGGATGTGCGACTCGGTGGCCAACGAACCGGCCAGCCGGATCCACCGGTCCGCCGAGTGCCAGCGCCTGTACCAGCACCGGGCGGCGTACCGGCAGCGACTGGAATCGGCGGAGGGCGAGTTCGACTGAACAGATGCGTGGGAGAAGGCGCGCGAAGACGCACATAGAGGTCCAGCGAGGGCGGATTCGGAATAGTTGTATGGACTTCATTGCAACGCGACGCCACGCTTTCTTGCCGGAAAGCCGTGATCGAACACAGTCCATGAAGTTGCCCACCGCCCGCTCCCGTCTCCCCGCCCGGCCGCGGAAAATCGGCAGCGAAGTACGCATCTTCAGGCGCTATCACCAGTACGCCATCGTTGCCGCCGGAGCCGGACCACTGGCAATACTCCTGGTCGCCGTCGCGCCCGAACTTGGGCCGTTTCCGGCACTGGGCGCGGCAGCGATTCTCACGCTGTCGCCGCTGATCCTCGGCTTCGTAGTCTATTCCCCACAACGGGACCGGGTGGTACTGGAACAGGATCGTCTGGTATTCCAGCACCGTCCTCCTCTCCCGTTCAAGCAGATCCGGTCCTACAACCTGGACGATCATGTCGATCTGATCCTGATCGATGGACCGAGCGTGCTGCTGCAGCGCACACGGGCATCGATGCATGATTTCCCAACCTTCCGGGACGCACTGGCAGAGGCGCTCGCAGATCGGCCCGCAAACGCTGCCGCGGCTCCGCAACGTCGCCACTTCTTCGGTGCCTGGCCCGCACGCGTCTGGGGTGCGGGCCTGTTGCTGGCGACGGCGGCACTGGTGATCACGGGCGTACTGCATGGCTGGCCGTTGTACAAAGCACCGATGCTTGGGATCGTGCCCGTGGTGGGCATTGGGCTATTGCTGTCGCGCCGCCGTCACTGATCGCGTCGTCGGCGAAGTACACATGGCGTGGATGTGTATTCGGGCACAGTACGCGCGCCGCTCACGCTTGGAACCATCCAGTCACAATGCTTCACGCGCCCGCACCCGCACCCGCACCCGCACCCGCACCCGCACATCACGATGCCATCGCCCTGCAGGCGGGCGTGCTGGGCAGCGTGTTGGGCGTGGCTCTGTACAAGGCCATCGCCTTGTCGGCGCTGGCGACCGGATCCTTGATCGTGATCGGGCTGTGGCTGCTGGCCTGCGCGCTGCTGGCTGCCTGGGCACTGGCCGCCTGCCTGGCCTGCCTTGCGCTGAGCCGGCGCGTATTCGTGCTGATGCTGGCGCTGAGCATGATCCTGATGATCTGCGTCGCCTGACAGCAGCAGGCGCCGGACTATCGCGCATATGTTACAGAATAACAAGTGCGGTTGGACGGATTGCTCGTGCCCGGGGTCGCGGATTTGAATCGCATGGCCAGCCCGGCGCTACCTGAGACCCCCATGAACCTGCAGCCCCTGCTTCGCGTCTCCCTCACCGCCATTGCCCTGGTCACGTTCAGCGCCTGCGCCACGTATGACGACAGCAACATGCACCAGGCCTGCCAGGAGTCGCCGCATCTGAAGGACCTGCCGCCCGAAGTGGCTGCCCGCGAGAGCCGCTGCAACAAGAGCATGGAAGTGTGGTCGAGCGAGCGCAAGGGCAGTGACAGGCCGATCGACCTGAGCGGCAAGAAGAAGGATCTCTGAGCCGCCGGGCATCTTGATCGCTCCAATGCATGCGGATGACCAGCCCGTCACGATCGGGGGGGCAGGATAAGGCCTCCCAATCACGACGACTTTCCCGATGCCGGCCACTGGTCACCCTGTCATCCATGCCTTTGAAGCTGTGTTCGACCTGTCTGGCGGGGTGGAGCGCATTACGGCGCTCACCGTCATCTGCCGGCATTGCTCCGAAACCCGCTCGGCCAGCGAAGACAATCTGGTCCAGCTGCCGGGCGGCGCCTTGTTCCGCTGCGACGGATGCGGCAGTCATCAGGCGGTGAGCCATGCGCGGGTTGCCGATTGGCAGGTGAATTCGCTTCTGGGTGTCTGAGGCTGCAGTACGACGGTGCCACGACGCAGGCTGTTGGCGCAGGGATGATGATGCAGTCAGAGGGCGCCCCGTGAGCCACCTCGTCCGCTGCGCAGGGCCGATGACAGCCAGGGCAAAGGAGCTGTGCAGGGCGCAATGACATCACCTCGGCTAAGCTGCGGCACCTTTCTTCGCGCACGGCCATGCATCCCTTCCCCCTTCCTGTCTCGGCACCCGATCAACTCGCCTACCGACTGCTGCAGGACAGCGACTGGGCCCGTTCCACCGACGCGATCAACGCTCCTCCCGAACTTCGCGCTCTGCTGGCGATGATCCTGGATTCTCCGGAGCCGCTGTGGATCGCATGGGGCCGCGACAACAAGGCGTTCTTCTTCAACGATGCCTACCTGCCCATGCTGGGCGGCAAGCTGCACGGCGCCATGGGCAGCCGATTGGAAGACGTCTGGGCGGACGTCTGGGCCGAAGTCGTCGATGCTGTCAACGATGCCTTCGGCGGCACAAGCCGCAGTTTCAAGAACATGCCGTTGATGATGGACCGTGATGGCACGTTGCGCGAGACATTCTGGACGTTCTCCTACTCGCCGCTGCGTGCCGGTTGCGGAGGCGTGGCCGGCATCATCTGCGTCGTCAGCGAGCAGACCGAGCGGGTGATCGAGCGCGACCGGCACACGCGCCAGGTGGCGGCCATCACCGAGCAGGCACGCGAGGCCCACCTTGAACTGGTACGCGCCCGCGAACAGCTGCGGCAGTCGCAGAAGCTGGAGGCCATCGGCCAGCTGACCGGCGGCGTTGCCCACGACTTCAACAATCTGCTGCAGGTGATCACCGGTTCCGTGGACATGCTGCTGCATACCTGGCCAGCCGGAGATGCGCGCCTGCGCTATGTACAGGCCATCGAAACCGCCGCCGACCGCGCCACTCGCCTGACCGCCCAGCTTCTGGCGTTCTCGCGTAGACAGAGCCTGTCGCCGCAGGTGTTCGACCTCTGCGAGAGCGTACGCGCGCTTTCGGACATCATCACCACAGTGCTGGGTGCACGCATCTCCGTGTCGGTGAACCTGCCCGACGCCCCATTGCCGGTGCTGCTGGACCGGACCCAGCTCGACACCGCACTGATCAACATCGCGGTGAACGCGCGCGACGCCATTGACGGCCACGGCAAGGTGACGATCGATGTGGAACAGCTGACATCGGTGCCTTCCGTCCGGTTCGCGGCGCCGATGAAAGGCGACTTTGCTGCGATCAGCGTCAGCGACACCGGCGCCGGTATCGATCCATCCGTGGTGGATCGGATCTTTGAGCCATTTTTCACCACCAAGGGAGTGGGCGCAGGCACAGGGCTTGGCCTCAGCCAGGTGTTCGGCTTCGTCAAACAGTCCGAGGGCGAAGTGGACGTACAGAGCCAGGCAGGTGTCGGTACGCGCTTCACGTTGTATCTGCCGCTGGCGCAGGAAAACGCCACCATCGAGCTGCCGACCGCGCAAGAGGGGCTGCTGCATGGCCACGGATTGTGCGTACTGGTGGTGGAAGACAACGTGGATGTGGCCGAGTTTGCAGTCGGGGCACTGCGCGAGCTTGAGTACAACGTCGTGCTCGCGCGCAATGCCGACGAGGCACTGGCGGAGCTCGCGCGCGACGCTGCGCGTTTCCACGTGGTGTTCAGCGACGTGGTCATGCCCGGGACCAATGGGCTGGATCTCGCCCGCACCATCCGCAGCCGCCTGCCCGATCTTCCGATCATCCTCACCAGTGGCTACAGCGAACTGCTGGCCCGCGATCCAGGCCACGGTTTCACGCTGCTGCGCAAGCCCTACTCCCTGAAGCAGCTGGCCTCGGTGATGACCGAGGCCAGTTGCCGCTCACAGGCGATGGTGACTGCGCTTTAGCCGGCAGATCACCGCGTCGAACCGGGCCAGGAAGCAAGCACTGAATCGATGCCGGACATATCCGCCCCTGCGCCGCAGGCCCAGGCGACGATGCCATCCGGGCGCACCAGCACTGCTCCCAGGCCCGATGCCGCATCTCCAGTATTTGCGGCGCAGGCGATGGGAGGCAGCCAGCGTTGGGCAAACTGCGATAACGAAGATGCCCGGTCGAAGACAAGCAGCGCCCCCTGCCCCGTTCTCAGCAATTCGCCCAAGCGGCGGCCATCGGCCAACCGGAAGTCAGGCGCGCTCCTGCCGACAAGCGGGTGCTCTCCAGCAAGATCCAGCCGCTGCGAAACACCCCAGATCCGCTCGGCCAGATACGTGGCCCCATCGCGGGTGCCAGCCAGGTCGGCCATGATCGCTGCCAGCGCGCGCGAACCGGCCCCGGGACGCATCAGCGCAACCTGTGCGCGTGACCAGTCCAGTACTTTGGCGCCCGCTGGATGGCGCTCAGCCTGATAGCTGTCCAGCAGCGCCTCATCGGCCTTGCCCCGCGCCACGGCGGCCAGCTTCCAGCCGAGGTTCATCGCATCGCCGATGCCCAGGTTCAGGCCCTGTCCGCCCAGTGGCGAATGCACATGCGCAGCGTCGCCCGCCAACAGGACACGCCCCTTGCGATAGGCGCTGGCCTGGCGCGCGCCATCGGTCCAGGTGCTGTGCAGATGCAGGGCCGTGATCGTTGCATCGCAACCGGACACGCGCCGCAGCAAAGCCTGCGCAGCGTCCAGATCGAG
The DNA here is from genome assembly GCF_039555535.1 of Stenotrophomonas maltophilia. NCBI lineage: Bacteria > Pseudomonadati > Pseudomonadota > Gammaproteobacteria > Lysobacterales > Lysobacteraceae > Stenotrophomonas > Stenotrophomonas maltophilia. The sequence continues at coordinate 1,911,809 of NZ_CP154630.1, read as the reverse complement.
GGGCGCGCGATGGCCAGCCCCTCCGTCGAAATCGGCCAGCGCCAGCACGCCCGGCGGATTGAAATTGAACATGCCCTGCGCGGTGTTCTGCCGGCCCGGCGTCAGCACCGAAGGATCTTCCAGCTCAACCAGCAGCGAATGGCCGGTGAATTCCGGATCGGTGCCGACGAAGCTGAAGCCGCACTGCTTCCGCACGGTGCTGCGGCCACCGTCGCAGCCGACCAGCCAACGACCGCGTACGACTCCGTCAGCAGTCTCAATGACCACCTCCGCCTCGCCAGCCTGCACGGCCTCTACCGCGCGCCCGCGTTCGATGCAGACGCCCAGCGCGCTCGCACGTTCGGCGAGGACCCTTTCCAGCGCCTGCAGCTCAATCGCCATCTGGGTGCCGACCGGCGTCGGCAGGCGCCAGTTCCAGCGCCCGGTGTCCACGCTGTCCAGCGCGAACGGAATACCCGCAAAGTGACCACCCAGCGCGCGCGGCTGTGCCAACCAATGGGCGGTGCCGGGCGGCGGCGCGCCCTTGTCGGGCTTGAGCACCTGCGCCGCGGCGACTGCGTCCAACAGGCCGCGCCGATCCAGTGCCTCCAGCGTGGGGGTGTTCAGGCCGCGCAGCCCGAATGGCAGGCGCTTCAACGGCGAGTCGGCGGACCCGGCCTGTTCCAGCACAAGCACCGAACACCCGGCATTGGCCAGTTCGCAGGACAGGAACAAGCCAACCGGGCCAGCACCGGCAATGACGACGTCGTACAGCATGGGGATTCCTCGTGAGCGCCGGGCCGGCGCTCCGGCAAGTCAAATGTTACACTCGGTGTACGTTTTCACAAGTGAACCGCCCATGACCCCGCTCCCAGGCCGCCGCGATCAGCGCAAAGCCGAGACCCGACAAGCGATTTCCGACGTCGCCACCGGGCTGATCATCGCGCGCGGCTTCGAGGCCGTGTCCATGTCCGAGATCGCCGAGGCTGCGGGGGTATCACGCAAGACGGTCTTCAATTACTTCGCCAGCAAGGAAGACCTTGTCTTCGACCGCGACGAGGAAGCACGTGCGCTGCTGCGCGAGGGCATGGCGGCGCGCACCGGCATGACCCCGCTGGCGGCCTTCCAGTCACTCGTGCGCGAGTTGCTGGAGGCGGCCCATCCGCTGCTGCGCATCAATGCTGGCGCCGCTGCATTCTGGGCAACCGTCGCTGACAGCCCGGTACTGACCGCACATGCCCGGCGCCTGCAGGCGCAGCTGACGGACGATCTGGCGAAATGGATGGCCGAGGCGATCGGGCGAGCGGAGAGCGACGCCGAAGCGCGCCTGGGCGCCGCCATGCTGCTGGCCTCGGTGGTGGCAGCCTATGAGAAAGGACTGGCGAGCCAGCTGCAGGGCGAGGATCCACGCCAGGCCATGCTGCAGCTGATCGTGCGCGGTGGCACCGGAGTACTGGTGGCCCTGGCTGGCACCCCCTATACCGATCCCGGCGCGCGTCCATAACGCATTCGGGGGATAGGTCACGAAGTGTTGCAAATGCTACTCTTTCTCATTTGCATCCACGCGAACCTCCGCCCATGCCCCTCCCCACGACCCAGAAACGCACCCTGTGCCTGGCACTGGCCCTGCCCCTGGCATCCCTCGCCCAGGCTGCCGACACCTCGACGACCTCACCCAGGGACCTGGACAAGGTCGAAGTCCGCGGACGTGCACAGACGCTCTATCGGGTGGACGATGCCGCAGTCGGCACCCGCACGGATACGCCGCTGGAACTGGTCCCTCAGTCGGTCCAGGTCATCCCGCGTGAACTGATCGACGACCAGGCCGCGCGCCAGGTGACCGATCTCTATCGCAGCATCAGCGGCATCAGCTATTTCAGCTATGCCGGGGTGACCCTGCGCGGCTTCCGCCAGGAGAACGTGCTGTATGACGGCCTGCGCGGCGATCCCTATGCAGGCTTCTCGGTGCCGCAGCTGTTCAATATCGAGCGCGTGGAGGTGCTGAAGGGCCCGGCGGGAGCGCTGTATGGCGGCGGAGATGCCGGTGGCGTCATCAACTATGTGACCCGCAAGCCCAAAGCCGCTGCCGAGCGCCGCATCGAGATCCAGCTGGGCGACAACGACTTCCGTGCCGGATCGATCGAGGGTACCGGGCCGTTGAATGCCACCGGCAGCGTGCGCTATCGCGCCGGGCTCTATGCCGACAATGAAAAGGGCGTGCGCTGGAACACCGACAGCGAGAGTGTGATCGGCGATGCCTCGCTGGCCTTCGACGGGGGCCGGACCGGCGAACTGGTGCTGCAGTTCACCGACATCACCCAGAATCTTGGCGGCAACCGCCTGCGCGGCGTACCGGTCAACGATGCGGGCACGTTCCTGACCGACCGCCGGTGGAACCACAACGAAGCCAGCGACTTTCTCGACATGCGCGCCAAGGTGGCGCTGGCACAGTATCGCTTCGCGCCGCTCGATACCCTGGACGTGGACTTCGCCGCCCGCTGGTTCAGCAACAACGAACACCAGATGTACCACGAGCCGATGGGCCTGATCGATCGCGACCGCGATGGTGTGGCCGAATGGATGACCCGACAGCTGCGCAACCAGATCCGTGACAACGAGGCGTTCACTGCCAACGGCAATGCAGTCTGGCGGGTAACCACCGGCGCGGTGGAGCACAAGGTGCTGTTCGGCGCCGATGTGTACCAGCTGGATGCGGATTTCACTGCACAGACCGCCAACAGCGCTGACCTTGCGCGCGGCGCAGGGCCGGTGCGCGGCATCGACCTGTTCAATCCGGTGTACGGCGCCAGCACCTGGCATGACTACACCCTGGGCGCCCTGCCCTGGCGCAGCACGTCCACCCGCAGCAAACGCTATGGCGGTTACCTGCAGGATGAGCTGGCACTGGGCCCGCGCTGGCATGTGCTGGCCGGGCTGCGCTGGGACGGTTTCAAGGATGAGGATCGCATCGCCGGCAGCAGCGTGGATGGCAACGACATCAGCTGGCGGCTGGGCAGCACGTTCACCGTGCGCGAAGGCATGAATTTCTACGCCAACGTCGCCAGTGGTTTCGTGCCGCAGAGTGCCGCCAACCAGAATCCGGCGGCCGGCGGACCGTTCAATGCCGAGCGCAGCAAGCAGTGGGAAGTGGGCATGAAGTCCCTGCTGGCCGACCGCGTGACGTTGAACATGGCGGCCTACCGGATCGACCGCAGCAACATCGTGCAGGCCACCGGCGAAGTGATCGGTGGCGTGAACCAGCTGGCCGCGCTGGGCCTGGTGCGCAGTACCGGCATGGAGCTGGACCTGCTGGCCGACCTCACCGAGCGCTGGGTGCTGAACCTGACCTACGGCTACAACGATGCGCGGGTGAAGGACGCCGGCCCGAACGGCATCACCAACGCCTCCGGCGACCGCTTCGCGAATGCGCCCCGCAACAAGCTGGGCCTGTGGACCCGCTACGACCTGCCGGCAATCAACTCCGCCATCGGCTTCGGAGCAGACCATGTGGGCGAGCGTGTCAGCCTGGATGGGCAGGCGGTGAAGGCCTACACGGTGTTCGACATGAGCTGGAAGACGACGTGGAAGCAATGGCAGTTCCAGGCCAATGTGAAGAACCTGTTCGACAAGGTATATGCGGCCAGTGGCTTCATCGAACGCAACGGGCATTTCCCCGGCGAGCCACGACGGGTGTATGTGCAGGCGGCCTACAGCTTCTGAGGCAGGGCTGCGAACCATGATGACAGGGAGAGGTGGCTGCCCACCTCCCCTGCTGGCGTCAGTGCGAGCAGGCCACCAGCATCGAGCGGGTGGCCATCTGGGTGGAGGTGAAGCCGTTCTTGTTGCCCACCGCGATCGCGTTGCCGTCGTCGCCATCCTTGCTGAAGACCACATAGCCACCGGGGCACATCTGCCCGGCCTTCTCGTAGCAGCCACTCCAGGAACTGGAGCCGCTGCAATCGATGGAGACGCCACGCCGGCCATCGGGGGTGACGGTCATCCTGGCGGTGGTGCAGCCGCTCAGCGCGGTCACGAACAACAACGGAACGAACAACTTCATGGGTACTCCAGGGGTTGGGGATCGGCGGGAGGGCGCCAAGGCTGGAGTGCCCGGATTGCGCGAACCTTGCGCCGATGCCATTTTTCATGCGGCACAAGGGACCTGCGGGGCATCCGGAAGGCACGCCATGTTCACGCAATGTTCCTGTAATACGGTGCCGGCGCGTGCCGAACCGCCCGGCCACGCCCCCTTCCTGCGCAAGCCCTGCCGATGCACATCCTGCTGATCGAAGACGAAGCCGAACTGGCCGCCACCCTGAAGTCCGCCCTGCAGCGCGAGCGCTATGTGGTGGACCTGGCCAACACCCTGGCGCTGGCCCGCGAAGCGGCCCTGTACGGATCGCACGACCTGGTGCTGCTGGACCGCACGCTGCCCGACGGCGACGGCCTGGGATTGATTTCACTGCTGCGCGATCGCAACCCTGGGGTGCCGATCATCGTGCTGAGCGCGCTGGGGCAGCTGCCGGACCGCATCGCCGGCCTGGATGAGGGCGCGGACGACTATCTGGCCAAGCCCTTCGCACTGGAGGAACTGTTCGCCCGCATCCGCGCTGCAGGGCGCCGGCCGGGCGGCATGCAGGTAGAGCCGATAAGCATCGGCCGGCTCCTGTTCGATCCCGCCTCGGGCGAGGCCAGCGTGGGCGGGCAACGGCTGGAGCTGCCGCGCCGCGAAATCCGTGTACTGACCGCGCTGGCCCGGCGGCTGGGCCGCACCGTGCTGCGCGAGTCGATTGAAATGGCAGTGTATGGATTCGATGACGGCATCCATTCCAACACGCTCGATTCGCATGTCTCGCGCCTTCGCCGCAAGCTGGCCGATGCCGACGCAGGAGTAGAGATACACGCCATCCGGGGCGTCGGCTATCTGATGCGGGAAGCCAAGTAATGGCGCGTCGTCCATCGCTGAAGCGCCCGTTGATCGTCAAAACGCTGATCTATCAGCTGCTGGCATTGCTGGTAGCGTTCTTCGCGCTGCTGATGGTGCTGATACGTGCCGACAGCGGTGGCTACTACAGCATCCAGACCTTCGCGCCGGTCGCCGCCGAGGCGGTGCACCGCGACCGCAATGGCGAGCTGTACGTGCAGCACACGCCGGAACTGACCGAACTGCTGAAAACCGTTCCCGGCGCATGGTTCATCGCCGAGGATGAGCACGGCCACCACGTTACGTTCGGACCTGTGCCGTCGGCCTATGCCTCGCTGGTAGGTGCACTGGATGGCATCCCCTTTGGCGACCTGCGTGGCCGCGATCGCAGCGATGGCCTGGCCGTCGTGGTCCGCCAGCACAGCGGCCCGGCCGGCAAGCTGACCATCATGGCCCACGGCGAAACCGATACGCTGACCTGGCAGATGGCGCTGGCGGCACACATCATCACCCTGCCGATCTTCCTGCTGCTGGGCCTGGCCACCATCGTCCTGACACCGGTCATCGTGAGACGGGCCCTGGCCGGGGTGGAGCGCATCGCGCAGGAAGCCCGCAACATCTCCGCCAGCCGCCGCGGTGTCCGCCTGACAGAAACCGCTGTACCGGTAGAGATCGCTCCGTTGGTGACAGCGGTGAATGAAGCGCTGGACCGGCTGGACGAAGGGCACGAACGGCAACGCCGCTTCATTGCCGCCGCCGCACATGAGCTGCGCACACCCATTGCGATTCTGAGGGTAAAGGTCGATGCGGCCGACGATGCCACCTCGCGCAGCCTGGCCGTGGAAGTGGCACGGTTGGCGACGCTGGCAGAGCAGCTGCTGGATCTGCACCGCATGGATGAGGACGGGCCGAAGGAGACCATCAACCTGGCGCGGGTGGCCAAACGGGTGGTCGCTGATCTGGCGCCGCTGTTGATCCAGTCAGACAAGTCCGTAGCCGTGGCGGTGGAACCCCACTTCCCGGTGCTGGGCGAGACCGGCGCGGTGGAACGTGTGATCTCCAACCTGGTACTGAATGCTGCCGAGCATGGCGGGCGCCAGATCGTCGTGCGCGTGCAGGGCAGCTGCCTGGAGGTTGAGGACGACGGCCCCGGCATACCGCTCGACCAGCGCGAGCGCGTCTTCGAACCCTTCCAGCGGCTGCGGCCACGACAGACAGGCGCGGGCCTGGGGCTGAACCTCGTACGTCAGGTGATCGACCGTCATGGCGGCCGCGTCACGATTCTGGATGCTCCTGGCGGTGGTGCTTTGATCCGTGTTGAGTTTCCACTGCATCCCGGCGTGACCCACTCGCCACCCTCGGAGAACCGGGAACGTCGCATGCACGAGGATAACTGACGCCTGTCCGTGCGTGGACGGCCGCGAGGACAGGCAAGGTTGCGGCAATGTTCGCTGCACAGCATCGGGGGAGTGGCAGCTGCCGTGCCACCGCATTCCGATCTGACAGGAAGCCTGCATGTGACCCAGGGAGCTCCTCCACCCTCCTCTTCCACCCGCGCCGTGCCACCGCCGAATTCGCCAGACATCACGGCTGCTGCATGGAATCGCCGCCCACGCAATGGCCGCGCGCTCGGCCTGGAACATTGGCCGCGTTGGCTGCGGGCAATTCCCGACGTCGAGCGCGCTGGCGCATTGATGCGGCTGTTCGGCGCCTTGTTTCTGCTGCTTCCCGGCATTGCGCTGGTGGCTTCTACGTATCGGCACGCCAGTGCAGCGGCGGCCGCCGCCGTGTTCCTGTTCGTCACAGTGCATGCTGCGTTGCATGGGTTGGCGGCGTGGCGAGCGGCAACCACGCACGCGATTCCGCCGATAGTGCGCTTTCTGGATGGCCACGCCGCCGGAATAATGATCGCCAGTTCACTTCTGATCGCCATCGGTGCAGGGATGGCGAAGCTGCCTGTTTCACCGTTCTTCTGGCTGCTGGCCGGCACGGTGAGTCAACTCTTCGGTGCGCGAATGGCAGGCCAGCGGCTGCGCAACGCGTTGCTGGTGCTCGGTAGCGCCTTGCAGTTCATCGCCATGGCACTGATTGCCCTTCTTGCCGCAGGCTGACACAGCGATAGACCCGCAAGGTTCACGCAACCCAGCGCATCGAGACTCGACGGCCATCCACGTCTGTCACGACAGACGTGCGCTTCTTCTGTCGCGAGGACCACCAATGAACCGTCTCTTCTGGATGCTGCTCCGATGAGCGCCGTACCGCGCAAGCGTCGCCGTGCGCTCATCGTTGCTGCCACCCTGCTGTGCAGCGCACTGATTCTGTTTGCATGGTTTCGGCCCGCGCCACCACCGCAACTTCAGGTTGCGCCGGTCGGTCGCGGCAACATCGAACAGGTGGTGGAAGCCACCGGCACATTGAAGCCCTCGCGACTGGTAAGCGTTGGCGCCCAGGTTTCCGGCCGCATCGATACCCTGCACGTAAAGCTGGGCGACAAGGTGAAAGCAGGCGATCCCATCGCCGATATCGACTCGCGTACCCAGCGCAATGCATTGCTGAGCGCGCAGGCCGCACAGCGCACTGCCCGCGCCAACCGCGATGCGCTGGCCACCGACCTGCGCCAGTTCGAGCTGGCACTGCATCGGCAGCAGCAACTGGTGGCCTCGCAACTGGTGGCCCGCGCCGACTTCGATGCAGCCAAGGCCAAGGTCGATGCCACCCGGGAACAGATTGCTGCCCTGGACGGTGAGGTTGTGCGGCGACAGACCGATGTGGATATCGCACAAACCAATCTGGAGTACACCCGCATCACCGCTCCCACCGACGGCACCGTGCTGGCCGTGGTCGCGCGCCAGGGGCAGACCGTGAACGCAGTACAGAGTGCACCGACCATCGTGATGCTGGGCAACCAGGACGTGATGACGGTATACGCGGAAATCTCCGAGGCCGACGTCGTTCACACCTCGGTTGGCCAGGAAGCATTCTTCACCATCCTGGGTGATGCCGGCCGCCGCTACAGCAGCACGTTGCGCGATATCGCACCAGCCCCGGAATCGATCACCAATGAAGACAGCTCCAGCCTGGCTTCACCAGCAGCGTCGGGCGGCAGCCGCGCGGCCATGTACTACAACGGCCAGTTCGACGTGAACAACGCCGACGGACGCCTGCGCAGCTACATGACCGCGCAGGTTCGCATCGTGCTGGGCCGCGCCAACGACGTACTGACCATTCCTTCGGCCGCATTGGGCGCGCGCGCCGCCGATGGCAGCTACAGCGTGCTGGTACGTGGCGCCGACGGCCATGCCAGCACCCGGCGCATCACCACCGGGTTGGACGATCAGATCCAGGTAGAAGTGCGCAGCGGGCTGAAGGAAGGCGAACAGGTCGTGCTGGCGCAGGCCAGCGACGAAGCCACCATCGCACCCGTGCAGCCGAAATGAGTACGACCACGACCGAGCCACTGCTGCGCGTTCGCGGCGTACGCCGCGAGTTTGCTGCAGGCGAGCAGACATTGGTGGTACTCGACGGCATCGACCTGGACATCCATGCAGGTGAACTGGTCGCCATCGTCGGCCAGTCCGGCTCGGGCAAGTCCACGCTGATGAACATACTGGGCTGCCTGGATCGCCCTTCTACTGGCATCTATCAGATCGACGGGCGCGAGACTGCGCAGATGTCGCCCGATGAACTGGCCGAGCTGCGCCGGGAGCATTTCGGCTTCATCTTCCAGCGCTATCACCTGCTGACCGACCTGACTGCACTGGGCAATGTGGAAGTGCCCGCGATCTACGCCGGCATGCCTGCCGAGGCACGCCATGCGCGCGCGGCCACGCTGCTGTCGCGGCTTGGCCTGGGCGAGCGCATGCAGCATCTTCCTGGTGAACTGTCGGGTGGCCAGCAGCAGCGCGTCTCGATTGCGCGCGCACTGATGAATGGCGGCGCGGTGATCTTCGCCGACGAACCCACAGGTGCGCTGGACACACATTCGGGCAAGGAAGTGATGAAGATCCTCGGCGAACTGCATGCCGAGGGCCATACCGTGGTGCTGGTAACGCATGACATGGCCGTAGCTGAACATGCGCAGCGCATCATCGAGATACGCGATGGTCGGATTGTGGATGATCGTGCAACCGGCACTGTTTCGGCAGCGGGCGTGGCGACGCCCGCCGTGCCCCAGCGCACGACGGGCGGCTGGCAGGTCTGGCGGGACCGGTTCGCTGAAGCCTTCCGCATGGCCCTGCGCGCAATGAATGCGCATCGCATGCGCACCTTCCTGACCATGCTCGGCATCATCATCGGCATTGCATCGGTCGTGTCGGTGGTAGCGCTGGGCACCGGCGCACGGCAGGCCATCCTGTCCAACATCGCCTCCCTTGGCACCAACACCATCGAGATCTATCCCGGATCCGGCTTTGGCGACCTGCACTCGGCGCGCGTGGAAACGCTCACCCCCGGCGACAGCGTGGCCCTGGCCCGGCAGCCGTTCGTCGACAGCGCCACGCCCGGCGTTGCCACCACCGGCACCGCGTTGCGCGGTAACCGCTCGGCCAGCGTGCAGGTGCAGGGCGTAAGCGAGCAGTACTTCCGCGTGCATGGCCTGAAGCTTGGCGAAGGTGCCTTCTTCGGCCCACCGGGTGTGAGCGGCTACCAGCAGGTCGTGGTGATCGACGCCAATACCCGCGCCCGCTTTTTCGCTGCTGCGGACAATCCCATCGGCCAGACCCTGCTGCTGGGCAACATGCCTGTGCGCATCGTGGCCGTGGTGAAGAAGGATGCCGGTGCTGCCGGCGATGCGTCACTGCTGCGGGTATGGCTGCCCTACACCACCGCCATGGCACGCATGCTGGGGCAGAGCCATGTGTCCAGCATCACCGTACGCGTTTCCGATGCGATCAGCATGGAAGCGGCCGAGCAGGCCATCGCACGATTGCTGACGCGGCGCCATGGCAGCACCGACTTCTACATGAGCAACAACGCGCAGATCCGTGAATCCATCGAACAGACCACCGGCATCCTGACCATGATGATCAGCTCCATCGCGGCCATCGCATTGGTGGTCGGCGGGATCGGCGTGATGAACATCATGCTGGTGTCGGTAACCGAGCGCACCCGCGAGATAGGCGTGCGCATGGCGGTGGGCGCGCGCCGCAGCGACATCCTGCAGCAGTTCCTGATCGAATCGGTGCTGGTCTGCCTGCTCGGTGGCGTGCTCGGCATCGGCGTGGCCCTGGCACTGGGCGCGGCCCTGGAACTGGCCGACGCGGGTTTCAGCCTGGTGTTCTCCGTCCATTCGATTCTGGCCGCATTCGCCTGTTCCAGCTTGATTGGTATTGGCTTCGGCTTCCTGCCCGCACGCCGCGCTGCCCAGCTGGACCCGGTGGAAGCACTGGTTCGATAGCCACGGCATCTGCCAGCAGTGACGGCAGGTTCGCGCAATGTCTGCGATGTGTACTGCAGCTACCAACAATGTCCGCACAGGAGCTGGACGATGTTTCTGAAACCAGGAAGAACCGCACTACTGCTGGCAGCAACCGTACAACTGCTTGTGCTGTTGCCCTACTCCAGCGACGCCCATGCGCAACGAGGCGATCGCTACGCCCCGCAGTGGAACCAGGACTACCGTGATCGCGATCGTGATGCCTGGGAGCGTCGTGAACGCGAACGTGAGCGGGAACGCGAGCGCCGGCATGACGCCAAAGCCACCGGCGTGGTGGTGGGCGTGGTGGGTGCGGCGGTGGTGGCCGGCGTGATCGCCGCAGCCGCCAAGCGTGAACGCGAGACCCGCGAACGCGCCGACTACTGCATGAACCGCTACGGCAACTACGACCGCCGCAACGATACCTATCGCGGCGCCGACGGCTACACCTATCCCTGCCGCTGATTGACCCTCAACAAGGACAAACACCCCATGACCAGAACTGCTCTGTTGATTGCCCTGTGCGCTACCCCATTGCTTGCCGGGGCCGCACCGGCCAACCCGAAACAGGCCTACATCGATTCCACGTTCACCGCGATGGATGCCAACAAGGATGGACGCGTCGACAAGGCCGAGTACACGAAGTTCCAGCAGGGACGCTTCAGCAAGCAGGCGGATTCGATCGACGCTGCGTTCACTGCCATGGACACCAACAAGGACGGAAGGATCAGCAAAGAGGAGGCCACCGTGGTGCCGGAGATCGCGAAGTACTTTGCGGGCCTGGACACCGATGGTGATGGCTATCTGTCGCTGAAGGAAATGCAGCAGGCCATGGTGGCCGCACAGACTTCAGACGCGCCAACAAAGTAAATCCGGGGCGGGGCGCTGAGGATGGATGCCCATCCGGACGCAGTGCGGGTTGAATACACCCTCTTCCCACGATAGCCTCCGAGGTGCCCAAGGAGGGCTATCAACGGAGTGAAGCATGAAGATTGGATTCAAGCTGTCTGTTGCTATTGCGGCTGCTGCACTGACCCTGGGAATCGGCAGTGCCTCCGCGCAGTCCCGCTGTACCCCGTGCTACACCGCCTACGATGCTTGTCTGGCGGCGGGCAATGGTGAGAACGTCTGCTACCCGGCGTTTGCACGTTGCCTGAGAAACAGCGGCTGCACCATCCCGTAAGTCACGCGTTGCCGTGATGCGTGCCGGCCCCCATCCGGGGGCTGGCATTGGCGGCCCGGCGCTGTGATTTCACCCCATCCGCATCCCAGGGCTCTCGCGGGCCTGCACGTCAATGTCCTGATGCCGCTGCACAGCCGCCGGTTGGCGGTCCAGGCTTGCGGCCTCGATCTGCTGCAGCGACTGCGCAACCGGGGTCTGCACCGCCACGTCAGTGGGCATCGAGACGCGCAGGTGCGCGGGATCGTTCATCCCGCCCTGCACCACGAACACGTTCCGCCCTGCGGGACTGTCGGCGGTCTGGGCGCTCAGCAGCACATGGTCGGCACGTTCAAGCTGGTTGCGGCGGGCCAACGCCATCACGCTCGCCACAAGACGCTCGCTGTCCTCATCGTGGGTACGCCCGGCGCTGGCATCGATCGCGGCCACGCCTTCGCGTACCTGCTGCATCAGTGCGTACTCACGGTGGCCTGGACGGATGTCGGCCAGGCGAGTCGGTGCCAACGAGGGATCAGGCATGTCGTCCACTGCTGCGGTAAGCGGGCTGCGGGTTATGGTCCGATACGGGTCATCCGGGTGGAACCGGGTACGTTTCTCCTGTCGCTCCAGGCGGACGTCGCGAGCGTCGTTGAGCTCGGCGATGCGGGTGGGGTCGGTGATCTCGCGCATCGACACGTGGCCGCCGCCGGAACTGACGCTGGCCCATTTCCTGTCCGCCTCGAAGTACATCGCGTAGTAGCTGTTGCCACCGATGACGTTCGGATCGACCGCCGAGCGCCCTTCCAGTATCTGGGTGGCTTCCAGCACGCTCAACCGGGTCAGGTACTGGCCGCCCTTCGCCCATCCCATCTGGCTGATGGCATCGACGCTGGTGTTGCCCACGCGCGGGCCGCCGGCGTAGTCGTTGTTGAGCATGTTGGTCCAGATCTGTTCCAGCTTCTCGTGGCCGCTCTTCTGTTCAGCCGCCTGCAGCAACACGCGCGGCGTCCAGCAGTTGGGATCGAGTTCATGCCGTTCAAATGCACGGTCGTGGGCCAGCATCACATCCTTGCCGGGGAGATTCAGTGCCAGGTCTGGGCGGCGCTCGTTCATCCACTGCTGCCGCAACTCAAGATCTCTTTCGAGCAGGGTCTGCCCAAAGGACTCCCATTGCCGCTCGGTCAACTGTGCATTTGAAAACCGGGATCCCTCTTCCTGCTGGGTCTTCGCATAGTTCTGTGCATAGGTGTTCGCGACGCGTCCCGGCAGGCTGTCATTGCGTACAACACCCAGTGCCAGTGTCCCGTACCCATCGGCTCCCGGCAGTTGCGACAGGTAGTTCCAGTAAAGCTCGCGGTTGCCGTCTCTGGCATAGTTTCCAAGGACGCTCAGATCGCGTTCGGTCAATCCACTCATACCCTGCCTCTTCTCTTCCTTGAATCACCGATCACTTGGACCGGGTGCGCGCGATGACGTCCCTGACGGCCTCTTCCATGCGCTTCCAGTCCTTCAGAAACGCTCTCTTGTAGTCCAGGCTGACGGACAGCTTGTTGTCGATGTCCACGAAGTAATGAACGCAGCCGGCTGCTACTTCCCCAGGCTCACTGATCACCTCGCGCCCCTCCAGCCGCACGCCGTCGCGTCGGAATTCCTCGCCGTCACATTTGACGAACGAGCTGATCCGGCCGTCGCCCTGGCGTGCGATGTACCAGTCTCTCTCGTAGGCGGGATTGCGGACAGGCGGCTTTCCGTACCGCGCCTCATGCTTCTTCGCGTACACCACCATCTTCGCTTCATCGATTGCATAGGGCGTCAGGCCCAAGGTCTCCGGCTGTGCGACGCGTTGGTCGAGACGGTCCCTGGGATCCTCCCTTTCCACAGAACCCTCCTCCGTGATGGCTTCATTTGACGACAGCCTTGAGAGCAGTGTTTCGACGGGAACGCGATCAACGTAGTTGATCCGAATGGGAATCTCCTTCCGGAAATCATTCGTGCGCGGATTGGCGCGGGCACCCGGCGCCGTCGGCGTCATGTCCGGCCACTCGATGACAAGCGTCACCCCCTCGCCCGGCCACGGTGCGATCTGGCTGTCCAGGTAGTTGGCCGGAATGCGGAAAGTGTTCGGCCCGAGCTTCACGTCCACGGGGGCATCGGTATAGGTGTGACCGTTGATCGTGCGGCCGGTCTGGGTTGCGCCGGACATGGCGGGATTCCTTTCGTTTTCGGTGGACGGTGGCCGTGCACACGCGCCGGCACTCATTACGACGGCAAGTGCAAGCGTCAGGCAACGGCTGGGGGACATCACGTGCATGGGCATTCCATTGCAGGGTTCCGGGGCCACTATAGGGAACCGGGCGTCAACGGAACAGGAACCGCATCACCGCCCTTCACGGAGCGAGGCAGCGCTCCACATGCGCTGCCTGCAGTACTTCGGCTATTGCCGCGGCCTCCGGAATGCTGCAGGGGTTCAAGCGCCATGGCGGCGACGCTCGGCTCGCCGCTTCACGCCTCAGCCGTCGCTGTTCGTGCCTTTATGGCCGCGATAGGTTTCACCCCACTCGCGCATGGCAAGCAGTACCGGCACCAGCGTGCGCCCGAATTCGGAAAGCTCGTATTCCACCTTCGGCGGTACTTCCGGGTACACGTGGCGGATCACCACGCCGTCAGCCTCCAGTTCCCGCAGCTGGCTGGTCAGCATGGACTGGGTGGCGTTGGGCACACGCCGCGTCAACTCCATGAAGCGTCGCTTGCCTGTCATCAGGTGAAACAGAATGATCGGCTTCCACACGCCGCCCATCACCGACAGCGTGACTTCCACCGCGCAACCGCTCTTGCCGTCCCAACGCCTGCTACGCATGCATACTCCGGAAAACCATAGTACCTACGGAAAATCATCGTTCTTGTTGCGATAACGGTGCGAGCCTAGCATGGGCTCATCCACTGAACGTGAGACCGCACCATGAGTTTCAAGGCACTGCTGACGCGCAGAACCAACGACGGCGTATCCACGGAGCTGGTCGATTTCGATGAAGCCAACCTGATGGATGGCGACGTGCTGGTGCAGGTCGAGTACTCCACGCTGAACTACAAGGACGCGCTGGCCCTCACCGGCACGCGCCCGGTGATCCGGACGTTCCCGTTGATCCCTGGCATCGATCTGGCTGGCGTTGTACTGGAATCGGGCAATGCCGGTTTCCAACCCGGTGACCGCGTGGTGTTGAACGGCTGGGATCTCAGCATGGGCCACCACGGCGGCCTCGCCCAGCGTGCCCGTGTTCGCGGCGAATGGCTCAACAGGATTCCCGCCAACCTGAGCACCCGCGACGCAATGGCCATCGGCACAGCAGGCTATACCGCCATGCTGTGCGTGCTGGCACTGGAAGATGCAGGCGTGACGCCCGGGAAGGGCGATGTGCTGGTCACCGGCGCCAACGGCGGCGTCGGCTCGATTGCGGTGGCGATCCTGTCCAAGCTTGGCTATCGCGTAGTGGCTGCCACCGGGCGACCTGAACACGCCGGGTATCTGCACAGCCTGGGCGCCGCCGAGATCATCGACCGCGCGCAGCTTTCAGAACCGCGCGAGCGGCCCGTGAGTGCCGAGCGCTGGGCCGGCGTGGTCGATGTGGCGGGTGGCCCCACCCTCGTCAACGCCATTGCCGAGACGAAATACCGAGGCGCAGTGGCCGCCTGCGGGCTGGCGCAGAGTGATGAGCTGCATGGCTCGGTATTGCCCTTCATTCTCCGCAACGTGACGCTTGCTGGCGTGGATTCGGTGAATGCGCCGCAGGCCGTGCGCCAGCGTGCATGGGACCGGCTTGCCACCGACCTGGACCCGCAGAAGCTGGAAAGCACCGTGCAGCTGATCGGGCTTGCCGAGGTGCTGGACGTCTACGACCAGATCATCCCGGGCAAGGTGCGTGGGCGGATTGTGGTGGATGTGAATGCGTGAGCAGATCGTCTGGATCAACTGCATTTGATGCAGTTTCCATGCTGCGGCGAATGGTGAACACGCAGTGAAACGACGCGGGCGGCGGTGGCCTCAAGCCAACGCCGCTCGCATACGCTCGGGTTCCCATCGCCGCCTGGACACCTGACATGCCAATGACCGCATTCGCGCTTGCCGCTGCGCTTTCGGGCCTGCCCGACATCACCTGGGAGCGCGAGCGCGCCGAAGATGCGCACCAGCTCATGCTGTGCCAGATCCATCGCGATGCGCTGAAGCAGAGCGAGGGCAAGGACGATGCCTATCCGCGTGCCAAGGCGGTCTGCGACCTGCTGGCACGCGAGTACAAGGACAAGTGGGATTTCGATGCACAGGATGCCCTGGCCGCTTCGGCGGTGGATCTGGATGAGCTGATCCGGCGTGGTGATGTAGTCGAAGTACCGCCAACGAAGCAGGATCGCGCCTACGAGTGATGGCACGCGATCCTAGCACCGTGATCTTCTCGGCCTGCCCCAGGTTGCGGAGCCACGAGCGCGCTCCAGCACCCACACCTCGCCCGCCTCAAACCGCCCCCGGCAGCTCGCTCTCGATCTGCTCAACCAACTGATTGAAGACGGGTCTCCTCTTCATGATCTCCAGCACCGAATCGCCCACTTCATCCAGGATCATGGGGTCCGCACCACAGGAGAGAAGGTAGACAACGGCCTCGAGGCTTTCACTAATCACCGCGTTCGCCATCGGGGTCAATCCAATATCCCCGAGTACGTCGATATTGGTGACGAACGGCATCAACTCTTTGAGTAGATCCACTTCGTTATTGAACGCCGCTATATGCAGCGGCGTATCGTCGTCGATCCCATGGCTTTCCGGACTGGTCAACTGGCAGCCTTCGAAGGTGTGGCACTCATCGAACCTTGCCAGCAACCTCTTCAATTCCGGATCCACTGCATTCATCGGGGCATTCCCTCCCAAGCCCTTCTCCAAGCACCGCTTCCACTCAACATGCAGTGAGCCGCCGGATCGTGGCACACCATTGCACAGGTGCATAGTGGCACGTACGGAGCGCACATCCGGGACGCACGCGATAAGCGCGACACCCCGCGACTCCACAGACCACTTCCTGCGTATGCGAAGCCCTTACCGAGGTCAATCCGCGAGCTGACGACCACAGGCGGCTTCCAAGCCCCTTATCATGTGGGCTTAGGGGCTCAATAAGCCCTATTGACACTTGCAAGGCAATATCTGGATGTCTATGGAATGGTGCTCCTCGGGCTGGGGCCGGCGTGTGACCCGTTCACCCCATTGGTCGCTGCGGCTTGATGGCGAGTACGTTGAACTCAGTGTCTCCGGCCAGCAGTACCGGCTGCGCGTGGATGATGAGCAGAAGGTGCAGGTCCAGCGAGGGGTCTTCTGGTCACGGGTCGAGCTCCAGACCGGCGATGCTTCTGGGCTGTGCGTAGACGGGCTCCCCAACGGACAAGCGTCGCGGCTTGCGGCTGCGCTGCAACACGTCCTCTTTGCGCGAACCACGCGTGGGCGCAAGGCCCTGTTCGACAACGTTCTGCAACAGATCCAGTCGTGGTTGAACGACGCGGACGCCCTCATCGACCGGGGCAATGCCGGTCGCCGCTGGATCACCCACGAGCAGCAGCAGGCGCTGCTGGCGAAGCGCTCCGCCCTGTCCCTGCATCCGCCGGAGCTGGAGCAGCTGTTCCGCGATGAAGACGTGCATGAAGACCTGCACGCGGACAGCCATCGCGCAGCGCTGGACGCCCTGCGCGACTGGAACCTGGATTGGTCCGCTGCCTGGGCCGAAGCCAACGAGGCCATGACCCGGCGTGAGCTGGTGTTGGCCAAGGACTTCCTGGACCGGGTCGAGAGCAAGCCGCTGACCGAGGAACAGTCCCGCGCCGTCATCTGCTTCGACAACCGAGTCCAGGTCGTGGCCGCGGCCGGTTCCGGCAAGACCTCCACCATGGTCGCCAAGGCCGCTTACGCCATTGACCGCGGCTTTGTCGAACCCGAACGCATCGTGATGCTCGCCTTCAACAAGGACGCTGCCAAGGAGCTGGAGGAGCGCGCGCAGCGATCTTTCGATCGGCTCGGCATGGGCGACAGCGTGGTTGAGGCCCGGACCTTCCACGCCCTGGGTCTGGCCATCATCGTCAAAGCCACGGGGCGCAAGCCCGATATCCCGGAATGGGCCACTGACGCCACATTGGGTTTCAACAAGCTGGCCGAACTGGTGGACGACCTGAAGGACCGCTCGACCCACTTCCGCACCCAATGGGACATGTTCCGCCTGGTGTTCGGGCGTGACCTGCCGCCATTCGGCGCGGAAATGGAGGCCGACGGCTACGACCACGATGGCACGCCCTACATCCGCGCCCTGCAGGGTGAGCGGGTGAAGAGCCTGGAAGAGTGCGTGATCGCCGACTGGCTCTTCTACAACGGCGTGACGTACGACTACGAGCGGCGCTACGATTTCGATACGGCAACCGACACCCATCGCCAGTATCGCCCCGACTTCTATTACCCGGACGCCGGCCTGTATCACGAGCACTTTGCGCTGGATGCCGATGACCAACCGCCGGCGCACTTCGCCCATTACGCCGAAGGCATGCACTGGAAGCGTCAGCAGCATGCGGCGCACGGCACGGCCCTTGTCGAGACCACTTCGTTTGGCCTGCGCAGTGGACATGCCCTGCAGAATCTTGCGGAGAGGCTTGGCGAGTCCGGTGTCGAACTCGACCCCAACCCCGACCGCGAGCTGCCCGAGCAGGGCGCGAAGCCCATGCCGGACGCGGACCTGATCGGCTTGATGCGCACCTTCATTGCCCATGCCAAGAGCAACTGCCTGACGCTGGATGATATGGCCGAGCGCCTGCGACAGATGCCCGAAGACCAGTTCAAGGAACGGCATCGGCGCTTCCTGGAAATCGCCAGCCCTGTTTTCCAGGCCTGGGACAACGCACTGGCTGACGAGCACGGCATCGATTTCGAAGACATGCTCAACATGGCGGCCGGACTGCTGGAACAGGGTCGCTATGAATCGCCCTACGAGCTGGTGATGGCGGACGAATTCCAGGATGCCTCGCGCGCCCGCGCTCGCCTATGCCGCGCCTTGGTCAGTAAACCGGGGCGCTACCTGTTTGCGGTGGGCGATGACTGGCAGTCGATCAATCGTTTCGCCGGTGCCGACGTTTCGGTGATGACCCGATTCCGCGAGTGGATGGGCCATGGCCAGGTGCTGAAACTGGAGCAGACATTCCGCTGCCCCCAGGCGCTCTGCGATGCGTCCAGCCGTTTCGTCAGCCGGAATCCAGCGCAGATTGCCAAGGCGGTTCGTTCTGCCGCACCGGCAATGGGGCCAGTGCTGCAAGCGTTCCAGATGAATCGTCGCGAGGAGCTGCAGGATGGCGTTCGCCAGTACCTCGCCAGGCTGCATCAGCAGCTGTTGTCAGGCGCGGTGCCGCAGGGCCGCAATGGGCGCGCGACTGTATTCATCCTGGGGCGGTATCGCGCCGATCGCAGCGCGGTGCCACCGGATTGGAAGACTGCCTTCGGCAGCACGATGGACGTGGAGTTTCTGACCGCACATCGATCGAAGGGGCGCGAGGCGGATTATGTGATTCTGCCAGGGATGATCCACCGAGGCTTCCCCAGCCTGCGGTCGGACGACCCGGTGCTTTCGCTGGCGATGCCGGATGGCGACACCTATCCACTGAGCGAAGAACGGCGGTTGTTCTATGTGGCGCTGACGCGAGCGCGGCGGTCGGTTGCGATGTTCACTCTGCTGGGGAAACGTTCGCCGTTCCTCGATGAGCTGATGCGGGACGGCGCGGTGGAAGTGACGAGCCTGTCTGGCGTGGCCATCCACGAAGAACGTTGCCCGGTGTGCAAGGTGGGCGTGTTCGTGGACCGCAATGGGCCGCACGGGGCTTTCAGATCGTGCTCCAGCTATCCGCTGTGCCATAACAAGCCGAAGGGTGGGCGCCGGGGATGAATACAACCCGCTCCATCCACATGCGCCTACCTGCATCAGGGCACACAGGCGCCGTCTCGGTTTCGCCCCCGGCATGATGCGCGGCATGGCGTTTCCGGAAACGAAAAAGCCCCGGCAGGACCGAGGCTTTTGTCTGGATGGTGGCGAGGCTGCAGGGTATCGCAAGGTCCCCACACGTCCTCGCCGCGTCTTATTACGGGATAATGCAGCCGTTCAGACGCAAGCATTGCATATAGTTCCGGATACAGATACTCAAGTCTGTACCTGACGCCTCGCATGCAATGTATTGGACCTCGCAGACGGAACAAGGGCCAGGGGCTTTCGCCGTGGCGCTACTGATTCCAAAGGTCAACGCACAGGCCGCAACAGCAACAGAAAGCTTGAATCCAATCTTCATGCCATGACTCCGTTGGTCGCCCTCCTTGGGCATGCGCGGGTGCTCCCCCTCCTCTCTGCCGGCGTGAACCGCAAGACGGGAGAGACCAACGCTCGCTACGGCCAGCAATTCGTGGTGGACTTCGGCCGCTACCTGAAAGGCTTAGGCTTTGCCAAGGGAATCGGCTTCCATACCTTCCGCCATACCCTCGCTACCGAATTGGATGTCAACGATGCTCCGGAGAGGGAGATTGCGCTGGTCACCGGCCACAGCACTGCTCCCCGGGATCGGGTCCAGGTGCTGCGCAAGCACTACCTCCACAAGAAACCGTACGTGACCCGGAGCAAGCAGATCAGCGCCATGGAGCTGTATCGGCCCAAGGTGGAATTGCCGCGATACCAGGAGGGGCAGTTCGCCAAATGATTGACCGACTCCAGCAAGTTCTTTCCTTGACCTCTTTGCCCTCCCTTTTTCCCACCGCTGGGCTCCGCCGTCAGTGGCGGGTGACTAAGACCAGCATTGCCTACTTCCCCCTCTCTTTACAGCAGCTCCAGCACGCTCACTGTTGAATAGGTCGCTCCGCCAACAATCCATTCCGCAGGACCAAGACACCGCGCGCCAAAAGTGTTTCGGCCCTACCCACTAGAGCAGCACGCAGCTGCGCGCTCGTCGTTCGGAAGCCCAGCCGGCGCGACACGTGAAGCGCTACTTCATCCAATGATGCCCCTAAGTTCTCGCGCACCAGTTCCAAGATCGCGACATCCATCTCCATGGGTGGAAGCAACTCAGGTCGACGCAAGCTCAGAGAATGAACGCAGCTTCTGTCCCTCACTCGAACAGCGCGACCGGGCCACAGGAGGAACTCCCCATCCTGCAACACCAGACCGTCTTCAACCGCCCGCCGGATGCCCTCATCCACCGCACTCTGGATGCGCCCTCCGGCTCGTTGCAAGCCCCATAGAGAACGAATTCGAACAACGGCCTCTGACCGATGGATCGGGCCCTCGACGTGAACCAAGTCGCGCACAAAACCTGCCATCCGCATTGCAGGAACTGCATGCAGCTCCTGTTGCTGACTGGGCACCGCGAAGTTGGCTTCCACATAAGGCTCGGTGCTGGGCAGCTCGTCAGAGCTAACCAGACCCACTTCGACGAAGTCGTCGTGTTCCACGCTCTCGATGTTGACTGGAACGGCGCGTGATCGAGAGACCGTCTCTGCCTCAAAGGGGTCCGGCTCCAGTTTTGAACGCTCGATGACGCGCACCAGGGCATCAAGTTCCGCGGCAGGCCTGAGGAACCATTCCGCACTCCATACCCTGTGGACTTGCCAGCCCTTATCACGGAGCGCCTGGTCACGTAGACGGTCTCGATCACGCGCACCGTTGGACCTTCGGTAGGAGTCTCCGTCGCATTCGATACCAATGATGTAGCGCCCTGGCCTCTCCGGATCGGCGATGGCAATGTCGACGAAGAAGCCGGCCACCCCCACATGCATGTGAAGGTCGTAGCCACGAGCGATGAGCGCTTTTGCAACCTCCTGCTCAAACGTCCTTTTGCGCTGTTCGACAGCCTCGTCGGCGATATGGAGGCGCCCTGTGCGGGCATAGTGCAAGAACAGTTTGAGTGCAGCAGTGCCCTTGCCCTTGCCTCGACTGAGATCGATGTCTTCGTCAGTGATGGACGAAAAGACCTCACATCGTTGTTTGGCGCGACTGATGAGCACGTTGAGACGTCGTTCACCGCCTTCGCTGCTGACCGGTCCGAAGTTCATGCTCACGCCGCCGCGCGAATCTTGGCCATAGCCGATAGAGATGAAGATGACATCGCGTTCGTCGCCCTGGATGTTCTCCAAGCTTTTGACGAAGAACGGCTCGTGGGCGTGTGCCGTGAAGAAACCTTCGGTCTCAGGATGTTGGCGACGCAGCAGCTCCACTTCGTCAAAGATTGCCCGCCGTTGCTGGGTCGAGAAAGCGGCAGCCCCCAAGGTAAGATGCGGTGTCGTTTGTGCGTGAGCAATGACCGCCATGGCAACAGCCTTCGCCTCACGCGCGTTGGTGCTAGTGCCACCACGATCATAGACGGCGTCGGGCAGGTGGTGGAACCGCAGACCCACGCCCGCCTCACTCGTGTATGGGCTTGGCACGATCACTAGCTTGTTCTCGTAGAACTGACTATTGGACACCGCAATTAGAGACTGGTGGCGGCTTCGGTAGTGCCACTGGAGCATTCTGTCCGGTAGCCCCCGCGCGAGGCAAAGTCCCAAGATACTCTCAACATCCGCCGGCGCTGCGGACTCATCCACATGTGTGGACGAATCGCCCAGAGCTCTTGAGAAGAACCGCGTGGGCGGCAATTGACGCTCGTCGCCTACGATGACCAGTTGCTTGGCGCGGGCAATGGCACCCAAGGCGTCGATTGGCTGGACCTGACTAGCCTCGTCGATGACCAAAAGATCAAATTCCACCGCACCTGGGGGTAAAAACTGCGCCACCGACAGCGGGCTCATCATGAAAACCGGCTTGAGTGCTTGGATGGCAGGCGCCGCCGACACCATCAGTTGGCGAATAGGGAGGTGGCTTCTCTTCTTCGCCATCTCGCCGAGAATCACCGCCACAGGGCCCGCCGCCCCGTTCTTCGACGGGATTCGCTCGCGATGCGAGCGGGAAACCTGCCTCCGAGCCAAGTCAATGCGGCTTCGATCTAGCTCGCAGAACGACTCGACAAGCTCGGTCTGCTTCTTACCGTCGAACGTCGCCAGTTCAGGGGCCCGCGCCACCATTGCTGACAGAACCGCCTCATAATAGGCTAGATCGAACGTGCCCCGAGCCTCATCAGGAGTTAAGACACCGGTCGCCAGCGCATCGACGAAGTTCTTCAGTCCACGTCGTTTGGCCACATTTGCTTGAGCTATGTAAGCAACCCATTGCGGGAGCCCTTCCGGATCTGCTTCCCACGCTTTGAGCTGGCCTATCGCGGCATTCACGGAGACGTCAGCGGTATTCGATGCGACCTCGTCGTTGCCTGCAAATCGTAAAATAGTGAATAGCTCAGAAAGCTCGATGTCCAGCCTTTCAGCTTCCTCAAGCTGATTTGTCGCCTGCTCAAGCATCTGCTGGGCGTCGACGGTGCGCGAGGCCAGCATCCTCAAGTCAGCGTTGGTAGTCATCCAGAGACAAGCATCTTGGAGCGCAGCAGCATCCGAAGCGAAGCCTCGCCACAGGTCACCGAACGCGGCTTCGCCTTGCCGGTCGACTTGAGCCAGTGCGGCAAGTGCCGCCTGAGTGCTGGTCAGAGCGTCGATGCGTTCGAGGGCCAGTGACACGGTCATCGCCTTAGCGTTATTCAGCGAATCGCACGCCGAAATTGCCTGTTCGAACGGGGCCGTGTCGTCTAACAATCGATGCAGCGGGACCCTTGGAAGCGAGGACTCTACCGCGCTCCACAGCATCTGCCCGCTAGTGAGCAATGATTCATGTATGGGAGACAAAAGGGCTTGGACTTCGGCCAGTCCCGGGCCAAGGCGAGCCGCCAACTCAGCCGCTAAGCCCTTATCACCAATGGCGGCGACTTGCTCGCGCGCACCCAGCCCAAGCGGGCGCATGCCACGCATCCAAGCTACAACGCCTCTTAAGAAAGCGGCATCAGAACGATCACGCTCCCAGTTGGCGCCGAACGCTTCTTCACCCTGAGCATTTCCCTCGTCGAGCCGGCGGAGCGCTGCCTGGGCGTCAAGGAGTTTGTCCAGTGCTGGCAACAAATGATCAGCTGGAAGCTTTGGATTTCGCAGCTGCGCGCGGACCAGCCGATTTGCGGCACGCCACTCGCCGCTTAAAAAGCGCAAGAAGCTCCCGGTACGACTGGCGATTTGCAGCCGAGCGCCCTCAAAGTTGGAAGACCATGCAGAGTCGCGGAACACCTCACTTAGTTCACGGCGGGCTGCCTGGACCTGTTGCACCCATTCGACCAAGTTCTGGACCGAATCAACGCCTCGCTCCCAAATACGAGCAACCAAAGCATCGCGATCAATCTGTGGCGCTGAGCTGGCGCGCTCCGCAAGCGCACAGACATGAGCCATTACCTCGAATGTTAGCGGCCGCTGCTCCCCTACCAACTGGGCTAGACGTTCTAGGTCAGACCCCATGCCTGACAGCTTCTGGTGCGCATCGCGCATCACAGACAGTTCCCTGACGAGGACGAAGTCACCAGGAACACTCGACAACTCTTGCCTCGTTTGCTCCCATACGCGTTCAACTGCCGAATCGGCCGCAAATTCGTTACAAGTTCGGCGCAGCTCCTGCGCACGCCGAACGTCTTCGACCAGGCTCTCGAGGCCCGAAGGAGTCTCCCAAGACGCGTCGGCGAGTGCACCGGGTCCGAGTGCCGGTGCCGTCAGCAGAACCTTGGTTCGGTCAATTGCGGCTTGTGGCGCATCTAGGCTGTCCGAGAACGTAAGGTCGAGAGCGCTGGTCAGTTCGACAGTGCGTTGCCTCCATTCCTCCAGAGTAGTGGCGAGTTCAGCGATCTCCCCAATCAACCGGTCCCGATCGTTCGGCAGCAGCGCGTCATTCCCGACACCGGCCCAGGCGTGCTGGTCGGGGATACCCATTGCAAGGACTCGGTCGCACAGGTCCTGAAGCAGCTTCTGGTTTTCCTCTACCCTGTCCCACGCCCACTCGAGCGGCGAATCAAGCCGGATGCGGGCCGTGACATATCCCTCCCGACGCAGCCGAACAAGGTTGCCGAACACTTCGTAGGGCGTCAGTCTCGACGGAAGCATTTCTTGGTGCAGGCGCGAGGCATGGGCGTTAAGCAAATCGCGTCGCTCAGTGAGCTGACGAACGATCGGCCCGCTGTCCTCATTGGCCAGCGGGCTCAAGTTCCATGTGAGCCGAAGTTCTTCCAGCAGGGCTCGCTTGTTCGCCTTGTTGCTGTGAAGTTCAAGACAGGCGGCGCCGAGTCGAACTTGGTCCAAGCGCCTCTTCACAACTTCTAGAGCCGCCAATTTCTCCGCCACGAACAACACGCGCTTCTTATCGGCAATTGCCCCCGCGATAACATTCGCGATGGTTTGAGACTTGCCGGTTCCCGGCGGCCCTTGAACGACGATGCTCCGCCCCTTGAGTACGTCATGGACAACGAGGGACTGGGAGCTGTCGCTGTCGACGACATGGCGCATATGTTCCGGGCTTACAGTGGCGTCAATGTCCTCTTCGCTTGTCGAAATAGCAGCGCCGGGAAATCCATCCGAAACTACGCCCCGAAGTGCAGGGAGCGCTCCTAAGCCACCAGACTGCTCCCAGCTCGCAGGGTCTAGATCCCGATACATCATGAACTTCGCAAACGAGAATAGGCCCAATACCGCATCGTCCGGCACGACTGCCCAGTCAGGCTTACCCTCAATCAGGGACGCAACCTTGGACAGGTAGTCATCGATGTCGAGGCTTTCGAACTCATCGATTTCTGGCAGCTTCATCTCAAACTGACGTTGCAGGAAGAGCTGGAGCGACAGGTTGGCGACGATCTCATCACCCTGCCATCTGAGGTGGAATTTCTCGCCTGCGTTGCTGCGCTCCAACGCGACGGGCACCAGCACGAGTGGAGCATATCGGTCGATCTTAGGGGTGGTCGGCGCACGCCATTTTAGATAGCCAATACCGAGGTAGAGCACGTTGATGCCCTGCTCTTCTTGAAGCGTGCGGGCATCAACGTAAAGATCTAAGAGTCGCTTCTGCAAGCCGGTCGGTGTCAAGCGCGTCATCAACTGGGCGTCCCAGTGGCTAACGCGGCGCCCCTGCTCGTCCAGCTCTAAGTTCGGCTGCGCCAGAAGTTCGAGGTCGTCCAGCTCATCCTCGACAAGCGTGAGGTCAGCTTCCGCATCAACACCCTTTACCTGGACGGCGCCGGCTGAGTCGGACTGATCGCCTTCCTCGCCTACGGCATCGTCTGCGGCTGTCTTTGGGTCGGCCCTACCTGCAGCGAAAGTGAAGCGCTTTCCATCGATGACGAGCGTCTGATACATCGCCTTCGCGAGCTCATTGACCACTTCCACCGTCTTAGCGTGGCCGGACCTAGGGACGCTAAGCAACCGGTTGCGGGTCGATAGGTCCAGCAGCTCGAGGCGGGCCCGATTGACCTTGTCAATCAGCGAGCCTCGCTCCCGGAGCACAGATCCGCTCTCCGGGGCGTCGACCGTCCCTTCCTCAAACGACTTATCCATGTCTCCCCCCCTATGGCCCGGAACTGGGCGCCAAGGCTATAGTGCCTCCATCTGGGCCGGCCTTCCAGCCGGCGACCAAAGGTATCCATGGAAGGCCTACGCCCGACTGAAATACATTGGATCATCAGCCACTACATTGGCGTGTCAGGCGGTTACCTGGGCGATTTCACCTATTCATCCCACCGTGAGTTCTATGCCGCCTATTGCGACCTAACGATCGATCCGGAAGACTATCCGGGCACCACGCGGCAACGCTTCTTGGCGGTGCTCTCTTCCGCCGATCCGCAGACTCAGGCGGCGATAGTGCGAGGCGTTGCCCGCCGATTTCCGGTGGGGTCAGAGGTCCAGCGGACCCTAGATGCACGTTCGAAGCTGCTTGCCATGGCAAAGCGATGCAACCAAGTAGCCGCCGTAGAGCCGACGTCACCCAGGTTAGCTAGCGAGCTGGTGCGTCAAGCCTTGGCCGATGCTGCATCGCTGCTGGAGGTGCAGGGTCCAGTGAGTGCCTTGGATCGCGTTCACACGGCCCTCCATGGTTATTTGAAAACGGTATGCCAATCGGCAGGGCTGAACCTGGCTTCGCTGCCAGCAGATCCTGGAGTCACTCAAGTTTTTAAACTGATGCGAGAAAGCCATCCTGCGCTGCGCGATATGGGCGTCCAAGACGACGCAATGCGCAAGATTGTCTTTTCCATCGGAAATATCCTAGATTCGCTTAATCCGCTCCGTAACAGAGGGAGCCTAGCTCACGCCAACGATCAGCTTGTCGAACGCGATGAGGCGCTGCTTGCCATCAATCTAACCCGCAGCATCATTCAATACCTAGATAGCAAAATCGTGACTGATCGCAATACGTAGGACTGCAGCCGACAGTCTACCGTCAGCGGCCTGATGTTGAGAGGCTGGGACGAAAGATCCACTTAGACTGCGCCAGTTATCACTGATTGACACACTCACCTTGCTGAGCTCTCGCCCCCCTTCTAGCGAACTCGCGCATTCGGTGCACCAGCTCCTCCTGTGCTTCCTTGGGCAATCGTGCCATCACCAGGGTGGACTCTGCCCTGGGTTCGCTGACAGCCTGGAAGTAGGCGACGGGACGCGCGTCGTCAGCTGCTGCAATGCGGTGGTGTTGGCCGCAGTCCTTCCAGCCACATCGGTCACATCGCTGCGCAAAGCAATGATCAGCCCTGCCTGCGACGTGATCGTCTCGTCATGCTGGGTAACCTTGGTGCTGAGATCTGAGATCTGAGATCGCCTGAGCGTTATCATTGCCTTGGCCGATGATCGACATCGTTCTGCAGTTCCAGCTTGGGGAGGCCATCATGGGCGCGGCTGAAAGACTGGAAGAGCTGCTATCGCTTGATCACGTGAGCCAGATGACCGGTATGGACACCACCTTTATCTGCGGAGAGATCAAGGCCGGCCGCTTCCCGCGCTCTATCCGCATCGGACGCCGCGCACTCTGGATACAATCCGAGGCGCAAGGCCGGGTTCGGCAGCAGATCGTGCAGAATCGATCTTTGCAGGTGAATGGGTAAGCGGGCGGGTAGCGAAGGCCGTAGAAACAGAAAAGCCCCTGTGTCCAGGGGCCTTTTGAAATCAGTGGCGGAGAGAGTGGGACTAAACGTGCCCGAGCCTAAGCCATTGATCTGCCTACAGAACTCAAACCGGACTGTGTCCTGGTGAGTGTCCTTCAAGTTTACGACCGGCGAGCGGGCCAAAGCAACGTATCCGGAGATGACATCCTTAGCCAGCGGACCATCATGGCTAGTCAGCTTTTCGTAGTGAAGATGCCTTCTCAGGAAGTCAGCTTACCTCCTGGCTGGATGATTCACCTAAGTGCGCCGCCATAGTGATCCAAGCTCTTCCAACCCTCGCATCCGAGTAACTGCCAAGACATGATCTTTGATGTCAGGAACGCCATACTCGATGACCAATTCCACAACCTCTTTTTGCGGCAATCCACTAGGCCTCACGGGATACTCATCAATAGGCTTGAAGATGGAGGCATCACGTGGATGGGGCATCGGCCAAGTGTTCCCTGAGTTCATGTGACAAAGGCGAACGCGTGACGCATGGCTCGACAGTAGACTTGTAGTGTCCACAGTCAACACGTCGTGCTCGAACTCGCCATATGAGTTTAGCAACCGGAGCAAGCGCTCTCTCTGCGCCCAAAAGAACACCTTCCCATTGATCAAGCGATACCAGTCAGCGGCAGTTAGATCAGGCGGCAATGCCCTCTCGATCCGACTGGGTGGCATCGGCTTCTGGTCCCGCAACACGATGTCATCCGAAAGCCCTGGATGTATCGACGCCATCTCGGGACGATGCCGATCTTCAAATTTTGCACGTAGAGGGCCACTGACATTCAGTCTGTCCAGCGCGGCAGTTGCAGAGAGCAGTCCTCTGGCGTGAATGCTCGGCCAAGAGCCAGCATTTGCCATATGAAAAATACGCGGATACCTAGCTATGAGATGGCTGATTTCCACAGTTATGCGCCTCGCTCAGAACGAGCAGTCCAGTTTCTTCGGTCAATGATAGACCGCAGGTCTTCAAAGTCCGCATCCTTTTGCGGGAAGCGCGTATTGATCAGTGATACGGGTGCCTGTGCAACCCGCTCGACCTCTTCAATGAACTTGATCGTGTCGTCCGCCAACTGGTCGAACCGCCTCGCCTGAGTATTCTTCACATCCAAGTAATCAACGAACGTGAGAACTATGTCCGTCGGCGCATTGAGGTTGCAAGCGCGTCGGAACTCAGCCCACTCAAACCAACCGACACGGCGCTTCCGTTTGGTCGTAGAGGTGATTTCGGCCCCAATGACCTCCTCTGGGACAAGACCAGCCTTTTGCGAGATAACTTCAAAGCTTGTCTCGTTCTTCAAGGTTCCAGACACTCGCCCCTCATCCCCATCCGGATTAGCCACTCGGATGGGTGTCGTGCGGACCACCATCAAAATCCTCCGTACGCGACTGGGTGATATTCCAGCCTCTGCCAAGCAACCAGCAACATTGGTGTCGCGAGAAGTTACATGGGGGTACGCGCCATGATAAAGACTCAGAGCACTTCCTTGCGTGCCCTCAAGCAATACCGAGTGACCCGAGCGGTACGCATTCTCTAAGACCTGCTCGGTGGCTCTAATGAAGGGCGCTAGCTCCGGGATGTCCCTTGCCAGCCTTACCGGCGAACTTAGTGCTCCTCGATACCTTATTCGCCGTGCTTTTGCCGCACCACTTCCGCTGCCGGTCGATGCGATCGCGCCAACTACACCTTGGCATTCCTCATCGATGTCGTCTTGCTCAATGATCGTGGCCTGTGGATCGATCGCTACGCGATGCGCGGCAATACCAAACTTTTTGATCTCTTCCAGCAACTTTTCAACATTGATGGTGAAACCTGGTCCCAGCACAAGGAGCGCCGTCGAGAAGCTCGCGCCAGACGGAAGCTGATGGTGAACAGCCTTGCCGGCCGCGTTCGCGACCGTGTGGCCGGCATTTGGGCCACCGACTCGGACGAGGACGTCATACTCATTGGCCAAGTAGGCAACGATGTTGCCCTTCCCTTCGCTCCCATATTGCCCTCCCACAAGCACATCCACACACTTGACGTCAGGAGGCGTAAGCAGATGCAAGTGCGCGGCAACACGAACGAGCGTGTCTCCATGGTCTGATCGGTTTGTGGAAATTCGAACATCGGCATCGGCTTTGAGGAGCTCAACCTCGCCTTCTTCTAGTGAATCAACTTCATCATAGGTCAACGCGCCTGGGAGAGACCCTTCGCCGGAAAGATACATCTGATGCAGTCTTTCTAACGATGCATAGAGATGTACGTGCGTTAGCTGACTTCTAAACTGCGACCGGAGCTGCTTGACGACTCGCGACGACAGAGCACCATCTATCACGATACCAAGCTGCCCATCGTCAAGGGAGCTGAGCGCGGCGACAACGCGGTCAATGAGCCGGTTTCCCTCCTCGTCACCACCTGGCGAAGTCGCAGCTTCGGAAGACCTCTCTGCTTGCACGCTCAGGTCAGGCGGCAAAAGCTGGAAATTAAATCTCTCTGACAACGCTCGAGCCAAGCCTGTCTTGCCCGCACCAAGCTTACCCGTGATCAAGACAACTCGATGCTGATTCATGTCAAGGCATCTCCTGGACAATGCGTAGAGCGAGGTCGGCAGGAGAAAGACCATCCACATCTATCACAACGTCAGCGATGACGCCGAGGCCGCGGGCGCTTTGCTCATTCGAATGAGCTACGGCGGCCGCGTAGTCTTGATCTGAACCTGCGTATCGAGAGCGAAGTAAGACGTCCGATGCATGGAGATGGGCGTGATAGACAGCCCCACCAAATTCGTCTCGAAAATGAGTGACTTGTCTCGATTTTCGGACGGCATCGACGATCCATCTATCGATGAGCGGATTGGCTAGCAAAGCATTGACAGTGACTGGCCTAACGACCCAACCAAAGTCTGTCTCGTCATCCAGTTGGTCGCCCTTGATCTGCTGTGCACGCCTCAGCTTTACTGCATCGAGCGAAACGGCGTCAGGAATAAGCGCGTTTAGATAACTGCTTGTGCTGACCTTCATGAAAGCATGCCTCTCCGTAAGCTCCTTGGTCAGGGAGGACTTACCCACACTGAACGGCCCGCTTAAAAGCAAGACTTTGCTATTGGCCATCTCTAGGACGCCCCCCGCGTCGCAATCCACTGCCAAATCTTGGCAACGCGATCGTGCCATGACACCTGTAGGTATAGCAACGATAATGGACTAAGGCTTTCGTTGCGTAGGAAAAAACCTACACGCTTCCAAGCGGCCGGCGCTTAGAGGAACCCGCTGACTACATCAGGGCAATTTGGCGCGCCATCAATTGGGCCAGCCGCCATGCTGGCGCTCCATATCTATACTGCGCAAAGCAAGCCACGGGTCGGCCCAGACGCTACTTGGGTACAACCAGCCGACCCATCTATACCACCTCAGGCTTGCCCTGAAATAACTCCTGACGACCAGAAGCACAATTTCGAATGGAATTAACCAAAAACTTTCTATCGCTGGAAATAGCGCTTTAATCCAGTCTTTAAATTTGTGAAATTCAAATAAAGCACAGGCTTTATCGGCAGGCGTTCTTCAATTCACTTCTCGCGCCTACGCTATTGGCCTGAAGTAGCCCAAGATGCTTCGAGGATTAACCACAGCTATCTGAACATGCCCCTTCTCAGAGAAGCCTGCACCTGGATAGAGCTCTTGACCTTCCCAGAAGGCGCCCCGCAGTGTGTCATATGGGGGAACTCCTTGGTCGTCCCGCAACTTCTGCATAGTCTTTATGACTGCGCAATCTAAATATCGCGCCCGACGATCAGGACCCGATACGTTTTGCGGTGACTTGGCCCCACTTGCCACAAGCGCGTCACTAAAAATGCCGTGCGCCACCTTCATTTCCGACAAAGCACCACTATCCAAAAGATTAAAACAAAGACCTAAATCAATAATAGCGCCCACGACAAACGGCTCTTTGATGGAACCTTTTGTCGTTCTTGGATCACGAACAACCGCCTCAGAAGCGAATTGAAAGGCCCTTTCAGGACTATTTTCCCAAAAATATATACCAGGGCCAAGCCAATCATAATCGTTGGCACTACTCTTCAGTGAACTAGATCCGGATAGAATCTGCTCACCTACTTCCTTTGTGCAGCCATGAAAGCCTAGAACAAACGAAGAGTGGCGCTTGTAAAGCTCCCACATAAAGGCGCTCCTTGCCCTTTAAATTCATCCACCGTAGCGCTTCGTAAGCCTGCCTGTTGGAGTGCTCACGCCAATCCCGCGCAAAAATTCCAAAGCAGCATCCTTATCGGACGCCAACTTCAGGGAGGTTGCCTTTAAACGAGGTGCCATCTCCGGGTCAGACAAGCGAACGAATTTCCCGGTCGCCGCGGACCGAGAGACGGCCAACGCGTTCTCCAGGGCAAACGATGTTAGTTTTTTTTTCGCTACCATGTTGACTTCTCCTTGCGCGAAGTGTAAGCCAGACCTCAGGTGAGGTCAAGAAGAAGAGATGGATATCCTACGCGCTGCCGCAGGATGGGCTTCTCCAGCTAGCTCCAAGCGCGGAATGAAAGAACATGCCTGCGAGCACCGATTCTTCAAAGCAGATTAACGGCTGTTGTCCCAAACGCACCATCCCTGTTTGACTCGAAAAGCGATGCCTCGGCGGACCTGAGTTTGGCGCTTCTTTACGATTAGGCTGGAAAATGGAACAATGCCTGCTTGTTAAAATGGATAGGCACCATGAGCAAACCGACCCTGGATTCAATAGCTTCCGCTAAAGCCAAACTGACCGAAGAACTGCGCAAGTTGGAAGAGCAGGAGGCGAAGCTCATTGAAGATGAAGCATCTGACGCGTTCCTGCAAATCTCCGATCTGTTGACTCGCTATGGCCAGCACCTCACTACCAAGCAGAAGGCTGATATTGCTAGCCAGGTTGGGAGCTCTTCTAATGGCTCGGCTCGCCAGAAAAGGGCTTTTAGTGAAAAAAAGGCGGTCGCGCAGAAATACTGGCTGCCCCACACCCAGGAGACCTGGTCGGGCAGAGGCCGCACCCCTCGCTCGTTCGCGGCGTGGCAAGGCACGGCTGCATACAAAGAGTGGAAGTCCAAGCACCCTGACGAGAAATTCCCCGCTTATCCGGGCTAATAGTCAGCAAAGATCCCCATTCCCGGGGATCTTTTTTGCCAGTGCTTTTCCAAGCCACTTAGAACGTCGGTCGCCGCCCCTTCATCTTATGCTCCCAGTTCCCCGCTTCATCAGTGCGAGCGGGCGGTGGAGCGACATCTCGGCGTGGATTATTTGGCAAGATTGCCGTTATGGTATCCATGAAGTGCTTGTCCAACACGTCCTTTGCCTCAGTCATGCGTTTCCTGGCCTGATCAATACGCCAACGCTGGATCGCCGCAATCCTCGGTGACACGTGGGTCTTCGCGCGGTAGACCCGCTGGCGGGCACGCGCCGCAACTTGCGTCTTCGGTGCATCGGCGTGCTCCGATAGCTTCGCCTGAGCATCAAGTAGCGCCATCCGCGCCCGATGCGGCCGCGCCATCATGTGCGCATACTTGGCCAAGGAGCGGGCCAGGACCTCAGTGTCTTCGAAAGTGAACGTTTTGCCTGCGTAGTCATCGACACGCCGACACAAGATGCTGGCATGAGCGATTTGGAACTCAGGCTCGATCTGGATCCCCGGGATGCTCCGAAGGAGTTCTAGAGAGTCCTGGGCAACCTCTCGCTGCGCTTCGAGCCAGTCTTCAATAAGCTTGGCTTCTGCATTGAGAATCTCGGCATCGCGCCCTGATGCTCTCGTGATCCGCTGCACCCGACTCAAATGGAGGGTTTGCTGGCTGTACTGATCGAAGCTCCGCGCGGCGATAGGCCTGCGATCCAGAAGATGCTCCCGCACTCTCTGCACGACATCACGCGGGTGACTTGCCCTGCCCTGCTGAGGTCTGAGCCTGTCTTCCGCATTTGCTCGATCGCGCAAGGCAGCGGCGTGGCTATGACCCTCTGGCACCTTCGGATCGTTTATCAATGCTGCTTGGTGTGCCGAGATGGTGGCGACAAGCTTCATCGCCGCATCTTTGCCGCCAAGGCCTTGGACAGACCAAGTGAGGCGGCTCTTTCGCTCTAGGGCTGTCTTGACCTTCCCATTGTGCCTGCCTGGAGTGCGCGTCAACTCCCTCGCAAGTTCAAAGTTGCCCTTTAGTGCCGCTTCTCGCGCCTGGGTCTTCAACTTTCGAGGATCAACCCGCTTCTGGATGCCGGCAATGTCGAGATGCCTGTTGATGGTGGCTGCAATCGCTAAGCGCAGCTCCTTGACGGCATTGCTGCCCTGCCCTTGCCGCCCATCGAATTCAGCAGCTGCGCGCTTGCCAAAGCCTTCTGGGCCAACTTGCCGTGCAGACATCAAAAGATGCACATGATGGTTGCGCTGGTCCCCGTTTCGGCTAGGCGTGTGGATCGCCACCAACACGGCGACTTGATAGCGATCCACCAAGAGCTGCCCCAGGTCCAGAGCCAAGGCCTTCCGTTGTGCTTGATCTAAGCTCTGTGGCAGAGCCACCTCTACTTCCCGGGCGACTAAGGCATTCTTGCGTGTCTCGGCGGCCTCGTTGGCGTTCCAGAACTTTTGCGTGTCCAAGCACCAGGCCGGAGCACCCTTGGGGGCGAGCATCTGGGCGTGATCAACGCCGTGCCGGCGCGAGTAAGAGTGCGACAGGCCCGTTGCTTCATCGACCAGGTCAAAGCCTGCCCGATAAGCGGCGGCGGCCACCGAGCTATCGCCCTTCCCTCGGCCAAACGACTTCATGTGTGAGTGATAAATTGCCACAACTTCTCCTATTCATTTTTGGAGAAGCCAACAAAAGGCCATTTGCGTTATTCGTCTAGGCCTTCATAACACCGGCGATTTCGTGCGCGAAATCACAGGGTTTTGCCTTGCTTTGTGTCTCGCGGAGCGAGGCACGAGGAGGCCAGCGGCCGCCGCACTGCCGGCAGGCAGCGCACGGAATTTCGAGAATCGAAAATTCCATCAGTGCGCTATTGCCGTCCCCCGTTCAGAACGCAGTTGGCGCTTAGGATTTGGCGCTAGAACATTTCGACAAAAACCTAGGGGATGCGAAAAAATAAAATTAACCAAAGCTGTACGCGGATGCTATCAACCATTTCGAAATCCAGGCTACGTGCCGAAGCATCGTCAGCCAATCCGCTCGAAAAATGCGTGCACCACATACAGCTTAGACGCATCGATGCTCAATGGGCAGAATGCTTGCGAAAGCATGAAAAACAACCTGAGAACACCAAGAGTAGCTCTAGCATTCGAGCAACCGCTACCCCAGAGTGGCTTGAACTTGGAAATCATCGAGACCCTCCAATAGTTCCCGACTTCGATGCGGCCTAGAGTTTGCAACCTCATCAACATCAACCTGCCGCTTGGTGAGCACGAATTTGCTGCGCTGTTCCCTGATCTCATGGAAGCGAACCTGTCGACTACGCGGGGCAAGTGCCTGAATGACCGCGTACACCACAGCAGAATCACAACGCATGCCAAAGATGACCTCTTGTAGCTCCAAAGGTGATGGCAGCGCGCCTTGCTTTCCGATCAAGCGCCACTCGCGCTCATATGCCCATGGCCGGGCTTTGCGGAGCAGAACGGCTTCATCGACCCTTTGTCTAGCAAGGTCGTCTCCTGCCAGCATTGCAGCGACATCGCTCGCTAGGACGGCCCGACTTCCTCCGTACCGAATTTTTCTGACATCGACTGCACTGTCCGGAACCGAATATCCAAGACATATCCCTCGATGCTGGTCGCCATAGTGGCTCCACATCAGCGGACAGGTCGCGCGTTCAGCCAAGGAAACTATGCCCCTCGTATAAATCCGAAGAAGTTCCTCCTCAATGTCCAGCGCGAGAAGTCGCTGAACCGGATCGCACCCCTTTAGCTCAGGATCCGTTGAATAGTAGCGAATGCTAGCAATCCGGTTCTCTGCTGCTTTCAGACTTTGCCGGGCAATGTGACTAATTGTCTTTGGCCCTTTGTAGCGTATGGCGTTGGCGGCGGATTTCATCTCCTCATGAACGCGCCCTTCTATGAGCCTAACCAGAACTTCTTCGAGCCCCGCATTGTCTAGATCGGGAGCGAGATTCGGCTTTGCATCCAGCGGATCGTTGAAGGTTCGGGGATCGGCATAGTAGATTTTGTCGTCGACCAACATCGACAGCGTCCAGTTGCTGAAACTCCGATACTTGTAAAGCCGCTTGGGAACCCGGTTGTCGCTTGGCATATATCTTTCCCTGATCTTTGCCTGCATAAGTAAGTAAGACCATTTTACATGGGAGCCGGACCAAGCATATCGTGCGCGCGGGGACTCGTGGCCCGGTATTCGCTCCCTTGCCTCACCGGTATCAGTTCCTTGAGAAACGGGGCAACTGAGGCCTCAAACAGAGATTGCCCGCCCCCAGCTCTGGCCTTACATTCACACTTCTGTTAACGAGATCGAGGTAATCCATTCGGCGGACGCCGAGAAGGCTGGGGCCTGGCTCGTCAAAGCGGCCGTTCAGGGCGGCCGGCCCCTCGATCTCTCTGTGGGGCAGCTTTCGGAGCACAGACAGGAGACGCAGCTGCCGCGCTGGCTACGTGTATTCAAGAGAGAGGCCCACGCAGCAGTCTCCTGTCTGGGCTCGACTCCGTCCAATGCACGTCTAGGCCAGCACCTTCGGCCTATCATTGTCAGGTATATTTTGCCTAAGCTCCCTGATCAAGCCCGCTTGCTACGAGAAACACGGCTGAGTCCGTTCATTTTTCACTCGTCGCCCCCCCTGGAGGCTCTTTGCCAGGTAACGCTCGTCCTCCAGTAGCGCTAGGCTGGAGTTCAAATGCCGTAGGCATACAATAGAGATTGAAGGAAAGCCGGAGGCAGGGGGCCACATGGCGTCAAGGAAGCAATCGGGCGGGGCTTTGATCGTTGGCATCTTGGTCCTGATCGCTCTCGTCCCGAAAGAAGTTTGGATCACGCTCGGCGTCGTCACCTTGGTCGGGGGCGTGTTTTACGTCTACTCTCGCTGGCAATCGAATAAGGTGCCCGCCCCGGCGGCAGACACAGACCACCAGCCGACATTAGCGGAACTGACCCGAACCCCTCCGCGTCGAAAACCTCTGCCCCCAACAGTCACCACGCCACCGGCCCCGGATGGTGGGGACGTGGGGCCACGCCCCATTGAGCGTGGAACAAAGGACAGCGGGCGTACGATGGAAGGGAAGACTGTCGGCGACGTCGCTTCATCGACTCGGCAGCTGGTCCAGCCAGACGTGGCGCCGGACGCAAAAACCCCGCAAAAAATTGAATTGGGGAACCTCGCGGCTGCGATGACCGCGGTCACTGAAAGACAATCTCAATCGGCAAGGGCCGATCGCGAGGCGATGCGTAGCATTGCTCCGGCCAGGGACACCTTGGGAAACCTTGCCGTCGCGATGAAAGCTGTCGCCGAGCGCCAAGCTAGCTCCGCCGTCGCTCGCTCTGAATCTTCCGGCGACGAGGATCCCTTGATCATTGTGCCCTCTTTTACTCGGCCTCGCCCCAAAGAGGGCCATCAGACCCCCACAGCTTCTGAGACAAAAAAAAGCCAAACTCTGCCAGTGGCGGAAGCTCCGACTGTGCCAATGCCGCCACCGCTCCCAGCAGTGTCAACCCAGGCCGCACTGGCCAGCGCGGCACCAAGGTCAGGCGCAAGCCAAGACGAACTCCACAGGATAGCGACGACGGGGGCGGAGCAGCGCAAGTTTTCCGTGCCCCGTCCGCCCGAGGGATGGGCCACCACACGCTGGCTCGGTCCTGAGGACAGCATCGAAATCGCCGGCCTCACCATTCGCGGTGGGTTGTTCTATACGGGGGTGAAGCTCCCGACCAAGTACGGCGGAAACGAGCCGAGCTTGGTCAACGGCGTTCTGGCCGTGGCTCCGACCGGCAGCTATCGCGTGCTGAATGCGGGATATCGACAGAGCTATGCTGAGCTCTCGCCGACGGAACGGCGAGGCTATCTAACTTGGCTTGCGTCCGACCGCACCGATCCTGAGTGCTCCCTCAGCTATGTGCACCTCTTCTTCTATGGTATCGAGCGCCGGGTCTTACTGGATGCCGCTGTGGGCAGCGGGAGCAAGCGAGACTGGCCGGTGATTAAATCTGCATTGCGCCAGCTCGATAAGGTGTATGGCACGACTCATAGCTCTCTGAGGATCTCAGTCAACAGCCTGCTCGACTGGATGGAGCTTGATTCCGCAACAGAAAAGCTCTACTTGCAGCCGCTGCCCTCCTTCGAGCGCAGCATCGATCTGCCTTTCACCATCCGTCTAGCACTCGGTCAGTGTTCCGTAGATCGCGCCCCCATCCCGGGGCCCCTCGCCCTTGCATGGGCAAGACTCAATCCTGCCATCTCCATCCGCACAGCTGCAACGCGCTGTGAGACCGAATTCGACCGACTCTTTTTAGAACGGTACCGCGAACTCTTTGGCCCAGGGCTCGTCCTTACTAAGAACAAGACCAAGCTGAAATTTGCTAGGCAAGCCACCTCGCCCGGGCTCTATGGCACGACTGTCACCAAGTCCTTTGGCGACATCCCCGATGTCACCGCACTACGCGCACCACTGAACACCCTTACGTCGATTGTGAATCAGTGCGCCCAGGAACTCGGATCGTTTAGCCGACTGATTGGCAAAACGCCCGAGGCAAAAGACACCTTAGATGGATTGCTCTTGCTTCCGCCAAGCATCTGGCCGGAGTCACCTCGAATAGCCCTAGCTAAGCTCTACGCTGACACGGGCGAGGCGACGATCACACTTCCCTTGTCCGACGTGCTTGACCGTCTCGGAGGCCTTTCAGGCGCGCTCGGACGGGAAAAGGTTCGAGATCTGGCGCGGGCTCTGGAATCGGCGCACATTGGCATCGAGCCCAATGTCCTTGAAGGCGCCCGCATACCGGGTATCGATGACCACGTGGTGCTTTTTGCCATGTTGCCCGACCAAACGCACCAGGCGGACACTGACGCCTACCAGACGGCGCTCCTAACTCTACAACTGGCGTCAACGGTTGCGCAATCGGACGGCTCGTTTAGCACCGAAGAACTCGCTCACCTGACTGGGGAGATTGACGCTTGGAGCCACCTCAGTGCCGCGGACCATCGCAGGCTCCGGGCGCATCTTCTCCTCCTGTCGGTCGCCCCTATTAACCTTGCTTCTTTGAAGAAGAAGCTTGATCCGTTGGGTCAAAACACCAAGGAAGCGATCGCCGCAGCCATGGCCAACTTGGCGCAAGTTGACGGCATGGTTTCACCGGAGGAAGTGCGGTTCTTAGAGAAGGTCTACAAGACCTTAGGCGTTGAGCCCAAGCGCGTCTTTAGCGATGTGCATGCACCTACTGCTCGCCGAGCAAGTGCCGCACCAGATGCAACAGGTTTTCGTCTTGACCCAGAGAGGATTGCAACACTCCAACGCGACACTGCGAAAGTCTCCGCCCTCTTGGCCAACATCTTTGCCGAAGAGCTCCCTGACCCAGCGGCTCCTCCACCTGGCCTCACGGTGGTCGAGGAAGAGCCAGCGGAAACCGGTTTGCTTGGCCTGGATGACGCTCACAGAGCGCTGCTTCGCCTGATGTTGTCGCGCCCTACTTGGACCCGGGCAGAGCTCCAAGATACCGCTTCGGACTTGGAGTTGATGCTTGATGGCGCGTTGGAGCAAATCAACGACGCCTCTTTCGACGCCTACGACCTTCCCTTCTCCGAAGGCGATGATCCTTTGGAGATCAACCCTGAATTCATCGAGAAGATTGAGCAATGAGTAGCCCCATTCGCAGTAAGGACCGGGATGCCGTGGTCCAGTCGCTTCGCGCCGGTGTTGTCCCTCGTGCTGGACAACACCTCATCCAAGTCGGGCGCGCGCGTGAAGTGGAAACCCTTGTGAGCGACATTGATCGCCTCGCCGATGGCGGGTCCTCATTTCGATTGGTCATTGGCGAATATGGCGCTGGTAAAACCTTCTTCCTCAACTTGGTTCGCGCCATTGCGATGGAACGAAAGCTGGTGGTGGCCAGCGCTGACCTCAACCCCGACCGGCGCCTCCACGCCTCCGGCGGACAGGCCCGATCGCTTTACGCCGAGCTGATGCGCAATCTCGCGACGCGAACGAAGCCTGAGGGAGGTGCACTGGCCGGTGTGGTGGAGAAATTCATCTCCACCGCAAAGGCCGATGCCAAGGCGCAAGGAGTGCCGACCGAACAAGTCCTCAGAGCCAAGCTCGAACAATTGACCGAGCTTGTGAACGGCTATGACTTTGCCGATGTCATTGCCGCCTACTGCCGAGGCTTTGATGAAGGCAACGAGCAACTTAAATCCGATGCCATACGTTGGCTTCGAGGCGAGTTCGCCACCCGCACAGACGCCAGAGCCGCGCTTGGGGTTCGCACTATCGTTGACGATGCCTCTGTCTATGATCAGCTCAAACTGATGGGACGTTTCGTGCGCTTGGCAGGCTTTAGTGGACTTCTGGTTTGTCTGGATGAGCTCGTCAACCTCTACAAGCTCGCGAACGCACAGGCGCGCAATTCGAACTACGAGCAACTGCTCCGCATGCTCAATGACTCTCTCCAAGGAACGGCGGTTGGCCTTGGCTTTGTCCTGGGTGGGACGCCGGAATTCCTCATGGACACCAGGCGCGGCGTCTATAGCTATCAGGCCCTGCAAAGCCGACTGGCGCAAAACACGTTCACCGGCAACGGGCTTGTCGATTTCAGCGGGCCGGTTGTGCGCCTCTCCAGCCTCACGGCGGAAGACTTCTACGTGCTGCTGACCAAGATCCGTCATGTCTACGCCAGTGGCGATGAAGCGAAGTATTTGCTGCCCAACGAGGCCATCGAACAGTTTATGGCGCACTGCTCCAAGCGCCTTGGCGAGAGCTTCTTCCGCACTCCTCGAACCACCATCACCGCCTTCATCAACCTCCTCGCAGTTCTTGAACAGAACCCAGGGGTGACTTGGCAGTCCCTGATCGGCTCGGTGGAAGTTGCGGAAGACCACGGAGGAGACACTGACTTGGATGTGCAGACCGATGACGAGCTAAGCTCGTTTAAGCTCTGACCCCATGAGCCAATCCAGCGCCTTCCACCTCCTTCATCCAGAAATCCAACGCTACTTGTGGGCGGAGCAATGGGAGGCGCTGCGTGATGTCCAAGAAATGGCCATACCGCTCATCCTTCCAGGTGATCGAGATGTGATCGTCGCGGCGAGCACCGCGTCCGGCAAAACGGAGGCCGCGTTCCTCCCGGCACTGACGCATTTCTTGGAATGCCCAGCGCCGGGGCTGATCATCTATATCAGTCCTCTGAAAGCGCTCATCAATGATCAGTTCGGTCGCCTGGAACGACTCTGCGAGAACTTGGACATCCCCGTATGGCCATGGCACGGCGATATCGGCGCAACCAGCAAGCAACGGTTTTTCAAGAAGCCGCTTGGCGTGCTGCTGATTACACCGGAGTCGCTCGAGGCAATGCTCTGCAACCGCGGAACCGCTGTTGCAGGCATCTTCAAGTCTCTTTCATGCCTTGTCATTGATGAGCTTCATGCCTTTATCGGCACCGAGCGCGGCAAACAGCTTCAATCGTTGATGCACCGCATTGAACTTGTGATTGGCCGCACGGTACCTCGCGTTGGGCTTTCAGCGACTTTAGGGGATCTAAGCTCTGCTGCCCGGTTCTTGCGACCCAACGGCCAAGCAGCCATCGTTGATGCACCCGGCACTGGCTCTGAGCTTCAACTTGTTGTCAAAGGCTTCGAGGAGCCGATCCCGCACGCTGGCACGCAGAGCGGAGACAGCTCATCCAAGACAATCGCAGCACACCTCTATGCGAACCTGGCCGGCAGCAGCAACCTGATTTTCCCCAATAGTCGGCGCGAAGTTGAGCGCTACACTTACCTGCTCAATGAGCTGAGCGAAGGTGCCAATAGGCCGCGTGAGTTCTGGCCTCATCATGGCAGTCTCTCGAAGGAGATCCGGACAGACACAGAGGCCGCACTCAAACAAAAAGAGCGGCCCGCCACAGCCATTTGCACCAACACTTTGGAGTTGGGAATCGACATTGGCGCCGTGAAGAGCGTCGCCCAGATCGGGGTTCCGCCTTCGGTTGCCAGCTTGCGTCAGAGGATGGGGCGTTCCGGGCGCCGTGAAGGTGAGCCGGCCATCTTGCGTGCGTATGTGGTCGAGAACGCAATAGACGCCGAGTCAGATCTCCCAACCCGACTCCGGCTCGATACCGTTCACGCCATTGCGGTCGTGCAGTTGCTCATCGAGAAATGGTTTGAGCCACCGATCGCCAACGGGGCGCATATGTCTACGTTGATTCAACAACTGTTGTCGGTCATTGCCCAGTACGGTGGGCTCCAAGCAGCGCAGGCTTACAGCATGCTCTGCGCCAAGGGTGCCCCCTTCGACGGGATCTCATCGGCCGCGTTCATTGAGCTTCTTCGGCATCTAGGCCAACAAGACGTGCTGATGCAAGACGGATCGGGACTTCTGCTTCACGGCCCCGTGGGCGACAAGATCGTCAACCACTACTCTTTCTACGCCGCTTTTACCGTCGATGAGGAGTTCCGGATCATTGCTGGGGGCAAGTCGCTTGGGACACTGCCCATCTCGCAGATGCTCACAGTCGGCCAACGCATCTTGTTTGGCGGGCGCACCTGGCTCGTCGAGGAGATCGATGAAGCCCATAAGTCCATCTATGTCGCCCCTTCCAAGGGTGGAACGCCACCTTTGTTCAGCGGCAGCGGCGGGCGCGTCCACACGAAAATCCGCCAAACGATGCGCGCCCTCTACCGAGGGCAGATCGAACCGCGTTTTCTCGACGTCACTGCGCAACGCTTCTTGAATGAGGGGCAAGTGACCTATGCGAAGCATACGTTGGA
This sequence comes from Stenotrophomonas maltophilia, assembly GCF_039555535.1. Lineage (NCBI taxonomy): Bacteria > Pseudomonadati > Pseudomonadota > Gammaproteobacteria > Lysobacterales > Lysobacteraceae > Stenotrophomonas > Stenotrophomonas maltophilia. Next base: position 1,869,305 of record NZ_CP154630.1, on the reverse strand, counting down.
CTCTGCGTCCTTGATCAATCAGGGCAGCGAGTGGCTGCTGTTGACCTGGCTGGGTGATGATGCAAACGAAGCCATCGCCTGCCTTCTGAACGCCAAAGGCCTCAGGGCGCAGTCAGGAAAACTTGGAGTCGAGATCAAGCGCGGGTCGGAGAACATGGACGATATCTCGAAGCTCTTGGCAGAGATCGCCGCCGAACCGGCCCCCACCATTGACACGCTGCTGGCCGATGCCAAGAACATGGCAAGTCAAAAATGGGACGGACTCCTGTCCCCCACCCTGCTCAGGAAGTCCTACGCGAGCCTACACTTGAACTTGCACGAAGCAATGGAATGGCTCGGGAAGACGTTCAACCTTAGCTCCCATTCCAGGGCAGCGAAGTAAGGCCGGATGCCACCCGCCCCTAGCGGAGATGGCGAGCTGCTTCGGTCCGCCTCCTCCGCTCCAAATACGTGCACGATTGGAGCGCTCTCACATAGGCGCGGCCGCCCTCGGTACAAGGATCCTCTAGCGCTCGGCACTTGGCTATGCTTCTGGGTGGTTCAACGTGAAAATGCCCAGATCTAGAGGAACCGGCGAGCGGGCAACTTTGATTTCGCTGTGGAATACCTTATCGAGGCATCCACCACTTCGTGCGGGCCAGGAAAATTGCTAAAGAGACATTGGCATTTCAGAGAAGCCGCAGCAACCGTGATCAGTAGCTGGCTCACGGCGTTGAAGGGACGGGGCAAGGGATGTAGCCCGCCATCCGACATCAACCAACTGCCGCCTTTTTTGCCTGCCGCGCCTATCGATCCAAGCCGCCACGCGCCCTAGGCAGTTCGCCCCTAGGCGTCTGACGGTGTCACTGGTCGCGTCAGAGCTTGGCAGATCGTTTCTTAAGCTCCTGCACGATCGCCCGCTGCTCCGACTCGGGCAGGCGCGTGAACTCCTGAATCAACTCAGCGAGTTCGTCGGTCTCCGCGTAAAGATAGGCCACTGACACCCCAAGCGCCTGCGCAAGCTTCTGGGCGGTCTCGCTGTCGCAATCGTGTACCGCGCGTTCGTATCTGTTGATCCGTACCCCGGCCACATCTTCTGGCAGTCCCATCGCCACTCCTAAGGCCTTTTGACTGAGCCCGTTAGCTTGCCGCTGTTCCTTCAAGCGAGCGGCGAAGACGACACGGACACTGGGGGCTTTGGGAGCATTCATGCTCTCAAGGATGAACGTAAGCTACGTTCGCCGTAAATTACGTTGCCCGTATACTACGTTTATCGTATTATTGATCGGCCTGCAACCCCGGGCTATGGCACTGCCCCAATCGCACCAAAAGGACCCGTCATGTTCAAGCTCCGTCTGGCCGTCGTCGGCGTGTTGTCTGCCTGCCTTGCCGCTTGTTCGGGAAGCGGTCCGTCCCAGGACGAACGGGAAGCCGCGTTCTTGCAATACGTTCAGGACAACAGCAACGACAAGGCGAAGATTCAGGAATTTAGGAGCGGCAAGTGCGTGAAGGCCGAGGGCGCCCCGAGCTATAACTGCGATGTTTCAGCTCAGATCGAAGCAATGGGGCGGGATTTCGGGAACCAAATGGATGGTGTCTACACCTTCACCGAGGTCGGCGACACATGGAAGATCACTGGCAGGGGCCAGTAACCCTCTGCCCCCTAATCTCCCCCTTGCATCCGAGGAGCTCAAATGACTGTCGGCACATTCTTCCTTTTGCTCGTGCTGGGCGCCGGCGCACTTGTCGCCGTAGCCGTGGGCAGGACTCTCAAGTCACGCGGTGACCAAGCAGCGTTCGCGGCGGAGTTCGACCAATCCTACTTCGATAGCAATAGCGCTCTGGCGCTGTCTATGGCCCGCTCCCGGATCAAGCTCCGCACGACTCGGGAAACGAAGATCTACCCGCTGAGCGATGTGCGTACGTGGGAAAAACACTGGCACAACTCCAGGCGCCAAGGCACGCTGACGCTTAGCGTTCGCGATGTTGATCATCCCGTGTGGACGATCAAGTTTGCTAGCGAGAGCGAGATGAATTGCTGGTATGAACTTTTGAACCAAGCCATCAACGACAGAGCGATGCTGTGACACTCAGGTTGCAGGCGTGGAATGGGGCTTGACGGAAAAACGTTCTCTGCTACGAATCAGGTCAGGACACCAATCGGATTCTTCGCATGAAACAAGACTTTTCCCGCTCACCGACGCTCCTGGACGAACAGGAATCTCAACTGCGTCATGCTCACGTGGAAAGCTGGATTGCAGATCAACACGCTGCCGGCTTTGGCGTGGACCAGCATATGGCCAACGCACTCCATGCCTATTTGGACGGTGTTGTGGCACTGCCTGAGCTTTTGGCGGAGCTCCGTAGGCCCTACTTGCACTGAAACGCTCAGGGCAGCGGTCAACCACAGCCTCAGTCGAAGTAGAGCCGTTCTCTGTTCAATTGAATGAGGCGGCTGCAGAATCTTCCCTTCGGCGCAGCTGATCCTGAATTGTCATTGGGGCGTTGCAGCACTCATTCCTGAGGCACTATGCCGGCATCGGCGCAGCAAGAAGGGCGGATGAGACCGCCCTCCTCTCCAACCTTTGCGAAGGGGACTTATTTGCCCAGGAAGCGCTTGACGTCCTTGGCCATGACGCCGACGGCGGCCACGGCCTCTTTCAGCTTGGCCGGGGTGACATCGAAGTGCCGGGACCAGTCGCGCAGCTCCCAATCTTCGTTGACATTGATGCGGATTCCGTCGGGCGGACCGCGCTTTTCCAGATTATCTGCCATTAAAAAATCTCCGTGTCGCCCCGAAGTGTGAGGCGCTCCACAGTCTCTCCGCCTTCTGCGCTCGTCCAGTCGGGTGAGCCCGCTTTGCAGGGTAGGTCTTCCCCTACCTGTCTATTGGACTCCGGAGCCGCATCAGGCAGCTCACTGGGTAGCACCGGGAGTGCGTCAGTGGCAGGGCTGTACGGGAGCGAAGGAGAAGGTATACCGGCAACCATGGGGAGCGCCCTGGACTGTTCGCCACGCGCCCGCTCAGCCGTGTGGCCCGCTGGGACGGGAAGAAGCTTGCCCTCCTTTCGGTAGCGGCCCAAGAGTTGCTCAAAGCTCGCTTGCTCGTCGCCAACGACTCCCTCGCCCCGACGCGTGGCAAGGCCCTCCGCTAGATCCCGGGTCTTACGCTCAACCTGGGGCCCGCCTAGACCGAGATGCGCATTGATGCGCTCAGAGATCATTGCTCGAATCCACAGCACCTCACCGTAGCCATTGATTCGCCCGTCCAGGACGCGCGTCTTCGCAGCCAGCCCAGAGGCTTCCATGCGTCTGGTCGTCACCAGAAGGTGGCCATAGAAGTAGCGAGGATCGTCCTTGGTTGGCCGGTGATGGCTCGCTTGTAGCGCAAAGCCGTATCTCTCGATCAGTGCATGCGAAATGTCGAGAACAAGGTCCCAACGCTCGCGGTCATCGAGCTCGTGCGGCAATGCAATGGTGAAATCACGGCAAACGGTGCTGTTACGGCGACGCTCTGCTGCCTCTGCTGCGGCCCAGAGGCGCTGCGGGTCATGGACCCAAGCAGGCGAACGTGGCGGTGCTAAGCAACAGGCTTGGATGATGCCAGCCCTGCCTCGGTAGTCGTGCTTGGTGCCGGATTTGGGGTCAATAAGCAAAAATCCCCCTCGATAGGCAGCGGCTGCGATCGCCGAATGGCCCTTGGCCCGGCTGTACGTTTTGATGCGTGTGTGTTCGATTGTCATGAAGCTTCCTCTGTCTTAGTCCATTGGTTATGGCTCAAGATTTAGGAAGCGCAATAGCTCGTAAATCCTTATTTTTAAGTGCTTTAGTTGCCTAGGAGGGATTCATTTGCCTGGCCGACTCAGTTCGCAAACCTCACCAAAACGCACGAATCGGTATCACGAAAAACAACGCTCCACAGGCAAATTTTCTCATATAGCCCTCGCTATTAAGGCGTGTGCGCTGGCCGCACGTATGCAGCTCGCGCCTGCAACGCGAGCACGTGCTCCCGGTTTCCGTTGTTACGGCTATCACAACGACGACTCTCTCACTCGCTGTCTTGCGACTCCCTAGCCGCACTCTTCAAGCGCTTATCGCCGGGTGGATCACCAGCTGAAATACCTCTTCCTCCAATGAAGGAAGGATTGCACTCACGCAACGCAGCGCCAGCTGCTGGAACGAGCGTCACGGTTTCGTCCAGTTCTGCGCCAGGGCTTGGCAGAGCCTTGAGGATCAGGTTGTCTCGATAAGCTCCAGCTACCAACGACCCGTTTTGGCACAGCCGGCCTCCTCCCATCCGTTCGTTCCAGAACCCGAACCCACTAATTAGCCATGATGTCAGGAGCGCTCCGAACGCAAGGAACAGAGCGTCTGGCAACCATGGAAGCACCTTCCGGTCCTCATCATTCGCTGTGACCTTTTTCTCCGGCTCACTAACCCCCGATAGCGCGAAGCAGACCGGAACGATCAACGAAGACAGGGCCCCTTGCATTGTCGTTGAATAGAGAAGGGCCGGGAGACCGAGGAAAATATAGAAGACCACAGAACATCGTCAGGAACCGCGCAAACCAGGAGCGACCAACCATCCATTTAAGCAGCACCCCAATGACCATTAGCAAAAGAGTCACGAGCACTGCGATCGCCACGCCGCCCATCAGCAGGCGGTTGATCGGCAAATCGATCAGCATCGATGGCACTTTAAGGAACCGGTAACGGCCTGACTCATACGCATACACACCGAGCATGCCCAAGGCCGGCGCCAACGCCAGCAGCACAGCCTCTCTCTTCAGCAACTGCATCCCTGAGTCCCTCAAAGCCCCCGATCTGGGAGCGACGTGGCTAGCTTAGGTTGCTACGGTCTCAGGTGGCGATACCCCGGATGGGCTTGCCGGTCCTTTACGGCGGTTTAGGGCCAGCGGCTGGATAGCCCCTAACCATCTGGGTCCCGTTGGCACCGAGCAAGGGATATGATCCCCATAGGGGCCCGGAGTGGCCAAACAGGGGAAGAGGGATGGAACGAGGTTCTGAGTGGCGTAGATGGGATCCGCATGTCCACACGCCTGGCACGGTGCTTAACGATCAGTATGGCTCCGGATCGTGGGATAACTACTTGGATGCCTTGGAGGCCTCCTCTCCCCCTATCGATGCCTTGGGCGTTACAAACTACTACTTGCTGGATAGCTACGAGCACGTTCTCGCCGCAAAGGCGCAGGGAAGGCTGGTAGAAATCCCCCTCGTCTTTCCGAATGTTGAAATCCGGCTGGACGTCCATGCCAAGTCAGGCTACGTCAACGCCCATCTGTTGATCAGTCCTAACGATCCAGACCATGTCCATGAAGCTGGTCGATTTTTGGAACGTCTTACGTTCTCTGCTTACGGCGACCGCTTTAGCTGTAACCGGCAAGATCTTATCCGCCTAGGCAGAAAGGCCGACCCAAGCATCTCGGACGACCTGGCTGCGTTGCGCAACGGCGCCATCCAGTTCCGGGTGAGCTTCGTTGAACTTCGACAGTCTTACGTCGATAGCACCTGGGCCAAGGACAACATCTTGATTGCCGTCGCTGGGGCCTCTGGCGACGGGACCAGTGGGCTGAACCAAGCGGCCGACGTCACCGTGCGGCGAGAGATCGAGAAGTTCGCCCACATCATCTTCTCAAGCAACCCCTCTCAACGCGAGTTCTGGCTCGGCCAGAAGGCACTGAGCAAAGACCAAATCATCGCCACCTACGATGCATGCAAACCTTGCCTCCATGGCAGTGATGCCCACGCATTGAACACCGTTGGTCAACCCGTGGGCAACCGCTACTCCTGGATCAAGGGTGCAGCATCGTTCGATGCACTTCGCCAAGCTTGCATCAATCCCGAAGGCCGTGCTTACGTTGGGGAGACACCGCCCAAGTCAGCCATGCCTTCGCATGTAATCACCCACGTCAGCATCCATGGCGCTCCCGGGTTCCAAACGCCCGAAGTGCCGCTGAACCCTGGGCTCGTGGCGATCATCGGCTCGCGCGGCTCCGGTAAGACGGCCTTAGCCGATATCATCGCAGCAGGCTGCGATTCGATTCCCGTGCAGGGATGGAACGCTAATGAGAACGCCAGCGCGTCCTTTCTCGTGCGGGCGCGAAGCCTGCTTGGCGGGGCATCGGTCAACTTGACGTGGGGAGGCGGGTCCAATGATCAACGGCCCCTCGCCTACCGGCCTGACGCTGTGTCTTTTCCAAAGGCGCGCTACCTGTCTCAGCAGTTCGTCGACGAGCTCTGCTCAGCCTCGGGTGCCTCGGATGGCTTGGTGGAAGAGATTGAACGCGTGGTCTTTCAGTCTCACGACCCGAGCGAAACCAACTTCGCGAGTGATTTTGCAGAACTTCGAGATCAGAAGACACAGCTCTTTAGGCAAGCACGTGATCGAGAAGAGCTGGCGATTTCTCAGATCTCCGACGCAGTTGCGTTGGAGCTGGAAAAGGAAGCTACCGTTGCTAGCCTGACTGCACAGGTTGAGCAGAAGAAGCAGGTCATTGCTGGCTACATGGCGGACCGGAGCAAGCTCACACTGCAAGACACCCAAGCGCAGCTCCAAAGGCACACCGAACTGAGCGGGGTTGCTCAGGCGCTGAGAACCAATATCCAGAACCTCAGCAACCAGCGCCGGTCGTTCACGTCCCTTCAAGGCGAGGTGGCGTCCACACGCGCTACGGGTTCACCTGAGCTGCTCCGGCAGCTTCGCGCGCGCCATGCTGCCAATGGCATGGGAGACGCACAGTGGGACGCCTTCCTTCTCGTGCATAAGGGCAACGTCGATCAGGACTTGCAAGGCTACATTGCATGGGCAGATACCGAAATCGCAAAACTAACCGGCGTGCCGCCGGTGCCCCACGACCCCCAAGCCCCTTACATCGCCGACGATGCCTCGCTCGACAGCCTCCCATTGGCGCTGCTCGAGTCAGAAATTTCCCGGCTTGCGGCCTTTTTTACCGCCGATCAACTGACGCAGAAGCAATATACCGCGTTGACTGACCGCATCAGCAAAGAGCAAACCGCGCTCAACGGTATCGAACAGCGACTGGAGGATGCAAAGGGCGCTGCTGATCGCCGGAAGCTCCTTCAAACCCAGAGAGAAAACGCTTATGAGCGGGCGATCCAAGCCGTCATCAACGAGCAACTGGCTTTGGAACAGCTCTATTCGCCGCTTCTGACCCGCCTCGCGGCATCCTCCGGCACATTAGCCAAACTCGGCCTTTCCGTCCGCCGAATTGCCGATGTAGACGCATGGGCTGCCGAAGCAGAGGAAGGATTGCTGGATCGCCGTAAGACGGGAAGCTTCCAAGGAATCGGCGCCTTCACCAAAACTGCCAAGGAAGTCTTCCTGGTCGCGTGGGAAACAGGATCTGCGGCCGACGTCCGCGCAGCCATGACCACGTTCGTCACGACTCATTGGAAGAACCTGCTTGCGCACGCCCCCTTCAATCCCCAGGCACCAGAGGAGTTCCGGGCGTGGCTGAAGCGATTTGCCCGATGGCTTTATAGTACCGACCACCTGCGGGTTCGTTATGAGATCACCTACGATGGCATTGACATCCGAAAGCTCTCTCCGGGGACCCGGGGCATTGTCTTGCTCCTGCTCTACCTCGCCTTGGACGAGGCTGATGATCGCCCACTCATCATCGATCAACCCGAAGAGAACCTGGACCCCAAGTCAGTGTTTGACGAGCTTGTGTCGCTGTTCGTCCAGGCCAAGGCCACCCGGCAAGTGATCATGGTCACGCATAACGCCAACCTGGTCATCAACACCGATGCCGACCAAGTCATCATCGCCGAGTCCCAGCATGACGGCTCAGGAGGGCTTCCCCGAATCACCTACACCACTGGCGGTCTTGAGTCCTCAGTCATCCGGAAAGCCGTATGCGACATTCTTAAAGGCGGGGAAGCCGCATTCAAGGAGCGAGCCCGGAGATTGCGCGTGCGCTTAGAGAGGTAGCCCATTCCCGATGGTGCCTTTCGACCGACAACCGGAGGGTGACTACGAGATTCGCCCCAAGGGCCCATGGAGAGTTGAGTTAGCCGCCGCAAAGTTCACTCTGGCATTTTTGAAGCTGACCACGTTCCTAGCCTGGCAACAGAGAATCCGAAGCGGTCTCGTACCACCCGATATCCAGGTTGTTTCCTAGGATAAGAGCTCATTTGAAACAGGAAAGCCCGTAATGGCAACCATCATCAGCTTCGCCATCTTGGGAGTGCTATGTCTCCTCGTGCCCACCCTCTTCTATCTATCAGGCTCCGAACCTGTGAGCATTGATAAGTTTGGCGCCTTCTTTGGTAGCACGACGGGCCCGTTGCTTAGCTTTCTGGCTCTTCTGGCCGTTGTCGCGACCCTTAGGAACCAGACCGAAGCCATTAGGCAAGACGCGTCTGCAAAGATGGCGGGGGAACATCTGCGGTGGCTTGACGGGATCTACAGTGATCTAGGCGAACTGCTTGACCGCAAGATCAAGGGCAACGATGGAAGCGAGCTGACGCTTCGCGGCATTCTCAATAATGGAAGCATACCGGAGAGCTCTTCGGGACCGGATACACGGTCGGCTCTGAATGATTTTGCAATTCTCCTTGGCCAATACTGCGAGGCAATCGCCATCTATCGTGATAACTGCGAACCCCTCTTCGATGTAAAAGTCTACGTCGACAGAGGAGCTCGGTTGCTCGACCAGCTCAAGCGCCATACTGCTGAGCTAGATGGACTGAGTCCCATCGCGATAGATTTCATGGACATGCACTTGCGGGGCGAAAAGAAGCGAGCCAAAGCTGAAGCGATGAGCCGACCTACCCGAGGCTAGGAGCAGCCGCGCTCATCATCCTTCGGCTTATTTGCTTGGCCGTAACGCGGCTAGCCCAGTGTGCGGCAATGCTCTCGCATCCTCGTTGAGCATTTCGATGCAGGCGGTCTGCCGATACTTCACGGCATACTCCCAGGCGCGATAGCACGCCGTCTGCCGGTCGGGCAGCGGCGAGGCCAATATCTCAGCAACGATGCCGACCTCTCCACGCGCCGCAGCAAGTGGGAGTGCCCTAGCCGCCGCAGCAATCTGCGACGAGTGCGGAAGTAGGAGCTGCACCACTTCGAGTGAACCCACGCCACACGCTTCCACAAGAGCTTGGCTTGCATGAGCGTGAGCGTCGCATTGGGGCAAGATTGACTGAACCAGAGCGGCGTTGCCACTTCGCGCCGCACAAATCAGTGGATCATCCCACCCACTCCCCTTAGTGAAGGGCGCGAGGAGCCCAACGGCATACTCGTCACCCGCAAGACACGCCATACAAAGATGCAGCGATCCCCACATAGCGGGGTAATGATCCTTGGCAACATAGGCAAAAACGTTCTCAAGGCGCAGGGTTGCTGCCATCCATAAGGTCTCCTGGGCGCAAGAGCTCAGATACCAGTTATCGAGTAGCGGCATCGCTTTGGGCTCATCTCTTGTAAGGAGCGCATCCCGCAGCGCAGGCCAGTATTTGGGCCGATCATGAAAGGTGCGAAGTTCCTGGTGATGGATCTTCAAATAGGCGATTCGCGGGGGATCGATGAGGATATTGTGCATGGCGGCTCCGCAGCCAACCTATCCGAAGCGGACAGCTTGTCAACTAAGAGAGGCATCTCACATAGCTAAACCAGGAAAATTGGTAGGCTACACTCCTTCGAACCCAACAAGGATGGACCTATGAGCTACGTGAGCGAAGTTGAGGCCTTTCTGGGAACCAGATTGAGTGATAGCTGGCGCGATTTTGCGGAAGTTCTAGAAGAGTGGAAGTGCACGTCTTTTCATGCGGCCGTTATGATCCATTGGATGATTAGAGGCCACTCTCAACAGCAGGAAAGGCTTGACGCACTCAAGCGTCTGGCTGATCTAGATGCTGAGCTTGATGAGGAGATGGAGTTCAAGCTCGGACTCCTAAAATGGTCAATCGACCGGTTAGAAAAACCGTCAGCGTGGCTCAACATCCTCGGTGCTGCGCAGCGAGCGGGCCTGAGCATTAAGGATATCTCAACGCTCTTTGAGGGGTTCCTGGATCGCCGAATTTCTCTTAAAGATGCCACTAACATTGCCGCAGCGCTTAGCACCCTCCAGCAGAGCCACCCGAAATATCGGATTTGAACTAATTCAAATTCGGCGAACCCGCAACTGCCCAGCGCCAATGCCATTGAACCCCGAAGCCGCCTGCAACTCTTGGGCGTCTCGAGCTGCCTGTTGCCGCCCAAGCTCTTCGTACAGTTGACTCGTCTGCTTGTCTGAGATTATTCCCTCTAGATCTCTATCTTCGCAGCGTTCCCAAGCAAGCGCGGCGCAGGTCCAATGCTTGCGTTCTGCGGCGACAAACATGATGAACAGCCAATCGACGTCGGACCCAACTCGATCAGCAAGCTCGTAGAAAAGCGCCAGGTCCCCAACGCTCGTCACAGCCTGAAACAAAGTTCTAAGTTGGAGCGGACGGCAATATCCGTATTCCAACGCTGTTTGCACCAGATAACGCACCATCTCGGCTTGGCCAGATTCCGCGATGGACGCGATGACACGAATGAGGATGGCCTCTTTGTCAGGCAGTGGCCAGCTGAGAAGCTCGCGCACAACCTCAATGTGCCCGGCATTTACAGCAATCGGAAGAGCGTGTAAAGACGCCTCAACTAGCGAAGCCGTAGGGCGCATCGCAATGACGGCATCCAATTCGCCCCGTCGACACGCCTGTTGAAGCAACAGACCGCTGCGGGATGGCTCAATATCAAAGCCACCGTAGCGCGGATCGCTCCAAGGCCTAGAGGCCTCTGGTGCTGCAAGCGACCAACTCTCCCGCGCCATGCAGGCGACGCCCACAGGTGAGCGTTGGGGATAATTGGAACTAAACTCCGAGGCGACCTGACTCAACTCTGATGCCGCGCTCGCCTTTTCTTTGCACTGAGGGACCATCAGCCGAACCTACCGCAGCACGTGCAATTGTCAAGCAGGTGACTTAGCGTTGGCCGGGTGTTGGCGCACCCAAGCAGCCATGCCAGCGCTCAAACCTTAGGCAGAAGCCAATCGATGGTGGCCTGGTCTAAAAATCCTGTGTAATCACCCGAACGCACTTTTGAAATAAAAATTCGGTCATTTTTGTCGAGCTTCTGAGCGAGATCGCTGTAAAGCTGCTCTGCAGTCCACGAAGTCGATATCCATCTTACCGACTCGAGTCCCGAGTCGGCTCGATTTGTGTGCCGTTCGAGGTGCGTCACGAATGCACGACGCGCCTGATCGTAATTCGTCCGCTCTCGGTTCAAGTTCCAAGTCACAACAAAGACTGCCATGTCCTACATCCCTTGATTGCACTCATGTGCAATGCCGATACTATCGCTGGCACGGGCAGATTATCAACCAGGGTATCGAACCGCCCCTCGTCCACCTGATGTAGGGATAGAACTCCCTTGCCCCATCGCTAGAACGCCCTCCGTCCGAGTCCGGCCTAGCGCACGCGTCCGAGGTCAGTTTTGCAAGCAGTTATGTCGTAAAGCTAGCGAACGCTCGGTTTCCCTAAGTACGGAACTCTAGTGCCTTCTTTGGGATTGCCTAACTGTCTTCTTAAGAAGAATTACTTAAGGCAGCCGACCCTTCGTTTATCTGTCGCTCAGTTAAAAATGAGAGAAATATCTCCATTTCCCCTAATTTATTACTTTTAAACACTACACGCGCATATATGGTTTTGACCGACCAGGCGCAGGCGGAAGCCATGTCGCATATAACCTTCCGCCAAAGAATAAGACAAAACTCACCTCATAACTCCCGAAACTTTCGAGACACATTTTTGCATTGCCTAAGTCGTCCTTGAACTTGAAATTTTTGCCATGATTTTGGATTGACAGAAATCTGAGCCACCTTATCAAAGATCTACCTTCTGCAATTGGATCGTAGATGCACTTTCAACACCCTCAACTTAATCACTATCTACAAAAGCCTACGGGGCAGCTCTATATCCGCAGCATACGTATCGGCAACGTCGAATTTGGCGATATGGTGATTCAAGATCGCGCAGGCGCGCTTCATCTGCAGGATCTGGTTCAAGCGACCTACGACCACAGTGAGAAGATCCGCCGATTACGGCGAAACGGTACCCGCTATCCGGAGCCCCTGCCCTTAGCCACCCCCGCCAGGCTTCTTTCAGAAGAGGTCGACGACTTCCTCAAAGACAAGGAACGGCAGAACCTTCGCACCACCACCATCGATGCCTACCAACGGACGCTTGCCATTTTGCAACGAGTGACCGGCAACACTTCTGCCTCTCGGATCGATCACACGCACATCTATCAGATGTGGGATCTGCTGCGCTGGGCGCCTCATGACTTCATGACAAACCCTGCCTGTAGGGGCTTAACTCCTGAACTACTGATCGCCCAGGGCCAGAGCCAAGGACGACCGCAGCCGGCTAACTCCACCCTTGAACTCCATCGCCGCTTCCTAGCCTCCTTCTTCAACACCTTAGTCAAAGCCCGCGCCATTCCCCACTCACCAATGGATGCGTTCAAGCCAGCACGAGAAGAGCTACTGATCGATCAAGATGAGCCCGAGCGACTGCTTTCCACCGGGGAGGTCCAGAAGATCTTCAACCCCGAGACATTCCTCCCATGGGCTAAGAAATATCCCCACCGCTGGTGGTGTCCGCTCATTGCGTTGTATACAGGGGCGCGCATCAATGAGATCGCCCAGCTCAAGGTGGCTGATATCGTTCAAGACCACGGCGTGTGGTGCTTCTCTGTGCAAAGGACCGTGGATGAGGATCTCGCCCAAAGCACGGGGCGCCGAAGTCGCCAGAGCATCAAGGGCAAGAGCGCGATCCGCAAGGTCCCAATCCACGCCAGCCTGATCCAAGCAGGCTTCATGGATTTCTTGGCTGACATCAAAGCCTGTGGACACCCCCGCCTCTTCCCACACCTATCCGCCAGCGTTTCCAAAAAGACCGGCAAGGTCACCGGACGCTACAGTCAAGGCTTCGTCAATCAGTTTGGCAGCTACCTAAAAGGTGTCGGGTTTGCCAAAGGTATCGGCTCGCATGCGTTCCGCCATACGCTGGCCACTGAGCTCGATGCCAAAGGAGTGCCGGTTGAGCACATCGCCTTGATTACAGGCCACTCGCTGAACAAAAAGGCACCGGTGCTCCAGGACAATTATGTGCACAAGTCGGCCAGCAATATCAGGAAGATCCAGGTTGAAGCGCTGGCTCAATACCAGCCCTCGGCGCCGCTGCCTATCTATCTGAAGGGTCAGTTCAAGGAACGATTGGGCAAGGAAGCGAGGATGTATCCGTAACCTCGACTAGTGACGCGCGCAGACCATCCCTATCGCATACGATTACAATGCGACACCATTAGCGAGGACGCCAGATGCGCTTCTACATCGATGAAAGTGGCCACACTGGCGACGTAGTCAATTCCGGGACTGACCTGGACTTTGCTGGACAACCCTACTTCGTCCTAGCTAGTGTTGGCATTGCAGATCAGGGCGACCTAGAGCGCGAACTTATGGCGCTCCGGAAGCGACACGGGATCGGAAATGGTGAACTCAAGTCTTCTGAGCATTTGCATCATGAAGCTTTCGTAAGTGAGCTGATCGACTGGCTCTGCATGAACAAGGCACCCATCCTTGTCGAAGTCGTAGACAAGCGCTTTTACCTTTGTACGCATATGGTGATCGCAACGCTGGCTCGCCATGACTATGAAGGCCTAGGGCCGCATGGCGCGTACCTACTCAGCAATCAAGCGGCAGACGCGCTTTCCGAGCTGGCTTCCGATGAGGCGTTAGAAGGCTTTATCGAAGCTTGCATAAGCCCTACTGACCATTCGCTTATGACGTTCTTCGGACGCCTACTCAAGCCGCTCATATCTAAGGCTGATGCCAGCCTGTCTAATACAGAGCGCTTTCTAAAGGAAGTCGTCATTGACGCGGGAATACGCTACAAAATTGCGCGAGACGTCAACCCGCAGGCACATCTGGATTTCTTACCCTCACCGGATCTCGCAAAGCGCAGGCAGCCAGTGTGGATGCTCCCGAACCAGACATCCCTTGCCAACCTCTATGCCCGAATCAATTTAGTGCTTACAAGGAAACTCGCAGACGTCACGCTTGTTCACGACGAGCAGCAGCAGTATGCGCGCACTCTGCTGGATAGTCTCAAACAGGCCGAGCGAGTCGGAGAACTGAAAAAGCTACCTTTCACCCCCTATGCTGACTACCGCTTTGTGGAACGCGCCCAACTCGAATTTTCCAGCTCGAAGCTAAGTGCCGGGGTTCAAGTCGCCGACATCATCGCGGGCTTGATCATGCGCTTCTACCGAGACCGTAAGGCTGGCCGGAAACCGAGCGATGCCCATCGCCTAGCGTTTGAGAAGATCTTTGACTTGACCACCCCTGCCGTGCCCCTTGGCATCAACCAAGTTCTTCCGACGAAGGAATGCATTTTTCCCTGAACTTCACTTGCCCTGCCGACCATCAGCCAAGGTGGACAACGCGGCTAATCTACAGAGCCACAGTGAGCATATGAATGGCTTCGCTTGGCGCTAGATCGACCCTGCTTCACACAGCCCAGTTACCTCCTTGCTTTGCGCAAAGCAGGGCACTAACAAAGGTACTCCCTGAGTAGGACACGTCAAAGGCTGATCCGTAAGCGCCCCCGTCAAGCAGACATTTCTAAAGTAGAGCTTCTGGCGTAGGCGATACGGTACTCCACGGGGCTCATGCCGCTGAGTGAGTCATGTGGACGAATCTCGTTGTAATCGATCATCCACCAATGCGCTGCCTCGCGCACGTCCTCGAGGCGAGCGAAGAGGTGCTGGTCTAGCACCTCCTCGCGGAAGGTGCGGTTGAAGCGTTCGATGAAGGCGTTCTGGTTGGGCTTGCCAGGTTGGATGCATTGCAGCGCCACGCCGCTGAGTTTGGCCCACTGAGTGAATGCTTCGCCCAGGAACTCAGGGCCGTTGTCCGATCGTAGAACCTGCGGCAATCCGTGATCACGTTTGAGCTGCTCGAACACGCGGACCAGGCGGCCGGAGTTGAGCGAGGTATCTACCTCAATGTGCAGCACCTCGCGGTTGAAGTCATCGACCACATTGAATGTTCGAAATCGTTTGCCGCAGGCCAGCGCGTCACTCATGAAGTCCATGGACCAAACGGTATCGGGGTGCTTGGGAACATACAGCGGCACCCGCTCGCGCTTTGGCAGGCGTCGCTTGGCGGCCCTTCTCAGGTTGAGCTTCATCGCCTTGTACACACAATAGATCCGCTTCGGGTTCCAATCTGGCCGCTTCTTGCGCAGTTGATCACTGCACTTCCAGAAACCTCGACTTGGCCGCTCCTCGACCAGCCTGGCCAATGCCGAGATCAACTCCGAATCGCGCACGGTCCAGTCCAGTGGCGGCGCATACCATGCCGCACGAGACAAGCCCACGTAACCGCAGGACCGGCTCAGGGGACGCGCGTGCACCTCGGTGAGGAAACGCACTGCCTCACGCTTCTGACCCGGCCCTACAGTTTTTTTGTGATCAGGTCCTTCAGCGCCGCGTTGTCCAGCGCCATTTCCGCATACATCCGTTTGAGCTTAGCGTTCTCAGCTTCGAGGTCCTTGACCCGACGAAGTTCGGATGCCTCAAGGCCACCGTACTTGCTCCTCCACTGGTAATACGTCGCCGTGCTGATGCCGGCTTGTCGACATAGATCCTTCACCGCAAGCCCGGCATCGCCCTGCTTGAGGATCGTGATGATCTGCGTCTCGCTGAATTTTGATGTGCGCATGCAACCTCCTGGCTAGTTAAAGATGCCAGAAAGTTCTACTTATTGGGTGTCAGGCTGCCGGGGGAGCTTACGGATCCTTTGCTCGGCAGCCCATTTGTCCTCTAATTCTGCATGACGGATCCAGTCCGCGGCGCGTTCACGAAGAACTTGGGCGGTTCGGGGCCAACTACCTTGCAATTTTTTCGCCAAGTCTGATGCATCTCTTGCGAGCTCTCGCTCCTGATCACCTCCCTCCGTCTCTAGAGCGGGTGTGAATCCCCCGCTTGTTAAACAGCTCGATCACCAACGCACTTTCCATCTCGCTGCTTCGAACCTCTTCGATCAGATTGCGCACACTTAGGTGCGGCCAGAGTCCGTCCCCTCTATCCACTGTGCTGTATGCAAGCAGCTTACCCACCTCGCGCTCAGCAACTCCGAGCCGCCTCCACTGGTCTGGACGTGACCGCGGTGACGGTCACCGCGAGCCAAGCAGAGCGGTGTCGGGCTTCGGGCAGCTACTGCATTGAGCATCGGGAAGTAGCCACGCTCAAATAAGAGGAAGAACCTTCAAAGCGCAACGGTCCCAGGAGGACTTTGCGCGCCGTAGCCTGACTGGCTTATTGACCACACAAATTAGCTCTGGCGGCGCAGGTTGAGTGAATGACATGGGGAGCGCCCTAACCCCTCCGCCGTGTCCACTATCGGCCAGAAGCGGACATTCGGTGCGACGACTGATTCAACAATCGAAGAGCACGGCGCAGACCTCTCGCAATTAAAAAGCAGAGAAGTCCACCTCACCAATCACTGTGCGCAGGCTGAGGCCCTTTTCATCTATGAAGCTCAGCAGGGAGTGCGATAGATCCTCGCACTTACTTGGGAACCGGACGCCGATCTCAGGCGGACCATTCTCGTGACGATCCTCAACCCGCACTTCAACGAACCCCTCTTCCTCGAGGATTCCGAGTTCACCATCTAAATCGTCACCCCGAAACTCGCGCTTGACTGTGTCGTACAGTAACGTCATCCACGGCGGATGGAACCGCCCTGAATCCCGATTTGTCTGGCGCGTGAGGAGCATGACTAAGAACTCACGTGTGACTCGAGGCAGCCGGGAAAGCCGCTTTGCTAAAAGTCTAATCTCCTTAGGCAGATCTGCTTCAATCTCTTCTTCGCTCACCTCTGCCGATTGTGCAACGAACGTTCGAAAGGCACTCCCATCACCTACTTTTGGCTTAACTCGCTGCTCCCAGAGATCGTAGCCGCTCGTGGGGTACTTGCCATCGGCGTCCGGGATTTCGAGATCAACTTTAAGCCTCCCCACTTCCTTCCGAATCAGCCGGTGTACGGCCTCCAGGCGAGCAATGTCAAGCGCAACGATTTGCCGGGCGAGATCATCTACGTCCCAAATGTCGCGCTCTTTAGCAAACCCAAGGCGCTTAGCGGCCTGCTCGTCAATGGAGTAAGAGCCCTGCTTCTTTCCAACTACCAACACCACGAAACGCTTGTATCGCGTTTGATGGTCGGGGGTAATCTTAGCAAGTGTCTTCTCGACCTTCGTCGCGCTGGCTGTGGCTGTTACCTGGATCGCTAGGCCCGATACGTCATCGCCGAGATCGAGGCCAGGCGAGTTGGACCGCTCTTCGTTAAGGTTGATGAGCGAACTACTGTGAATTGCATTGAGAAGGTCACGGAAAAAGTTCTCAGTAAGCGTCGATAGGTCCGTCAGCCCTAGCTTATTGCGTATGGAAACCTGACCTGCGACAACTGAGAGCTCATCGATAACCTCTCCAATATAGAAACCCCTAGTTATCATTCCAATGCACCTTGATTCTCTCTTCAGTGACAGGGCTACAATTCTGTCGTAACTCAACCGGCCTACCTTGTAGGGCTGGATCTTCTGCAGCAGAGTACTTGATAGCTGGCGCAGCATCCATAAGGTCAAAGGATTGAAATGCTGGTGTCCGTTACGGGTCGAGAGAGGACGCTAGCATTCTGGTGGTGCCCTCTTGCGTCGGCGCCGCCGCTTTCGGCCAAGAGCGGCGCAGACCTTACAACAACCAGTCCTTCTTCATCCGGCGTATGTGAAGGAATAACCTCTTCCGATGCGCTGAATGCGAACAAACCCCAGCTCACCCAAGTGCATGCCGGCCGCCATCAACTGATCTGCACTGACCATATCCAAAAGCGCAGAACGGGCCGCCGCAGCCCGCTGCGGATCCTGGTCGAATGCGATGGATACGTGGGGCCGGGCAATTTGGATGTGGGGAAAATGCACGATGTCACCCCAGATCAACGCACTGCGGCCCTCCGATTCCACCCGATAGCCGGTGTGCCCTGGCGTATGGCCTGAAAGCGGAACCATACTGATACCGGGCAGTACATCGCCCTCGGCCAACAAGCGCAAGTTGCGGCGATATCCGGCGAACACCTGCCGTGCGAGCAGGAAGTTGCCCCGGGCACGATCATTGCTGCGGGCAAGGTTGCCGTCGTCCTCCCAGAAGGACAGCTCGCGTGGGTGTATGAGCAGCTCCGCATTGGGGAAGACGGGGTGACCTTGAGCATCGAGTAGACCGCCAACATGATCAGGATGCGCATGCGTGAGCAAGATCGTATCCACATCCGTGGGCTGCACACCGGCTCGCAATAGATTGCCCCTCAACTCCCCTCCCCAGCCCTTGATCCCCCCGGCACCGGCGTCGATGAGGATCGTGCGGCCCTTCCCCCGCACCAGGTAGGTGTTGACGTGGATCGAGGACGGGTCGCTGACCCCGGCCTTCAGCTGTAGCTGCTCGGCCTCGGCCGGATCGATGTGGGAGAGCAGATCCAGACTGGCGGTCAGATGGCCATCGCTGATCGCTTGGATCAGGAAGTCACCGATCTGGAGGGTGGGCAGAGCCCGTTCAATGATGGATGCGTTCATGGCCGCTCGTCAGTTTCGCGCGTGAAGGGAATCATTGGCGTAGCCAAAGCAACGGATGCGCGCCGTCAGCCCTGCATGGTCTTGGATGGCCAGATCGAGCTGCCGCATGAATTCGTCCATGAGCTCGGGCGTCCTCTCCGGACCCAGTCGGTAGGCCATTTCCGCAGACGCCGGATGGCCCCGCCCCTGACGCGCAACCAGGTAAAGGATGTGGACATTGTCCAACGCAGCACCAAGCACGTCCGCGAACAGCACCGCGCATCGCTCAGTGAGCGCGTCCAGACTGTCCTTCGCCGGCATCCGCTCCTCGGTGAAGTAGATCGAGAGCCTAGGCATTTGGGTGCGGCTCCGCCCCTGACCGGCCTGCCTCGGACAAGCACTTGAGTTGTGCTGTCATGGGCGTATAAGCGTGCACACCGCCAGGAAGGGACTCCACGACCGGGACTTGCCCGGCCGGGACGCTCGAAAGCCAGAGCGCTGCGGGCGCGTGATCGAGCGCAACCGCATGCAAGGCCTCGAATGCAGTCCCCATCTCAATGAGCGGCTCAGGGCCGACGCGACTCACCAGTAGGTAATCGCCCTGTTCGACGGCGGGGGCCCGATCCAAGCCACTGTATAGGTTGCGATGCCAGTCGGTGATGTGCTGCTGCCAGCGTGCGAAGTTGCCCCCTCCCTTCCGGGCATACTCGTCCCCCTGCAGGACCTCCATGCCGTCTATCGAGTGAAGGGCAAGGTAGGTCGGGCACGCTGCACCACATGCCCTGAAGCGCTGCGAGGTGTGGAATCCCCGCACGGAAATGAGCGCAGGCAGTTTGTGCAGGCTGTAGAAATCGTTCCATTGCTCCTCGCTGGCGGAGTCGGAATAGCTGCATTCGACGGTGTAGATCATGGGAACACTCCTGGGCCGGCTTGTGCGCGTTGCCCTTGTTGATGTCCCGTCATGCTAGCCCTACATTAGCCCACATCAAATCGACGTTTCGGTATGCTTCAGTGACAAAAGATCACGCTGAATCCCCATGCGCAGGAAGATTCCCAGCAGCACCTCCCTGACCGCCTTCGAGGCCGCCGCCCGCCACGGCAGCTTTGCTCGGGCAGCGGAAGAGCTTTCCCTCACCGAGGGGGCCATCAGCCGCCAGATCGGCAGGCTGGAATCCTTCCTGGGGGTCCCCCTATTTGAGCGGGTCGGCAATCGCGTCCGCCTGCTGCCCAATGGCGAGCGATACGCCGCCCAAGTCCGCGAGTCGCTGGACCGCTTGGACCGGGACAGCCAATACCTGATGGGCCAACCGAAGGACGCTGCAAGCCTGGACATTGCCGTAACGCCCACCTTCGCGTTGCGATGGCTTATCCCTCGCCTGCCCGCGTTTAGCCGCGCGCATCCGAACATCACCGTGCACCTTTGCGAGCGCACTGACCCGTTCGCGCTTGCCGGCAGTGGATTCGACGCAGCCGTGCACTTCGAGCACCCAGCCTGGGCGGGTATGCGCACTTACCCGCTGCTGCAGGAAGTGCTGGTGCCGGTGTGCCATCCCGCGCTCATCAAAGGCGCAGAGGCTCGCGTCTTACTGGACCAACTGCCGCGGCTACACCGACGACAGAGCCCCGATGCTTGGCGGCGCTACGCGAAGGCCTCAGGGATACCCCTCACCAACCCAGCGGTGGGTGCACGCTACGACCTTCATGCGATGTTGATTGAAGCAGCGCTTGCAGGCCTCGGGGTCGCCCTGGTGCCTCGCCTCTATGTGGAGGCAGAGCTCGTGCAAGGGCAGCTGGTGGCGCCATGGCCGCAAGGCGAGGCGGTGTCCAAGACGTTCTGTTTAGTGCTGCCAGAGCCAATCGGGTTAACTACGGGCCCACTACTAGCATTTTCGCACTGGTTGCTGGAGGAGGCCCGCACGGCTCGGACGGAAAGCGGACTTGACGGACAAGCAACCAGGGCGCTTGCAGGACATTCGTGAATATCGCTACCAATCAGCTATAGGCCAGTAGCGGTCCTGGTTGGGAATACTCCGCAACGGGGTTGAAGATCCCAGCCAGTGCCTTGGAACACCTGGTCCAAAGCGCTGCCCGCGGATCGTTAAGCGCGCCCGACCACTGGCCGGGCGCGCGTAAGCGAAACGAACGCACACTGACTGGTTGAGCGGCAGGCTCAACTACCCTTCTTATGCTTGTGAGGCTTAAGGGCGTCTGTGTTTCCCGGCGTAGCTTTGTTATCCCTTCTACGCTGATCGGGCTTGCCAGTTGACTTGGCGATAGGCTTGGGGCCAGGCTTGATTGCCATCACTTGCGCTCCTCAGATCACTGACGGTTAAAACGCGGATTAAGCGGCGTAAACTACTGAGCGTTTGGCGTGTCCTGTACGGCCGGCTTCATCCGAACGCACTTGTGAGGATACAGCTTTCCACATTGGCAGCCTGCCTCTCATCGCCTCAATTCCAGGGCACATTCGCGACGTCACCTACAATAAAGAAGTCGGGACCGGCCAACTTCCACTGGCTGATCGGCGTCACACGGTCATGCAATTTGAACGACCACCTTCCCGAATGGCCCTTCCTGAAGCCGCTCGAACGCAGCAGGCGCTTCAGAGAAGGAAAACACCCGATCGATCACCGGCTTGATGCTGAACGAAATGACTGACAATACGGATGCTCGCCACTAACGAAGCACACGCTTCTGTCGCTCGTGGCACAGCGATCCAATTCGAAGCAGCTCCGGCAGATCAAAGAAGGCCCTCAGGTTGGGGGCTTTCTCGTTGGTGTCGCTCAGAGCGCAGGGGTCAAGTAGCGCCCTTCCACTACCAAGGTGGCTTCAGAGCGCCCGACGATGCTGCCCTTTGCACTAAAGCCGGCTTCCGTGGCATGGCCCCGGAACTCGAGTTCGAACTGGTCGAGCCCGCCAAACACGGATTCGGAGCCCGGATCCCAGCGCTTGATGGTCAGCTCGGCCGTAAACCCAGCGCCGTCGCCCTGCTTGGATCCTGAATACGTGTATCCGGAATCACCGCCGTTGACGCTGCCACCTTTAAATACAGCGATGCCTTCGCCCACTCCCTGCATGTTCGACGAGAAACGAACATGGTAAATGCCGTCTTTCATTGCCGCGCCTCCACTGGGTAGGAAAAGCAATCAGATCACTGCTCAGTCTCACAAGCCGCGACTGCCACCAGCCATACTGAAAGGCACATCGAGCAGTCCAATGACCCGAAATCCCCGCTTTGGATAGAATCGAGTTCACGAGTCTTCGCCCAGCACGTAGAGGAGCATGACCTTGCCCACCGTCTTCTTTTCCTATTGCCATACAGATGAAGACCTCCGCGACCAGCTAGAAAAGCAGCTATCAATGCTCAGGCGCCAAGGGATCATTGAGACCTGGCATGACCGCCGCATCAATGCCGGCCAGGAGATCGATAAGACGATCGATGAGCACATCAATAGCGATGAAATCATCCTTCTTCTTGTAAGTCCGGACTTCATTGCGTCGGACTACTGCTATGACAAGGAGATGACCCGGGCCCTGGAACGGCATGAACTCGGTGAGGCAACCGTCATCCCCGTCATCCTCAGAGCCTGCGACTGGCACCACGCACCTTTTGGGAAGCTAATGGCGACCCCGAAGGATGGCAAACCCGTGAAAAAATGGGCGGATATCGACGAAGCATTTTTGGATGTGGCCCAAGCCGTTCGAGCTGCCGCCAGACAGCGCGCGGCCAAACAGATCAAGCCAGTTGCGTTCAACAAACCCTTGGCACAGGCCTCTCCAGTCACAGCCGGCACCGCTAGCACTGAAAGCAGCGCTCAAGGCAAGCATGGCCCGAGGTCGAGCAATTTGCGTCTCGCCAAGGCCTTCACTCAGCGGGACAGAGATAAGTTCAAGGCCGAGACCTTCGAATACATCGCGAAGCACTTCGAGAACTCGCTCGACGAACTCCAAGAACGCAACCCGGCCTACGAAGGCTCGTTCCGTCGAATCGACGCCAACCGCTTCTTCTCCACGATTTACCACGAGGGGAACGACGTTGCTCGGGCAACGATCTACCTGGGGGGAATGCTCGGGGGCATCAACTACATTCAAGGAGAGACGCTTGATAGCAATTCTTACAACGAATCACTATCGGTTGACTGCGATGATCAATCCCTGTTCCTCACCAGCATGGGCATGTCCGCGTATGGGTCGAGTCGGGGTCAAAAGCTGACTCAAGAGGGTGCGGCCGAGATGCTCTGGGAACAGCTCATTGGCCCCCTTCAAAGCCGTAGCAACCATCCACACAGGCGCTGAGATGATATCGACCAGCGAGTTCACGGTATCTAGTGCGAGTTCCTGCGCCGCTCTTTCGCTCATCCTCCCGAGGCACCGCTCAGAAGAGGCCCTGCTTATAGGCACTTCCAAGTTGGGCAACACAGCTGTCCTGATCCTGACTGGTAGCCACCATTTCACTTGGTTCGAGGCAGACGGTGCGAACGGCTGGGTTGGACTGGTATTTCCTGCAGTTCGCATCGAAATCGATGAGACGAGCGTGTTCAACGCAGACTATTCCCGCGCTTTGCCTGGCAACCTAGTCAGAGAGGGGACATCCCTCTAGGCGAGGGCGAAAGCTCAAGGGTTCGGTGGCTTCGATGCCATTGTCCTTGAGAGCGACCTACCTCCGACGGGAGGCCTTTCCGCCGGATTCGCAAAGTGGCAGGTCGTTCTCGGCAGCGGATACGAAAAGCGGGTCCTTTGGCAGATCGGACAGGGCCCTGATGCGCAGCCTGGATCCTCTCGGTAAACGAACTCCATAAACCCCTGGTCGAGCGATAAGGCGGCACTACAGCTCCGCCAAATCGGTGATGGTCGCTTGCCCCTTACGAAGATCGGCGACTACCAGGCGCCCCCCAGCAACGGTCCGACCCACGCTGTCGTTGAGGTAGGCCATTTGCAGTCGGCCGGCTTCAAGGACGGCCCCGAGCTCGAAGCTATCTTGCCGCCCGCGCAGTGGCTCCCCAGGTGACGCAACGCCGCCTTCCAATGGCTGCACCCGTGCCGGACCATCACCCACATCCTTGGCATAGGCCGTTGCCATCATCCGGCTGTTCTTCGGCGACCAGCCGCCCAAAACAAGCTCACTATGCAAGATGTCCCGAGCAATGCCCGCTTCCGCTGCCGCCCGAACATAGTCCGGCCAAAGATGGTCCATGACCAATCCGAGCTCGGCCATGAGCTGCTCCATGGTGAAGTCGGCACGGAAGCTGGCTAGAAGGCAGAGTTCGTAGATCTTCAAGAAAAACTGGGCGGAGCCGCGACTGGCCAGCACCAGGTTGTGCTGCGGGATCAGCAGCAGCTTGGCGCCCACTGATGACTTATGCGTCAGCGCGTCCTCGGCCCACGTATCGACCGCAACAAGGAGTTGGTCGGGGCGCAGCAACACATTGAGAATACTCATAGGATCGCCACTGATCAAAAGACGGAGACTATCGCCCAGCTAACTTAGCTGTCCACCCGGATCCGCCTCCGTCCTCTTACTAGGTAGTATCAGCGCGGTTGGCGACCAACTGAAACCCGTGGAAGAGCACGTTGAGAAAGCACTCATCTGGGGGAGCCAAAGTGAAAAGGCCAAAGGCGGACATAGGCCTATGGCAAGCTTTTTCTCACGCACAAAACGCTAGCCAAGACGATCGCCTTCTCCGGGCCATGCGGTCCACGCCCCCAGTCGCCTCCCCGAAAACGATCTAAAGTTCCGCCTGGCCTGTGCCGATAGCGGGAGGAGATAAAACCTTCCAATCGCAAAACAAACAGGACGTTAGGATGAATTGGGATAGTATTTACTCTGGAGCACCAGAGTGGTTTTCGGCGCTTGGGTTAGTCGCGGCAGCGCTACATATTTGCTGGCGAGCTGGTTCGCTGCACCCATTGAACAATCGTTTGCTGAGGTTGTTCATTAGCCGGGACGACATCCAGGACCCTTTCGTTAAGAAAAATCTCTCGGACTACTCTGCTCTTGCGGTTTTTCGGCTCACTTACGGAATTCCTGCCCGAACGCTGGTGGATGCTAAGAAGATCATCGGGAAGGCACAAGCGCGTAACGTGCCGCTTGACCTAGTTGGCTTGGCAGGCAGTGCGTTCGATCTTGATAACTTTACGGTCATCGAAAAGAAACGCCCGCGCGGAATCGGTATTGCCCTTTGCGGCCTGATGCTCTTTGCGTGCTTCTGGCTCACGTGGATCCTCGCGTACGGTGCAACCGAGCAGAGGCTACTCGTCTCACTCAATACCACCGGAACTTGGCTTTGGCTCGGGAAGGACCAAGCACAGATTGCCAAGCCTGCCCTATCAGGAGAGCGCCCGATCCTCTCCGTGGCGTCCTGCGCAGATACCTCGAAAGTCAAGTACGAAGACCAAGGCGCGGGTGGATTTCGCCCAGCCGACCCAGATATCCTCTGTGACATCTGGGCAGATCCGAGAACGTCCGCGGAACTGATGAAGTCAGTTCGCGAACAACGCCTGACCTTCTTATTTGCCTCAGCGTTTCTGGCGTGGACCTGTCTCATGCTTTTCGACGCACTCAGGCGCGCTTTTGCAATCCGTGCTCTTGCTCGTTCCCTGCCACAGCCCTCAATACAGACTGACGCCCCGTCCGGCAGAAGCCGCTATAGGCTGGTCATGCTGCTGAAGTGCGGAGCATGGCTGGATTGGCGAGTTGGCATAAAAACGGACACCCTTAAGCCTCCCGCCGGAGGCGCTCGTCGCGGACACTGACTCAAGGCAACCCAGGTGGCTGTTGGGCGGTCGTCACGGTACCGATGGGAGTGTGTGACCTCCACTGCAGCGCTCGAGGGAAGCGCTGTCAGCGATCGGCATAGTCAACCAGAGCGGAGCCAGCGCGGCCTCGGCTCCTTGTAATAAGAGTGCTGGCAGCCCCTCTCACGCGTCTTTGGGGACCCGTTCAAATTCTCCGCTGTGGCAGCTTGTGCCCTATTACTGGAGGCTTGGTGCAATGATCCAACTCTTCCCGGACAGCATCGGACTGCCGAAGTGCGCGGCACGCATCCATGCAACTCCGGTCGTCCTCCGCTATCCACCGATCAAATAGCCTGGCATCGGCCGCATCGAAGATATGCACGGCAGCCGGCCACCTCTTCTCGAGCAGCGCAACACGAAACGCGGAGACAAGCGACTTGTTGGGCGGACGATACGCCAACATGATCTCATCGATGAAATCCACAGCCCCGACACTTCCAGCGGCATAAATTGATTTCACCAACGCAGGTCGCTCAGCGAACCGTGATGCCTCGAAAAGCAATTGGCGGCCGGTCGCGATCTGACTGTCCTTGATCGCTGCCGCCAACGCCCCATCCAGGGCATCGGCGGCATCGGGAAGCGCATTTTGAATGATCATTGAGGCAATATTGGCATGGCCCAGACCTGCGGCCACTCTCAACGCATGCTGCACGCTCCTCCCATCCGACAGAGATGCCAGCGCCAGCCTCACAGCAGAACAGTCGCCCCTCACCACTGCAATCAACAGACGGCGGCGTTGTTCCTCGTCTTGGCCTTGCTCAAGATCAGACGGAGTCGCCGATCTGTCGGAATTCGAAGCTTGATCCATTCATCCACGTTAACTTAACGTCCCTAACTGTCAACGTGTGCTCCAGCGCCCCCCTGAAAGCTGCGACCTGCCGGAAAAAGAGAGCCGCAACGCGAGGACATGCACGGCAAAGGCTTTCAATTCAACCCTTGGGACCGATGCGGGTAAGAGCCCTCTCGGTCATTCGTAGTCTTCCACGTTCGCGATGTCCAACTCGTAGTTGCTTGCGATGAGCATGCCATCTTCGCTCAAGCTCTCGATGGTGGGCTCATTCACCCACTCCTCGATGGCAAATGACGCATCCGACAGGACCGCCTCCTTGGCCATCCTCAAGGCGTCTTCCGGACTTTCAGCTTCGACTTCCAAATAGTGCGCGCACTGCGCCAGACCATTGAACTCGACTTCGTACTTCATGTGACTTCTCCTTGCCGAACACCCTGCCCGGCTTCGGAAACAAAGTTACAGTTAGTCCCTTGGACCATCGAGTACGGAACCGTACCGTCCACCTGACGGTCGATCAGGTCCTATGACCGTTGCTTCATCGAGCTCCTGCCTATCCAAGAGCGCTACCATTTCTGCATGAGCTCGGTCGATATGGATTCGATAGGCTTGTCGCCATAGGCGCTTCTCGGCAAGGTCAGCCCACGGCAGAGTCAATGCTTGACCAACGCCAAGCGCCGCGATCTTCGCGCCGTGTGCAAAAGCCTCTTCAATCGCGTCTAGATCCAGGGTTGTGATGCCGGCATGCGAGATGATGCGATTGATCTTCTTATGTTTGTCGCGCATCACGATAAAGGGAGTTCCGTTGGGCGTTCTGCCAAGACGTCCTTCCAGTTCGCCTGCAATGGCATGCACAGACTTATTCACGCGGCCGAACCAAGTCAAAAGCTCGCCTTTGCTGATCATTTTCGGACGACCCACACTCTGCGCGAACGGGTTGGAATGTGCGCGCTTTAGAGCTTCAAATTGCCGCCGCGGGATGGTCAAGTAGAACTCAGCCATTGACTGCGTGAAGCGCGTGCTGCTTGGCGCCTGATCCAACAGCTGACGGACCGTTTGATGGTCTGACCGCGCCACGATGGCCGACCTTCTCCCGGTGTTGGCGATGATCTCTAAGGCAGAGCGAATGAACCCCTCTTCCAAGCTGTCTTGATTGCTAATCAGTGTCATTAGTTCGAGCCCTCCCCGGACCCAACACCACTCTGAATCCACGCAAATTATGCCTTAAAGGTCGCATCACAGTCTGCGCGCAGGATGGGGCTTTTGGGGCAGGCCTCCCGCCGCCGCGTCACACTCTCTTTCCCGACTCTTCTCGTTGAATCGCAGTTCTTTCTTCTGCGCCGCGGCACCAGCCCTTGCGATTGATCGATCGAGCCTCACCTCGACATCCTCGTCTGAGATCAGTTCACGCACGTGGTCCAGACTGACCCGACGAACCAATAAATCGGCCACCTCATCGTGTGCACCGCGCAATGCAGCGTATAGGGCCGCTTCGGGATAAGCAGTTTTATGCGCAAACTCCATTACCGACTTCACCACCTCCGCATGACCGTTCTTGGCTGCAACGAATAAGGCCTCCTGGCCGAAGTCGCGTGGGGTAAAGCCGGTCCGGACAATAGCCCAAAGCAGAGTTCGGACCAACGGGGCATGCCCCCTAGCAGCTGAAATGTTCAACCCTAAGGAGTAAGTGTCCTCTGGATCGGGAAGTCCGGCGCCGATGAGGAACTTGATAACGGCCTCATGATTATGCTCTGCCGCAGCTTCAAGTCCCCGCTGCGCGCATTGGATCTTGGACGAGAACGGTAGAAGGTGCCTGACCACTTCCAGATGACCTGCCCTGCAAGCAGCGATCAGTGCTCGACTGCCCCTGGCCTTAGCATTCGAGAACAAAACCAATTGTAAAACGACATCGGCATGTCCATGAAGCGAGGCCTCATATAGCGCTTGGGAGTCGCCCTCTAAAGGGCTGCAAGAGCGCATAAGCAGCTTGACGGTATCAACATGCCCATGTCTCGCTGCGAGGATAAGCGCATCTCCACTTTCGACGTTGCAGAACGGCAACAGCCTCGCCACGCACTCTGTCCTGCCAGACTTAGCGGCTTCGTTCAGTGGCTCGCTCTGCCAGGAGGCCGTCAGCAGCGGCAGGAGCTGCTCAATAACATTGTCACGATCCAGTCTGATCGCCAAGACAATGGCATTTCGAGCCGCCTCGTCTGCATCCTTTTGCTTCTCGCAGAGAGATACGATCGCGCCCAAATCGCCCGCATGGATCGCCCTCTTAAGTCCTCGATAGAACTGTTCTTTGTTCTTGCTGCTCATCCTTCCAACGTATCGCCAATATTGACTTCGTCAAGGCTCAAAGAGGAGTAGACCTGCCAAGCGTTCAATATTTGACAGATGCGCGCTTTGCCTTAGAAACGGTGAACATCAACTTCTCAACTACTTATGAACATCGAAGAATTTTGGAACAGCGCATACATCGCTGCGCTTTCTCGCTTGCCGGCCAGAGACGCCCGCCGCGAGGCGGATCTTGCCACTGAACTTTGTATCGAGCATTGGCGCTCGCATCGGCGTCATTGGGAGCCGGCCTACGTGACGATGTGGAAGGATCAGGACGTGACGAAGGCTCTGCCCAATCGGACGCCCGGCCAGCCTCCGCCTGACAACCTCTAAGCCTAGATCCCCTGTGGCCCGCTGGTTTGATTGCTTTCAAGGCTCAGTGAATTTTTTAGCTGTTCAGCCTGCGCCTCGGCTTCGGCCACAGCAAGGGCTGGCTCTGCGTAAATACCTACAATCCCGCTCCCCGCACTGGGCAGCACGACGAAACGAGTCTTAGGGAGTATCCACTTTCCTCCCTTGAGAAAGCTCACGCGCCTGACGATGTAGCTCCCGTCGGCCGATGCCCACTGATGGGTCACCACCTCGAGTTGCTTCCCACTGATTTGGCCAAGTTTATTCCCAAATGCATCCCAAGCGTCAGCCACGGACTCATCACCCGGTTGAACCTGCCTACCGGCAACCCACTCTAACGGAGTCTCGAGCACGAGACGACTAGCATCCCAGTCGCTGACAAACTGGAAATCGCAACCATCCCCTTGGTCGGTGCCGGGAGCCCAAGTCAGCTCAAGAGCAGAAAGCTCTTCGCCGGCATCCGGCACTTCGAGTCTTACGATCACAACCTTGCTTCCCATTGGCTCCTCCTTGACTGGTCTAGTTAGGTATTTAGGTCAAAATGGCAAGCAGCACCGGATCCGAGCCCAGCATCACTCGCTCGATACCCGTCATCTATTCCAGCAGCCGCGCATCGTCCGCCCCGGTATAGCGGCCCGTGTGACCTCCCGCCTGTTGCGGTGAGTCAGAAGTCGCTTCATGACCGCGCAAGGAACCACTTCCTCGGTCACTGTAGCAAAGGTACGACGTAGGTCGTGGGTCCGAAGCGCCTCGATGTCGCCGGCCGTTTTCAAGCCCTGCAAGATCGCCTTACCGTTCAAGTAAGCCTCGCTCTGCTCCGAGCCCAGAACGCCCAAAGTTCGGCACTAACCCTTGACTGGCGTTCGCAGACGCAACTCGTAGTTCAACGACGCTAGTCCTGGCGAGTGTTTTCCCATGCCGTTAAGCTTCTCTTTCGCAGTGAATGCGCGGCTGTAAGTGGCGTGATGCTCGTCATCGAGCTCATGCCCCACGATCTGAGCGCGCAGCTCGGATGCCACACCGAGCGTTTGCAGCTCTTGGATAAAGGTCTTTCGCAATGAATGAAAGCCCCGCTTTGCCTTCGGCCAGTCCTTGCCAATTGTAGCCAAGTGTCGGCTAAACGCCTTCGTGATCCAATTGCCTTGACCATTGAGCGCGTCGCCCTTCGCCTGGGGAAACAGACGCTTGTGACCTACTGCTTTGCGCGTTGCAACCCAATCCATGAAGCCCAGTGCCAAGAGATCCGGATGAAGAGGAACCGTTCGAAGGCTGACCTCCGTTTTGACCTTTTGGTTCTCACCTTCGTCGGAAATTCGAATGCAAGGGAGCTTTCCTTCCAACAAGATGTCTGCAATCAAGAGCTGCCCCACTTCCGACGCTCGTGCGCCTGTGTAGAGGCCAAGGAGCGACGCCCATCGAGCATTCTCAGAGAGCTTCTCGAAGTTGCTGGGCGAGAAGATCGTTTGGATCTGATCACGGTCGTACGCCTTGAAGCCAAGCTTCCGCCGAGCGCGCTTCTCCCGCAGCGAATAGCTCACATGCCCGGTCGCGGGATTGTCACCCTTTGGGAAGTAGCCAGAGGCGATGGCCCAGTCAAAGAAGCCGCCCTTTCCTCCCACATAGCTTTGCTTGTTCGTCAGTGTTGGCGTCGACGCCCCGCCGTCACGAAGGTGTTGATACCAGCGCGCCAGGTCTGGCCTAGTGACAGTGTGGATCCTTGACTTAGGCCCCAGGAACGCAACGAGCGACTCTACTGCGGCTGTCTTGATCGTGTATGTCTTGGGCAACGTGCGCGGCTTGATGCTTGCCAGCCACGCATCGCGCGCCTTCTCCAACGAAATCGTCTCGCTCACCTGAGGACGCGGCTCGCGAACGGGCGTCGGCTCGGGGTCGAGCATGCCAATGGCCGCCACCTCTGCCGCCGTCGCGAAGTTGTGCGCTTGCCGGAACAGACGGACATCGTTTTCGCTGTCGATCTGCCAGCGTTCCGTGATGGTGCCGTCCGCAGCCTGCGTCCGATGAAGCGTCAGATCACGCCGATCTCCGCCGCCACTCAATCGCTCGACGAGCGACTCCAGATCCTTCTTGCTAAACCGGTCCACCCGTTGATCCCTCAACACGCCATAGGCCTGAGCATAGCCTGATGCCAAGACGATCGCGCGCAGTCTGGCTGACGCTACGTTCGACGTTCGAAGCGTTTGCTTGATGAGCTTGCGGCCGATGATGGCATGCAAGTCGCTGGGCACACGCTGACGAAAGGCGTAGGTGCCGGAGGGGGTGCGGATGAGGTGATGGGGGATGCGCATTCGGGAGATGTGTCCCGATTTGTGTCCCGCCGGCAGACTCAGAAATCCAAACTAAGTTAAATTAAATCAATAGCTTATATGGATGTTGGCGGAGAGAGTGGGATTTCTCGCACGTGAAGGCCATTTGCCCAAGACCACCCTTGCCCCCGCCCTTCGCATCCGGCACGGTGGGGCCTCCACTGCAATCGGATCCCCCATGGCCCACCTCGATCTGGCCAACCTGCGCACCACCCTGCTGGACGACACCCAGCTGGCCGCAGTGGCCCTGCACCGCACGTTCGCCGGTCACCTGCCGGTCAGCAGCGGGCATCTGGTGGTCTGCGATCCTCTGGTCCAGGCCGAGGCGCCGGCGCTGGCCGACTACACCGCCCCGCTGGGCCGGCATCCGGTCGAGATCATCGTGCACAGCGGCCGCCCGGCACTGGCCGTGGTCTGGTTCAAGCCCCGCGAAGCCCTCACGGCATCTGCCCTGCACTGGCAGATGGCGCGCTGGACCACGCAGGACCTGACCGGCCTGGATGAGGACAGCTTCATCGGCTATCCGGTCGACGCCGGCATCGGCTGTTTCATGGACACCGACACCCAGCAGGCACTGCTGGCCCTGATCGAACAGGCCAATGGCGACGAAGACAGCGCGTGGTCCGATGCGCTGATCGACCACGACGGTCTGGATGAAGGCGCCGAGTACCGTCCGTGGGGCGAGGACTCGCCACACGGCCTGGTCGTATTCACCAGCGGCTGGGGCGACGGTGTGTATCCGAGCTACTGGGCGCTGGATACCTCCGGCATTCCAGTTGCCCTGGTGACCGATTTCTTGTGCATCCAGGGCGGTGACGGGCGCGACGAGCGCGAGATCGCCGACCAGGCCTATCGCGACAACCTTCCACCTGAAGAAGCGGAAGCGCTGGCGCGGCTGGTGGAGGCCGTGGAGCGGGACGACGCGGATGCGCTGCGCGACCTGTTGAAGGATGCGCCGCAGCGCGCCAATCAGATCGAACCGGGCTGCGGCGGCACCGCGGTGTTCGAGGCGATCCGGCAGGACCGCCCGGAGGCGTTGCGGGTGCTGCTGCAGGGCGGCGCGTTGCCGGCGATGCCGGAGCGCCTGCACATGAGCAAAGTGACCAGCTATCTGGACTACGCGCACTTCCTGAAGAAGCCGCGCAGCGCGGAGCTGATGGCAGTACTGGAAGCGCCGGTGGTGGCTATCACCCCCACGCCGATGCCGGCACCTCAACGCAGTTTCTGGGGCCGGCTGTTCGGGCGGAAGTGATCGACCCCGGAAACAGCAACGCCGGGCATGGCCCGGCGCTACCATTCAGCTCTCTCAGCCCGCATCCACCGCCAGCGCACCCAGTGCACTGGCCTTGATGCGCTCCTTGGCCTTCTCACAGGCTCCATCGCAATGCAGGCGCGAGGCCTCCAGCTGCGGCGGCAGGTGCTCAGCCAGGAAGTCGATGAACACGCGCACCGCCGGCAACAGGCCGCGGCGCGAGGCGAACACGGCGTGGCACACGCCCTGCGGCAGCGACCAGTCCGGCAGCACCACTTCCAGCTCGCCATTGCGCACGGCATCGGCGCACACGGTTTCCGGCAGCATGGTGATGCCGAAACCGTCCTTGACCATGCTCTGCAGCAGCGGGAAGTCGAAGCCGGCCACGCGTGGCTGCAGGTCGACCCGGCGCACTTCGCCTTCCGGGCCATGCAGCTCCCAGCGCTGGCGTGCCTCGTCTTCGCTGATGCTGAGGGTGACGTGCTGGGTCAGCTCTTCCGGGTCCTTCGGGCGGCCAGCGCGGTCCAGGTATTTAGGGCTGGCTACCAGCAGTTCCTGCACCTGGCCGAAGCTGCGCATCACCAGGCTGCCGTCGTCGTCCAGGCGCGAACGCACGCGCAGGGCCACGTCGTAGCCTTCATTGATGATGTCCACGCGGCGGTTGCTGAT
Organism: Stenotrophomonas maltophilia; assembly: GCF_039555535.1. Taxonomy (NCBI): domain Bacteria; kingdom Pseudomonadati; phylum Pseudomonadota; class Gammaproteobacteria; order Lysobacterales; family Lysobacteraceae; genus Stenotrophomonas; species Stenotrophomonas maltophilia. The sequence goes on along the minus strand of NZ_CP154630.1, from coordinate 1,836,136 downwards.
GTTCAGCTGCAGGCGCACCTTCGGGTACTGCTCGAGGAACTTGGGCAGCAGCTTGGGCAGCTGCATCTGCGCCAGCGACACCGGTACGCTGGCACGCACCACGCCACGCGGTTCCGCGCTGAGGCGGTCGACCACTTCGCGGGCGGCCTGCGCCTCGGCCAGCATCGTCTGCGCGTGGCGGTGCACACTGGTGCCGACGTCGGTGACTGCGAAGCGGCGCGTGGAGCGCTGCAGCAGGCGCACGCCCAGGTCGGTCTCCAGCTGGCTGATGCGGCGGCTCAGGCGCGACTTGGGGATGCCCAGCGCGCGCTCGGCGGCGGCAAATCCACCGTGGTCGACCACCATCGCAAAGTAGTACAGATCATTCAGGTCATGCATGCCCGAGTTCCATATCTAGAACAATACGTGGCATTCAATCACCTTTATCCCGCCTTTGCAACAACCTATCGTTCTCTCCGTCGGCGGGGCCTACCCGCTTCTTCCTTCCAGAACATAAGAACATAGGTGACTGCCATGAAGCTTCTGCATCTCGACGCCAGCGTGCTTGGCGAGAACTCCGTCTCCCGCCACCTGACCGCCGCCGTGGTGGCCCGGTTCAAGCAGCAGATCGAAGGCCTGCAGGTCGATTATCGCGATCTTGACGCCAATCCGGTACCGCATCTGCGCAGCAGTTCGCTGGCCAAGGCGGATGCGGTGGAGGCCGCCGATGCTGAACAGGTGCTCGAGCAGTTCCTTGCCGCGGACATCGTGGTGATCGGCGCGCCGATGTACAACTTCAGCATCCCGTCCACGCTGAAGGCCTGGATCGACCGCGTGGCCGTGGCCGGGCGCACCTTCAAGTACACCGAGAACGGCCCGATCGGCCTGGCCGGCGGCAAGCGCGTGATCGTGGTCAGCAGCCGCGGCGGCATCTACACCGATTCGCCGGCCGACTTCCAAGAGCCGTTCCTGCGCCAGACGTTCGCCTTCTGGGGCATCAACGACATCGAGTTCGTGCGCGCCGAGGGCATCGCCTACTCGCCGCAGCACCGTGAAGACGCCATCGCCGGCGCGCTGGCGGCCCTGCCGTCGCACGAAGCGGCTGAAGCCGCCGCTGCATAAGCGTTCCAGCGTTCGGCGCCGCTCTCTCCTCGTCGAGGCGCTGAACGCGGGCCGGGATCCCCTCCCCCATCCCGGCCCACCCTGACGGCCCCGCTCTGCGGGGCCGTTTTTTTGTGGACCGATTCCCGCCCGCCGGGCATGGCCCGGCGCTATCGGATCCGGAAGGTGGCGCCGGGCCATGCCCGGCGGAAACGGTACAGTGGGCCATGAACTACATCGTGACCACTGCGCACCGCAGCGAATTTCCACACCCGATCACCCTGCGCCGCGGCCAGGCGCTGACGGTGGGCAAACGCTATGAAGGCCCGGAGGGCTGGAAGGACTGGTTCCTGTGCGAGGCCGAGGGGCAGCAGCCCGGATTCGTGCCGGCACCGGTGATCGGTCGCGATGCGCAGGGTGACGCGTTTGCCACGGAGGATTACTGCGCGCGGGAACTGGATGTGGATCCCGGGCAGTTGCTGCGTGGGCTGCGCACGCTCAATGGTTGGGCGTGGTGCGTGCCGGAGACCGGCGAACCGGGATGGGTACCCCTGGAGAAGCTGCGGGCAACAGAGACCCAGTAGCGCCGAGCCCATGCTCGGCGGCGGCGCCGAGCGCCCACAATCAATGCGGCCGGCGATGGGCAGGAGCAGCCGAGCATAGGCTCGGCTCTACATGGATCTGTAGCGCCCGAGCCTATGCTCGGGCGGCGGCGCGGAGCCCCGACAATCAATGCGACTGGCGATGGGCAGGAGCAGCCGAGCATAGGCTCGGCTCTACATGGATCTGTAGCGCCCGAGCCTATGCTCGGCGGCGGCGCAACGCGCCGGTTGTCAGGCGATGGTTTCCAGCCCACCCATGTACGGGCGCAGCGCTTCCGGCACGGTGATGCTGCCATCGGCGTTCTGGTAGTTCTCCATCACCGCGATCATCGCGCGGCCGACCGCCACGCCCGAGCCGTTCAGGGTGTGTGCCAGTTCCGGCTTGCCGGTGGCCGGGTTGCGCCAGCGCGCCTGCATGCGACGGGCCTGGAAGTCACCACAGTTCGAGCACGAGGAGATCTCGCGGTAGGTCTGCTGCGACGGCAGCCAGACTTCCAGGTCGTAGGTCTTGATGGCCGAGAAGCCCATGTCGCCGGTGCACAGCAGCACCTTCCGGTACGGCAGGCCCAGCTTTTCCAGCACCACTTCGGCGCAACGGGTCATGCGCTGGTGTTCGGCGTCGCTGTCTTCCGGGCGGCTGATCGACACCAGCTCGACCTTCTCGAACTGGTGCTGGCGGATCATGCCGCGCACGTCGCGGCCACCACTGCCGGCCTCGGCGCGGAAGCACATCGAGTGGGCAGTCATGCGCAGCGGCAGGCGCTCGGCGTCGACGATCTCATCGCGCACGATGTTGGTCAGCGGCACTTCCGAGGTCGGGATCAGGTAACGCGTGGAGTCGCCCACGGCGGTCTTGAACAGGTCGTCCTCGAACTTCGGCAGCTGGCTGGTGCCGCGCAGCGAATCGGCGTTGACCAGCAGCGGCACGTTGGTTTCCTCATAGCCGTGCTCACCGGTGTGCAGGTCGACCATGAACTGGGCCAGCGCACGGTGCAGGCGCGCGATCGGGCCGCGCAGCACCGTGAAGCGCGAGCCGGACAGCTTGGCCGCGGTCTCGCCGTCCAGCCACCCGTTGCGGGCGCCCAGTTCGACGTGGTCAAGCACCTTGAAATCGAACTGGCGCGGGGTGCCCCAGCGCGCCTGCTCGACGTTGTCGTTCTCGTCGGCACCGGCCGGCACGTCATCGGCCGGCAGGTTCGGAATGCCCATCGAGATCGCTTCGATCTTCTCGCGCAGCTCGTCCAGCGCCACTTCCGAGGCCTTCAGCTCGTCGGCGAAGGCGGCAACCTCGGCCATGATGGCCGAAACGTCCTCGCCCTTGGCTTTGGCCTGGCCGATGGCCTTGGAACGGCTGTTGCGCAGGCTCTGCAGCTCCTGGGTCCGCACCTGGATGCGCTTGCGATCGGCCTCCAGGGACTCCAGGGCAGACACGTCGAGCTCGAAGCCACGGCTGGTGCGCAGGCGTTCGGCGAGGTCGGCGGGCTGGTGGCGGAGCAGGGCTGGATCAAGCATGGCAGGTGTCGTGGTGGGTATCAGGAATGGGATTATCGCTTGTTATACGGATTTCTGCCGCCCGGTTCATTCCCGCCGTGGCAGAATCGAGCCATTCCGTACTGGTCCGGTCCATGTCTGCACCCCGCTCGTCGTCCGCCAAGTCGTTCACTGTGCATATCCCGCGCAATGCCCTGAAGATCGCCGGTATCGCCTTCGGGGTGGGCGTGCTGCTGTTCGTGCTGGTCTGGCTGACCGGTCGCGACAAGGAGTTCTTCCGCGCCGATCCTGCCGCGCAGACCCCGCAGGAAACCGCCCAGATCGAGCCCCTGCCGGAGCCGTTGGCCGCTGCGGCCGGTTCCAGCGACATGCCCGATGCCAAGCCGGCCCCGGTAGAGGAAGAAGCACCCAAGCTGGTCGAAACGGCCCCACCGCCGCCTGCCCCCATCGCTGAAGCAACCCCGGCCGCACCGGGCCCTGCGCCGGCGGCCACCGGCAACAGCCAGCCGATGCCGATTGCCGGCCAGTCGCCGCCACCCGCCTACCCGGCTGCCGCGCTGCGCGCTGGCGAGACCGGCACCGTGGTGGTGCGGGTGGACGTGGACGCCACTGGCTATCCAAACAACGCCACGGTGATCCAGCGCAGCGGTTCACGCGAGCTCGACCGTGCCGCCACAGACGCCGTGCGCCGCTGGCGCTTCACTCCGGCGCAGAGCAACGGCCAGGCCGTCCCCGGCAGCATTGAAGTGCCGTTCGACTTCAAGACGCAGTAACTGAACGCTTCCCGGCAGGCAAACTGAACCCTGCCGGTGGCGTTGACGCAATGCTGACACTTCTCGTCCGTGGCTCGCGCAACACTTCCCATGTCGTCCATTGACGGAAGGAGTTAGCGATGGCTGCCACCACCCACGAAGACCTTCATTCGCCGCATCTGCAGGAAGATTCCAACCTGCAGCACAAACCCACGTCGCCCTGGATGTGGATCGCGCTGATCGTGGCGATGTTTGCGGCCGCCCTGCTCTGGCTGCGTCATTCGAACCAGGAAGACGTGGCACCGGCGCCAGTTGGTGAGCGCATGCTTCCCGCCCCCGAGGAGGCAGCGGTGACGGATGCAGCGGCCCCTGCCGCGCCCCAGGCAGCCCCCGCTACTGCTTCGCGGAAGGCCGCCCCGGTAGTGCGCAATCGTGAGGCCCGGCCGCTGGCCAGCAACCGCATGCCCACCTACCCCGCCGCCGCGCTGCGTAGTGGCGTGCAGGGCAGCGTGATCGCCAGCCTGAGTGTCGATACCCGCGGCAACGTCGCCAATGCCGCGATCGTTTCGCGCAGCGGCGAGCGCAGTCGCGATCTGGACCGCGCAGTGCTGAGCACTGTGCAGAACTGGAAGTTCCAGCCGGCGATGCACGAAGGCCGTGCCATCGCCAGCGTGGTGCGGGTCCCGGTGGATTTCCGTACCGAGCAGCGTTGATCGCGGACGAGGGGTTCGTGATGTTTAGACGGAGGCTTCGGCCTCCGTCCTTTTATGCGGAAAAGCGTGCCGACCAAGGTCGGCACCTACCGGGCGATGTGAACGTGCCGACCAAGGTCGGCACCTACCGGGCGATGTGAACGTGCCAACCAAGGTTGGCACCTACCGGGTGATGTGAACGTGCCGACCAAGGTCGGCAGCTACCGCGGAATGCGATCCGCCGGGCATGGCCCGGCGCTACCCACACCGTGTCCGGTAGCGCCGGGCCACGCCCGGCGGTTGCGGTGCCGGTCAGGCCAGGTTGAAACCGGCGCTGCGCGCAAGGCCGTCGAAATCCGGGAACGACGTGGCGACGTTGGCGATATCGTTGATGCGCACTTCGCCGTCACTGATCTGGCCGGCAATGGCGAACGCCATGGCAATGCGATGGTCGCCGTGGCTTTCGATGGTGCCGCTGCCCAAGCGCACGCCACCGTGCAGGGTGGCACCGTCTTCGGTTTCGTCCACCTGCATGCCCAGCGCGCGCAAGCCAGTGGCCATCGCACCGAGACGATCGGATTCCTTCACTCGCAGCTCGGCCGCACCGCTCACCACGGTCTGGCCTTCTGCGGCCGCGGCCGCCACGAACAGCGCGGGGAATTCGTCAATCATGTCCGGCACCAGCGCTTCCGGAATGCGTGCGCCCTTCAGCGGGGCGTAGCGCACCACCAGATCGGCAACGGGTTCACCCCCCTGCTCGGCCGGATTCTCTTCGGTGATGTCCGCGCCCATCAGGCGCAGCGCGTGCAGCAGGCCGGTGCGACGCGGGTTCAGGCCAACCTGCTTCAGGCGCAGTTCGGAGCCGGGAATGATGCTGGCGGCCACCAGATAGAACGCCGCAGACGAGAAGTCGGCCGGCACCACGATGTCCGTGGCACGCAGGCGCTGGCCGCCACGCAGGCACGCCTTGCCCGGCGAGAATTCGATATCCACGCCGAACGCCGACAGCATGCGCTCGGTGTAGTCACGGGTCGGATGCGGTTCGGTCACCTGGGTTTCGCCCTGCGCGTACAGTCCGGCCAACAGCACCGCCGACTTGATCTGTGCGCTGGCCACCGGCGAGGCGAAGTCGATGCCGTGCAGCGACTGGCCGCCATGCACCTGCAGCGGCGGCGTGCCGTCGTCCTGGGTGTCGATCTTCGCGCCCATCTGCGACAGCGGGCCGGTGACGCGACGCATCGGGCGGCCCGACAGCGATTCATCGCCGATCAGCGTGCAATCGAAGGCCTGGCCTGCCAGCAGGCCGGCCAGCAGGCGCATGCCGGTACCGGCATTGCCGCAGTCCAGCGGTGCGTCTGGGGCCTTCAGCCCATCGACGCCGACGCCATGCACGATCCGCTGCGACGGGCTGGGCGTTTCGATGCGCACGCCGAGCTGGCTGAAGATGCGCGCGGTGGCGCGGGTGTCTTCGCCTTCCAGGAAGCCTTCGATATGCGAGGTGCCATCGGCCAGCGCGGCGAACATCACCGAGCGGTGCGAGACCGACTTGTCGCCGGGAATGGTCAGGCTGCCCTGCAGCGGCTGGCCCTTGCGGGCAATCCAGTGTTGCGCGTTGCTCATCGTTCGATCATTCCGTAAACACCGGCAGTGCCGGCGATGCATCAGGGAGCGGCGGCCGTTGCCGCCGCAGCAGCACTCAGGGCACGGCCACCGGGTAGGAGCCGAGCACCTTGATCTGCGCCGAGTGCGCTTCCAGTTCGGCCAGGGCAGCCTGCATCGGCGCGTCGTCGATGTGGCCGGCCAGGTCGATGAAGAAGCCGTACTCCCACTTGCCGTGGTGCGACGGGCGCGACTCGATGCGGTTCATGCTGATGCCATGGTGGGCGAACGGGCTGAGCACGTCGAACAGCGCACCAGGCTTGTCATGGATGAACACCAGCACCGAGGTACGGTCGTGGCCGGAGGTCGGGAAGATGTTGCGGCCCACCACCAGGAAACGGGTGGTGTTGTCGGCATCGTTCTGGATGGGCTTGGTGACCACCTTCTTCAGGCCGTACACATGGCCGGCGCTCTCGCCGCCGATGGCCGCCGCGTCGTCGGCGTTGCGCGCACGGCGTGCACCCTCGGCATTGCTCGACACCGGGATCTTTTCGGCCTTCGGCAGGTTCGCACGCAGCCACGCCGAGGTCTGCATGAACGACTGCGGGTGCGCGTAGATGCGCTCGATGTCTTCGATGCGGCCGCTGCGCGACATCAGGTACTGCTGCACGCGCAGCTCCACTTCGCCACAGATCTTCAGGTTGGAGGTCAGGAACATGTCCAGGGTGATCTGGATGGTGCCCTGCCCCGAATTCTCCACCGGCACCACGCCGAAATCGGCATTGCCGGCTTCCACTTCCTGGAACACTTCCTCGATGCTGGCCATCGGCAGGCCCAGCGCCGAGCGACCGAAGTGCTTGAGCACGGCCTGCTGGCTGAAGGTGCCTTCCGGGCCGAGGTAGCCGATCTTCAGCGGCTCCTGCTGGGCCAGGCAGGCCGACATGATCTCGCGGTAGACGTGCACCAGCAGCTCGTCGCTGAGCGGCCCCTCATTGCGATCGACCACCATGCGCAGCACCTGTGCTTCGCGCTCGGGGCGGTAGTAGTCGACAGCGGCGGCCAGCTTGCCCTTGGCCTTGCCGACCTGGTGGGCGAAACGCGCGCGCTCGGCGATCAGGTTCTGGATGTCACGGTCGATCTGGTCGATCTTCGAGCGCACATCGGCCAGCGCCAGCGGCGCCAGGGTGGGCGCCGGGTTCGACGCGGCCTTGGCCTTGCCCTTCGCCTTGGTGGGCGCGCTGTCCTTGGCCGGTTCGGCTTTCTTCGGCGCCTTCTTGCTGGATTTGCTGCTTGCCATCGGAATTCCCTGTTGCGGGGCACGCACCCGACGGTGCGCGCCATTCATTGCTCAACCGTGACGCTGCTGGAAATCGGCCATGAAAGCGACCAGCGCCTCGGCCCCGGCCAGCGGCATGGCGTTGTACAGCGAGGCCCGGATGCCCCCGACCACCTTGTGGCCCTTCAGCGCCAGCAGGCCGGCAGCCTTGGCTTCGGCGACGAAACGGGCGTCGAGTTCGGCATCGGGCAGGAAGAACGGGATGTTCATCCGCGAACGGGCCGCATGTGCGACCTCATTGCGGTAGAAGCCGCCGGAGCCGTCGATGGCGCCGTATACCAACGCGGCCTTGGCGGCGTTGCGCTTGGCGAACTCGGTCACGCCGCCCTCGGCCAGCATCCACTTGAACACCAGGCCGGCCAGATACCAGTTCCAGGTCGGCGGGGTGTTGAGCATCGAATCGCGGGCGACGTGCGAGCGGTAATCGAAGATGTCCGCGCGCGGCTGGCCACTGCGTTCGAGCAGGTCACGGCGGATGATCATCACCGCGATGCCGACCGGACCGAGGTTCTTCTGCGCGCCGGCGTAGATCACGCCGTAGCGGCGCACATCCAGCGGCTCGCTGGCGATGGACGAACTGAAATCGGCGATCAACGGGACGTTGCCGGTGTCGGGCACATCACGGAACTCGACGCCGTGGATGGTCTCGTTGGCGGTGATGTGCACGTAGGCCGCACCGGGCGAGAGCTGCCAATCGGCACGCGGCGGCAAGGTGCGGTATCCGTCGCCCTCACTGCTGGCGGCGATGTTGACGTCGACGTAGACACCGGCCTGCTTGACCGCGGTCTTGCCCCAGTGGCCACTGACCACATAGTCGGCGCGCTGGCCGGGGGCGGCGAAGTTGAGCGGGATCAGCGCCTGCTGAGTGGTGGCGCCACCGGACAGGAACAGCACCGCATAGTCGTCGGGGATATCGAGCAGGCGACGCAGGTCGGCCTCGGCCTCGGCGGCCACCGACATGAATTCCGCGCCGCGATGGCTCATTTCCACAATGGAGGCACCGGAACCGTGCCAGTCCAGCATTTCCGCCTGCGCCTGGCGCAGGACCGATTCCGGCAAGGTTGCAGGGCCGGCACTGAAGTTGAACGCGCGCGTCATGTCACACCTGTGGGGCAAGACCCCTAGTATGCCGCAGTGCACCAGCCTTGCGGCCTTGTGGCGCAAGGGAAATTTGGTTTCATTGGAATCCATTGGCCCGCAGCAATGCTCCGGTAGTCGCCGACCTTGGTCGGCGTACGCCGTCAGGCGTCATGCCCGCCGGAGGAGCGTGCCGACCAAGGTCGGCACCCACCAGAGCGGACCCGGCGGATGCGGATCAGCGCGCGCCGAACCAGAGCAGCAGGCTGAGCACTGCCGCCAGCAACAAGGCGCTGGCCAGCAGCCACGGCCAGCGCCGGACCCTGCGCGGTGCAGCAGGCAGCACCGGCGCTTGTTCCGCGTCCTCGCTGGACTCGTCCTCGGCCGGCAGCGGACGCCGACGTGGATCATGCGGCACTTCCAGCACGAAACGGTGTTGGCCATCGAACACCACCTGATCGCCGGCCTGCAGCCAGCAGTGGCGCACGGCCACGCCGTTGACCCGGGTGCCGTCGGCACTGCCGAGGTCGCGCAGCAACACACGATCACCGTGCACTTCCACGCGGGCGTGCTGTTCGGCGAAGGCCGGGTCGTCGATGGCGATGTCGGCCTCACTGCCGCGACCGACCAGGCGGGCACGCGACAGGGTGAAACTGCGGCCATGATGCAGGCCGCCGACACCACGCAGCAGACGCTGCTGCTCATCGTTGCCGTCGTCGTTCTTCGGTGCGGGCGCCTGCAGCAGGCTTTCCACCTCACCCTGCAGGACCATTTCCACGCCGTCCACGTACACCGCATCGCCCGCACGCAGCAGGGCCATGCGGCGCACCGGGCGACCATTCACGTGGATGCCACGGATACCGTTGCCGACCTGCAGCCAGAGGCCGCGATCATCCATGCAGAACTGCGCCAGCAGCAGGGCGCCGTGGCCGGCGTCGCCGAGCCGTACGCTGCCGTTGGCCTGGCGCACGATGCGTTGCACCCCGGGCCGCAGCGGCTGGTCGGGCTGTTGTTGTTGACTGAAGTGAACAAGCAGGTTCTGCACGCGGCGCAGCCTAGCAGGTTGGCCGCCAACGAAGAAGAACCTGCGATGAGTGCTTGGCGCGACGGCCCTCGATGCGCACAATGCTCGCCCTCATAGATCATCCCCGCCCTGCGCCAGGAGCCCGCATGTCCACCATCGATGTCCGCCACGCCCACGCCCTGCCCGACGCACAGGCACGCGCCGCGATCGAACAGGTTGCCGCCAAGCTGTCCGAGCGCTTCGGCCTGAAGTCGTCCTGGACCGCCGACGTGCTGAACTTTTCCGGCAGCGGCGTGGATGGCGCGATCGAACTGCAGCCGGGCGCTGTGCGCGTGACCGCCAAGCTGGGCTTCCTGCTATCGGCGATGAAAGGCATGGTCGAAGGCGAGATCCAGCGCGTGCTGAAGGAAAAGCTGGGCTGAACCCCGGCGGCGGCCGTCACGGCCGTGCAACGCCAACGCGCGCTACTCTCGGGCCAGGCCCAACTCCCACGGGAAGTGCGATGAACCAGTACGAAAACGATGACCGCCGCAACGACGACGCCTCGTTCGGTGACCAGGCCGAGCGCTTCTCGCGCAAGCTCAGTGACTCGGCCCAGCAGGTCTGGCTGGCCGGCCTGGGGGCCTTGGGCCGCGCACAGGCCGAGGGCAGCCGCTTCTTCGATGGCCTGGTGAAGGAAGGCGAAGCCTGGGAAGCCCGCCGCCGTGAACGCAATGGCGAACAGGGTCCGGGCTGGCGCGACAACGTGGAAACCTCACTGGATGAGGCCCGCGAGAAGGCCTCCGGCACCTGGAACAAGGTCGAAAAGGCCTTCGACGACCAGGTGCAGGGCGTGCTCAAGCGCCTGCACGTGCCCACTGCCGACGAGGTGACCGCGCTGGAAGCCCGTATCGACGCCCTGCACGCGCGGCTGGCCAAGCTGGAAAACCGTGCGGCCTCGGGCGCCGATGCCCCCGCACCGGGCAGCCATCAGTCGCCGGGCAGCGTGCCCTGAACATCGATTGTTGCAATGCAATAAATTTTGATTGACAATCGCGAGCAACCCGCCAATCGCTTCGGCTGCCGTTTGTTCCCTCCCCTCACGGCTTCAGGATTGGCGGGTTTTTCGTGCCTGCCATATGCCGATCTGAGCGTTCCGTCACGCTTCCTGTCAGGAACGTCCTGACCCAGCCGGATAGTGCGACCTTTACACTGTCGTCTTCCGCATTCGCCCCTTCCGCGCACCTCCTGCATGCTTCCCTGGATCCTGGCCCTGCTGTCGGCCCTGCTTACCTGTTCCCTGGCCGTTGTCTATCTGTGGTGGATCAAGCGGCGGCAGAAGGAGATGCAACTGGGCCTGCAGGCGCTGGCCGGCATGCATTGGCGCGAATTCTCGGTGCTGGTCAAGCGCATGCTGCGCGAACAGCGCGGCCTGCGTGAACTCAGCGATACCACCGAAGAATCACGCGAGCCCAGCAGCGACTTCCTGCTCAGCGATGGCCCCAACACCTGGCTGGTGTCGTGCAAGCACGGCCTGGCCTATCGCATTGGTACCGCCGCGGTGAACGAACTGGGCGCCGCCGCGCGCCTGGCCGGCGCCAAGGGTGGCGTGCTGCTGACCGAAGGCCGGATCGAACGCGATGGCCGCAGCGCTGCCGAGAAGCAGGCGGTGGAAGTCCTTGATGGCCCCCGCCTGTGGCCGTTGCTGCAACCCTACCTGCCGGCGGACATCGAATCGCGCGTGCGCACCCGTGCGCGGCATGAGGCGCTGCGCCGCATCGCTATCGCCGCGCTGGGTTCGGTGACGCTGGGCCTGCTGGTCGGGCTCGGCCTGCAGGGCCTGCATGTGGAGGACACCGCGCCCGTTACCCCAGCGCCGGGGGAGACTGCCCCGTTGCCAGTGGAGACTGCCCCGTCGCCAGCGGACGCCCCCGCAGCCGACGCAGCACCCGAAGCGAGCGAGGCTGCATCGCCCATCACTGCGGCGCCCTCGCCGACGGCGGCGGCCACCGATGAGCGCAGCAATCCCAATCCGGACGCGGCCACCCTGGAGCGCTTCCAGGCCGATCTGGCCCGCGCCCTGGCCGGCAAGCCTGGTATCGCCAGCGGTGTCTGGCTGACCCGGCAGACCCTGGCGATCAACCGCACCGGTGAACTGGAAGCCGTGTGGCCACGCGTGTGCGAGGAAGTGCTGCGCTATCCCGCGCTGCGCAACGTGCGCATCCAGCTCAATGCCCGCCCCGGCGTGAATGAGCCGGTACGCTGGCGGCAATGCGCCACGTATTGATGGGGGCGAGCATCCACGCATGGCGTGGATCTACTGAATCCCGATGCACGAATCCCCCGACTCATCGCCCATCACGCGAACAGCAGCCGAGCATGGGCTCGGCTCTACATGGCGCCTGCTCAGCCCAACGCCGCGAGATGCGCAATGTAACTGGAGCGGGATTCGCCGGCCGCCCTGGCCTGCGCATCCAGCCTCGCCAGGATGCGACGCGGCAGGCTGATGTTGACCCGCTCGATGGTGTCGTCCAGCAGGGATGGATCAATGCAGATGTAGGCAAGAATCCAGGCCGTACCACTGGGAGCCTCGGCGACGATCTTCTGTGGCGCAGAAGGATTCGGAATCGAGCGCCCCTCATCCAGGGCCGCATCGATCCAGGCAAGCGCAGATTCCTCGGCCGCACTGAGTGCATCGTCAAGCGTGTCGGCCGCCGAGAAGCACCCCTGCAGATCGGGAACGATGACACCCCACGCGGTGCGTTCATCGCCGGCCTCAATCAAGACTGGATAGCGCATGGGACCTCCTACGTCAGTCCTGCCAGTTTCCGCAGCGCCAGCACCAGACCCTTGCCCAGATCCTTTTGGGGGTGAGGCACGGTGATGATGTGGGACCGGTGCGGGTGCACGAATACATGATGGGATCCCCGAATCCTGCAACAGGTCCAACCTGCCGCCTCCAGATCCCGGATGAGGTCCCTGCTCTTCATGCAGGGACGATACACATCGTACACACGCATCAACAGAGTTCAAGACGACAGCCGTTCCAGACCCGTTGATCCACGCCATGCGTGGATGGAATCCCTATCGCGCGCCCGGCGCGAAGCGCGCCACCAGGTCCCAGGCATCCCCCAGGAACACCTGCCGCACGCGGGTGATCGGCTGTTCGCCGCGCCAGGTCAGGCGCTCGATCACCAGGCAGGCGGTGCCGGGCTTCACGTCCAGCAGCTGGGCGCTGGCGGTGTCCGCGCCCCAGGCACTGATGCGGTGCTGCGCGCGCGTCCACGACACGTTCTGCAGCAGCCAGCTGCCAGGCGCGGTGGTGCTGAAATCGACCTCCAGCACCTCGGGCACGCCGACGGGGCTGATCAGGCGATGCTCCAGTGCCAGCGGGCGGCCATCGGCCAGATGCAGGCAGCGCATCGCCAGCAGCTGCTGCTGGCCGGCCAGCTCCACCTCGCCGGCATTGCTGCTTTCGGCCAGGCGCAGCTCGCGCTGCAGCAGCCGGTAGCCGTACAGGTGGCCGCGCGAGCCGACCTCCATGGCGATATCGGGAATTTCCAGCGCCACCTGCTCCAGGTGCGGCGGCTGCCGCGCTACGAACGAACCCGCACGACGGCGACGCTCGATCATGCCGCTCTCGGCCAGCGCGGTCAGCACCTTGTTCACCGTCATCCGCGAGCAGCCGTACTGTTCCATCAGCTCGTGCTCGTAGGGAATACGGAAGCCCGGCGCCCACTCCCCGCTGAGGATGCGGCTTTCCAGATCGCTGCGGATACGCTGGTTGAGCGTGGCGGACTTGCTGGCCTTCACGTAATGGGGTCCCGGTGGCGGAGGCGATCAGCCCAGCACGCCCTTCAGGGCGGCGGCGAAGGCGGTGGTGATCGCCTCGCGCTGCAGGTGGCGGCCCTCGGCCACGCACTGGCGGCCATGTCGCCAGACCGATCGCAGCGCGCCATTACGTGCGGCGAACACCCAGCTGTCAAGCCATGCGTCATCCTGCCGCGCCTGCAACGCCGGGTGCGCGGCGTCCAGCTCAACCAGATCGGCGCTGGCGCCGACCTGCAGGCCAGCAGCCACGCCCAGCGCCTGCGCACCACCGTGCAGTGCGCCTTCAAACAGGAAACGACCGGTACTGCGGGTGGCATCCGGGGCCAGCACGTTGCGCCCGCGCAAGGTAAGCCGCTGGCCGTATTCGAGCAGGCGCAGTTCTTCGGCGGCATCGATCAACACGTTGGAATCGGAGCCGACACCGAAACGGCCGCCCTCGCGCGCAAAGGCCTGCATCGGGAACAGGCCGTCGCCCAGGTTCGCCTCGGTGATCGGGCACAGCCCGGCCACGGCACCGCTGGCCACGATGGCCGCGCGCTCGTCATCGGTGATATGGGTGGCATGCACCAGGCACCAGCACGCATCCACCGGCACATGGTTGTACAGCCACTGCACCGGGCGCTGGCCGCTCCAGGCCAGGCAGGCCTCGACTTCGCGCATCTGCTCGGCGATATGGATATGCACCGGGCCATCGGTCAGCGGCAGCAGCGCGTCCAGCTCCTCCCCGGTGACCGCGCGCAGGCTGTGCGGGGCGATGCCGAGCACCGCGTCGGGCAGCGCGTCCAACGCCGGCTTCGCCGCGTCCAGCAGCTGCGCGAAGCCCTCGACATCATGGATCAGGCGGCGCTGCGCCGGATTCGGCGGCGCGCCACCGAAATCGGCGTGGGCGTAGAACACCGGCAGCAGGGTCAGGCCGATGCCGGTCTGCGCGGCGGCGGCAGCGATGCGCGCACTCATCTCGGCGCGATCGGCATACGGCTGGCCGTCGGCATCGTGATGCAGGTAGTGGAACTCGCCGACGCGGGTGAAGCCGCTTTCCAGCATTTCCATGTAGGCCTGGGCGGCGATGGCCTGCACCGCGTCCGGGCGCAGGTGGGCCAGGAAGCGGTACATCAGTTCGCGCCAGCTCCAGAAGCTGTCACCGTCGCCGCCGCCGATCTCGGTCAGGCCGGCCATGCCGCGCTGGAACGCGTGGCTGTGCAGGTTGGGCAGGCCCGGCACCAGGATGCCGACGCGGGTGTCACCGTCCTGCGCGCCCTGCCCCATGCTGATCGCCGTGATGCGGCCGTCCTGGACCTGCAGCCGGACATCGCGGGCCCAGCCCTGGGCCAGCAGGGCGTAGGTGGCATGGAAACTGAGCTGGGAACGCGAATCGGACATGGCTGGACAACCCGAAATGGACGCCTATATTGTATAGACATATAAGCACAGCCGCGTTGTGGATGCCATGCACGTCGATACCCTCTGGTCCAACGTCCACCTGATCACCCTCGACGGCGAGGGCCTGGGCGTCATCCGCGATGGCGTACTGGCCTGCGCGGACGGGCGCATCGTCCACGTCGGTGCCGCCGGCAGCGATACCCACCTGCAGCCGACCACCCGCATCGACGGCGAGGGTCGCTGGATGTCGCCGGGCCTGATCGACTGCCACACCCACCTGGTCTACGCCGGCAACCGCGCCAACGAATTCGAGCAGCGCCTGCAGGGCGTCAGCTATGCCGACATCGCCCGTGCCGGCGGCGGCATCGTCTCCACCGTGCGCGCCACCCGCGCTGCCACGCCCGGGCAGCTGGCCAGCGAGAGCCGGCCACGCCTGCTGGCGATGCGCGCCGAAGGCGTGACCACCATCGAGATCAAGTCCGGCTACGGCCTGACCCTGGCCGACGAGCGCAAGCAGCTGCAGGTTGCGCGCGCACTGGGCGAGGAATGCCGGGTCAACGTGGTCACCACCTTCCTCGGCGCGCACGCGATTCCGCCGGGCCGCGAGGCGCAGGAATACACCGACGAGGTGTGCAACGTGATGATTCCGGCCATCGCTGCCGAAGGCCTGGCCGAAGCGGTGGACGTGTTCTGCGAGAACATCGCGTTTTCCCCGGCGCAGGCGCGACAGGTGTTCGAGGCAGCGAGGGCGAACGGGCTGGCGGTGAAGATCCACGCCGAACAGCTGAGCAACCAGCACGGTGCCGAACTGGCGGCCGGCTTCGGTGCGCTCTCCGCCGACCACATTGAACATCTGGATGACGCTGGCATCGCCGCGATGGCCGCCGCCGGCACCGTGGCCGTGCTGCTGCCGGGCGCCTTCTATTTCACCCGCGATACCACCCTGCCGCCGATCGCTGCATTGCGCGCGGCCGGCGTGCCACTGGCACTGGCCACCGACAGCAACCCGGGCACTTCGCCACTGACCAGCCCGCTGCTGGCGATGAACATGGGCGCCACCCTGTTCCGCCTGACCGTGGACGAGTGCATCGCCGGCTTCACCCGTGAAGCGGCGCGCGCGCTGGGCCATGGCGAGCGCATCGGCCGACTCGCTGTCGGCATGGACTGCGACCTGGCGATCTGGGACATCGACGCCCCCGCCGATCTGGTCTATCGCATTGGATTCAACCCGCTGCACGCGCGCGTGGTGCGCGGTCAGCCCGACCTGCCTGCCTCCTGGAGCAACACATGAGCAACACCCTGGTTCTTCGCCCCGGCCATGTCACTCTCGCCCAGTGGCGGCAGGTCTATCGCGGTGCGCCGCTTGCACTGGACCCGGCTGCGCTGCCGGTGGTGCGCGCCAGCGCTGCGGCGGTGGCCGCCATCGTCGCCAAGGGCGCGCCGGTGTATGGCATCAACACCGGCTTCGGCAAGCTGGCCAGCGTGCGCATCGAGCGCGAAGACCTGGCCACCCTGCAGCGGAACATCGTGCTCTCGCATGCCGCCGGCGTGGGCGAGCCGATGCCGGCCAGCGTGGTGCGGTTGATGATGGCGCTGAAGCTGGTCAGCCTGGCGCAGGGTGCGTCGGGCATCCGCGAGGAAACGCTGCTGCTGCTGGAAGCGATGCTGGTCAAGGGCGTGCTGCCGGTGGTGCCGGCGCAGGGCTCGGTGGGTGCTTCCGGCGATCTGGCACCGCTTTCGCACCTGGCCAGCGTGATGCTGGGTGTGGGCGAAGCGTTCATCGGTGACGAACGCCTGCCCGCAACCGACGCATTGGCGCGTGCCGGCCTGCAGCCGATCGAACTGGGCGCGAAGGAAGGCCTGGCGCTGCTCAACGGCACCCAGTTCTCCACCGCCTATGCGCTGGCCGGCCTGTTCGACATCGAAACCGTGTTCCAGGCGGCACTGGTCACCGGCGCGTTGTCGGTGGAAGCGGCCAAGGGTTCGGACACGCCGTTCGATCCGCGCATCCATGCCATCCGTGGCCAGCGCGGGCAGATCGCCACCGCCGCCACGCTCCGCACGCTGATGCAGGGCTCGGACATCCGCGAATCGCACCGCGACAACGACGTGCGCGTGCAGGACCCGTACTGCCTGCGCTGCCAGCCGCAGGTGATGGGCGCGGCGCTGGATATCCTCCGCCAGGCCGCGACCACGCTGGAAATCGAAGCCAATGGCGTGTCCGACAATCCACTGGTATTCACCGATACCGGCGAAGCACTGTCTGGCGGCAACTTCCACGCCGAGCCGGTGGCCTTCGCCGCTGACATGCTGGCGATGGCGGTGTGCGAGATCGGCTCGATCAGCGAGCGCCGCCTGGCGATGCTGGTGGACCCGGCGCTGTCCGGCCTGCCGGCCTTCCTGACCCCGCGCCCGGGTTTGAATTCCGGCTTCATGATTCCGCAGGTGACCGCCGCCGCGCTGGTCTCGGAAAACAAGCAGCGCGCCTACCCGGCCAGCGTCGATTCGATCCCCACCTCGGCCAACCAGGAGGACCACGTGTCGATGGCCGCGCACGGTGCACGCCGCCTGATGCAGATGGCCGAGAACGCCGCCAACGTGATCGGCATCGAGCTGCTGGCCGCCGCGCAGGGCTGTGATTTCCATGCCCCGCTGCGCTCCAGCGCCGCGCTCGAGAACGTGCGCGCCACCCTGCGTGCCCAGGTGCCGACGCTGGAAGAAGACCGCTACTTCCACCCGGACATGGTGACCGCCACCCACCTGGTGCGCAGCGGCGCGCTGGCACGTGGCCTGACCGACCTGTTGCCGACCGTGGAACCGCAGGCATGAACACCCATCCCGAATGGTTGACGGTGCACGAGGGCGACGCCCCGTTGATCGTCAGCTTCCCGCATACCGGCAGCGAGGTGCCGCACGACCTGATCGGCGACTACCACTCGCCGTGGCTGGCACGCCGCGACGCCGACTGGTGGGTGCACGAGTTGTACGACTTCGTGCGCGGCATGGGCGCGACCACAGTGCGCTCGGCGATCTCACGTTCGGTGATCGACCTCAACCGCGATCCCAGCGGCGTGTCGCTGTACCCGGGCCAGAACACCACCGGCTTGTGCCCGCTGACCACCTTCGACAACCAGCCGCTGTACCACGCCGGGCGCGAACCGGACGACGCAGAAATCGCCCGTCGCCGCGACACGTATTTCCTGCCCTACCACGATGCGCTGGCCGCACAGATCACCCGCCTGCGTGCACGCCACGGCACCGTGGTGGTGTACGACGCGCATTCGATCCGCTCGCACATCCCGCACCTGTTCGACGGCGAACTGCCGCAGTTCAACCTCGGTACCGCCGGCCCGTCCGGCGCACCAGACACCTCCTGCGACAACGCCTTGAGCGACGTGGTGGAGAACCTGCTGAAGATCAGCGGCATGAGCCAGGTGCGCAACGGCCGCTTCAAGGGCGGCTGGATCACCCGCCACTACAGCAACGTCGCCGGCGGCGTGCACAGCCTGCAGATGGAGCTGGCCTGCCGCGGCTACATGCACGAACCGTTGCCCGACCAGGTGGACGAGCACAGCTGGCCCACCCCGCTCGACCCCGACCACGCCGCACCACTGCGCCACACCCTGGCGCAGGTGCTCAACGCCTGCCTTGAATTCGCTACGAACCGGAGCGCCGCATGACCCGCAACGACCCGTCCCGCACCATCGCCGCGCCGACCGGCACCACGCTCAACGCCAAGAGCTGGCTGACCGAAGCGCCGCTGCGCATGCTGATGAACAACCTGCACCCGGACGTGGCCGAGCGGCCGCAGGAACTGGTGGTGTACGGCGGCATCGGCCGCGCCGCGCGTGACTGGGAGAGCTTCGATGCCATCGTCGAAACGCTCAAGCGCCTGGACGACGACCAGACCCTGCTGGTGCAGTCCGGCAAGCCGGTGGGCGTGTTCCGCACCCATGCCGATGCGCCGCGCGTGCTGATCGCCAACTCCAACCTGGTTCCGCGCTGGGCCAACTGGGACCACTTCAACGAGCTGGATAAGAAGGGCCTGGCCATGTACGGCCAGATGACCGCCGGCAGCTGGATCTACATCGGCGCGCAGGGCATCGTGCAGGGCACCTACGAGACTTTCGTGGAAATGGGCCGCCAGCATTTCGGTGGCGACCTGACCGGGAAGTGGCTGTTCACCGGTGGCCTGGGCGGCATGGGCGGTGCACAGCCGCTGGCTGCCGTGATGGCCGGCGCCTCCTGCCTGGCCGTCGAGTGCCGCAAGAGCAGCATCGACATGCGCCTGCGCACCGGCTATCTGGACACCTGGACCGACAATCTTGACGAAGCGCTGCGCCTGATCGAGGAGTCGTGCAAGGCCGGAACGCCGAAGTCGGTGGGCCTGCTCGGCAACGTTGCCGACGTGCTGGCCGAACTGCTCAACCGCGGCGTGAAGCCGGACCTGCTGACCGACCAGACCTCCGCGCACGACCCGGTGAACGGCTACCTGCCGCAGGGCTGGACCGTCGAGCAGTGGGACGACAAGCGCGTGTCCGCCCCCAAGGAAGTGGAGAAGGCCGCGCGCGCGTCGATGGCCAACCACATCCGCGCCATGCTCGGTTTCCACGCGTTGGGCGTACCCACCGTGGACTACGGCAACAACCTGCGGCAGATGGCGCTGGAAGAAGGCGTGGCCAATGCCTTCGACTTCCCCGGTTTCGTGCCGGCCTACATCCGCCCGCTGTTCTGCCGTGGCATCGGCCCATTCCGCTGGGCGGCGCTGAGTGGCGACCCGGAAGACATCGCCAAGACCGATGCCAAGGTGAAGGAACTCATTCCGGACAACCCGCACCTGCACCGCTGGCTGGACATGGCCGCCGAGAAGATCAAGTTCCAGGGCCTGCCGGCGCGCATCTGCTGGGTCGGCCTGGGTGATCGCGATCGTCTGGGCCTGGCCTTCAACGAGATGGTGGCCAACGGTGAACTGAAGGCACCGGTGGTGATCGGCCGCGACCACCTGGACAGCGGGAGCGTGGCATCGCCGAACCGCGAAACCGAGGCGATGGCCGATGGTTCCGATGCCGTGTCCGACTGGCCGCTGTTGAACGCCCTGCTCAATACCGCCAGCGGCGCGACCTGGGTCTCACTGCACCACGGTGGCGGCGTCGGCATGGGCTTCTCGCAGCATGCCGGCATGGTCATCGTCTGCGATGGCACCGAAGCGGCGGCGAAGCGGATTGGCCGCGTGCTGTGGAACGACCCGGCCACTGGCGTGATGCGCCATGCCGATGCGGGTTATGAGATCGCGATCGACTGCGCGAAGGAAAAGGGACTGGATCTGCCGGGAATCCTCGGCTGATCGCATCCCTGCACGACTGCCGCCGGGCATGGCCCGGCGCTACCGGAACTACCTGTAGAGCCGAGCCCATGCTCGGCTCGATTTTTTCCGAGTGCACGACGTCTGGCCCAAAGTCAGCCGAGCATCGGCTCGGCTCTACCTGCTTGACCTGCTCTTCCACCGTGACCAAGATGCGCCATCGCCGCTGACGGAACACCGCGATGTACCGCACGCTTGCTGTCCTATTGCTCTGTGCCCTGGCCATCGCCCTGCCCGCTTCGGCCCGTGACGTTCCAGGGGGGCTCACCGCGCAGCTGGACGCGCAGCTACAGACCAATCGCGAGCGCTACGGCATTGCCGGCCAGTCGGTGCTGGTCGCCCACAACGGTCAGGTGCTCTACCAGGGCGCCAGCGGCGATCGTGATCCCACCAGCCATGCACTGGCCACCCTCGATTCCATCTTCGCCGCGCAGTCGATGGCCAAGCTGCTGACCAGCACGCTGGTGATGCAACTGGTCGATCAGGGCAAGGTGGATCTGGATGCGCCGGCGAGCCGCTATGTGCCGGACCTGCCGGCCGCATGGCAGACGATCCCGGTGCGCGACTTCCTCAACCACAGTTCGGGCATCGGCGAGTACTACGACCGCGTCGACAACCGTTGGATCAGCAAGGGCTACAGTGGCGTCGCGCCGGATCTTGCGGCAGCCCTGAAGGTCGCCGCGGCCGCGCCGATGCAGTTCGCCACCGGCAGCCGTGTGCAGTACACCCAGGCCAACTACCTGGTGCTGACGGCGTTGCTGGAAGCGCACTATCGCAAACCCTTCCCGGCCATCGCGCGCGAGCGCATCCTGCAGCCGCTGAAGATGGCCAGCACCTCCTGGGGCGTGGCCAGCGTACCGGCCCAGCTCGCGGCAGTTCCTTACATTGGCAAGGACGGCCAACTACAGACGGCCAATGAAGATCCCTGGCCGGACTACGGCTGGGGCCATGCCGATCTGCAGACCACCGTGGGTGACATGAACCTTTTCCTGCAGGCACTGGCCACCGGCAAGCTGCTGCGCACAGCCACGCTGGAAACGCTGTGGCAGCCGCAGAAGCTGACCGGCGGCGGCAGAAATTTCTTCTCCACCGGCTGGGACACCACCCGCAGCGACGGCTACACCCAGGTCGGCCATGATGGCGGCACCCGAGTGCGTGCGCGGCTGGCCTACAAGGGCACGCTGGCGAATGGCTACTGGGTATTCGTGTACCTGACCAATGGCAGTGCGCGCAATGTGTGGTCGAGCACGCTGGTGGAAAGCACGATGGCGGTGGTCGCGCCCGAGGAGTTTCCGCATGCGGTGCTGTCCGAGCGGCTGATCGCGTATGCGCTGGATGATGACGCTGGCGGTGCCCAGGCGATACGCAGCTGGTTGCGCGATGACAATCGGGTGACGGGCAGCGAGCTGGAACGTGCGATCAACGCCAGTGGCTATGCCATCCGCGAGAGTCTGGGTGCCAGCAAAGCACTGAAAGTGTTCGCGCTCAACGCCGAGCTGTATCCGGATTCGGCCAACGCGTGGGACAGCCTGGCTGAGTGCCATGCGGCATTGGGCGAAAGAGAAGCGGCTGATCGGCTGTATGCAAAGGCCAAAGCGCTGGCCAAGCCCTCGCCGTAACTTTCTGTAGAGCCGAGCCCATGCTCGGCTGCTCTTCGTTTCGAGCGAAGGAAACCCGCGCTGCGCGCGATAGCCGAGCATGGGCTCGGCTCTACAGGCGCACCCGCCCCCATACGTCGGTGATGGGTGACGTACCGTCCGCGACCTGTTAACTTGCGCGCCACTTTCGTGGTTTACAGCATTCCCGCATGTCGCTCCCGTCTCACCGCCCCACCCCGTCCCTGCTGTTCCTGGCAGTTTCCCTCGGCCTGGCTTCCACTGCCGTCGCCGCACCGCAGGCCACCACCCTTGATGCCGTACGGGTCACCGCTGCCGCCGATGCCAGTGCCCAGGCGCGCGAGGCGCTGAACCGCGTGCCTGGCGCCAGCAACGTCATCGACGTGGCCAAGGCCGACAGTCGACTGTCCAGCAGTGCCGATGTACTGGCCTACCAACCGGGTATCAGCGCGCAGTCGCCGGGCAACGAGGGCACCAAGATCTCGATCCGTGGCTCGGGCATCAATCGCGGGCCGGGCGCGCATGCCTCGGGCATCGCCGTGGCGATCGACGGCCTGCCGCTGACCGGACCGGGCGGCACGCCCTACGAACTGCTGGAACCGCTGTGGCTGTCGCGCGTGGAGGTGCTGCGCGGGGCCAATGGTTTCGAACGTGGCGCGCTGGCACTCGGCGGTGCCATCGATTACGTCAGCCGCAACGGCCGTGATTCGGCTGGCGTGCAATTGCGTTACGAGGCCGGCAGCCGTGGCTACCAGAAGCGCGGTCTCAGCTGGGGCGGTGTCAGCGGCGACGTCGATTACTTCCTGGCCTACACCGATACCGAATTCCACGGCTACCAGCTCCATGCGCGTGGCGACGGTAAAGGTGCGATGGCGAACATCGGCTGGCAGATCACGCCCGACCTGCAGACGCGCTTCTTCGTGCGCTATCGCGAAACCAACCACGAAACGCCCGGGCGCCTGACCCGCGACCAGATCCGCAACGATCCGCATGCGGCCAATCCAGCCAACCTGGCCATCGATGCGCGCCGCCCGCAACCCGGCAGCGCCTGGGTGGGCAATGTCACCACGCTGCAGATCGATGAGGACTCCTCATTGCAGGCCGGCCTGGTCTATCACACGTACCCGATGGACTTGAACGAGAGCCTGTACCGCCAGCAACTGGACTACGCCAACCTCAACGCCACGCTGGACTATCGCCACCGCCACCGGCTGTTCGGGCTGGACAGTGAAACCATGGTCGGCCTGCGCGTCACCCACGACCTGGACGCCGACGTGCGCGAGTCGCTGCGCTTTGCCAGCAACGGCTATGCCGCCGGCACGCGCACGCGTGATTTCCGCCACCACGGCACCGACAGCACGCTGCACGTCAGCAATATCCTCACCTTCAACGACCGCCTGCGCATGCAGACCGGGCTGGCGCTGATCAACACCCGCCGCGACGTGCAGGTGACCTGGCCAAACAGCGGCGGTCGACTGCGCGATCATGACTGGGACTACGCGCCGCGGCTGGGCTTCACCTGGCAGCACAGCGCGCAGACGCAGTGGTTCGGCAACCTCAGCCGCTCGGTGGAAGCACCGCATCCGTGGTCGATGATCTGGGGCTCGAACCAGTACTTCGGGCCGGGCAATGGCCCCTCCACCGGCCGCCAGCGCGCGCCGGTACCGATGCAGAACCAGACCGCCACCACGCTGGAACTGGGTGCGCGCGGCGACGCTGTGCTGGGGCGCTGGGAACTGACCGGCTACTACGCGCACGTCAACCACGAGCTGCTGAGCGTGGAGCTGCAACCGGTACCGAACCTGTTCATCGCAGAGAACAACGCCAGCCCCACCGTGCACCGTGGCATCGAAGCCGGATTGGACAGCACGCTGTGGCAGGCCGCGCCGGGGCGCCTGTCCTTGCGCCAGGCGTACACCTTCAGTGATTTCCGTTACCGCCACGACGCGCGCTTCGGCAGCAACCGCCTGCCGGGCCTGCCGCGCCACAGCTACCAGGCCGAGCTGCGCTTCGATCACGCCTCGGGCCTCTATGCTGCACTGAACACCGAATACGCCTCGCGCATCGCAGTGGACTACGCCAACAGCTACTGGGCCGACAGCCATGTGATCTTCGGCAGCCGCATCGGCTACGACGCACCCGGTGGCCGCTGGCAGGCGTGGGCGGAGATGCGCAACATCGGCAACCGCCACTACGCGGCCACGGTCACGCCGGGCTACGACGACGCCGGCAAGGATGTCGCGCGCTCGACGCCAGGCGAAGGCCGTGGCGTCTATGCCGGCGTGCGCTGGCGCTTTGACTGATCGCCTCAGGCGGCGCCGGATGTGATCCGGCGCCGTCATTCCAGGGTCAGCCGATACGCCAGGCCGGCAGGCGTTCGCTGCGCTTCCAGATGGAGGGCGCGAAACCAATCAACACCAGCGCCGCCAGCCACTTCGGTGAGGTATTGAGCAGTGTCGAGGTGAGCGAGCCATCGACGGGGGCGGCCATTTCCTGCCACGGGTTGTAGCCCAGGTAGACGACGCTGCCAGCCCACCACAGCAACGCCGCACCGACACCCACCAGCAACAGGGACAGCGTGCGGCAGGTCCAGCGCTGCGACGTGGTGCCCCATTCCCGCGACGCCGCGATCAGCAGGCCCACCACCAGCAGCGACACCAGTGCAACCAGCCCGATATCGACCTTGTGCCCGATACGCTCATAGCTGCAGGCGCGGCATTGCGCCTCCTCCGCGGCGGTAGCGGCTTCGGCGGTAGCGGCCTGCCCGGCTGCGGGCTCAGCCAGTGCTGCAAACGGCATCAGTACTGCCAGCAGCGTCACCATGATCCAACGAAACAACGTCCTGTTCCTGCGTGCAGCGACATCCATGCGCTCTTCCTCGTCAGTGGTTGTACGTCCAGGGCCGCAGTACGCGGCCGTCCCATACGCCGCCCAGAGCTCGTTCCGGGGGTTCGGCCATCCAGCGTCCCTGTTCCCGATGCAGTATGACAAGCTCCCGATAGACGAAATCGCCGGAACACGAATCCCAGGCGACCGCGATCATAGCCCACTGCCCATCGACGCTGAAAACGGGCCGGGTCAGATAGGCGAAGTGGTCGTATGTCCGAGTCCGCCCATGCACCGTTGCCGCGCACCCCTGCTCCCGCAGCGCTCGAAGCTCTGCGCCGTCCATCCGCTGCGCACCGGCCAATGCGGCCACAGGCATTGGCGTGGGACGGCGATTGGCGGGAACCAGGTCCGCCTGCAGGCGCAACCGCAGCGCATGGATGTCCGGCGGCCACCGGTCGTCCAGCGGCAGGACCGATCGTCCACCTCCTGGCAGGTGGAGGCACTGCTGCCCGGCCAGCAATAGGGCAAGGTCTGCTCCATCACGTAGATGTCCTCCCCCACCGCGTCGGTCAACTGCGGCTGCTCCTGCGGGCGCCATTGATCGACGCGCGTGGACGGCGTCTGCGGTGCGGTGGGCACCGCGCTCAGCGAGGTTGGCAGAACTGGCGTTGGCTGCGGCAATGCGGGTGGAAGGGGAAATGGCGGCCTCTGCCGGATCGCCAGCGCCATCGCCTCCGCCTGCATCTGCGCTGTTCCCAGGTTGACCGGTGGCGGACCGCTCTCCTGCTGCCACCTCGGGCGCAGGCTGCAGATTCCGGCCATGAGAGCCAAAGCCGACAGCGCCGCCGCCAGCGATGCAATGCGTCGCCAGGCGATCCGTTGTTGGCAGTCGCGGTCTGGCTTGAACGAGGTAACTGTCATCACGACTCCGCCAACGCGGGCCACAGGCCGTGTCCAAAGCTCATATGGCGGACAGGCTCCACTCGAATGCGCTCCCATCCGCCCTTCCTGCGGTGCAGAAGGTGGAGGTCGCGCATCGCCATTCCTCCACTGCACAGATCCGAGGCGATCGATGCCATTGCCCAGTTCCCGTCCAGGCTGAACACAGGACGCTGCAGATAGACAACGCCCAGATCCGGATTGCCCGGTCCGCCCATGCATCCCTCGATACCGCGCGCGCGTCGTTGCTGAAGCTCGTCCCACGTCATCCGCTGCGCCCGCACGTGTGCAAGCTCAAACGCGAGGTCGGGTACCCGCACAGCCCGACGGTTCACAACCTGCAGCATCGACTCCAGCTGCTGCTGCAGTTGAAAGGACGCCGCGCTGTCATCATCGCGCCACTCGAAGACGCTGTGACGAACCTGGCAGACAGGGGCGGGATCTCCTTCACCGCAGGTAGGCGCAGTCCATTCCATCACGGCAAATGGCATGTCGGGCTCCGAGCCGCGCGGCTCGAAGTGTGCTGGCTCGACGTCGTCCAGCGGCACCGCCGCGGTCGCGAACCCACTGTTACCGGTCAGCATCGGGAAGGAGACTGCCTTGATTGGAGTCGGTGGTAGGGGCGGACTTCCTGGTGGTGTCGGTCGCAGGTCGATGAGCTCTGCCATCACTTCGGCCTGCATCTGTGCAGTTCCCAGGTTGATCGGCGGCGGGCCGGTGTCCTGCCGCCACTGCGGACGCACGCTGGCCATCAGCGCTGCGCCAGCAGTCACGAACAGGACGACCGCTGTCGTCAGGATGCGCTTCCGTGCAATGCGCTGTCGCATGAAGTTCCTGGAAGAGATGACGCAGGTTGGGATATCGGCCGGTAACCTGGCGCTACAGCGCTTGAATGACCTGCAGCAGATGGCTCGCACCCGGCACAAGTTCCTGCGCAAGCCAACCCAGCACAGCAAAGAACAGCAGCAGGCCGAGCAGCAGCCAGATCGTGTGCGTCACGCATACCCGCCACCATCCCTGCACCTGCATGCCCTGCATGCGCCGGTACAAGCCACCGGCAATGGCCGCGTCCACCAGCAGTTCGGCCATCAGTACCGGCGCCGACCACACCACCCACACGCTGGCCAGCAGGACGGCGGCCACCAGCGCGACGATGCCGAGGAGGGCCAGCAACGGCAGGCCCGCTTCGTCTTCAGCCAGCCCGGCCAGCGGCACTTCGCTCACCTCGACCTCGCTCGGCGGTGCCGACTCATTCCACGAGGCAGACGCACCGCCACCGCCGGAACGGCCACCGACGCTGCTCCACGGTGATTCGGCGACGCCGCCGTGTGCCGATGGGCTGCCTCCACCCACCTCCGACGACAGGCCATCCAGCACGTCGTCCCAGCGCCAACGGATCCAGATCCACATCAGCAGCAGGAACACGCCGTAGGCCTGCAGTACCGCCATCGGGTAGCGCAACAGCATTGCGTCGACGCCAGCCAGTCGCAGCAGATGCGAGGCAAGGAACCCGGCGGCTCCAGTCAACGCAACGATCAAGGCCATCTGCAGACGGGGCCAGCCACGTTGCTGCAGGTGCCGCCGCGCACGCACGACTTCACCGCCACGGCTCCTGGGCAGCTTCAATGCACTGATGGAAAAATGGCGCGAGTTCTTCATGCCGCCACCCGTAGACGGGAGGCATCGCGGCCAGGGACCTCAGAAACCTGATACTGCATGCGGACATCCTTGCCGGGCACGCGTAGGCGGTGGTGGACGGATTCTAGCGCGATGGGGCCGTGGGTCCATCTGCCACGGGCCGGACTGGCGCCGGCCTTGTACCCGCGCGCCGGCGGCTGGATTATGATTTTCCACCAGAAGAACTATGCGCCACGGCATGCAGGCCTCCCAGTTCACCCGCGCCACCGCGCTCGTGATGTTCGTTCCAATGATTGGCCTCGCCGCTTGGGGTTCGTGGTTTGGTAGCCGCTGCTTCAGCGATGGCTGCCTCGGCGTCCTGGTGGCCTGGCTTGCCGCCGTGGTCACCTTTGCGGTGCAGGCGTTGCTGGTGCTCCCGGCGAATGCCTGGGCCCTCAAGCGGCAGGGAGCGCCCGCCTCCCGCAGCTACCTTCGTTGGTTGGGCGCGTCGGCCGTCGCAGCCTTCCTGCCCATCGTGCTCGGCTGGGGTTACCTGGTGATCTTCAGATGACCTGCCGCGCGTCTCCCGCACACGAATAGCCGGATCAGGGCGGCGCGGTCGCCTTCAGCAACTGCGCTGCGACCTGGTCGAACGGGGCGATGTCCTGCAGTGCGCGGCACATCGCCACGGCGCCTTCCACGCTGGCGATCACCAGGCTGGCCAGTCCATCCGCCGCCGCAGGATCGTGGCCGTCGGCAATGAAGGCTGCGGCGAGATGCCCCTGCCAGCGCGCGAACACTTCGGCAGCGGCAACACGTGGCTGGCTGGGCACGGCTTCCACCGGCTCTTCCACTGCCGCGGCCAGGACCGGGCAGCCCGCGCGGAACCCGGAGCGCAGCAGGCGCTCGCGCCACATTGCCAGGAACTGCCGCAGGCCCAGCACGGCCCCGCCCTTCAACAGCTCGACGAGAAGCGCCTCCACCTTGTCGCCGGCCATGTAGGTGGCGCGCGCCAGCAGTTCCTGCTTGCCGCCCGGGAAGTGGTGGTAGGTGGAGCCCAGCGGCGCCTCGGCCAGCTTGGTCACCTCACGGATGCTGGTGGCATTGAGGCCTACCCGCGCCAGCATCTGTGCTGCGGCATCAATCACCCGTTGCGGGGCATCAGAGGGTCGTGGGCTCACGGTGATCGCCTTGCTAAGACAGTCGTCATAGATTAGCGTACCGGCCGTTCTATAACAGTCGTCATAGCCATGAATCTCTGGTTCCGCCTGCTCCACCTGCTGCTGTGCAGCCTGTACCGGCCCAAGCTGGAGGCCCCGTTCGGGGTGTCTCGCCTGCAGTTCCGGGTGCTGCCCAACGATCTGGACAGCAACCTGCACATGACCAACGGCCGCTACTGGAACATCTTCGACCTGGGCCGGCTGGACCTGATCCTGCGCATGGGCCTGGGCCGGGTGGCGCTGCGCGAGAAGTGGGCACCGATCGTCGGCGCAGGCACCATCCAGTTCCGTCGCGAGCTGAAGCCGTTCCAGCGCTTCACCCTGGAAACGCGCCTGGTGGGCTGGGTCGGTTCGCGCGGCATCATGGAGCAGCGCGTACTGATCGGCGCTGAGCAGAAGATCGCCACGCGCGCGCTGCTGGTCACCGGCATCTACGACCGCCGCTCACGCCAGTTCCTGGGCATGCCAAAGATGATGGAAGCGATCGGCGTGGTCGCCCCGCCCTCGCCGCCACTCAGCGCGGCCGCCGAGGCGTTGCTGGCGGCCGATGCCGCGTTGAAGCAGGACCACGCCTGAAGCGCGTCACCCGACCTTCGGCATGTTCTTTGTCACGCAATGGATGCCACCTCCGCCGCCCGCAATCGCGTCGATGTCCACCGGCTCGATCTCCCGGCTGGGGTACAGATCCTCCAGCAGTTCACGGCAGTAGCCATCGGCAGCGTCGTCGCCAAACTGCGGCGCGACCACCGCACCATTGATCGGCAGGTAGTTGACGTAGCCCATCGCCAGGTCGTCGTTGTGGCGGGTATGCACGTTGTCGCGCCCGTCCAGCGGTGGCGGCAACGTGTGCACCTGCAGGCGACGACCATCGGCATCGGTGGCCTCGCGCAGGATCTGTAGATGTTCGCGGGTCAGGTCGTGATCGTAGGACTCCGGATCATTGTCCAGGTTGGCGATCACTACGCCGGGGCGCACGAAGCGTGCGTAGAAATCCACGTGCGCATCGGTGATGTCCTCGCCGGCAATACCGGGCAGCCAGATCACCTTGCGCAGGCCAAGGTGATGCTTCAGCTCGGCCTCGATATCCGCGCGCGACCAGTCGGGATTGCGGTTGCGGTTCACCCAGCAGCTCTCGGTGAGGATGGCGGTGCCATGACCGTCGACTTCGATGCCACCACCCTCGCCCACCAGATCGCTTTCCAGCAGCGTGGCACCGGTCACCTGCGCCAGCCACGGCGCCACCGCGCCATCGTTGCGTGCGCTCTGCTTGCCACCCCAGCCGTTGAAGTTGAAATCAACCAGGCCCAGCCCGCCCTTGCCATCGGTGACGAAACAACCGCCGTAGTCGCGCACCCAGATGTCATCCAGCGGCACCTCGAGGAACTCGATGTTGTCGCGGCCGCAGCGATCCTGCGCCAGCTTCCGCTGCGCCGGGCGGCACAGCACGCTGACCGGCTGGTAGCGGGCGATGGTGCGGGCCAGGCGGGCGACGGCGGTGTTCACCGCGTCGGCCTGCGCACCCCAGACCCGCGGTTGCGCAGCAAAGGCCAGGAAGACGCGCTCCTGGGGGCCATGCTCGTCGGGCATCCGCCAGATACCCGCGCCCGGCCCCGCCGCAGCCACGCGAGCCGGCAACCCCGCCAGACCGAGGGCGGCCAGGCCGCCAAGACCGGCGGCGCCCGCCAGCTGGGTGAGGAAGTGACGACGGCTGCTCATGACGGGCTCCAGGGCCGGTGTGGGATGGAAGCTATGCTGCGCTTGCCCATCCATAAGAACAAACGATAGCTTCAGCCATCAATTGAACAGTTTTACTTACCTGAAATGCTCAAGCATTGGCCACCGCTGAACGCGTTGCGTGGTTTCGAGGCCGCCGCCCGCCTGGGTAGTTTCCACAGGGCAGCCGAGGAACTGCATCTGACCCAGTCGGCCATCAGCCAGCAGATCCGGGGCCTGGAAGCCTCGCTGCAGCAGCCGTTGTTCTTCCGGCAGGGCCGCAGCGTCACCCTCACCGACGCCGGCATCGACCTGCTGGAAACCACCCAGTCCCTGCTGCGGCAGCTGGCCAGTGGCATCCGCCGGCTCGATCAGTACCGCAAGCCGAATCAACTGATCGTCAACACCAGCCCGGCCTTTGCGCGCCATTGGCTGGTGCCACGCCTGGCCGGGTTCCATCGCCTGCATCCCGACGCCGACCTGTGGCTGCTGACCAGCGAGGACGCGCCGGACATGACCACGCAGACGCTGGACGTGGCGGTACGCGACGACCTGGACTCACAGGCCCAGTGCCAGCATCGCGTGCTGCTGCAGGATCGCCTCTTTCCGGCCTGCCATCCCGACCTGCTGGCCACGCCCGTGCATGAACGCCTGACCCTGCATGGCGAGCGCGAAATGGATTGGAGCCAGTGGCAGGTACAGGGGGGCGCCGATGTTGGCCAGCGCCGCGAAGGCATGAACTTCTCCGAGCCCGGGCAGCTGCTGGATGCAGCCTGCCAAGGGCTGGGCATCGCCCTGGTCAGCGAGTTGTTGGCGGCTCGCGCCTGCGATCAAGGCCTGCTGCTACCGCTGGATGAGGCGCGCGTGCGCGGCCCGCGCTGGAGCTGGCTGGTGCACCAGGACAGCGCGGCCGATCCGCTGGTGATCAGTTTCTGCGAGTGGCTGCTGGCGAGTCTGCCCGCGGGAGCTACTTCTGCTGCAGCGCGCGCTTGACCGCCGCTTCGGCCAACGGCGCCATCACCGCATAGCCCTTCGCGGTGGGATGCACGCCGTCCTCGGCCAGCTGCGGATCGAGGCCACCAGCCGCATTGGCCATCGGCGTGTAGTAGTCCAGATAGACCAGCTGCTTCGCCTCGGCATAGCGCTTCAACGCCGTATTCAATGCGCGCACCTTCGGCGCAGGCGTGATGCCCGGCATCCACGGGTACTCACTCACCGGCAGCACGGAGGCCAGCACCACGGCGATGCCATGTGCACGGGCCAGCTCCATCATCGCGTGCAGGTTGTCTTCGATCATCCCCTGCGTGGATGGGCCGGTATTGCCGGCGATGTCGTTGGTGCCGGCCAGGATCACCACCACGTGCGGCTTGAGCGCCAGCGCGTCCTGGGAAAACCGCACCAGCATCTGTGCCGTAGTCTGGCCGCTGATGCCACGATTGAGCCACCCCTTGCCGGGGAAGAATCCAGCGCTGCCATCCTTGCCCCAGCCTTCGGTGATGGAATCGCCGAAGAACACTACGCGTGGCTGCCCGGGTACTGCGGCAGGCAACCGTGCGTTGGCGTCGCGATAGTGCTGCAGCTGCGGCCAGTCGGCCAAGCGCTGCTGCATGAAACGAACCTCGTCGGGGCGCAACTGCTCGACAGGCGTCAGCAGCAGTGGATTGACTGCGACAGTTTCTGCGGCACCCAGCGGAGAAACCAACGCAAGGCCCAGCGTCACGACAGCCACGGCGGCAAGCTCAACAGGTCCACGCATGCGGGTACTCCTGAAATCAACTTCAGCAGTCTAGCGCCCTGTGCTGCGCTCAGCGTGCAGCCGTACGCGCCGCCACACCCGTGACCTTTGCCGGCATCCACATGCCCGGCGTCCAGCCGCTGGCGGCCAGGATCGCTTTCGGGTTGTCCTGCTGTATCAGCGCTCGCACCGCGTCACGCTTGTCCTTGGCCTGCAGGTAATAGGCCTTGGCGATGCGATAACCCACCCAGTACCCCAGGTCGTAAGGCTCCTGCGAGCCCGGCTTGTAGTTGTACAGCCATGGCGACAGATCGGTGCTGTCCAGATCCAGCGCGAACGCGCTTTCGATATGTACTTCGCGGCCACGGGTCCAAGCCGCGTGGCGCCCGTTGCCCACGTTGCCGGAAATCAACTCGGCGATGAACTCGGCGATGCCCTCCCCCAGCGAAACACGCAGCACCGTCGCCTGCGGGTCACCCGGCTCGAAGTCGGTCAGGCCGGTCTGCTGGATGTGCACGTATTCGTGTGCGATCACGTGCACGAAGCGGTCCTGCACATTGGGATGCATGAAGTCGGCCGCGCACAACGCTTCCAGGCCGATGATCACCCCGCTCTTCGACGTCAGCCCTACAGGACGGCCGCGGCCCACCACGATGGTCACTGGCGGGAACCGGGTCTGCGGGTAGATCGCCTGCAGGTTGGCGAACACCTGTACCAGCCGTTGCTTGACCGCCGGCAGCTCGGCCAGGCAGTTCCGCCCCTGCGCATACAGCTCCGGCTGGCTGGCGATGGACTCGGCAATCCGCTCCGGAGTGACCCGGCGTGCCTTGGCCAACTCGG
Source organism: Stenotrophomonas maltophilia (assembly GCF_039555535.1). Taxonomy (NCBI): domain Bacteria; kingdom Pseudomonadati; phylum Pseudomonadota; class Gammaproteobacteria; order Lysobacterales; family Lysobacteraceae; genus Stenotrophomonas; species Stenotrophomonas maltophilia. The sequence goes on along the minus strand of NZ_CP154630.1, from coordinate 1,803,422 downwards.
CCAGGCCGGCCGAACCCTCCGCCATGTATCCACGCAGCTGCGCAACGCTCGGCTTGCCGCCAGCGCTGTCATAGAGTGCATAGAAACGACTGGCATCCTCGGTGAGGATCTGCGGCCCTGCCGGTACCGCTGCGGTGGCCGCGCCCATCGCCCCGGCACAGGCCAGGGCTAACAGGCCGCGCAGGTTAATGAACATCGCTCCGTCCTTGGTGGAGTGCATGCGAAGCGCGCAATCTATCACTCCGCCCGGCCCACTGCAGCAGGCGGATGCGGGCGCCCCGGCGCTGTGCCAGACTCGCTTCGGCACCTGCCATGGAAGATGGAGCACCGCACGATGATGATCGTTCCCGCGTACTGGGCCGAAGCCCGCCTGCAGGCCCGTTTCCGTGGCCGGCCGGTGGTGGTGCGCCGCTTTGGCTGGTCCGACGAAGGCCCAGCCCAAGCCCAGGGTCACGCCGACCGCCGTGCCAACGAAGCACTCAATGCCATTCTTGCCGGGCAGGTGCTGCCGCGTCGCGAAGTGCGCAGCAACTACGGCGTGGAAGGCGTTCCGATCCGCGAGCAGATCGTGCAGCGCGACGGTGACGTCATCATCACCCGCAACAGCTACGGTGCGCTCTGCCTCAATACCCCTGACGTGCTGTTCGCCGACATCGACCATGCGCAGCCGCCGGCAGGTTGCGTGCTGCCTGCAATCATCGCGGCAGTGCTGCTGTTCGCCGGCGCCATCATCGGCACCCTGCTCTGGCACTGGCTGGTGGGACTGGTACTGGGGGTGGCGGCGGTGTTGCTGGTCAACACGGCGATGCTGATGCAGCGCAAGCGGCGCCTGGCCGCGGCCGGTGGCGCCGAAGGTGTAGCGCTGCAGCGGGTCGCGACCTTCAGCGAACAGCATCCGGACTGGCATCTGCGCGCGTACCGCACGCCGGCCGGACTACGCGTGCTGGCCATGCATGCCACGTTCTCCCCCGAGGACGAGCAGCTGCAGGCCTTCTTCAAGGCACTGGGCACCGACGCCCTCTACGCGCGCATGTGCCGGCTGCAGCATTGCTTCCGTGCGCGACTGACACCGAAGCCGTGGCGCGTCGGCCTGAAGTACCGCATCCGCCCACCGGTGGCCGCGTGGTCAGCCGAACAGGCCAACAACCCGGACCGCCTGGCCTGGATTGCCGAATACGAGAAGAAGAGCGCTGGCTTTGCCGCCTGCGCCTATCTGCGAAGTTTCGGTGATACCACGCGCATCCATGCGAAGGCCGAGCACGTGCGCGAACTGCACGACCGGTTGGCGCACGCGCAGGACCGCCTGCCGCTGGCGTGAGCGCAGCAGGCGCTCAATCAGCGCCCTGCACGAACGGCTGCCCTGCCAGGGTAGTGCCCAGCCGCACCGCGACCTGCTGTCCGCCCTTCTCGAAAGTCGTCGCACACTGCTTCCCACCCTTCTGGCATCCGACTTCCGGAAAGCCTTCCAGCGACTCCGGCGCGCCCTCCACCGGCTTCACCTGCCAACCGGCCGCGTCCAGCAGGCGCTTGGCCTTGGCGTAAGGCATGCCGGCGATGATCCCCAGCTCCGCCAGTTCGGCGGGCAGCGACTGAGCACCCGCAGTTGAGACCAGGAACAACGACAACGTTGCAGCAAGAAGGATGGCTTTCATTGCACCGACCCGGGACGGACTTACAGGTTCAGCCTAGACCATTTGCATGGCATGCGAATGTGCCGGTAACACGTCGTTACCGAGTCTCCACAGTTGATTGCAGAGCACTTGCTGCTGTTTGCAGGCGAACGGGCAGCCGAACGTGGGCTCTGCTTTACAGGATGCAGGAAGGCCACCCGGAGGTGGCCTTCCTGTTCCCTTACTTGGCGTTCTTCACATAGGTATCGAACCAGTTCAGCATTTCCGCTACCAGCTGCTCGTTCGACTCCAGCGCGGTGTACCAGTGCGGCTCGTTCGGCAGCATCACCAGGCGAGTGGTACCACCGTTGCCGCGGATCGCCTGGTACAGCTTGCGCGACTGGAACGGCTCGGTGCCCGGATTCGCATCGTCTTCGCCGTGGACCAGCAGCAGCGGCAGCTTGATCTTGTCGGCATAGAAGAACGGCGAGGCCTTCAGGTACACGTCCTGCGCCTGCCAGACCGATCGGCGTTCGTTCTGGAAGCCGAACGGGGTGAAGGTCTTGTTGTACGAGCCACTGGTCGCCACGCCGGCCTTGAACAGGTTGGTGTGGGCGATCAGGTTGGCGGTCATCAGGCCACCGTGGCTGTGGCCGGTCACGCCGATGCGGTTGCGGTCGACCACGCCCATGTCCACGGCCTTGTCCACCGCAGCCTTGGCATCGGCTTCCAGCTGCTCCAGGTAGGTGTCGTAGGCGTTCTTCGGGTCGCCCACGATCGGGAACGAGGCGTTGTCGATGATCGCGTAGCCGGCCAGCAGCATCAGGCGGTACGGCTGCAGGCGGGTGAAGGTCTGCTGCGAACCCGATACCTGGCCCGCCTGTGCGGCGTTGGCGAAGTCGGCCGGGTAGGCGTACAGGATCGCCGGCACACGCTGGCCTTCCTTGTAGCCCGGCGGCGTGTACAGGGTGAACGACAGGTCCACGCCATCGGCCCGCTTGTAGGTCACCAGCTGCTTCTTGATCTGGCGCACTTCCGGGGTCGGGTCGACCAGCTTGGTCAGCGCGGTGGCGGTGGACGCGAACTGCGCCTCGCCGGCCTTCGCGTCGGCCACCGCCTCACCCTGCTGGCGGATGAAGGCGTTCGGCGGATCGATCACCGACTGGTGCCAGGTCAGGTAGCGCCCCGGCGTGCTGCTGAAACCGAGGAACTGTTCGTAGGCGTCGGCACTGCTGCGGAACAGGCGCTCGCTCTTCAGCGTGCCCAGGTCAAGGCGGTCCAGGAACGGACGATCGCCCTGCGGCGACGCGCCACGGCCGCTGAGGAACACATGGTTGCCCTCACGGCGCACGACCTGGGCGCCATTCGGCAGGCGGGTGAACACCAGATTGCCGGGGTTGGCGTACAGCTCGTCGCTGGACATGTCCCACAGCAGGCGCCCTTCCTTCTTCGGCTGATCCACATCGACGACGCGGGTCTGCATCCAGTGGCGGTTCTCGTCGTTCTCGTACTGGAACGCCACGGCCGGATCGGCGGTCCACGCAAAACCTTCGAAGCGCTGCGTGGTGCGGGTGATCTCGGTCGGTTTGCCGTTGAAAGGTGCCTTCAGCATCAGCACGCGATCGCGATGCGGCACGTTGACTTTCCAGTCGCCCTTGTCCAGCGCTTCGGCATAGACCAAGGTGGCCGGATCGGTGGCACGCCAGTCGAAACCACGCGGGCCTTCCGGCACGCCGTGCACCGGCACGCGGTCGGCCAGCGGCAGGCTGGCGATCGGCGTGGACTTGCCGCTGGCGATATCCAGCACGGCCACGTCGTTGGCGAAGCGCTGGTAGGTCACCGCATGCGAGTACGGTGCCTTGATCGACTCGGTCAGCACATGCACGCCATCGGGCGCGGCGCTGACGTCGTTGAACAGCGCCGGCTGCCCGACCGGACGCACGCTGCCGGCGGCGGTGTCGACCACGGCCAACTGCGAGGCACCGTAGTAGGCGAACAGCTTCTCGTCATGCACGCTGGTCAGCGTATCGCGCGCCTCATAGGTGCTGCTCTCGCCGCTGCTGCCCAGCGACTCCTGCGCATCCGGGCCGGTCGGCACACCGCCATTGGACGGCGCCGGGCCCTGGTTGGCCGGCACCAGCTTCACCAGCAGGTTCTGGCTGCCACCCAGCCACTGCACGGTGTTGCCAAAGATCGGGTTCAGCTGCACGTTCGGGATCTGCTTCACCTGCCCGGTGGCGGCATCGCCCACCCACAGCTGCACGCTGGTATCGACCGCATTCTGGAACGCGAAGTGGCTACCATCGGCCGACCACAGCGCGCCGGTGGCGCAGCCCTGCGGCAGGTTGACCTTGGTCTCCTTGCCGCTGCCGATATCGACCAGGGTGAAGTCAGCCACGCAGGCCGGAATGCCGTAGCCACCGGGGGTGTCATGGCGGCTGCGGTTCTTCGGCTCCAGGCGCACACCGGCCAGCTTCAGGTACGGCTGGGCAACGCGGCTGATCGACGGGTAGGTCTGCGCGGTGGTCAGCAACAGGCGCTGGCCGCCCGGGGCCACGTTCGGCGCCGGCGGCGGCGGCGCCTTCAGCACCTTGAGCAGGCGTTCCGGCGGCTTTGCGTAATCGGCAAGCGCCGGGCCAGTGGCCAGCAGGCCGAAGGTGGCAACGGCAACGGCCGCCGCCAGAGAGGTACGACGGATGAGCATCCTTATCCCCTGGGGTGTGAATGGGAGCCCGGAAACGGGCAAGGGCCCGAATCTAGCACCGCAGGGGTTGTCGTGAATGGGCCGGAAGGGCTAGTGGCCGGATGGGGCAAAAGCGCTGCCGCTGGTGGGGCAGCACCTGCCGGGCAGGGCCCGGCGCTACTGTTGGGCGTGCAGGTCCCAAGTGGCCAGATAATCCGGGTCGATCACGATCATGCCACTGTTGCTCATCCGGTACTCGCCCGGCTGGGCCGGCAGGTACTGGTCGAGCATCGGCGGCAGGTAACGCTCGTGGCCATCATTCTCATCGGCCAGCACCACGCCTTCATCGGCGCTGATGCGCAGTACCGTTCCTGCGTACTGCTCCAGCCCCTGCACCTGGCCGTCGCCGCCGTAGCGGGTTACCCCGACAAGCACCAGCTTGCCGATCATTTCTTCGACCTTGGCGTCGTCCAGGGCCGGCAGCATTCTTTCGTATTGGTCGCTCATCAGTGCACCTCCAAAGCCTGCAGGATCATCATGGACACGCCAGCCTCCGCGCTGCGACCGCCGTCGGCGACGCAGAGAGCAATCTGGCGTGCATATGTGTGTGTTGCAGGGCCGGCACGAGAATGCCGGATCCGCGTCGGGTGAACGGTGGCAGGTACTGCGGGTGGCGGCCATCCGTGCCGGCAGAGTGGCCGTATCAGACCAGGATCAACACCACGCGTTGCATTGCATGCGGGATAAAGCGTGACAGCTGCGCAGTTGTTGCATGACGGCCTCCTGTTGAAGGTCACACGCGAGGTTGAAGCTCCACGGACCTGATGCTGACATCGCGCGCGGCAGGGTCAAGTGAAGAATGCGCACCCGTTCACCTTTTGTATCGTATCGGGGGCCTCGCTTGCGCTTAACCTCTGCTTCACCCAGCGCCCCCTAGGGTCAGCCTTCATCTGCAAGGAACGCTCATGCCCCGGTACGCATTCATACGACCGTGGACGCTCGCACTGACGGTGACCACGCTCAGCGCCTGCGCACATGCCGCCGACCGCATGCCGACTTCTCAAGGAACCGACACCATGGCCCCATCCGTATCCGAGACCACTTCGCCCTCCCCGCTCAATGCCGAGCAACTGTTGTCGCGCCTTCTGGACCTGATCAAGGCAACGACGTCCACGCGCGAACTGACCGCCGAACGCCTGTCCGCCGCAATGCAGGCACCGGCGCAGACCTTCGGGCCCGGCCACTTCGGCTATGGCGGCACGCTGACGCCGGAATGGGGCTATGGCCTGGAAGTGAAGCAGGATGGTGCAGCCGGCACGCGATTGGACCTGAACTTCATCGATACCAGCAGCGACCGCAAGGCGTCGGCTGCGGCGATCTGCCAGGTCGACTTCAACCACTTCGCCTCGGCACTGGATGCCGCCGGCTTCAAGCGCGAGACGGTGCGCGGCGAACACGGCCGGGTGATCTACGACCGCTTCGATCGACCGCAGCTGAGCATCAAGGTCGACACGATGCCCGAGAACCCCCACGCCCTCGGCGACGCCACGCATGCCTGCGTGCGTCTTGTCACCGTGCAGTAAGGGGAGCCATCAATGACGACCCTTTCCGCAGAAACGGAACGCCTGCTGGGCGAATTCGCCGGCAAGACCGACGTCACCAGCGACCAGGTCGACAACCTGCGCAGCGTCATCGCGGGTTCGCCTGTACTAGCAAAGCAGGTGGACGCAGCCATCGCGGCAGGCTACCTGGAACGCTTCGAACTGCTTCCCGCTGCAAGCAATGCCGGGGGCACCTACGAGACGGGCACGAAATCCATAAACCTGCCCGCCAGCAGCCTGTCGACCCCTGCGGCGCCGGACAGGTTCGACGCGGCCGAGGTTGCCTTTGTGCTCGGACACGAGATCCAGCACGGCTTCAACGATGCAGATGTCGAGCGTGCCTACGTGCAGTTCGATGCCGACGTGGAGCAGATCGCAGGCCGTACCACGAGCCATGATTACACCGAGGCGATCGGCACCCTGCTCGCGGCCAACCGCCGCGATGAGGCCTCTTCGAACATCGCAGGCTGGAATGCGCTGGTCAGCCAGGTACGCGCCAACGACCCGGACGCTACCCTGCGCGACCTGTATGAAGCCAGCCCCCGCTCAACAGACGTCATACAGTCGCGACCCGGGCCGCCGATCACCTATGCACCGCACCCGGAGCTGACCCTCAATGCGGACCTGACCATCTCCCCCACCGCAGCCAACATCGAGGGAATGGCCAAGCACTATTACGATCAGGGCGTCAGCACCGGCCTGGGCCATCATGGGAATTCGGACTACCAGAATTTCTACGGCGTCCAGGCGATCGAACTGGTCAGCGGATACGAGGCCGCGAATCCGGCGCCCGACGGTGTGAGCCGGATGGAAGTGAACATGAAGAAGCTGGGGCTGGACGAGCGCCTGCTGGAGCAGAACGGGCTCAACCTCGGCGAGGGCTCGCCCCTACGCCAGCCCTACTTCGATACCAGCACCTCGCCGTCGACGCTGCACTACTTCGACCACACCGAGGGCACACACGTCCATGTGCCCATCACCGCACAGCATGCGGCAGCGGGCGCTGGCGTGCAGATGCCGCTCATGGATGGTCGCGACCGTTCGCTGCACGAGCAGATCCGCGGCAAGGTAGCGGAGCTGGATGCTGCCAATGGACGCAGTTTCGATGCCTCCAGCGAACGCTTGAGCGCCAGCCTGCTGGTGCTGGCCCGCGAAAACGGGCTGGACCGGGTCGACCATGTGGTGCTCAGCCGCCAGACCGATGGTGCAGGCGCCGCGCAGAACATCTTCGTGGTGAAGGGGCCGCTGGACGATCCGGCCTCGCTGCGCGCGTCATCGCCCACCGCCGAGGCCACGCAACGCCCGGTGCAGGACAGCCTGGATACGCTTGCCGTGGTCAACCAGCGACAGGCCTCGCAGGAACAGACCCGCACCCAGGTGCAGGAACAGCAGCGCAGCGCGTTGTCGCACTGAGGGCAGATGGCAAGGAGCCGCCGCGGCGTTGCCCGGCGCTCCCGTCCCGGCAGCACGCTAGAATGCGTCCATGCGCACCGTACACGCCCTCCGCTACATCACCCCGTTACGGGAAGGTGGCTCCCTGCCCGCCGTGGTCGAGACCGACGACGATGGCATGGCCGTGCTCAAGTTCCGTGGCGCCGGCCAGGGCCCGAAGGCGCTGATCGCCGAGCTGATCGCCGGCGAAATGGCGCGCACGCTGGGTCTGCCGATTCCAGAAATCCTGTTCGTGGAGCTGGACCGCGAGTTCGCCCGCACCGAACCGGACCCGGAGATCCAGGAGCTGATCCGCGCCAGCGAGGGCCTGAACCTGGGCCTGGACTATCTGCCCGGCGCGATCAACTACGACCCGGCAGCGATGCCGGTGGATGTCGACCTTGCCTCGCGCATCGTCTGGTTCGATGCGTTCACCAGCAATGTCGATCGCACCACGCGCAATCCCAACCTGATGGTCTGGCACCGCAAGCTGTACCTGATCGACCACGGTGCGGCGATGTACTTCCATCACGACTGGGCCAACGCCGGCGATGCCTGCGAAAAGCCCTTCGTGCTGATCCGCGACCATGTGCTGCTGTCGTTCGCCAACCGCATCGCCGAGGTCGATGCCGAGCTGGCTGCACGCCTGACCGATGCCGAGATCGAGCGCATCGTCGGCCTGGTGCCGGACAGCTGGCTGGTGGGCGAGCCGGCGTTCGACAGCCCGCAGACCTATCGGCAGGGCTACATCGACTATCTCAAGCACCGCCTGAAAGTGCGTGCGGTATTCGTGCAGGAGGCCATCCGTGCCCACGCTGCACACGTATGACTATGCGGTCATCCGCGTGGTACCGCGGGTGGAACGCGAAGAGTTCATCAATGTCGGGGTGATCGTGTCCTGTCCCGGTGCACGGCACTTGGAAGCAGCCATCGAGATCGATCCGGCACGCCTGCGCGCATTCGCGCCGGCGCTGGACCAGGAGGCATTGCAGCCGTGGCTGGATGCGATCGTGGCGATCTGCCGCGGTGACGCCACGGCCGGGCCGATTGCGCAGCTGCCGGCACGCGCGCGCTTCCATTTCCTCACCGCCAAGCGCAGCTCGGTTGTGCAGATGTCGAGCACGCATGTCGGTCGTACTGCCGATCCTGCAGGCGTGGTGGAGCATCTGATGACGAAGATGGTACGGGTGCCGGCACCGACCGGGTAACGTCGATCCGGCGTGCCCATCAGAACCGAATACGCCAGCTCAGTGCAGAGAAGCAGCTGCACGCATCCTGGACCAAGGATCCACCTACCGCATCCACGCTAGGGACTCTGCCGCAGCACCTCAACCGTTACGTCGAATGCTTCGATGCGCTTCCACTCGCTCCGCTGATGCGGCAGCGATTCAATGCCCATCCCGATCTGGTACCTCACCGTGTCTGCACCTTCGCGCCAGCTGTAGGGCCCGCCATTGCTCCAGCCACAGCAGGTGTAACGCAGCATCGGCATGCCGAATGTCGTGTGCAGATACGCTTCGACCTGCTCGGCACGGGCACCTGCAACACGGTAGTGGGCTTGCATCGGTTTGATGTAGGACGTGTCGTCCTGGCTGCAGCCTACGTATTCCAGGCCTGCAGGCTTCCGCCCCATCGCCTGCAGGAAATCCTGGCAGCGGGTGTCCGGTCGCGCCAGGCCGTCAGCACGTCCCTGCAGCTCCCACTCGGCCAGCGCCTGCGCAGGGGTTTGCTCCACGATCTCGCTGCCGCCGGACAACGCCGCCAGCAGCAGGAAGCCAACGGTAAGCTCCGGCAGCGGAAGAGACATCACAGGGCGATCCTTCGCAGACAGTGGCAGGAATGCTAACCGATGCCGCGCTATCGCCGCGCCATCGTCTGCTCGTTGAAACGTGCCACGCAGAAATCCAGGAAGCTGCGCAGCTTGGGCGTCAGCTGGCGATCACGCGGGTACAGCAGATTGATCCAGGTCGACACTGGCACGAACGCCGGCAGCACTTCCACCAGTTCACCACGCGCGAGTGCGGCGGCCAGCATCTCGTGCGGCTGCAGGATCAGCCCCAACCCACCCACCGCGGCGGTCAACAACGGCTCGGCCTGGTTGACCATGAAACGGCTGGACACGGGCACGGTCAGCACGCTGCCATCGGCATCGCGGAAACTCCAGCGTGTGCGGATGATCGAATGCGCGAAGCCCAGGCACTCGTGCCGGCTCAGGTCATTGGGATGGGTGATGGCCGGGCGCGAAGCCAGATAGCTTGGCGACGCACACAGGACCAGCGGATACGGCCCCAGCCGTCGCGCCACCAGCCCGCTGTCGGCCAGGTCACCGGTACGGAACACCAGGTCGTACCCGTCTTCAACGATGTCCACCAGGCTGTTGGACAGGTTCAGATCGACCTGCACGTCCGGGTACTGCTGCATGTAGGCCACCACCGCCGGGCCCAGTGCGTGCACGCCGAAGGTGACCGGTGCGCTGATGCGCAGGCGTCCCATCGGCCGCCCACGCGCCACTTCTGCCAATTGCTCGGCGCCCTCCACTTCCTCCAGGATCACCTGCGCACGCGCCAGATAGGCCTGGCCGAAGTCGGTCAGGCTCTGCTTGCGCGTGGTGCGGTTGAGCAGGCGCACGCCCAGGTGCTGCTCCAGCGCCTGGATATGCTTGCCGACCAGCTGCGGCGACAGGTTCAGGGCCTCGGCGGCAGCGGCGAAGGAGCCGACCTCGGCGACTTTCGCGAAGGTCCGCAGGGGAGCGATCAGGTCCATTGCAAACAATTGTTTTTCAATGAAACGCCAGATTACCCATTATTCTGGATAGTGACCACGTGCATAGTAGCGGCCACTTCCCCGCCGGCCTGATCGCCGGTCCTTCCCCGGAGTTCCCCCATGAGCCAGGTTGTCCGCATCCACGAATATGGCAACGCCGATGTACTGCGCATCGACGACATCGACGTTCCCGCCCCCGCCGCCGACGAAATCCAGATCCGGGTAAAGGCGATCGGCCTGAACCGCGCCGAGGTGATGTTCCGCAACGGCGCCTACCTGCAGGAAGCGCAGTTCCCCAGCCGGCTGGGCTATGAAGCAGCCGGTGTGGTCGAAGCGCTCGGCAATGACGTGAACGGGTTCGCCATTGGCGATGCCGTCAGTGTGGTGCCGCCGCTGGACATCGCGCGCTGGGGCACCTATGGCGAACTGGCCAATGTACCGGCGCGGCTGGTGGTGAAGCACCCACAGGCACTGGACTTCGAAACGGCCGCCGCGGTGTGGATGCAGTACGTGACTGCCTGGGGCGCACTGCTGGAGCAGGCGCATCTGGCGGCCGGCGATTTCGTCATCATCACCGCCGCCAGCAGCAGTGTCGGCCTGGCTGCGATCCAGATCGCCAATGCCGTGGGTGCCACCCCGATCGCGGTGACCCGCGGCCCGGGCAAGCGCCAGGCCCTGCTCGATGCCGGTGCCGCCCATGTCATCGCCACCCAGGAACAGGATCTGGCAGCTGAAGTGGCGCGCATCACCGGCGGCGCCGGTGCCCGCGTGGTGTTCGATCCGATCGGCGGCCCGCAGTTCAACGCGTTGACCGAAGCGATGGCGCGCGGTGGCATCCTGCTGGAGTACGGCGCGCTGAGCAGCGAACCGACCCCGTTCCCGCTGTTCAACGTTCTGGGCAAGTCGCTGACGCTGAAAGGCTACCTGTACTCGGAAATCGTCTCCGACGATGCCGTGCTGGCCCGTGCCAAGGCCTTCATCGTCGATGGCCTGGACAAGGGCTTGCTGGCACCGAAGATCGCCAGGGTGTTTCCGTTCGCGCAGATCCAGGACGCGCATCGTTATCTGGAATCGAACGAACAGATCGGCAAGGTGGTGGTGACGGTGTAACCCATCAGCAGACCGACGAGGTAGAGTCGACTGTCCAGTCGACTATCGCGCGAAGCGCGGGCTTTCCAGCGCGCGCGAGAAGTGCAGTCGACTGCAGAAGCACGCAGTCGTCTGGAATCGAGCGAACCCGCCAGTAAACCGACGAGGTAGAGTCGACTGTTAGTCGACTATCGCGCGAAGCGCGGGCTTTCCAGCGTGGGCGAGAAGAGCAGTCGACTGACAGTCGACTCTACCCAGTCGGTTCGGCCCAGTCGGCCGTAGAAGCGCGCAGTCGCGTGGAATCGCGCGAACCCTTCAGAAAACCGACGAGGTAGAGTTGGCCGTATCAGAATTCATCCTCGTGGACCGACTCCAGCTCGCTCAGCGGCCAGCGACACCACCCGTACGGATGGTCACCGATCTGCGCGGCAAGACCGGCTCGAACGGGATTTGACAGAATGTAGCAAGCGTGTCTGTGCAGCGACGCGTCACTGCGGATCGCATGATCGTGATAACCCGCCTGCCAGATTGCACCCTGGTTCCCTCGCCGCCGGTTGATCAGAAAACTGCTGCGCGCCTTGAAGCGCTGCACGCAGTAGCCCAGCGAATGGCCACGTAGTTGAGCCAGCCAGTGGATATGATCCGGCATGATGACCCAGGCAAGCGACGCAGTCAGGCCTTCCCGGTCCATCGATCCGAGGAGCTGCATGGCAAGATCGGCATTGGCAGGGCAATCGAAGACGCGATGGCGGTTCCGGCACACCATGGTGATGGCGTAGACGTTGCCGACGATGGATCGCCGGCCGGCAAGCAGTTGGGGGCTGGGCATGAGCTTGAGAATGCTCGCTCGCATGGATTTCCGGCATCGGTTCCCTGCCAACGCCAGGATCAGGGATCCTCTCGATACAGCGTCCGGGAAGGTGGAGTCGCCTGGGTAGAGTCGACTGTTAGTCGACTATCGCGCGAAGCGCGGGCTTTCCAGCGTGGGAGAGAAGAGCAGTCGACTAACAGTCGACTCTACCCGGTCGGCTCTACCCGGTCGGCTCTATCCAGCCGGTTATACCCTGTCGGCTCTATCTGGGCAGCGCAAACGCCATCACGTAATCGCCCTTCGGGGTCTCCATGAAATGGTGGCCACCGGCCATGATCACCACGTACTGGCGGCCGCCCTGTTCGTACACCATCGGGTTGGCCTGGCCACCGGCCGGCAGCTTGGCGTGCCACAGTTCCTTGCCGGTCTTCAGATCAATCGCGCGCAGCAGATCATCGGTGGCGGCGGCGATGAAGATCAGGCCACTGGCGGTAATCACCGAACCGCCGTTGTTCGGCGTACCGATTTCAATCGGCAGGCCGGAGCGGATACCGAATGGACCATTGCCGCGCGCACTGCCAAACGGGCGATCCCACAGCAGCTTGCCGGTACGCAGGTCGATGGCGCGAATGCCGCCGTAGGGCGGCTGCTTGCACAGCAGGCCGGTGAACGGCAGCCGCCAGCCGGCATTGACCTGGATGCCATACGGCGTGCCCACCTGCGGATCACCTGCACCCTCGCCACCGCCCTTGTCGGCGCGGACCTTCTCGCGCGGCAGCCAGCCCAACCGGTCGGCTTCGGCACGCGGCACCAGCCGGTTGTAGTTGGGCATGTCGTTGTAGTTGGACACGATCACGCCACGGCGCGTATCAATGGAGACGCTACCCCAGTCCGAGCCACCGTTGTAACCCGGGTACTCGATGGAGTGGCGGTCACTGCTGGGCGGCGTGTAGAAGCCTTCGTAATAGGCCTTGCGGAACTGGATGCGGCAGACCAGCTGGTCGATCGGGGTCAGCCCCCACATGTCGCGCTCGGTCAGGTCATGCTCGCGGCGCAGCGTGTGGTACAGCGAGAACAACTGCGTAGGTGAGCGCTGCTCGGGCTCGACACCGCCCACAGGCACCTCGCGTTCCTCCGCGGCACTCAGCAGCTGGCCGTTGCGGCGGTCGAGGATGTAGAGGTCGCCCTGCTTGGTCGGCAGCAGGATGGCCGGCACCTTGCCCGCCGCGGTCGGGTAGTCGATCAGGCTGGCCTGTGAACCCAGGTCGTAATCCCATACATCCTTGCGCACGGCCTGGAAGTGCCAGGCCGGTTTGCCGGTGGCCACGTCGATCGCCACCAGCGAGGTGGAATAGCGGTTCTGGTTTTCCGTGCGCGAGCCGCTCCAGTAATCGCCGGCGGAGTTGCCCAGCGGCAGGTAGACCAGGCCCAGCGCCTCATCACCGGTGGCCGTGGTCCACATGTTGGGCGTGCCGCGCGTATAGGTCTGTTCGCGTGGCGGCAGGCCGTTCCGCTCGGGCTGGTCCATGTCCCACGCCCAGCGCAGCTTGCCGGTGACCGCGTCGTAAGCCTGGATCACCCCCGACGGTGCATCGCGGCGCTGGCCGTCCAGCACCTGGTGGCCGGTGACGATCACGCCGCGCACGATCGCCGGTGGCGAGGTGATCGACACATAGCCCGGCGGCACCTCGCCCATGCCCAGGGTGATATCGATCTGGCCGTTGTTGCCGAAGTTGGCGCACGGGCGGCCGCTGTCCGCATCCACTGCGATGATGCGGCCATCCAGCGTGCCTTCAATGATGCGCGCCCAGCAGGCCGGACGGCTGCCCGGCGCGGCGCTGCGGGTGACCGTGGGCGGCGGCTCGGGCAGGGCCAGGTCGGCGGCGACATCGGCCAGCACCGCATCGGCGATGGTCGGCGCGTTGGGTTGTTCGTAGTAGCTCACGCCACGGCAGGCAGCTGTATAGGGAATCGAAGCGTCCTTGACCTTCGGATCGAACCGCCACAGTTCCTTGCCGCTGCTGGCGTCGAGTGCGATCAAGCGGTTGCGCGCGGTACACAGGTACAGGCGGTCGCCGATCTTCAGCGGCGTGGATTCCGCGCCCCAGCGCTTCTTCGGCAGGTCGCCGGTACGGAACTGCCAGGCCAGCTGCAGCGTGGCAACGTTGGCCGGCGTGATCTGCTGCAGGGGGGAATAGCGGGTGGCAGCATTGCTGCGGCCCCAGGCAGGCCAGTCACCGTCGGCAGGCTGGTCGGCGGGCTGGAGGCCGGTGGTATCACGCGTCGGGGCCAGGCCGGCACTGACCGCCCCTTCCGGGAACGGCTGGTGCCCGTCCACTTCGCCATGCGGCGCGAACGCCAGGCCGAACGCGGCGACGAACACCAGCATCAGCAGGCCAGCCACACTACGGGAAAGGCGCTTTGACACCGGTTCGCGCAGGGTCGGTGCCAGCAGCGCCACCACGATGCCCAGCGCCGTAACCAGGCCCAGGCGCGGCACCCAACGCCAGTAGTCGCTGCCCGACTCCCACCAGGTCCACAGCAGTGTGCCGACGAACACCAGCGCGTACAGCAGCGCGCCGCTGCGACGGTTGCCGAACAGCAGGATGCCGCTGGCCAGCAGGCCGAATCCTGCGATGGCGTAGTACGCCGAACCCCCAAGGCTGAGCAGCCATGCACCGAGACCGCCGATGACCAGGCCGAGCACCACCAGCAACAGCGACAGCACGGTGACGAGGGGATGGCGGGAGGCGCGGACGAGGACAGAAGCGGACTGCGGCGTGGCGGACATCGTCGATCTCCGGGGGCAGCATGCGCCCTTATCCCACCGCACATGTGAAGCGCGCGCGTATTTTCTGGGTGGACCTGACGGGGTGATCGTCGGCTGGGTGGTTGCCGACTGGGTGGTTGCCGACTGGGTGATCGTCGGCTGGGTGATCGTCGGCTGGGTGATCGTCGGCTGGGTAGAGTCGACTGTTAGTCGACTATCGCGCGCAGCGCGGGCTTTTCATCGCCGTGCGCAGAGCAGTCGACTAACAGTCGACTCTACCGCAGCGATCGGATGGTCCGCAGCGATCGGATGGTCCGCAGCGATCAGATAGTCCGCAGCGATCGGAGAATCCACCACGACCGGAAGATCCGCAGAAATGACGACGCCGGCACAGGGCCGGCGTCGTCGGGTACGTCTCATCGCGGCGGGATCACTCCTGCGCGGCGTCCTCGCTGCTGGCCGCAGCCGGTGCGCCTTCGGCCGCGGCCGGGGCAGCAGTCGCCACCTCGTCCTCGTCCTCTTCGATGGAGGCATCCATGCGTTCCACCGCCTGCAGCTTCTCGTCCTTGGACAGGCGGATCAGGGTGACGCCCTGGGTGTTGCGGCCGACGCGGCTGATTTCCGAGCCACGGGTACGCACCAGCGTGCCGCCATCGGAGATCAGCAGCACTTCGTCATCCGAACCCATCAGCACCGCGGCGACCAGCTTGCCGTTGCGCTCGGTGGTCTGGATGCCGATCACGCCCTGGGTGCCACGACCCTTGCGCGGGTAATCCGGCAGCGGGGTGCGCTTGCCGTAGCCGTTCTCGGTTGCGGTGAGGATGTACTGCACGCTGGCGTCGTCGGCGCCGTCGATCACCGCATCGCCATTGGCGGCGGCTTCTTCGACACCGTTGTCGTCCTCGTTCTCGTCCTCGATGCCACCGGCACTTTCGGCCACGATCAGACTGACCACTTCCTCGCCGGCCGGCATCTTGATGCCACGCACGCCGGTCGCGGTACGGCCCATCGAGCGGACCTTGTCCTCGCCGAAGCGCACGGTCTTGCCGTTGGAGGCGAACAGCAGGATGTCGCGCTCACCGTCGGTCAGGCCGACGCCAACCAGCGCATCGCCCTCGTCGAGGTTGATCGCGATCTTGCCGCGGGCCAGACGGAAGGCGAACTCGCCCAGCGGGGTCTTCTTGACCGTACCGTTCTTGGTGGCGAAGAACACGAACTGGCCATCGGCGTACTCGCGCACAGGCAGCACGGCCTGCACGCGTTCGCCCGGTTCCAGCGGAATCCAGTTGATGATCGGACGGCCACGGGCGTTGGAACCCGCTTCCGGCAGCTGGTAGACCGGCAGCCAGAACACCTTGCCCGAACTGGTGAAGGTCAGCAGCGTGTCATGTGTGTTGACCAGCCACAGCTGTTCGATGAAATCCTCTTCCTTGGTCGCCGCCGCACTACGGCCACGGCCGCCACGGCGCTGCGCGCGGTACACGCTCACCGGCTGGCGCTTCACGTAACCGGCGTGCGACACGGTGACCACCACGTCTTCCGGCGCGATCAGGTCGAGGATGTCCAGGTCTTCTTCGCTGTGGCGGATCTCGGTACGACGCTCGTCGCCGAACTCGGCCTTGACGCTGACCAGTTCCTCGCGGATCACCTGCAGCAGGCGGTCGGGATCTTCCAGGATGTGGATCAGCCCGGCGATCACTTCCAGCAGCTGCTTGTACTCGTCGGTCAGGCGGTCCTGCTCCAGCCCGGTCAGGCGGTGCAGGCGCATTTCCAGGATCTGGGTGGCCTGGATCTCGGTCAGCTGGTAGCCGCCCTCGATCAGGCCCACGCCCTTGGGCAGGTCTTCCGGGCGCGAGGCTTCGGCACCGGCAGCACCCAGCATGGCACCGACCAGGCCCGGCTCCCACACGCGCGCCAGCATGCGTTCACGTGCTTCGTTCGGGTTCGGCGAGGTCTTGATCAGTTCGATCATCTCGTCGATGTTGGCCAACGCGACGGTCAGGCCTTCCAGCACGTGGGCACGGGCGCGCGCCTTGCGCAGCTCGAACACGGTGCGGCGGGTGACCACTTCGCGACGGTGGCGGACGAACGCCTCCAGCATCTGCTTGAGGTTCATCAACTGCGGGCGGCCATCGACCAGCGCCACCATGTTGATGCCGAACACCGATTCCATCTGCGTCTGCTGGTACAGGTTGTTCAGCACAACCTCGGCAGATTCACCGCGCTTGATCTCGATGTAGATGCGCATGCCGTCCTTGTCGGACTCATCGCGCAGCTCGCTGATGCCTTCGATCTTCTTTTCCTTGACCAGCTCGGCGATCTTCTCGATCAGACGCGCCTTGTTCACCTGGTAAGGAATTTCAGTGACGATGATCGATTCGCGGCCGTTGTCGGCCACTTCGATATCAGCCTTGGCACGGATGCGCACGCGGCCACGGCCGGTGCGGTAGCCGGCGACGATGCCGGCGGTGCCATTGATGATGCCGGCGGTCGGGAAATCCGGGCCCGGGATGTACTCCATCAGGCCGTCGACGTCGATGTCCGGGTTGTCGATCAGCGCGATGCAGGCGTTGATCGATTCGCTCAGGTTGTGCGGTGGGATGTTGGTCGCCATGCCCACCGCGATACCGGCCGAACCATTGACCAGCAGGTTCGGGAACCGGGTCGGCATGACCGTCGGCTCCAGTTCCTTTTCGTCGTAGTTGGGCTGGAAATCGACGGTTTCCTTGTCGATGTCGGCCATCAGCTCATGCGCGAGGCGCGACATGCGCGCTTCGGTGTATCGCATCGCCGCGGCGGAGTCGCCATCGATGGAGCCGAAGTTACCCTGGCCATCGACCAGCATGTAGCGCAGCGAGAACGGCTGTGCCAGGCGCACCAGCGTGTCGTACACCGACTGATCGCCATGCGGGTGGTACTTACCGATGACGTCACCGACGATACGCGCCGACTTGAAGTAGGGCTTGTTGCTGTGCGCGTTGAGCTCGTTCATCGCGAACAGCACGCGACGATGCACCGGCTTGAGGCCGTCGCGCGCATCCGGCAGCGCACGGCCCACGATCACGCTCATGGCGTAATCGAGGTAGCTCTTGCGCATCTCGTCTTCCAGGTTGACCTGGATGATTTCCTTGGCGGTTTCTGCCATTCGGGTTCCGTTGTCTGGTAGCGGTCCAGTCCGGCGCAGCCCTCTGCGGGAGGGGGTCGTGCCGGAACCTCGATTCAACCTGTGGATACTACCACAACAGGCCGTTTTCCGCCTCCCTTTACGGGGATTTTACCTGCACAAATCAGGAACTTAGGGGGTTCATCCGCCCCTGTAGAGCCGAGCCCATGCCCGGCTGCGGCGGATTCCCCGGCGGAGCCGAGCATGCGCTCGGCTCTACAGACATCCTCGACCCAGTCACGGCTCAACCGCCAAAGGCGGCGCGCATGTTCCCGGCGGTCGGGTTCAGGATCACGCCGCGCTCGGTCACGATGGCGTCGATCAGCTCGCCCGGGGTGACGTCGAACACCGGGTTCCAGGCAGCGATGCCCTCGGCCACGGTGCGGGTGCCACCCACGCCGTACAGCTCGCCCGGATCGCGCTGCTCGATCTCGATCTGGCTGCCGTCAACGGTGTCCATGTCCACCGTCGAGGACGGCGCCACGACCATGAATTTCACCCCGTGGTGGCGCGCGGCGATGGCCAGCTGGTAGGTGCCGATCTTGTTGGCGGTATCGCCGTTGGCGCAGATGCGGTCGGCACCCACGATCACCCACTGCACGGCACCGGTCTTCATCAGGTGCGAGGCAGCCGAATCGGCGATCAGGGTGGCGTCGATACCATCCTGCTGCAGCTCCCACACGGTCAGACGCGCGCCCTGCAGCCACGGCCGGGTCTCACCGGCGAACACGCGGGCAATGCGGTGCTGGGCCATGCCGGCACGGATCACGCCCAACGCGGTGCCGAAGCCGGCGGTGGCCAGCGAGCCGGTGTTGCAATGGGTCAGCACACCGCTACCGGTCTCGATCAGGCCTGCGCCCAGCGCGCCCATATGGCGGTTGGCCGCCAGGTCTTCCTCGGCGATGGCCTGCGCCTCCGCTTCCAGCGCGGCCTTCCAGTCAGCGCCGGCAGCATTCAGGCAGCGGCGCATGCGCGCCAGCGCCCAGGCCAGGTTCACCGCGGTCGGGCGCGAGGCGTTCAGGCGCTGCAGCGCCGGCTCCAGTTGCTGCAGGGCATGTGCACCGTCGGCGGCCTGCACGTCGCGCGCCGCCAGCACCACGCCCCAGGCGGCGGCGATGCCGATGGCCGGCGCACCACGCACGGTCAACGCGTGGATGGCCGCAGCCACTTCGTCACTGTCATGGCAGACCACATGCTCGACCACGAACGGCAGCTTGCGCTGGTCCAGCAGTTGCAGGGCATCGCCGGTCCACAGGATCGGGCGGATGTGGTCGTAACGGGCGTAGTCGATGTCTGAGGCAGTGTTCATGGGCCCATTGTAGGGCCACGCCCCCGGGGTTGGAGCCCGCCCGGACTCAATTCACCGAGAATTCGGCGCGGCAGCCGCCGTCCACCCAGATGCCGTTGCGGCTCCAGCCCCAGGTACTGCCTTCCTCGCACGGCGTGCTGGACAGCTGCTCGAAGACAGCGGCACCAACCGAGATGCTGGCACCGCAGAAACGGCGCTTCTTCGACTTCGATTCACAGGTCAGCCGGCGTGGTACGTCAACGAATCGGCCGTCCTCGTCAGCCACTTCGAAGTCCCCCTGGCAACCGCGACTGGTCCAGACTTCATTGCGCTTGTAGCCCCAGCCCTGCCCTTCGCGGCATGGCAGCGCCGACAGCTGGCGCAGCAGGCGCACTGGCGCCCCATCCAGGCGCACCGGGCAACTCTGCGGGCGGCCATTGGATTCACAACGCACCACGCGACGGACCAGGCGCTTGCCCTCGCTGGCTACCGGCGCGACACCTGCAGCGCGGCGCGCGCGGAACTCGGCGCGGCAGCCCAGCGTGACCCACACGCCACTGCGGTCGGTGCCCCATTCGCTGCCACGGATGCAGCTGCTGTTGGAGAGCTGGCGCACCAGGTCGATGCCGTTGCTGACATCGATATCGCAATGCACCCAGCCCATGTCGCGTGATTCACAGGTCACCACTTCACCGTCGTAGCCGGCCTGCTGGGCAGATGCCGATGACGGCAGCCAGGCACCCCATAGCGCGATGGAGTACACCGGTGCAGCGACAACCGCAAACCACTTGACCAAAGCCTTCCCCAACAGGAATGGATGAACTGCGTGCCAGTGTCCGGCATCTGCCGTGATAAGAGCATCATCCTGCTTACCGAAGCAAGCGCGGAAACGCGGTATTCCGTTCAGTCTTCGAAGTTCAGGAACGCGCGTCGCTCATGCGTGGGCAAAGTCGTAGGCCAGCACATCGGCGATACGCGGCGTGCGGTTCATCGCCATCAGCAGGCGATCGACGCCCACCGCTACGCCAGCGCACGCCGGCATCGATGGCAGCGCAGCCAGCAGCGCCTCGTCCAGCGCCGGCTGCACCTGGCCACGTTCATGGCGCCGCTGCAGGTCACGCTGGAAGCGCGCGCGCTGCTCGTGGGCGTCGTTCAGTTCGTGATAGCCGTTGGCCAGCTCCACCGCGCCCAGGTACAACTCGAAACGCTCGGCCAACGGTGGCGTGCCGGGCCGGATACGCGCCAGTGCAGCCTGGCTGGACGGCCAGTCATGGACCACGGTCATCACCGTGTCATCAAACTGCGGCTGGATGCGATGGGTCATCAACAGGTCCAGCCAGTCGTCGCGGGTCAAACCGACCGGATCGATGTGCACATCACCCAGCGCGGCCCGCAATGCACCCTCATCGGCCTTGAACGGGTCCACGCCCACATGCTGCTGGAACAGCTCGCGGTAGCTCAGCACGCGCAGCGTCGCACTGCGTCCGACCAGCGCCAGCGCCTGGCCGACCAGCTCGGCGGTCTCCTCCACCAGGCGATGATGATCCCAGCCAACCCGGTACCACTCCAGCATTGTGAATTCCGGATTGTGGCGGCCACCGGCCTCGCCGTTGCGGAACACCCGACCCAGTTCGTAGCAGTCGCCGACGCCGGCGGCCAGCAGGCGCTTGAGCGGATACTCCGGCGAGGTACGCAGCCAGCGGCGACGGCCACCTGCATCGACATGGCCGGTGAAATCGGTATGGAAGCTGTCGATGTTCGGCTCGGTGTTGCCCGCCACCGACAGGATCGGCGTTTCCACCTCCAGCACATCGCGCTCGGCGAAGAAACGGCGCACCAGCGCGTTGAGCGCGGCACGCTGCTGCAGCGCCCGCAGCAGGGCCTCGCTCACAGGATGCCCTCCGGGCGCGGATGGTCCAGCGGCAGGGTCAGCAGATCGCGGGTGTCGTCGATGTAGCCGCTGGCCAGGTAAAGGCGACGGGCCAGCTCGTTGTGGTGGTTCACTTCCAGGCGCAGGCGGCTGACGCCACGGCCGCGCGCACGCTGTTCGCAGATCGCCAGCGCCTGCTTGCCGCGGCCACGACCACGTGCACGGTGGGCCAGGTACAGCTCGTCCAGCAGCATGAAGTGGCCGCCCTGTTCCAGGCTGAAGCCCATCGCGATCACCGCATAGCCGACCACCTCGCCGGCCTCGTCCAGCCACAGCAGCACTTCGCCATTACGCGGATCGGCCAGCAACGCATCCACGCCGCGACGCACGCGCGCGTCGTCGAAGTCGATCCTGTCTTCGGCGTAGAACTCGCGCATCAACGCGATCAGCAGCTCCTCGTCAGCTCGGGTGGCCAGGCGGAAATCCAGCGGGGCGGTCTGCATCGGTGTTCCTTTGTGTTTCATGCCGGGCGCAGGGGCACCCGGCGGGGTCATCATTCGTGTTCAGCAAGATAGGCCAGCAGGCGGTCCTCGTCCCACACCGGCACACCCAGCGACTGTGCCTTGTCCAGCTTGGAGCCTGCCTCGGTGCCGGCCACCACGAAACTGGTCTTTTTCGACACGCTGCCGGACACCTTGGCACCAAGCGCCTCCAGGCGCTCCTTGGCGGCATCGCGGGTAAGCTGGGCCAAGGTGCCGGTCAGTACCACGGTCTGCCCATCCAGCGGACCGGCCACGATCTCGGCCAGCGCCGGCGCCTTGGCCAGGATCTGCCGCATCGCGTTCTCGGCGGCCAACAGCATCGCACCGTGGCCATCGGCGTCCAGCCACTCGGCCAGACCACGCGCCGTGTCATCCGGCAGCCCGGCGTTGACGAACTGGCCATGCTCGGCGTCGAGCACCGCCTGTGCACCGGGCAACGCGGCGACCAGTTTTTCCGCGCGCAGGCGGGTAATGCCAGGGATCTCCGATTCGACCAGCAGCTGCGCCAGGTCCAGCCCCTCGCGCAACTTGGCGCTGGGCGCGTGCACATCGCTGATGCGGACCTGTCCGACCTGCAGAAGGTCATCGATGGCCTGCTGGTTGCCCTGCTGCTCGAAGAAGTGGCCGAGCGACCGCGCCACTTCGCCACCGATGTCCGGCACGCGCTTGAACAGCGGCCACGGCAGATGGCGGATCAGTTCCAGGTCACCGAACCACTGCGCCAGCGCCTTGGCAGTGCTCTCGCCCACATGCTCGATGCCGAGTGCGAACAGCAGGCGTTCCAGCGTGGCGGCCCGGCTGGCGTCGATCGCTGCGATCAGGTTGTCGGCCCACTTGGTGGCGATCTTCTTCGTGTTCCATTCGAAGCTGGCCGGCTGCGCCAGCGCCTGCGCGCGCCAGCCCGGATCGTTGCCGTCCAGCTTGAGCACCGCATTGAGCACGGCACCACTGCCCTCGGCGGGAAGGTGCAGCTTCAGCGCCGCTGCCAGCGCCGACGGATCCTCCGCATCCAGCACCAGCTTCAGGTGCAGCAGCGTATCGCGGCTGAGCCGGTACAGGTCGGCCACGCTCTTGACGATGCCGGCATCGACCAGGGTTTCGATGTACTTGTCGCCGAGGCCGTCGATGTCCATGGCGCGGCGCGAGGCGAAATGGGCAATGGCTTCCTTGCGCTGCGCCGGGCAGGACAGTTCGCCCGAACAACGCCACGCCGCCGCCCCCTCCTCACGCACGATCTCCGAGCCGCACACCGGGCAGCGCGTCGGCATCTGCCACGGCGTGGTGCCCTGCGGGCGGCGGTCGAGAATGACGCTGACCACCTCGGGAATGACATCGCCCGCACGACGCACGATCACGCTGTCGCCGACGCGCACATCGAGGCGCGCGATCTGGTCGGCGTTGTGCAGCGTGGCGTTGGACACGATCACGCCGGCCACGGCCACCGGCGCCAGGCGCGCAACAGGCGTGGCAGCACCTGTGCGGCCGATCTGGATCTCGATCGCCTCCACCGTGGTGCTCTGTTCCTGCGCCGGGAACTTGTGCGCGATGGCCCAGCGCGGTGCGCGCGAGACGAAGCCCATCGCCTGCTGGCCGGCGCGGTCATCCAGCTTGTAGACCACGCCATCGATATCGAACGGCAGGCCGTCGCGGCGCTCACCGATATCGCGGTAGTACCCCAGCAGGCCGTCGGTCCCTTCCACCACCTTGCACAGTGCGCTGACCGGGAAACCCCAGGCGCCGAGCTGGGCCAGCGTGCCCGAATGCGTGTCTGGCAGCTCGCCACCCTGCACCTCGCCGGTGCCGTAGGCGAAGAAGCTCAGCCTGCGCTGCGCACTGATCTTCGGATCGAGCTGGCGCAGCGAGCCGGCCGCGGCGTTGCGCGGATTGGCCAGCACCTTGCCACCGTGCTGACGGGCACGTTCGTTGTAGGCCTCGAAATCGGCACGCGCCATATAGACCTCGCCGCGTACCTCCAGCACGTCCGGCCAGTCCTTGCCGTGCAGGCGCTTGGGAATGTCACCGATCTCGCGCAGGTTGGCGGTCACGTCCTCGCCGGTACTGCCATCGCCACGGGTCGCGCCGAGCACGAAGTGACCCTCCTCGTAGCGCAGGCTGATCGCCAGGCCGTCCATCTTCGGCTCGGCCGAGAACCGCAGGCTGCGACGCCCCAGGCGCTCGTCGATGCGGCGCACGAAATCGGCCACTTCTTCATCGCTGAAGGCATTGGACAGCGACAGCATCGGTACCGCGTGGCGCACTTCCGGGAAACGGCCGGAGGGCCGCGCACCGACCTGCTGGGTCGGACTGTCGGCACGGGCCAGTTCCGGATGCTCGCGCTCCAGCGCTTCCAGCTCGCGCACCATCCGGTCGTAGTCAACGTCGGGGATCTCCGGCGCGTCCAGCTCGTGGTAGGCGCGGTTGGCCTGGGCGATCTGCCTGCGAAGGTCTGCGGCGCGTTCGGCGGGGCTGGGGCTCATCGGGATCCGGTGGTTCTGGGATGGCCGGGAATTCTACCGCGCCCGGCCGTCAGGCCCGGTAACGCCTCCGCCTTTGCAGCGTCGAGCCATGCTCGGCTCCCGCCCCCGCTCTGGTAGCTGCCAACCATCGCCCCCGCTCCGGTAGCTGCCAACCTTCGCCCCGCTCCGGTAGGTGCCAACCTTCGCCCCGTTCCGGTAGGTGCCAACCTTGGTTGGCACGTCTGCAGTCGAGCACGGCTCGACGCTACAGAATCAGCTTGCCACCCGCCCCCTCCAGCGCTAGCGTGCGTCGCCTCTCATCGGAATTCCGCCCATGACCCCGCCCGCCTCCCGCCGTCACTTCCTGCAGCTGGCCGGTGCCGGCCTCGCCATGGCCGGCACCGGCCTTCCCCGCCCTGCCCAGGCCCAACCGGCCTCGGCCGCTGCGCCCGCACCTCGCGAAGGTGCCGTACTGCTGAATTTCAACGAATGCCCCCACGGCCCCTCGCCCGCTGCCCAGCAGGCCGCGCGCGACAGCATCGCCGGTTGCGGCCGCTACCGTTTCGCACTGGCCGGACAGGTACGCGACGTCTTCATCGAACAGGCAGGACTGCCGGCCGACCATGTGCGCCTCTATCCCGGCTCCAGTGAACCGTTGAATCGCGCCGCCACCGTGTGGACGGGCCCGCAGGCGGGCCTGGTGGTAGCCGACCCGACCTTCGAGACGCTGGGCGAGGTCGCCGCCGCACACGGTGCCGACGTGCAGAAAGTGCCGCTGCGCGACGACGGCGCACATGACCTTCGTGCAATGGTCGCCGCCGCACATGCACGGCCGACCGGGCTGCTGTATGTGTGTAACCCGAACAACCCGACCGGCTCGGTCAGCCCTGCCGATGAGCTTGCCTGGCTGCTGGCCCACAAGCCTGCCGCCACCCGCGTGCTGGTCGACGAGGCCTACCTGCAGTACAGCGAGCAGCCGAGCCTGATCGCGCAGGTGACGCAGCGCGATGACCTGATCGTGCTGCGCACGTTCTCCAAGCTGTACGGCATGGCCGGCCTGCGCCTGGGCGTGGCGGCTGCACATCCCGACCGCCTGCGCGAACTGGCCCGCCTGGGCGACAACCCGCTACCGGTGCCGGCCCTGGCCGCGGCACTGGCCAGCCTGCGCGACCCGCAGCTGATCCCGCAGCGGCGCCTGCAGAATGCCAAGGCGCGCCAGGCCACCATCGCGTGGTTGGGCAAGCGTGGTTTCAGCTGCGTTCCGTCGGAAGCAAACTGCTTCTTGGTGGATGTGCAGCGCGACGGCAGTGCGTTCGCCAAGGCGATGGCGGACAACGGCGTGGTGATCGGACGCAGCTGGCCGATCTGGCCGCAGCGCGTGCGGGTAACGGTGGGCACCGAGGAGGAGATGGCCGCGTTCCGCCGCGCGTTCGCGAAGGTGGCCGGCGTCCCGGCGTAGACCGCATCCACGCATGGCGTGGATCTACCGGGGGTGGGTGCCGACCGTTGTCGGCACACCATGGCAAACCGCGCTTACCAGCGCGGGGTCTTGGTCAGCGGCGGTGCCTGGTGCTGGCGATCATAGGCACGCAGCTCGTCACGGATGTGCGCGATGCGCTGGCGGCCCAGGGGGTTGCGGCTGTCATCCAGCACCAGGCCGTCCAGCAGCTCGGCCATGCGCTGCACCGTCGGCAGCATCTTCTCCCAGGCATCCAGCGCGGTCAGCGGCGCCGGCAGGGTCAGGAAGAAGGCGATGGCCGGGGTTTCCATCGCACGGATGTTGGCCATGTCGAAGCTGCCCGGCTTCATGATGCTGGCCATCGAGAAGATCGGGCCGCGCTCCGGGTGGCCTTCCACCAGGCGGTGGAACACGTTCATGTGGCCGAACACCAAGCCGGTCTTCTCCGCCGCCACCACGATGTCTTCGCCGCGCAGCTGCTCGCCGGCGCGAGCGGCCACGAACAGCGAGACGATCTTGTCGAAGTCCTGGGTGGCGCGCTTGCCAAGGTCGCTGGCCGCGCCTGCGTCGGTGTCGGCCAGGCCAAGCTCGGCCTGCTCGCCTTCCGGGCCCAGGCCCGGCTCCACGCGGCCATCGGCCACGGTGACGCCATCATCGCCCAGCACCGGCTCGCGACGCTCGCCGCTGGTCGGTTCCGCGCTTTCCACGCGGCGCCCCTGGGGCTTCTTCTTCGGACGGCCAAACAGGAAGATCGCGGCGATCAACAGCAGGCCGGCGGCCAGGATGCCGATGCGCAACAGTGCCGTGTCGGACATTCGATAGGTTCTCCGGCTAGTTCATTCAGGTAATTAGGATGGCACGTCAGGCCGCGCCCGCCAATCGTGCGGCTTCTTCCAGGTCCACGCTGACAAGGCGGCTGACGCCTGGTTCGCGCATGGTCACGCCCGACAGCTGGTGCGCAGCCTCCATCGTCGCCTTGTTGTGGCTGACGAACAGGAACTGCACCTTCTCGCTCATTTCCTTGACCATGTTGGCCAGGCGGCCGACGTTGGCTTCGTCCAGCGGTGCGTCCACCTCGTCCAGCAGGCAGAACGGTGCCGGGTTCAGCTGGAAGATGGCGAACACCAGCGCCACTGCGGTCATCGCCTTCTCGCCACCGGACAGCAGCGAGATGCTGGACACCCGCTTGCCCGGCGGACGCGCCATGATGGTCACGCCGGTGTCGAGCAGGTCTTCACCGGTCAGCTCCAGGTAGGCGTGCCCGCCACCGAACAGGCGCGGGTACAGCGCCTGCACGCCGGCGTTGACGCGGTCGAAAGTGTCCTTGAAGCGGCCGCGGGTCTCGCGGTCGATCTTGCGGATGGCATCTTCCAGGGTTTCCAGCGCGGTGGTCAGGTCGGTGTGCTGCGAATCCAGGTAGTCCGAGCGCTGCGACGCCTCACCGTACTCGTGGATGGCCGCCAGATTGACCGGCTCCAGCCGGCGCATGCGGCCATCGATCTGGTGCACGGCCTGCTCCCAGTCGCCCAAGCGAGCATCTTCGGGCAGCGCATTGAGCACGTCCTGCAGTACGAAACCGGCCTTCTCCACCGCACCCTGCAGGGTGTCCGCGCTGAGCACCAGCGCTTGCTGATCCAGCTTGCGCTGCGAGATGCGCTCACGCTGGGCCAATGCCTGTTCGTCGCGCTGGTGGCGGGTCTGTTCGTAATTGCGCAGCTCGGCGTCGATGCCGTCCAGCAGCGTGCGCGCCTCGGTCAGCACGCGATCGGCGCGCACGCGCTCTTCCAGCGCGTTCTGATGCTCGGCCTGCAGAGATTCGACCGGCGAATCACCCTCGTCCAGCTGCGAATGCAGCTCGCCCAGGCGCGAATCCAGCTGCCCGCGCTGGGTGCCCATGCGCTCCAGTGCCTGGCTCAACGAAGCCAGCTGCGCCCGCTGCGATTCCAGGGTCAGCGCCAGCGAGTGCGAACGCTCGCGCACCGCACGTGCGGCGTCGCGGGCAAGGTCGCGGGCCTCGGTCAGCTGGCGGCGCTCGCCCTCGAGTCGCTGCCGGGTCGATTCCAGGTCGCCCATGCTGCTGACCGCGTTCTCCAATCGCGAACGCGCTTCACGCGCCTGTTCGTTGTTGGCCTCCAGCGTTTCCTGCAACTGCTTCAGCTCACCTTCGATGCGATCGATGCGCGTGCGTGCGGCTTCCACCTTGCCCTGCTGGCCCTGCAGCTGGCCTGCCAGTTCGGATACCGCACGATGGGCCTGGTACAGCGCACGCTGCGCGTCTTCGCGCTGCTGTTCGGCGGCCTGCAACTGCTCGCGGAAGCCTGCCAGCTGTTCTTCCAGCTCGGCTTCGCGGTCCTGAAGCTGCTCGATCTGCTCGCGCAGCTCATTGATCTCGCGTTCGCGCAGCAGCGCGCCCTGCTGGGCCGCGCCGGAACGCGACACGCGCAGCCAGCCCTCGCCCAGGCGCTCACCGCCCTGGGTGATGATCGAATCGCCTTCCGGCAGGCTGGCCTGCAGCGCCTTGGCTTCGGCCAGATCCTTGGCACCGTGCAGGTGCGCCAGCAGGCGACGGATCGCTGCTGGACCACGCACGCGTGCAGCCAGCGAGGTCGGTGCAGCCTTGAAGTCGGCACCGGCGTTGGCAACCAGCGCGATGTGGCCATCGCCCAGTTCGCCCAGCGCGTCGACCAGGCTGGCCGGGTCATCCACCAGCACGCCTTCGATCAATTGGCCGAGCGCGCTTTCCACCGCGTTTTCCCAGCCGGCATCAACGTTCAGGCGTTCGCCGACACGCGCCGCCGAATCCAGCCCACGCGCCTTCAGCCAGGCCACAGCCGCGCCCTGCTCCTGGCCCAGTGCGGCCTGTTGCAGGGTTTCCAGCGAGGCCAGGCGGCCACGCAGGCCGTTGACCTGCTTGCGCAGTTCCGCCAGTTCGCTCTGGCCCTTGCGCTGCTGCTCCTGCACGGCGGTCACGCCCTGCTTGCGCAGCTCGACGTCTTCGCTCAGCTCATCCAGCGCGGTTTTCTGCGTGTCGTGCTGCAGGTGCAGCTGCTCGAAGGCTTCTTCCAGCGCGTCCACGTCCAGCCCGGCGCGCTCGGCGGCCAGGGCTTCACGACGCCGGTCGGCATCGAGGATCTGCTTGTCCAGGTAGTCCACGCGCGTGCGTTCGACATCGCCGGCGCGCGAGGCTTCCGAACTCTGCGAGCTGTGCTGTTCCCAGCGCTGCTGCCAGCTGGCCAGCCGGTCTTCCGCCTCACGCAGGCTTTCCTGCTTGATCTCGTTTTCTTCCTGCAGTTCTTCCAGCTGCGGGGTGGCGGCCTCGACCGCCTCACGCAGCACCATCAGCTTGGCCTCGTCGCCACTGATGTGCTGCCCCAGCTCGGCCAGGGCCTGCTGGGTTTCATCGCGTGCCTTGTGCAGGCGCTGCGACAACTCGCGCTGGTGCTGGATCTGCTGCTCCAGGCGGGCCAGCGTGCTGCCGACCTGGTAGACCGCGGCCTGCGCGGTGTTCAGCGCATCGGCCGCCTCTTCGCGGCGCACGCGCGAGGTCTCGATGCGGGCCTCGGCGTCACGCTGGTCGGCGATCAGCTGCTGCAGCCTGGTTTCTTCCTGCGACAGGCCTTCGCGCAGCTTCGACAGCCGCCCGTCGAGGCCACGGAATTCCAGTGCCTTCCACTCGGCATCCTTGACCCGGCGCTCTTCCTGCAGCGCCTGGTACTGCTCGGCCTGCTTGGCCTGGCGCTTGAGATGCTCGAGCTGCTTGCTGATCTCATCACGCAGATCACCCAGGCGGTCCAGGTTTTCGCGGGTGTGGCGGATGCGGGTCTCGGTTTCCTTGCGGCGCTCCTTGTACTTGGAGATGCCGGCCGCCTCTTCCAGGTACACGCGCAGGTCTTCCGGGCGCGCCTCGATGATCTGGCTGATCATGCCCTGCTCGATGATCGAGTAACTGCGCGGCCCCAGGCCGGTGCCGAGGAACAGGTCGGTGATGTCACGGCGGCGGCACTTGGTGCCGTTGAGGTAGTAATTGCTGGTGCCGTCGCGGCTGACCGTGCGCTTGACCGAGATTTCGTTGAACGAGGCGTACTCGCCCGAGATCGTGTGGTCGGAGTTGTCGAAGATCAGCTCGACGGTGGCCTGCGAGACCGGCTTGCGGGCGTTGGAACCGGAGAAGATCACGTCGGTCAGCGAGTCGCCGCGCAGGCGGCTGGCCGAACTCTCGCCCATGACCCAGCGCACGGCGTCGATGATGTTCGACTTGCCGCAGCCATTGGGCCCCACCACGCCGGTCATGTTGGTCGGCAGGTGCAGGGTGGTCGGATCGACGAACGACTTGAAGCCGGACAGCTTGATCGTGGAAAGACGCATAGGGGTTCCGGACTGGGGCCGGCAAGCGGCCTGCGTTTACCCTCCAAGTCATTGATCCTGTTGGGATCGATGACCGTGGAACGGGTGTGACGCCCTGAGTATACCGATGTGGCCGTGTTCTACGAATGGGCGTGGAACATTGTCCGGCCCTGCCCCGTCGGCCCGGCCGGCCTCGACACCCTGGAGCGGGAGCCATAAAACAAAACGGGCACCCTTGCGGGCGCCCGTTCTGCGGTGATGCCAGGCCTTGCGGCGTGGGATCAGGCTTCGGCGACGACGACAACCTTGACGGTGGTCTCGACGTCGGCGTGCAGGTGGATCAGCACGTCGTACTCGCCGATGTTGCGGAAGGCGCCTTCGCCCAGGATGACTTCGCTCTTGCTGACCGGCAGGCCGGCAGCGGTGAAGGCATCGGCGATTTCGCGGGCGCCGACCGAGCCGTACAGCTTGCCTTCGGTCGAAGCGTTGGCCGGGATGGTCACGCTCGCGCCGTCCAGCTTGGCCTTGCGGGCGTCAGCTTCGGCGTGGATGGCCTGGGCCTTGGCCTCGTACTCGGCGCGCTTGGCTTCGAACTCGGCCTTGTTGCTCTCGGTGGCCGGCACGGCCTTGCCCTGCGGCACGAGGAAGTTACGGCCGTAGCCCGGCTTCACGTCGACCAGGTCGCCCAGGTTGCCGAGGTTGGTGACTTTCTGCAGGAGGATCAGCTGCATGGTATTGCTCCAGATGAGTTATTCGTTAGCGAGGCGATGCCCCGCAACAAAGGCTGTCCGAATAGCTGGCACAGCGGGGGCGGCACCGGGCCGCCCCGCCGGGCATCAGACGTCGTGGTTGTCGGTGTACGGGATCAGGGCCAGGAAGCGAGCGCGCTTGACGGCGGTCGCCAGCTGGCGCTGGTACTTCGACTTGGTACCGGTGACGCGGCTCGGCACGATCTTGCCGTTCTCGGTCAGGTACTGGCGCAGGGTGTTGAGATCCTTGTAGTCGATCTCCTTCACACCTTCAGCCGTGAACTTGCAGAACTTGCGGCGACGGAAGAACTTGGACATGGGAAGGCTCCTTAGGCGGCGGAAGCGGCGTCGTCGCCGGCTTCGTTGTCAGCGGTGTTGTTGGACTCGCCTTCTTCGTCGTCACGACGACGGCGCTCACCGCGCTCCGGCTTGTCACCCTTCTCGTCCTTGCTCTTCATGATCAGCGACTGCTCGGTGTCAGCCTCGTCACGCTTGATGACCAGGTTGCGCAGCACGGCGTCGTTGAAGCGGAAGCTCTCGGTCAGTTCGTTCAGAACGGCCTGGTCGGCTTCGATGTTCATCAGCACGTAGTGGGCCTTCACCAGGTTCTGGATCGGGTACGCCAGCTGGCGGCGGCCCCAGTCTTCCAGACGGTGGATGGTGCCGTTGCCGTTCTCGACCAGCGACTTGTAGCGCTCGATCATGGCCGGGACCTGCTCGCTCTGGTCCGGGTGGACCATGAACACGATTTCGTAATGACGACTCATGTTTTTCTACCTTTCGGATGTGGCCTTGCGGCCGGACAGCCCCCCGCCGTTGAGACCGCGGTGGGGCAAGGGTTCCCGCCGGGTAGGCAGGAAGCCGCGCATTATGGCGCAGATGGGGAGGATGGGCAACCGGGGGTACCCGACATGCTGAACCGGGGTGCCCTGCCCCGGTGCCGATCAAGGTCGGCACCCACCAGGCGGGCAGCGCAGGGCCATGCCCGGCGGCCGGCCGTCAGGCCTTGTCGGCGTCGGTGGTGAAGCTCTCGCCGCAGCCACACTCGGCGGTGGCATTGGGGTTGCTGAACGTGAACGTCTCGCTCAGGCCATGCTTGCCGAAGTCGATCACGGTGCCGTCCACCAGCGCCAGGCTCTTGGCGTCGACATAGATCTTCACGCCGTCCTGCTCGAACACGGTATCGCCCTCGCGCTCATCGCGGGCCAGGTCGGTCACGTGGCCCCAGCCGGAACAGCCGGTCTTGGTCACGCCGAAACGCAGGCCCAGCGCGCCGGGGGTCTGGGCGACGAAGCGCTGCACGCGCTCGAAGGCAATGGGGGTCAGGCTGACAGCCATGAGGCTACTCCAGAGGTACGGGGACATTATAAGGAGCCGTTGCCATGAAAAATGCCTCGCAAGCGGAACACTGCAACCGGTAAACTCCCGTGTTCACAGATCGAGTCGATCAGCAGAGGATTCAAGTCATGACGGTGGTCAGCGTTGAACATGCGCTTGCCGGGAAGATCCCGGAAGGCGGCGAAGTCACGGTACGCGGATGGGTGCGCACGGTGCGCGGTTCAGCGAATCTGGCCTTCGTGAATGTGAGCGACGGCTCCTGCTTCGCCCCGATCCAGGTCGTGGCCAATGACACCCTGACCAACTTCGACGAGATCAAGCGCCTGACCAGCGGCTGCTCGGTCATCGCCACCGGCACGCTGGTGAAGTCGCAGGGCAAGGGCCAGTCGTTCGAGATCCAGGCCAGCGCGCTGGAGGTGGTCGGCTGGGTCGAAGACCCGCTCACCTACCCGATCCAGCCCAAGCCGATGTCGCCGGAGTTCCTGCGCGAAGTGGCGCACCTGCGTCCGCGCACCAACCTGTTCGGCGCGGTCACCCGCATCCGCAACTGCCTGGCCCAGGCCGTGCACCGCTTCTTCCACGAGAACGGCTTCAACTGGATCAGCACCCCGATCATCACCACCTCCGACGCCGAAGGCGCCGGCCAGATGTTCCGCGTGTCCACCCTGGACATGGTGAACCTGCCGCGCGATGAGAAGGGCGCGATCGATTTCAGCCGCGACTTCTTCGGCAAGGAAACCTTCCTGACCGTGTCCGGCCAGCTGAACGTCGAGGCCTACTGCCTGGCGCTGAGCAAGGTCTACACTTTCGGCCCGACCTTCCGCGCCGAGAACAGCCACACCACCCGCCACCTGGCGGAATTCTGGATGATCGAACCGGAAATCGCCTTCGCCGACCTGGCCGAAGACGCGCGCCTGGCCGAGGAGTTCCTGAAGTACCTGTTCCGCGCGGTGCTGAACGAGCGTGGCGACGACCTGGCCTTCATTGCCGAGCGCGTGGACAAGAACGCGATCACCAAGCTGGAAGACTTCATCAATGCCCCGTTCGAGCGCATCGACTACACCGATGCGGTCAGCCTGCTGCAGAAGTCCGGCAAGAAGTTCGACTTCCCGGTCGAATGGGGCCTGGACCTGCAGACCGAGCACGAGCGCTGGCTGACCGAGGAGCACGTCGGCCGCCCGGTGGTGGTGACCAACTATCCGGAGCACATCAAGGCCTTCTACATGCGCCTGAACGACGACGGCAAGACCGTTGCCGCGATGGACGTGCTGGCCCCGGGCATCGGCGAGATCATCGGCGGCAGCCAGCGCGAAGAGCGCCTGGACGTGCTGGACGCGCGCATGGCCCAGTTCGGCCTGGATCGCGAGCACTACAGCTGGTACCGCGATTTCCGCCGCTATGGTTCGGTGCCGCACGCAGGCTTCGGCCTGGGCTTCGAGCGCCTGGTGGTGTACGTCTGCGGGCTGTCCAACATCCGCGATGCGATCCCCTACCCGCGCGCCCCGGGCAGCGCGGACTTCTAAGTCCCATACGACCACGGAGGTACTTCCCCCATGACCCTGTTCTTCGCCCTCTGTTTCGTCGGCGTCGCAGTGGCCGGGTTCAGTGCCTTCGTGATCTTCTGGCCGCTGACCCTGGTGCACGTGCGCGACCGCCATCCGGCGCTCGCCGCGCGCTTCGGCAGCGGCGCCTTCCTCAAGCCCGATGCCCTGGCCTGGCTGCTGCGACGCGACTATCGGCAGCAACCGGACCGCTCCTTGTCCGGGCTGGCGACACCGGCCTGGGTATCGCTGCTGACCCTGCTGGCCGGACTGGGCATGGCTGCCCTGCTCTGGCTGGCCTCGCTCTGGTAATACGCTCATGAATGACATCACCGCCTCGCGCGACAGCTGGTGGCTGGCCAGCCTCGGCAACACCTTGATCTGGGCGCGCCTGCGCGTTCGCCCTGCCGGCACCGCCGAAGTGCTCGACAGCGATGGCAACACGCTGAGCTATGACAGCGAGGACACCGCGCGTTCGCAGCTGTTCGACGCCGAATTCGTCGAGTACGACGGCCTGGACGAGGAAGATGCGCTAGTGCGAGGGTTCAGCCTGCACGAAGTGCAGCCGCCGCAGGCCGACAGCGACGAGGGCCTGCGTGGCCGCATGATCCAGTCGCTGGGCGGGCGCGCCTGACCTCAGCATGTTCACCCCGCGCGCCTTCGCCGAGACCGACCTGCTCTGGCTGGACCGCCTGCTGGCGCGTGACCCGTTCGTCACCGTGCTCACGACCGGCAGCGACGGCCTGCCGGAACTGACCCGGATGCCGGTGCTGTACCACCGTGACGGACAGCAGATCGAGCTGCGCGGCCACTGGGCCCGCGCCAACCCGCAGTCGCGCCACAACGGTGCGGCCAAGGTGCTGGTCGACGGCCCGCATGGCTACGTCTCGGCCAGCTGGTATCCGGACAAGGAGCCTGCCGCGCGGGTGCCGACCTGGAACTACGCCGCCGCCGAGCTGCGTGGCCAGCTGCAGACCTTCGACGACACCGATGCGCTGGCCGGACTGGTCGGCGCGATCAGCGACCGTTTCGAAGCCAGTGTCGGGCAGGCGTGGCAGTTCGATGCCACGCGCGCCGAGCATGGCCCGGAGCTCCGCGCCATCGTCGGCTTCCGCTTCCAGGTTGAACAGGTGCAGCTGAAGCTGAAACTCAGCCAGAACCATCCCGACGCCAACCAGCAGGCGGTGATCACCGCGCTGGACGCACTGGGCACCCCTTCTTCCCATGAGCTGGCGCAGTGGATGCGCTGGCACCGTGAACAGGCCGCTACCGACGGCTGATCACCTCAGATTCCCGCGAAAGCGCGATCAGAACGGCCGCGCCTTGCCCCCACCCGACGCCAGGGATACCGCACATGAAAGACATCCACCGCCTGCTGCAGAACAACCGCGACTGGGCCGATCGCATCGCCAAGGAAGACCCTGACTTCTTCCAGCAGCTGTCCAAGCAGCAGCATCCGGAGTACCTGTGGATCGGCTGCTCAGACTCGCGCGTACCTGCCAACCAGATCATCGGCATGGCCCCGGGCGAAGTCTTCGTGCATCGCAACGTCGCCAACGTGGTGGCACACAGCGACCTGAACTGCCTGAGCGTGGTGCAGTACGCAGTGGACCAGCTGAAGGTGAAGCACATCCTGATCGTCGGCCACTACGGATGCGGCGGCGTGCATGCCTGCCTGCACAACACCCGCGTCGGCCTGGCCGACAACTGGCTGCGCCATGTCGGCGATGTCGTGCAGAAGCACCAGGGCATCCTCGATGCGATCGAGGATGACGAGCTGAAGCACGCGCGCCTGTGCGAACTGAACGTGATCGAGCAGGTCGCCAACCTGTGCCGTTCGACCATCGTCGAGGACGCCTGGGCGCGCGGCCAGAAGCTGATGGTGCACGGCTGGGTCTACAGCCTGAAGAACGGCCGCGTGAGCGAAATGGGCATCGACGTCGGTGCGCCGGAAGAGCTGAAGCCGGCCTATGAAAAGGCGCTGTCCTATGTTCCGCGCCAGGGCCGGCGCGACTGACCTCCCTACGGACCACGACCATGCTCGCCTCGCCGATCAACCTGCACGCCTGGATCGAAGAACATCGCCACCTGCTGAAGCCGCCGGTGGGCAACAAGATGATCGACAACGGCGACTTCATCGTGATGGTGGTGGGCGGGCCGAACTCGCGCACCGACTACCACTACGACGAAGGCCCGGAGTGGTTCTACCAGCTTGAGGGCGAGATGGTGCTGAAGGTCCAGGAAGACGGCGCGGTGCGCGACATTCCGATCCGCGCCGGCGAGATCTTCCTGCTGCCGGCCAAGGTGCCGCACTCGCCGCGGCGCCCGCCCGGCGGGGTCGGCCTGGTGGTCGAACGCAAGCGCCTGCCGCATGAGATGGACGGCGTGATCTGGCACTGCGAGCGCTGCAACCACAAGCTGCACGAAGAGTTCTTCACGCTGCAGAACATCGAAACCGACCTGCCGAAGGTGTTCGCGCGTTACCACGACAGCCTGGAGCTGCGTACCTGCAGCCAGTGCGGGCACGTGGATCCGCTGCCGGCGCCTGCAGCGGGCTGAGCACCTGCCCCTGTAGAGCCGAGCCCATGCTCGGCCGCCGGGCACCGAAGCCGAGCACGGGCTCGGCTCTACAGCAAGAGCGGCACGCAGGCATTCCGGGCGTCGGTCCCACCATCCCAGGCGCTACACTGGCAGCCCCGTTGCAGCCTGTTGCCCGACCATGTCCGACCTGCTCAGCCGCACCCACGCCATTGCCCTGGACGCCGCCGATCCGCTGCGTCCGCTGCGTAACGAATTCCTGATTCCGCGCCATGGCGGCGGCGAGCAGACCTACTTCGTCGGCAACTCGCTGGGCCTGCAGCCGCGCGGCGCCCAGGCCGCGGTGCAGGAAGTGATGAAGCAGTGGGGGGATCTGGCGGTGGAAGGCCACTTCACCGGTCCTACCCAGTGGCTGTCCTACCACCGCCTGGTGAGCGCGCAGCTGGCCCGCGTGGTCGGTGCACTGCCCAGCGAAGTGGTGGCGATGAACACGCTGAGCGTGAACCTGCACCTGATGATGGTCAGCTTCTACCGGCCGACCGCGCAGCGCCCGGTGATCCTGATGGAAGCCGGTGCGTTCCCGACCGACCGCCACGCGGTGGAAGCGCAGATCCGTTTCCATGGGTTCGACCCGGCCGAGTGCCTGGTGGAAGTGCAGCCGGACGAAGCCAACGGAACGATCTCGCTCACTGCGATCGAGCGCGCCATCGCCGAACACGGCCAGCGCCTGGCGCTGGTGCTGTGGCCTGGCGTGCAGTACCGCACCGGCCAGGCCTTCGACCTTGATGCCATCACCCGTGCTGCCCGCCTGCAGGGCGCGCGCATCGGCTTCGACCTGGCGCACTCGGTGGGCAACCTGCCGCTGCGCCTGCATGACATCGCACCCGACTTCGCAGTGTGGTGCCACTACAAATACCTCAACAGCGGCCCGGGTGCGGTGGCCGGCGCGTTCGTGCACGAGCGCCATCACCGCGACACCACGCTGCCGCGCTTTGCCGGCTGGTGGGGCCATGAGGAATCCACCCGCTTCCAGATGGCACCGCAGTTCACCCCCGCCATCGGTGCCGAAGGCTGGCAGCTGAGCAATCCGCCGATTCTCGGCCTGGCGCCGCTGCGCGCCTCGCTGGACCTGTTCGAGCGTGCCGGAATGGACGCGCTGCGCGGCAAATCACTGGCACTGACCGGCATGCTCGAAGCGCTTGTACGCGCACGCCTGTCCGGCGTGCTCGACATCATCACTCCGGCCGAGCCGCAGCGTCGCGGCTGCCAGCTGTCATTGCGCGTGATCGGTGGGCGCGAGCGCGGACGCGCACTGTTTGAACACCTGCGCAGCATCGGCGTGCTCGGCGACTGGCGCGAGCCGGACGTGATCCGCATCTCGCCTACCCCGCTCTACAACCGCTACCTGGACGTGCACCACTTCGTCGAGGAAGTGGAAGCCTGGGCCGGCCTCTGAGCCGGCCCCTCCCCTACTGCTGGACAGTTCGTTGATCGCACACGCTTCCCGCTCGTTGAGCATTATCGGTGCCGGCCTCGCCGGGTCCCTGCTGGCCATCCTGCTGTCACGGCAGGGCTGGCGCATCACCCTGTACGAACGCCGCGGCGATCCGCGCATTGCCGACTACGAGAGTGGTCGTTCGATCAACCTGGCGCTGGCCGAACGCGGGCGCAACGCCCTGCGCCAAGCGGGAGTGGAAGACGAGGTGATGGCGCGCGCGGTAATGATGCGCGGGCGCATGGTGCATCCGCGCGAAGGCGAACCGCAGCTGCAACGCTACGGCCGCGACGACAGCGAAGTAATCTGGTCGATCCATCGCAGCGACCTGAACACGACGCTGCTGGAACTCGCCGAACAGGCTGGCGCGACCGTGCACTTCCACCGCCGCCTGCATACCGTCGATTTCGATGCCGGCTACGCGCGTTTCATCGACGACCGCGATGACAGCCCGCACGACATCCGCTTCGACACCCTGATCGGTGCCGATGGTGCAGGCTCGGCGCTGCGCGCGGCGATGAACCGGCGGGCGCCGCTGGGCGAGGACATCGCCTTCCTCGACCACTCCTACAAGGAGCTGGAAATTCCGCCGGCCGCCGACGGCAGCTTCCGCATCGAGCGCAACGCGCTGCATATCTGGCCGCGTGGCCATTACATGTGCATCGCCCTGCCCAACCACGAAGGCACCTTCACCGTCACCCTGTTCCTGCCCAACCAGGGTGATCCCAGCTTCGCCACGGTCAACACCGGCGCGCAGGCCGAAGCACTGTTCGCGCGCGAGTTCGCCGATACCCTGCCGCTGATCCCGAACCTGCGCGCGGACTGGGAACAGCACCCACCCGGCCTGCTTGGCACGCTGACGCTTGATCGCTGGCACCAGCAGGGCCGCGCGGTCCTGATTGGCGACGCCGCACATGCGATGGTGCCGTTCCACGGGCAAGGCATGAACTGCGCATTCGAGGATTGCGTGGCTCTGGCCCGCCATCTGATGGAAGCGGACGACCTGGAAGGCGCGTTCCAAGCCTTCGAAGCCGAGCGCAAGCCGAACGCACGCGCAATCCAGCAGATGGCGCTGGAAAACTATCTGGAAATGCGCGACCGCGTGGCTGATCCTGCGTTCCTGCTGCAACGCGAACTGGAACAGGAACTGCAGCGGCGCTGGCCGACCCGGTTCGTACCGCATTACACGATGGTCACCTTCCTGCACACGCCGTACGCGGAAGCCATGCGCCGCACCGAGCTTCAGCGCGACATGCTGGTGGCGGCCACGGCCGGCCACGATTCGCTGGACAACATCGACTGGGCCGCACTGGAAGCACAGGTCCATGCGCAGCTG
Organism: Stenotrophomonas maltophilia; assembly: GCF_039555535.1. NCBI lineage: Bacteria > Pseudomonadati > Pseudomonadota > Gammaproteobacteria > Lysobacterales > Lysobacteraceae > Stenotrophomonas > Stenotrophomonas maltophilia. Next base: position 1,764,545 of record NZ_CP154630.1, on the reverse strand, counting down.
CCGGTCCTGGAGGGCGCGCACTGATGGCTGACAGCTTCCTGTTCTACGACCTGGAAACCTTCGGCCAGGACCCGCGGCGCACGCGCATCTCGCAGTACGCCGCGATCCGTACCGACGCCGATCTGAACGAGATCGACACCCCGGTCAGCTTCTTCGTGCGCCCGGCCGACGATCTGCTGCCCTCGCCGATGGCCACCCTGGTCACCGGCATCACCCCGCAGCAGGCCCTGGCCGAGGGCATCAGCGAGGCCGAAGCCTTCGACCGCATCAACGAGCAGCTATCGCGTCCCGGCACCTGCGCACTGGGCTACAACACGCTGCGATTCGACGATGAATTCGTCCGCTACGGCCTGTTCCGCAACTTCCATGACCCGTACGAGCGCGAGTGGCGCAACGGCAATTCGCGCTGGGACCTGCTGGACATGCTGCGGCTGATGCGCGCGATGCGTCCGGACGGCATCCAGTGGCCGCTGCGCGAGGACGGTGCCACCTCGTTCAAGCTCGAGCACCTGGCCGAAGCCAACAACGTGCGCGAGGGTGATGCGCACGAAGCGCTGTCCGACGTGCGCGCCACGATCGGCATGGCACGGCTGTTCAAGCAGTCGCAGCCGCGCCTGTGGGACTACGCCCTGAAGCTGCGCGACAAGCGTTTCGTAGGCAGCCTGCTGGATGTAACCGCGATGAAGCCGGTGCTGCACATTTCCATGCGCTACCCGGCCAGCCGCCTGTGCGCGGCGCCGGTGCTGCCGCTGGCGGTGCACCCGACCATCAACAACCGGGTGATCGTGTTCGACCTCGACGGCGACATCGACGACCTGCTGGCACTACCAGCCGATGTGATCGCACAGCGCCTGTACATGCGCGCCAGCGAGCTGCCCGAGGGCGTTGCACGGGTGCCGCTGAAGGAGGTGCACCTGAACAAGGTGCCGGCGCTGATCGCCTGGAACCACCTGCGTGCCGACGACCACCAGCGCCTGGGCCTGGACGTGGCGGCCATCGACGCCAAGATCGAGCGCCTGCGCGAATTCGCCCCACAGCTGGCGGAGAAGGCGCGCCAGGTCTACAACCAGCCGCGCGTGGCCACCGTGGCCGATGTCGATGCATCGCTGTACGACGGATTCCTGGGCAACGGTGACAAACCGCTGCTGGCCCTGGCCCGTACCACCGCGCCGGATCAGCTGGCCGCGCTGGAAAGCCGCTTCCGTGACCCGCGCCTGCCCGAGCTGCTGTTCCGCTACCGCGCGCGCAACCATCCCGACAGCCTCGCGCCGGCTGAACGCCAGCGCTGGCAGGATTACCGCCGCCAGCGCCTGCTCGGAGACGGCGGCCTGGGCGAACTCACCCTGCCCCAGTACCAGCAGCAGCTGGATGCACTGGCCGCCGAAGCGCCCGATGACACCCGGCGCCAGGCGCTGCTGCAATCGCTGCGCGATTGGGGCCAGCACCTGCAGGAGACGCTGTGAGCACTTATTTCTCTGACGCCAGCTTCAAGTTCCTGCGCGGCCTTGCGCGGCACAACGACAAGGCCTGGTTCAACGATCACCGCCAGCAGTACGAAGACCACGTGCGGCAGCCGTTCCTGCGCCTGCTGGGCGACCTGCAGCCGGCCCTGGCCGAGGTCAGCGAGCACTTCCGCGCCGATACCCGCGGCGTCGGTGGCTCGCTGTTCCGCATCCATCGCGACGCGCGTTTTTCCAAAGACAAGTCGCCGTACAAGACCTGGCAGGGTGCCCGCCTGTTCCATGAGCGCCGCCGTGAAGTGGCCGCGCCCTCCTTCTACGTGCACCTGCAGCCCGGCGAGAGCTTCGTCGGCGCTGGCCTGTGGCATCCAGAACCCGAGACGCAGCGCCGCGTGCGCCACTTCATTCTCGACAACCCGGGCAGCTGGAAGGCCGCCGCGCATGCCCCGGCGCTGCGCAAGCGCTTCGATTTCGAGGAGAGCGAGAAGCTGGTGCGCCCGCCACGTGGCTTCCCGGCCGATTTCGAGTTCATTGACGACCTCAAGCACCGCAACTGGGTGATGTGGCGCTCGCTGGACGATGCCACCATGACCGGCCCGCGCCTGCTGTCCACGCTGGGCAAGGACCTGGCTGGGCTCGGCCCGTTCGTCGACTACCTGTGCGCGGCACTGGACCTGGAGTTCTGAGCCGCATCACCTGCCGTTCACCACTGGCTGCCTCACTTGCGGCAGTCTGGACAGCATGAAGAAACTCACTGCACTGGCTGTGCTGCTGGTCCTGGCCTTGGCCGCGTGGTGGTTCGGCGGCCCCTACATGACCGTGCACGGCCTGTCCCAGGCCATTGAAGAACGTGACACGGTGCGACTGGAGCGCTACGTCGATTTCCCGCGCGTGCGCGGCAGCCTGCGCGCACAGCTCAACGACTATCTGGTGCGCCAGGCAGGCCCGGATATAGCGGCCAGCCCGTTCGGTGCCCTGCTCTACGGCCTGGGCGACCAGCTCGGCGGTGCAGCGGTGGAGACCATGGTGACCCCGACGGGCATCGGCGCGATGCTGCAGGGCCACGTGCTGTGGAAGCGCGGCCGCAATGAACTGCAGGGCGGCGATGCGTTCGGCGCGACCGAACCGGCACGGCCGTTGAAGAACGCCGAGCATCACTTTGAAGCGCTGGACCGCTTCGTGATCGACGTCGATCGCGGCGCCGGCCAGCCGCCGTTGAAGGTGGTGCTGGAACCGCAGGGCCTGCGCTGGAAGGTGGTGGATCTGCAGTTGGGGATGTCCGGTAACCCTTGATCGGACCCGTGGCCTGACGGCAGTGCCAACCAAGGTTGGCAACTACCAGAGCACAGTGCCCCGGTGGGTGCCAACCTTGGTTGGCAGTGCCATGCATCGGCGCCAACTAGGGTTGGCAGCCACCAGGCCCTACCCCTCGTTGGCGACGCCATGTGGTACGTGGCCAGCGGCCACGTGTTCGCGCGCACTGTCGATGTTGTGCTGCGAATCGTCGAAGAAGATGTCGGCTCCGAATGCGTGCAGGAACGGTCCCTTGTGGCGACCACCGAGGAACAGCGCTTCGTCCAGGCGCACGCCCCACTCACGCAGGGTGCGGATCACCCGCTCGTGCGCCGGTGCCGAGCGCGCGGTCACCAATGCGGTGCGGATCGGCGCGCTTTCGCCGGCCGGGAATACCTCCTGCAACGTATGCAGGGCCGACAGGAAGCCGCGGAACGGTCCACCACTGAGTGGCTCGCGGGCGCGTTCGCGCTCGTGCCGGCCAAACGCCTCCACGCCCTGCTCGCGCGAGATGCGCTCGCTTTCGTCACCGAAGATCACCGCGTCACCGTCGAAGGCGATGCGCAGCTGCCCGGCCGGGCGACCGGTATCGATCTGGTCAGCCGCCGCAGCAGCGGTTTCACCCGGCGGCTTGGGCAGGATGGTCGCCGCCGCGATCCCGTGGCGCAGCGCACTGCGTACCGACTCCGGATTGGCCGACAGGAACAGATCGGTGCCGAACGGCTTCACGTACGGCCAGGTCGGCTCGCCAGCGGTGAACGTAGCCCGGATGATGCCCAGGCCGTAGTGCTGGATCGAATTGAAGATGCGCAGGCCGGTATCGGCCGAGTTGCGCGACAGCAGGATCACCTCGACCCGCGGATTCTCCGGGCTGGCGCCCTGGTTCAATGCCAGCAGCTTGCGTACCACCGGAAACGCCACGCCGGGGCCGAGGATGTCGTCCTCGTGCTGGCGCTGGAATTCGGCATACGCCGCCACGCCATCGCTCTCGAACAGCGCGTGGCTTTCTTCCAGATCGAACAGCGCGCGCGAGGTCACCGCGACGGTCAGCAAACGGGGGGAGTTGTCGCCCATCGGTGGGGGTCCTTCAAGCGTTCGGCACGGTCGGCCGCCCATTGTCCTCAAAAAACGAACTGTTCGCTCAGGATCCGGTCTTCCAGGTTGTGCTCCGGGTCGAACAGCAGGGTCACGCGGCGGTCTTTCGACTCGCGGATGGTCACTTCGACCACATCGCGGGTCTCGTGCGAATCGGCGGTCACGCTGACCGGGCGCTTGTACGGATCGAGCACCCGGAAGCGCACTTCGGTGTCGGCCTTGAGGATGGCCCCGCGCCAGCGCCTTGGCCGGTAAGGGGCCAACGGCGTCAGCGCGATGGTGTGCGAACCCAGCGGCAGCACCGGGCCATGCGCGGAATAGTTGTAGGCGGTGCTGCCGGCCGGGGTGGCCACCAGCACGCCGTCACCGATCAGTTCGGCCACGCGCTCCTGGCCGTTCAGGTCGATGCCGATATGCGCGGCCTGCCGGGTCTGGCGCAGCAGCGAAACATCGTTGTAGGCCAGCGAACCGGTACTGGTACCGGACTCGGTCAGCGCCACCATTTCCAGCGGGCGCAGATGGGCCGGCTCGGCGCGGGCGATGCGGGCATGCACGTCTTCGTCGCCGCGGTACTGGTTCATCAGGAAACCGACCGTGCCCAGCTTCATGCCGAACACCGGCTTGCCCAGGTGCCCATGCCGATGCAGGGTCTGCAGCATGAAGCCATCACCGCCCAGCGGGCACAGCACGTCGGCCTGCTCGGGCGCGTAGTCGCCATAGCGCGAGACCATGGCCGCGCGGGCCATCTGCGCGGGCTCGGTGGTGCTGGCCAGGAAAGCGATGCGGGGGGTGTCGCTCATCGGTGGATCCGGGGAGGTTTGATGGAGAGCATAACCGAGCGCCGGGAGTTGGAGCCCGTGGGGCGGATGACCGGCATATCCGCCGGGACACGCCGTAAACCCATCCCTGGGGGCTCGATCGCGCCATCCATGGCGCTCACGGTCCCAGCGGATATGCGGGTCATCCACCTGGCAGGTTCACGGCGGGCGTCGGGTCAGCTGGTCGCAAAGGTCAAGGGCTGAAACAGAGCGGCCCCGCTCTCGCGGGGCCGCTCTGTTCTACTCATGCCAGGCGTGGCCTGGCACTACTTCACTTACGCGCCGTGTGCCGCCAGCTGGCCCAGACGCTGCACCGCGACCGAGACGGTCGGGTAGTCCAGGGTCTTCTGCTCTGCCAGTTCGGCCAGCATCGCCAGGGTGAAGCGCAGGCTGTTGTCGTCACGGCCCATCCAGGCTGCGACCTTGGCCTCCGCGCTGCCGCCCTTGGTGCCGAGCACCTGGCCGGCCAGGTTGCGGTGATTGGCCGCCAGTTCGTCACGCAACACGCCACGTGCCACGGCATGCCAACGGCCGTTGACCTCCAGCGCGTCGACCTGCTCGAACAGCCACGGCAGCTGCAGGGCATCGCCCAGGCGGAAGTGGACCTTGGACACGTCCACCGGCTTCAGCTTGCGGGTGCGGGCCAGTTCGATGATGTCGAATGCCGGCTCCAGGAAGTGCAGTTCGGCCAGCTGCTGCGCCAGCGCGGACGGCAGGCCCTTTTCCTTCCACTCCGCCACCAGGGCTTCGTAGGTCGGACGCTGCGAATCCGGCAGCACGCCCGAAGCAACGCGGATGTCGTTGAACGGGCCCTGGTAGCGGTTGACCGCTTCGGTGATGCCCGGCATCGCGCCCGGGCGCGACAGCAGCCAGCGCACGAACGAACGCTGCAGCTTCCAGATCACTTCCAGTGCGTCGATCTGCACCGACTCCGGCACCTTGCCGTCGAGGGCATCGATCTGCGCCCACAGCGCGCGTGCATCCAGCGTTTCGCGGCTGATGGTGTAGGCCTTGGCGACCTCGGCGATGGAGCGGCCGGTGTCTTCCTGCATGCGCATCAGGAAGGTGGCGCCCATGCGGTTGATGGTCTGGTTGGTCACGGCCGTGGCGATGATTTCGCGCTTCAGGCGGTGACGCTCCATCGCGTCGGCGTACTTCTTCTGCAGCGGGGTCGGGAAGTAACGCTGCAGTTCCTTGGACAGGTACGGATCTTCCGGGATGTCCGAATCCAGCAGCTGAGCGAACGCCACCAGCTTGGAGTAGGACAGCAGCACCGACAGCTCCGGACGGGTCAGGCCCTGGCCGCGTGCCTTGCGCTGCGACAGCTCGGCGTCGGACGGCAGGAACTCGATCTGGCGATCCAGCAGGCCCTGCTGTTCCAGGGTACGGATGAAGTGCTGCTTGGAACCCAGGCGCTTGACCGCCATCCGCTCCATCAGGCTCAGCGCCTGGTTCTGGCGGTAGTTGTCGTTCAGCACCAGCTCGGCGACTTCATCGGTCATCGAGGCCAGCAGCTTGTTGCGCTGCTCGACGGTCAGCTTCTTGGCCCGCACCACATCGTTGAGCAGGATCTTGATGTTGACTTCGTGGTCGGAGGTGTCCACGCCGGCCGAGTTGTCGATGAAGTCGGTGTTGAGCAGCACGCCGGCCTGGGCGGCTTCGATGCGGCCCAGCTGGGTCATGCCAAGGTTGCCGCCCTCGCCCACCACCTTGCAGCGCAGCTCGCCACCGTTCACGCGCAGCGCGTTGTTGGCGCGGTCGCCGACATCGCTGTGCTGCTCGCTGGCGGCCTTGACGTAGGTACCGATGCCGCCGTTCCACAGCAGGTCGACCGGCGCCTTCAGGATCGCGCTCATCAGATCGTTCGGCGACAGCGCCTTGACGTTTTCGTCCAGGCCCAGCGCTTCGCGCACCTGCGGGGTGATCTCGATCGACTTCAGGCTGCGCGGATAGACGCCGCCGCCCTTGCTGATCAGCTTGGCGTCGTAGTCCGCCCAGCTCGAACGCGGCACGGTGAACAGGCGCTCACGTTCGACGAACGTGGTGGCCGCATCCGGGTTCGGGTCCAGGAAGATGTGGCGGTGATCGAAGGCAGCGACCAGGCGGATGTGGCGCGACAACAGCATGCCGTTGCCGAACACGTCGCCGGACATGTCGCCGACACCGACCGCGGTGAAGTCCTGGGTCTGGCTGTCACGGCCCAGCGCACGGAAGTGGCGCTTGACCGACTCCCACGCACCGCGTGCGGTGATGCCCATGCCCTTGTGGTCGTAGCCGACCGAACCGCCGGAAGCGAACGCATCGCCCATCCAGAAGCCGTGCGCGATGGCCAGGCCGTTGGCGATGTCGGAGAAGGTCGCGGTGCCCTTGTCGGCCGCCACCACCAGGTACGGATCGTCCATGTCGTGGCGCACGACATCCACCGGCGGCACGATCTTGTTGTTGACGATGTTGTCGGTGATGTCCAGCAGGCCCTGGATGAACAGCTTGTAGCAGGCCACGCCGTTGGCGAACACCGCATCACGGTCGCCGTTCACCGGCGGGGTCTTGGCGAAGAAGCCGCCCTTGGCGCCGACCGGGACGATGACGGTGTTCTTGACCATCTGCGCCTTGACCAGGCCCAGCACCTCGGTGCGGAAGTCTTCGCGACGATCCGACCAGCGCAGGCCGCCACGGGCCACGGCGCCGAAGCGCAGGTGGGTACCTTCCACGCGCGGGCCGTAGACGAAGATTTCGCGGTACGGACGCGGCTTCGGCAGGTCCGGCACCAGCGCCGAATCGAACTTGAAGCTGATGACATGGCCGTGCTGGCCGTTGGCATCGGTCTGGTAGTAGCTGGTGCGCAGGGTCGCGTCGATCACGCCCATGAACGAGCGCAGGATGCGGTCCTCGTCCAGGCTGGACACGCGGTCCATCAGCTTCAGCAGCGCATCGCGCGCGGCCTGCATCTGCGCATCGCGGTCACCCTTGCGGGCGTCGACCACGGTCTTGAGCACCTTCAGGGTGGCCTCGTCGCCGGCAGCCAGCACATCGAGGTGGGCCTTCAGCTGGGCCTGGCCAGCGGCGATGTCTTCCTTGCTTTCATGACCGGTGGCCGGATCGAAGCGCGCTTCGAACAGTTCGACCAGAAGGCGGGCCAGCAGCGGGTAGCGCGCGAAGGTGCCTTCCACGTAGGCCTGCGAGAACGGCACGCCGGTCTGCAGCAGGTACTTGCAGTAGCCACGCAGCATCGCGACCTGGCGCCAGTGCAGGCCAGCGGCCAGCACCAGGCGGTTGAAGCCGTCGTTCTCGGCATCGCCGTGCCAGACGCGGGCGAAGGTCTCGCCGAAGGCTTCATCGACGCTGGCGGCATCGATCGCACCGGCGGTCGATTCGACCTCGAAGTCCTGCACATACACCGGCGCGTTGTCGACCGACAGGCGGTACGGACGCTCGGCGATCACCCGCAGGCCCATGTTTTCCATCATCGGCAGCGCGTCCGACAGCGGAATGTCGTCGAGCTGGCGATACAGCTTCAGGCGCAGGCCATCGCCGCTTTCGCGCGGCACGGCCTGCAGGCTGAGGCGCAGGTCGTCCGGGCCGGTCAGGGCGTCGAGCTGGCTGACATCGTTGGCGGCAACCGCGGTGCTGTTGTCTTCGATGTAGCCGGCCGGCAGCGCCTTGCCGATGCGGGCGGCGATGCGCAGGCCTTCGGTCTCGCCGTGGCGGCTCACCAGCGCTTCGCGCAGGTCGTCCTGCCAGTTGCGCAGCACCTGGGCCAGCTTCTGCTCCAGTTCGGCGGTATCGACGTCGAGCATTTCACCCGGCTTCGGGCGCACGATCAGGTGCACCTGCGCCAGCGGCGATTCGCCCAGCACCACCGAGCTGTCGACGAACTCGCCGTGCAGCGCGTCCTTCAGCATCGCTTCGATGCGCAGGCGCACGTCGGTGTTGAAGCGCTCGCGCGGCAGGTAGACCAGCGCGGAGATGAAACGGCTGTATTTGTCGCGCCGCAGGAACAGGCGGCTGCGCACGCGTTCCTGCAGGCCCAGCACGCCCATCGCGGTGCGGAACAGTTCGTCCTCGCTGGACTGGAACAGTTCTTCGCGCGGCAGGGTTTCCAGGATATGGCGCAGGGCCTTGCCACTGTGGCTGGCCGGGGCCAGCCCGGACTGCTTCATCACGTGCTCGTGGCGCTGGCGCACCAGCGGGATTTCCCACGGGCGGCGGTTGTAGGCGCTGGAGGTGAACAGGCCGAGGAAACGCTGCTCGCCGATGATCTTGCCCTTGGCGTCGAACTCCAGCACGCCGATGTAGTCCATGTAGCCGGCGCGGTGCACGCGCGAACGGGCATTGGTCTTGGTCAGGATCAGCGCATCCTTCAAACCGGACGTGGTGTTCAGGCCCTGCGCGGCCAGCGTCTTGACCGGACGGGCGGCGGACTTGTCCTTGCCGCGCATCAGGCCCAGGCCGGTGTCGTTCAGCGGCGCCAGCACCTCTTCCTTGCCCTGCTTCTCGACGCGGTACTCGCGGTAGCCGAAGAAGGTGAAGTGGTTGTCGGCGGCCCAGCGCAGGAATTCCTGTGCTTCCTTGCGCGAGGCATCGTCGACCGGCAGCTGGCGCTTGCCCAGGTCGTCGGCCAGTGCCAGCGCCTTGTCCTTCATCGGCTGCCAGTCGCGCACGATCGCGCGCACTTCGTCCAGCGCCTTGTTGATGGCCTGTTCGATGGCGGCCATGGCTTCGGCCGGCTGGCGGTCGATCTCCAGCAGCATCACCGACTCGGCATCACCCTCGCCGACCTTGACCAGCTTGCCGGCCTTGTCGCGGGTGAAACGCAGCACCGGGTGGCCCAGCACGTGGACGCCCACGCCCTGTTCGGCCAGCGACATGGTGACGGTATCGACGAGGAACGGCATGTCGTCGTTGACGATCTGCAGCACGGTGTGCGGCGATTCCCAACCATTGGCCTTCGCGGTCGGATTGAACACGCGGACGTTGGCCTTGCCGGCCTTGCGGGCACGGGCGAATTCCAGCGTCTCAGCCGCGAGAGCGGCCCACTCTTCAGCGCTGTGGTGCGGGAACTCGTCCGACTCCATGCGCTTGTAGAAGTCAGTGGCGAAGGCCACTGCTTCGGCCTGTGCGGCCGCGGGGTAGCGCTTGCGCAATGCCGTGTACACCGGCTCCAGGGAGAAACCAGCGGTCACTGCGACCTCCGACTCTGCTGGTTTGGTCTTGTTTTTCACGGTCTTGGCTGCGGTTTTTTGCGGTTTCATGGCAGAGCGATGCGCTTGCTCAGTTGGGAAAATGAAATTGTAGCCCTACCGCACGAAAAGGCCTTGCTGCAGGACGGAATAAGCAGATTCGGGTTTGCTGCGGTTTAGACGCCTATTCAGTTCGCACCGGTACGGTGCTGGCACCTGTTTCAGCACTGCCGACAGGATCGGCAAAACGTGTTACCGGAAGACACACGCGGCGACGCCGATGCGATTCCACAATCCTGAACTGGACGGTATAGTCCACCGCGTGAACCCGGCTTACCTACCCGTTGCCCTCGATGCACGCGATGAGCGTGTGTTCGACGCCGTACGCGAACTGCTGGCCCAGCAGGGCATGCAGATGAGCATGGAGGCGGTGGCCCAGCACGCCGGCTGCTCCAAGCAGACCCTGTACTCGCGCTATGGCAGCAAGCAGGATCTGTTGCGCCGGGTGATGCAGCGCCATGTCGGCCACGCCACTGGCGCCATGGTCCGTGCACTCCGCACTGACGACCTGCGTGCCAGCCTGCTCCAGTTCGCCACCGACTTCCTGGAGCATTTCAACCAACCGCACGTAGGACAGGCCTGCCGGCTGATCGCTGCCGACGCGGCCCAGTTTCCCGAAGAGGCGCGTACGCTGTACCGGCATGGCGCCGGCGCGCTGACGCTTCATCTTGCTGAATGGATTGAAACCGTTTGCATGCGTGGCCAGCTCCGGCATGACGACCCGCACTTCATGGCCGAACTGCTGCTGAGCATGATCGCCGGTCAGGATTTCGACAAACAGCGCTTCCATACCCCCCATCGTGATGACGCGCTGCTGCGTCGGCGCTGGGCAGAGTTCTCCGTCGACAGCTTCCTGCGCGCATTCGCGCCACAGCCGTTGCCGGCCCCTCCTACAAACCAACCCCGGAGTTCCTCCTGATGACCGCCCCACTCCGCACCCTTGCCTTGACGTGCGCCGTTGCTGTCGCGCTGGCTGCCTGCAAGAAGCCGGAACAGCAGATGCCCCCGCCGCCGGAGGTGGGCGTGATCGACGCCAAGCCGCAGACCCTGCCGCTGCAGCGCGAGCTGGTCGGCCGCCTGTCGCCGTTCCGCAGCGCCGACGTCCGCGCGCGCGTGCCGGGCGTGCTGCTCAAGCGCGTCTACCAGGAAGGCTCGCAGGTGAAGCAGGGCCAGACCCTGTTCCTGATCGACCCGGCGCCGCTGCGCGCCTCGCTCAACGCCTCCGAAGCACAGCTGGCCTCGGCCCGCGCCACCTACGCCAATGCCAAGGTGGCCGCTGATCGCGCCCGCTCCCTGGCGCCGCAGCAGTTCGTCTCCAAGTCCGACCTGGACAACGCCGAATCGGCCGAACGTACCGCGCTGGCTGCGGTCAAGCAGGCCGAAGCGGCAGTGACCTCCTCGCGGATCAACCTGGGCTACGCCGAGGTGACTGCGCCGATCAGTGGCGTGGCCAACAAGCAGCAGGTCACCGAGGGCGCGCTGGTCGGCCAGGGCGATGTGACCCTGCTGACCACCGTCGACCAGCTCGACCCGCTGTATGTGAACTTCTCGCTCAGCGTGGATGAGCTGACCCAGCTGCGTGCGCAGCAGGCCAAGGGCGCGCTGGCGCTGTCCGGCGACGGCAAGGCCACGGTGGCCGTGAAGCTGGCCGATGGCAGCACCTACAGCGAGCCGGGCACGCTGGACTTCTCTTCGACCACGGTCGATCCGGCCACCGGCGCGGTGTCGCTGCGTGCGCTGCTGCCGAACCCGCAGCAGATCCTGCTGCCCGGTGCCTTCGTCAGCTTCCAGGCCAACCTGGGCGAGCGCAACAACGCCTTCCTGGTGCCGCAGCAGGCCCTGCTGCGAGACACCACCGGCGGCTACGTGATGGTGGTCGGCGCCGACGGCAAGGTCGTGCGCAAGAATGTGAAGACCGATGGCGCACAGAACGGCAACTGGCTGGTCAGCGACGGCCTGGCCGCCGGTGACAAGGTGATCGTGGCCGGCGTGCAGAAGGTCAAGGAAGGTGCACCGGCGGTGGCCAAGCCGTGGACCCCGGGGCAGGACGCCAACGGCAAGCCTGCCGCGGGCGGCGCCGCTCCTGCGGGCGCGGCACCGGCCGCAGGCAAGGCACCGGCCGACGCAGCCAAGCCCGAGCAGGCCGATGCGGCCAAGCCCGCCGTCACCGATTCGAACAAGCAGTAACGGGAACCTTCCGTCATGCCTAAATTTTTCATCGAACATCCAGTCTTCGCCTGGGTGGTTGCGATCCTGATCTCGCTCAGCGGCGTGATCGCGATCCTCAACCTGGGCGTGGAGTCCTATCCCAACATCGCCCCGCCACAGGTGACCGTCTCGGCCACTTACCCGGGCGCCAGTGCGGACACCACTGAAAAATCGGTCACCCAGGTGATCGAGCAGCAGCTGACCGGTATCGATCACCTGCTGTATTTCAGTTCCTCGTCCGCCTCCAACGGCCGTGCGCAGATCACGCTGACCTTCGAGACCGGTACCGATCCGGACATCGCCCAGGTGCAGGTGCAGAACAAGGTCTCGCTGGCCACGCCCCGACTGCCATCGGAAGTGACCCAGCAGGGCGTGGTGGTGGCCAAGGCCAACGCCGGCTTCCTGATGGTGATCGCGCTGCAGTCCGATACGCCGGCCATCAACCGTGATGCCCTGAACGACATCGTCGGTTCGCGCGTGCTCGACCAGGTCTCGCGTATCCCCGGCGTCGGCAGCACCCAGCAGTTCGGTTCCGAGTACGCCATGAACATCTGGCTGAACCCGGAAAAGATGCAGGGCTACGGCCTGTCGGCCAGCCAGGTGCTGGCAGCGGTGCGTGCGCAGAACGTGCAGTTCGCTGCCGGTGCGCTGGGTTCGGACCCGTCGCCGGAAGGCCAGCACTTCACCGCCACGGTCTCGGCCGAAGGCCGCTTCAGCTCGCCGCAGGAGTTCGAGAACATCATCCTGCGCGCCAATGCTGATGGCTCGCGCGTGCTGCTGAAGGACATCGCCCGCGTTGCCTTCGGTGCCAACAACTACGGCTTCGATACCCAGTACAACGGCAAGCCGACCGGTGCCTTCGCCATCCAGCTGCTGCCGGGCGCCAACGCCCTGAACGTGGCCGATGCGGTGCGCGCCAAGATGGACGAACTGCAGCCCAGCTTCCCGGCCGGCGTCACCTGGTTCTCGCCGTACGACAGCACCACCTTCGTCAAGATCTCGATCCAGGAAGTGGTCAAGACCCTGTTCGAGGCGGTGTTCCTCGTGTTCCTGGTGATGCTGATCTTCCTGCAGAACTTCCGCGCCACCCTGATCCCGACCCTGGTCATTCCGGTTGCCCTGCTCGGTACCTTCCTGGGCATGTGGATGATCGGCTTCACGATCAACCAGCTGACCCTGTTCGCGATGGTGCTGGCGATCGGCATCGTGGTCGATGACGCGATCGTAGTGATCGAGAACGTCGAACGCATCATGACCGAGGAAGGCCTGGCGCCGAAGCCGGCCACGCAGAAGGCGATGACCCAGATCACCGGCGCGGTGGTGGCGATCACCGTCGTGCTGGCCGCGGTGTTCATTCCGTCCGCCCTGCAGGGCGGCGCGGCCGGTGAGATCTACAAGCAGTTCGCGCTGACCATCGCCATTTCGATGGCATTCTCGGCGTTCCTGGCGCTGGGCTTCACCCCGGCGCTGTGCGCGACCTTCCTGAAGCCGACGCACAACGACAACCCGAACATCGTCTACCGCACCTTCAACAAGTACTACGACAAGATCAGCCACACCTATGTGGGCCACATCACCTCGGCGGTGCGCCATGCGCCGCGTTGGATGATCCTGTTCGTGGTGCTGACCGCACTGTGCGGCTTCCTGTTCACCCGCATGCCGGGCAGCTTCCTGCCGGAAGAAGACCAGGGCTATGCGCTGGCGATCGTGCAGCTGCCGCCGGGCTCGACCAAGGGCCAGACCAACGAAGTGTTCGCGCAGATGCGTGGCATCCTGGAAAAGCAGGATGGTTATGAAGGCATGCTGCAGGTCGCCGGTTTCAGCTTCGTCGGTTCCGGCGAGAACGTGGGCATGGGCTTCATCCGCCTGAAGCCGTGGGAGGAACGCAAGTTCACCGCGCCGGAGTTCATCCAGAACATGAACGGCGCGTTCTACGGCATCAAGGAAGCGCAGATCTTCGTGGTCAACCTGCCCACCGTGCAGGGCCTTGGCCAGTTCGGTGGTTTCGACATGTGGCTGCAGGACCGTAGCGGTGCCGGTTACGAGCAGCTGACCCAGGCCCGCAACATCCTGCTCGGCCAGGCCGCGCAGAAGCCGGACCACCTGGTCGGCGTACGCCCGAACGGCCTGGAAAACGCACCGCAGCTCCAGCTGCACGTGGACCGCGTGCAGGCGCAGTCGATGGGCATGTCGGTGTCGGACGTGTACAGCACCATCCAGCTGATGCTGGCCCCGGTGTACGTCAACGACTTCTTCTACGAAGGCCGCATCAAGCGGGTGACCATGCAGGCCGATGGTCCCTACCGCACCGGCCAGGAGTCGCTGAAGAGCTTCTACAGCCCGTCCAGCCTGACCACCAATGCCGACGGCACCAACGCGATGATCCCGCTCAACACGGTGGTCAAGTCCGAATGGGTGTCGGCGCCGCCGTCGCTGAGCCGTTACAACGGCTACTCGGCGATCAACATCGTCGGTTCGCAGGCGCCGGGCACCAGCTCGGGTGAAGCGATGCAGACCATGGAAGGCATCGTCAACGACGACCTGCCGGCCGGCTTCGGCTACGACTGGTCCGGCATGTCCTACCAGGAAATCCTGGCCGGCAACGCCGCGACCCTGCTGCTGGTGCTGTCCATCGTGGTGGTGTTCCTGTGCCTGGCCGCGCTGTATGAAAGCTGGTCGATCCCGGTGGCTGTGCTGCTGGTGGTGCCGCTGGGCGTGCTGGGTGCACTGGGCCTGTCGATGCTGCGTGGCCTGCCCAACGATCTGTTCTTCAAGATCGGCCTGATCACCGTGATCGGCCTGGCGGCGAAGAACGCGATCCTGATCGTGGAGTTCGCGGTGGAGCAGCGTGCAGCCGGCAAGAACCTGCGCGATGCCACGATCGAGGCGGCCCGCCTGCGTTTCCGCCCGATCCTGATGACCTCGTTTGCGTTCATCATGGGCGTGATCCCGATGGCGATCTCCACCGGCGCCGGCGCCAACTCCCGCCACGCCATCGGTACCGGCGTGATCGGCGGCATGCTGTTCGCCACCCTGCTCGGCCTGCTGATGATCCCGGTGTTCTTCGTGGTCGTGCGCCGCATGCTGGGCGACAAGCTGGATGAACCGTCGAAGGAGTTCATGGAACGCCAGCGGGACGCGGATGCTGCACACCGTCCGGATCGTTGATCTGGTCGTGAGCTGAAACGAGAAAGGCCCCGGAGCGATCCGGGGCCTTTTTTCTTGCCGCTTTTGAATCCATGCCAACCAAGGTTGGCATCTACCAGAGCAAGGACATGCCCGAAGGTTGGCATCCACCAGAGCAACGGCATGCCCGGTAGCCGCCAACCTCGGTTGGCGCTCTCCAGGGCAACGTCTCAGCGCAGCAGCGCAACCACTATGCACACTGCCACCAGAACCAGCGCGGCCCACTGCATCGGCACGAAGAAGAAATGATGGGGCACGACTTCACCCTTCTGCCGGGGTGCACGGTTGAGCCACAGGCCCAGCAGCACGTTCACCGCCGCGCCAATTCCGGCACCCAGCAACACCTGCGAGAGCGGGATGTTGCCCCTGGGGCCTGCGTGCGGGAAGAAATACGCCAGCAGCAGGATCGCTGCGATCGGCGTGACCAGTGTCAGGATTCCCCAACCACGATAGATCATCTGTGCAGACCGTATGGAAACGGCCTGCATTGGAACAGATCCGGCATCGTTCGGCCAAGAGCACGGCGCATCCACGCGTGGCGCGGATCTACTGGCCGCGCCACCGTTGCAGTGGCGCGGCCCTTGCCACTCAGCGCAGCCCGGTCTCGTTGCGGGCGATCACCAGGCGCTGGATTTCCGAGGTGCCTTCATAGATCTCGGTGATCTTGGCATCACGGAAGTAGCGCTCCAGCGGCATTTCCTTTGAATAGCCCATGCCACCATGGATCTGCACCGCCTGGTGGGTGATCCACATCGCGGCTTCAGAAGCGGTCAGCTTGGCCACCGCCGCTTCGGTGCTGAAGCGCTTGCCCTGGCCTTTCACCCACGCCGCGCGCAGGGTCAGCAGCAACGCCGCATCCAGCTTGCACTTCATGTCGGCAATCTTGGCCTGGGTCATCTGGAAGGTACCGATGGCCGCACCGAACGCCTTGCGCTCCTTCACGTACTCCAGGGTCGCTTCATAGGCGGCACGGGCGATGCCGATGGCCTGCGAGGCGATGCCGATACGGCCAGCATCAAGCACGCTCATGGCGATCTTGAAGCCCTCGCCTTCCTGGCCCAGCACATCCTCAGGCTGCGCTACGTAGTCGTTGAACTCGATCTCGCAGGTGGCCGAGGCACGGATGCCCAGCTTCGGCTCGGTCTTGCCGCGACCGAAACCCGCCTTGTCGGTATCGATGATGAAGGCGGTGATGCCGCGCGCGCCCTTGTCCGGCTCACTCATCGCGAACAGCACGATGTACTTGGCCACCGGGCCGGAGGTGATCCAGCTCTTCTTGCCGTTGATCACAAAGGTGCCATCGGCCTGCTTCACCGCGCGGCAGCGCATGGCGGTAGCGTCCGAACCCGACTGCGGCTCGGTCAGCGCGAACGCGCCAATGGCCTCGCCCTCGGCGATCGCACGCACGTAGGTCTGCTTCTGCGCTTCGGTACCGTGGGTGAGGATGCCGTTGCAGAACAGCGAATTGTTGACCGACATGATGGTCGAATGGGCTGCGTCGGCGGCGGCGACCTCCACCATCGCCAGCACGTACGCAACCGGGTCCATGCCCGCACCACCGTATTCGGTGGGCACTTCGATACCCATCAGGCCGTTCTCGCCCAGCAGGCGGATGTTGTCCAGCGGGAACTCGCCGGTACGGTCATGGTGCTCTGCGCTGGGGGCGATCTTTTCCTGCGCGATGCGCCGCGCCACGTCCTGCAACATCAACTGCTCTTCAGTAAAGCTGAAATCCACAACACCCTCCCGGGTACATGATGTTATGGGCCGCGCACGGCCCGTACGCCAGCGACTTGACCGCGGCAGGCCTTCTCAGCGAATATATCTCTATATCGCGATAGGTAGATATTTATGGATCTTGAAGACTGGTCGACCCGCCTGAAGGTGTTCGCCGATGCCACCCGCGTGCGCCTGCTGGCGCTGCTGGAGCAGGAGGAACTGACCGTGGCCGAACTGTCGGCGATCACCCGGCTGGCCCAGCCGCGCGTGTCCACCCATCTGGCGCGACTGAAGGAAGCCGGCCTGGTTCGCGACCGCCGCGCCGGCGTGTCGGCCTATTACCGCTTCGACGAGGCCCAGCTGGACCCGGCGCAGCGTGCATTGTGGCATGCCTTGAGCAACGGAAGCGACGACCCCCTGCTGCGCCAGGATGCCGAGCGCGTGGCCGCGGTTCTGGCCCACCGTGCTTCCGACCAGAACTGGGCCGACAGCGTGGCCGGCGACATGGAACGCCACTACTCTCCCGGACGGACCTGGGAGGCACTGGCGCGTACCGCGCTGCCGCTGCTGGAAACCGGCGACGTGCTGGACATCGCCTCCGGCGACGGCGTGCTGGCCGAACTGGTGGCCCCGCATGCCAAGCGCTACATCTGCATCGACACCAGCGCGCGAGTGGTCGCCGCGGCCAGCGAGCGGCTGCGTCGCCTGCCCAACGTCGAAGTCCGCGAAGGTGACATGCATGCCCTGCCGTTCAAGGACGGCAGCTTCGACCTGGTGGTGCTGATGCACGCGCTGACCTATGCCAGCAAGCCGGCGCAGGCCGTGACCGAAGCCGCGCGCGTGCTGCGCCCGGGAGGCCGCCTCCTACTGTGCAGCCTGGCCCGTCATGAGCACAAGGCGGCGGTGGAGGCCTATGGCCACGTCAACCTTGGCTTCAGCGACAAGGAACTGCGCAGGTTCGTCGACAA
The DNA here is from genome assembly GCF_039555535.1 of Stenotrophomonas maltophilia. Classification (NCBI taxonomy): domain Bacteria; kingdom Pseudomonadati; phylum Pseudomonadota; class Gammaproteobacteria; order Lysobacterales; family Lysobacteraceae; genus Stenotrophomonas; species Stenotrophomonas maltophilia. Next base: position 1,746,558 of record NZ_CP154630.1, on the reverse strand, counting down.
GGCCGGCCTGCAGGTCTCGAGCCTGGAAACGGTCACCCGCGAAAAGCGCCCGCCGCACTTCGAAGTGATTTCGCTGATCGCCAACAAGCCCTGAGCCGGAAACCGCCATGTCTGCCCTGCCCTGGTTGCATCCTGATCGTGCCAACGCCCTGCTCGACGCCCTGCGCGAGCGGATCCTGATCATCGACGGTGCGATGGGTACGATGATCCAGCGCCACGGCCTGCAGGAAGACGACTACCGCGGCGAGCGCTTCGCCGGTGGCTACGACCACGCGCACGGCCCGGGCTGTGACCATGCGGCGCCGGAAGGGCATGACCTGAAGGGCAACAACGATCTGCTGCTGCTGACCCGGCCGCAGATCGTCGCCGACATCCACACCGCCTACCTGGAAGCGGGCGCGGATCTGGTCGAGACCAACACCTTCAACGCCACTTCGGTCAGCCAGGCCGACTACCACCTCGAACACCTGGTGTACGAGTTGAACAAGGCCGGTGCCGCTGTCGCGCGAACCTGCTGTGATGCAGTGGCTGCGGCCACGCCGGGCAAGCCGCGCTTCGTGATCGGGGTGATCGGGCCGACCAGCCGCACCGCCTCGATCAGCCCCGATGTCAACGATCCGGGCTTCCGCAATACCAGCTTCGACGAGCTGCGCGACACCTACCGCGAAGCCATCGACGGCCTCATCGATGGCGGCGCCGACACCATCATGGTCGAGACCATCTTCGACACGCTCAACGCCAAGGCTGCACTGTATGCGCTGGAGGAAGCGTTCGATGCGCGCGGCGCGCGCTTGCCGGTGATGATCTCCGGCACCATCACCGACGCGTCCGGACGTACCCTGTCCGGGCAGACAGCAGAAGCCTTCCATGCCTCACTCGCCCATGCACGGCCGTTGTCGATCGGACTGAACTGCGCGCTGGGCGCCGATGCGATGCGCCCGCACGTGGAAACCCTTGCACAGGTCGCCGACTGTTACGTCAGCGCACACCCCAATGCCGGCCTGCCCAATGCCTTCGGCGAGTACGACGAAACGCCGGAGGACATGGCCAGCACCCTGCGGGGCTTCGCCGCAGATGGACTGTTGAACCTGGTTGGCGGCTGCTGCGGCTCCACCCCCGACCATATCCGCGCGATTGCCAATGCCGTGGCCGGGCTGTCGCCGCGCGCGCTGCCCGGCACCCGGGAGCAGGCCGCATGAACGTCGCCGCCACCGTCCCGCACTTCCCGCCCTACTGCTGTTGAGCCGACGCCTGCCATGACGCCTGTCCGCCCTACCCGCCTGTCCGGCCTGGAACCCCTGGTCATCACCCCGGACCTGCTTTTCATCAACGTCGGCGAACGCACCAACGTCACCGGCAGCGCGCAGTTCCGCAAGCTGATCAAGGAAGGCCGCTACGAGGAGGCGGTGGACGTGGCCCGCCAGCAGGTGGCCAGCGGCGCGCAGATCCTCGACGTCAACATGGACGAGGGCCTGATCGATTCAGAGGCAGCGATGACCCGCTACCTCAACCTGATCATGTCCGAGCCGGACATCGCCCGCATTCCAGTGATGGTCGACTCGTCCAAGTGGAGCGTGATCGAGGCCGGCCTGAAATGCCTGCAGGGCAAGAGCGTGGTCAACTCGATATCGCTGAAGGAAGGCGAGGCGCTGTTCCGCGAGCATGCGCGCAAGGTGCTGCGCTATGGCGCCGCTGCGGTGGTGATGGCCTTCGATGAAAGTGGCCAGGCCGATACCTGCGCGCGCAAGGTCGAGATCTGCACCCGCGCCTATCGCATCCTGGTCGACGAGATCGGCTTCCCGCCGCAGGACATCATCTTCGATCCGAACATCTTCGCCGTCGCCACCGGCATCGAAGAGCACGACAACTATGCGGTGGACTTCATCGAAGCCACCCGCATCATCAAGCAGACGCTGCCGCACTGCCACGTGTCCGGCGGCGTCTCCAACGTATCCTTCTCGTTCCGCGGCAACGAGACCGTGCGCCAGGCCATCCATTCGGTGTTCCTGTACCACGCGATCGCCGCCGGCATGGACATGGGCATCGTCAACGCCGGTGCCATGCCGATCTACGATGAGCTGGAGCCGGAGCTGCGCGAGCGCGTGGAGGATGTGATCCTCAATCGCCGCAGCGACGCCACCGAGCGCCTGCTGGAGATCGCCGAGCGCTACAAGGGCAAGAAGGGCGCCGCGAAGACCGAGGACCTGGCCTGGCGCGAAAAGCCGGTGGCACAGCGACTGGCGCATGCCCTGGTACACGGCCTGGATGCCTTCGTCGAGGAAGACACCGAACTGGCCCGGCAGGCCTCCAGCCGCCCACTGGATGTGATCGAAGGCCCGCTGATGGACGGCATGAACATCGTCGGCGACCTGTTCGGCGCCGGCAAGATGTTCCTGCCACAGGTGGTGAAATCCGCGCGCGTGATGAAGAAGGCCGTGGCCTACCTGCTGCCTTACATCGAAGCGGAAAAGGCGCGCAGCGGTGACACCGCCAAGAGCAACGGCAAGATCATCATGGCTACGGTGAAGGGCGATGTGCATGACATCGGCAAGAACATCGTCGGCGTGGTCCTGGCCTGCAACAACTTCGACGTGGTCGACCTCGGCGTGATGGTGCCGGCGCAGAAGATCCTCGATGCCGCGCGCGAACACAACGCCGACCTGATCGGCCTGTCCGGCCTGATCACCCCATCACTGGAGGAGATGAGCCACGTGGCCCGCGAGATGCAGCGCCAGGGCTTCGACCTGCCGTTGCTGATCGGCGGTGCCACCACCTCGCGCGCGCATACCGCCCTGAAGATCGACCCGCATTACCACGCACCGACGGTCTGGGTGAAGGATGCCTCGCGCGCGGTCGGCGTGGCCCAGTCGCTGATCTCGCGCGACCTGCGCGACGCCTTCGTTGCCGCCAACGAGGCCGACTATGCAGAGATCCGTGCGCGTCACCGCAACCGTGGTGATGCCAAGCGCCTGGTCTCGCTGGAGCACGCGCGTGAGCAGAAGTTCCAGGGCGGCTGGGACAGCTACACGCCGCCCGCACCGAAACAGCCGGGCCTGCACGTATTCGATGACTATCCGCTGGCCGAGCTGGTCGAGTACATCGACTGGACGCCGTTCTTCCAGGCCTGGGAACTGGCCGGCAAGTTCCCGGCCATCCTCACCGACGAGATCGTCGGCACCCAGGCCAGCGATCTGTACAAGGACGCCCGCGCGATGCTCGACCGCATCGTGGGCGAGAAGTGGCTGACCGCCAAGGCGGTGTTCGGCCTGTGGCCGGCCAACAGCATCGGCGACGATGTGCGCGTGCAGCACCCGCAGGGCGAAACCACGCTGCGCTTTCTGCGCCAGCAGGTGGACAAGCCGGCCGAGCGCCCGGATTTCTGCCTGGCCGATTTCATTGCACCAGCCGACAGCGGAAAACAGGATTGGATCGGCGCGTTCGCAGTCACCGCCGGTATCGGCATCGACGCGCATGTCGCACGCTTCGAAGCCGAGCATGACGACTACAACGCGATCCTGCTGAAGGCCCTGGCCGACCGCTTCGCCGAAGCGCTGGCCGAGCGTCTGCACCAGCGCGTGCGCACCGAATTCTGGGGCTTCGACCAGGCCGAAAACCTGGACAACGAGGCCCTGATCGACGAGCAGTACCGTGGCATCCGCCCGGCCCCCGGCTACCCGGCCTGCCCCGAGCACAGCGAGAAACGCCGGTTGTTCGATCTGCTGCAGGCCGAAACCAACGCCAGCATGGAACTGACCGAGAGCTTCGCGATGCTGCCGACCGCCGCAGTGTCGGGCTACTACTTCAGTCATCCGCAAAGCCAGTACTTCGTGGTCGGACGCCTCAGCCGCGAGCAGGTCAGCGACTACGCCCGGCGCAAGGGCGTGGACCGCGCCCAGGCCGAACGCTGGCTGGCCTCCAACCTCGACTACGATCCCGAATGAGGCGGTAGCGCCGGGCCATGCCCGGCGTCATCTCCCGTCCGCCGGGCATGGCCCGGCGCTACCGTGCATGATTCCCGCGATGACCGTTCCCGCTGCCCGCCTGTCCAGCTTCTACCTGTTCTATTACGCGGCGCTGGGCGCCTTCACGCCCTACTGGAGCCTGTTCCTCACCGCGCGCGGGATGAGCGTGACCGCCATCAGCGTGATGATGGGCCTGTGGTACGCCACCCGCGTGGTCGCACCCAGTGCCTGGACCTCGCTGGCGGCCACCTCACCGCGGCCGATCCGCCTGCTGCGCGTCGGCTGCGTGCTGACCCTGATCAGCTTTGCCGCATTCCTGCTGCCCCTGCCGCAGCCGTGGATGTATCCAGCGATGATCGTGTTCTGCTTCTTCTACAACGCGGTGATGCCGCAGTTCGAGTCGATCACCCTCACCCATCTCGGCAGCGACAGCCATCGCTACGGCCTGATCCGGGTCTGGGGTTCGCTCGGCTTCATCGCCATCGTCACCCTGTTCGGCTGGCTGATCGAAGGTGACGGCACTGCCAGCCGCGCGGGGCTGCTGCCTTGGATGATGCTGCCGCTGTTCGTCCTGCTGGTTGCCTCGGCCTTCAGCAACCACTACGCACGCAACATCGGCAGGACCGGCGGCGACGCCAGCGGCTTCTGGCAGATCGTGCGGCGCCCGCCGGTGCTGGCGTTCTTCCTCGCCGCTTTCATGGAGCAGCTCTCGTTCGGCCCGTACTACACCTTCTTCTCGGTCTACATGGACCACCACGGCTATCGCACGTCCACGCTCGGCCTGCTCTGGACCATCGGCGTGGTGTTCGAAGTGGGCGTGTTCTTCACCATCGGCCGTTTCTTCCGCCGCTATGACGCCAGCTGGATGCTGCTGATCGCCCTGGTCAGCTCCTGCCTGCGCTGGGCGGTGACCGCGCTGTTCCCGGAAAACCTGCCGGTGATGCTGCTTGCGCAGACCGCGCACGCGCTGGGCTTTGCCGCGTTCTTCGCGGCGGCGATGCAGATGCTGGCGACCTACTTCCCGGGTCGCCTCAACGGCCATGGCCAGGGCCTGCTGTACGGATTCTCGTCCGGTGTCGGCGGCGTGCTGGGCGCGCTCATCGCCGGCCAATTGTGGAAGATCGACGAGGGACGCACGGCCTTCCTCGCCGGTAGCGGGTTCGCCCTGGTCGGCGCCCTGCTGTGCTTCTTCGCGCTGAGCCTGCCGTTGATCCGTGCACGCCGCAGTGCTGCGCGCGCCCGGTAACGAAAACGCCGGGCAATGCCCGGCGTTTTCATCGTGCAGCAGGTGCAGTTACCAGACCAGGTCGTCCGGTACCTGGTACTGCGGATCCGCGTAGGGATCCTCCTCGGCCGGTGCGTTCGGGTCGACCTTCAGTGCCACCGATGCGGCAAACACCGCTTCGGACTGTGCCAGCACTTCGGCGGTCACCAGCAGGTAACGGCCATTGAGCTGGACCACGCCCAGTTCACCGGCATTGAGCGCGGTCAGCTGTTCGGCGGTCACGTAGATGCGCTTGATCTTGCCGCCATACGGGAAGTGGCGGGCAATGTCTGCCGCCTCGGCATTGAGGCTCTTGTCCTTCAGCAGTTCTTCCAGCTTGGCCTTCGCCTCGCGGCGCACGCGTGCCTCTTCCTGCTTCAGGCGCTCGGTCTCGATGCGCTCTTCCTTCTCGCGCTGCGCACGGATGGCATAGGCCTTGGCCAGATCCATCTCTTCGGCGCTGCGCGGCTTGCGCGGGCCATGCAGACCCTGGCCACGCGCCGGGCCACCGGACTTGCCCGGACCGCCCGGCCCACGGCGCTCGCCAGGCTTGTGCTCGCCCCGGCCTGCGCCCTGCGGCTTTCCATTGCCAGTGCCACCCTTGCCCTGCGGGCGGCCATCACGGCGGGGGCCATCATTCTTGCGCTCGGGCTTGGGCGCGGGCTTGAAGCCCAGGCCCATCAGCTGGTCGCGGAGGGTATCGCTCATAGGATTCGGATCAGTAGTGCGGCGGCGGCGGTTCGCTCGCCGGATCGGAAGAATTCAATGCGTTGCGGACCTTGCCCAGGTCCTCCAGCAGCACGCGCAGCACGTCGGCGTTGCGCATGCCCTGCATGCGGGCATCGGCCAGCGCATCGCTCAATTCGGCAAGCGCCTGTTCCTGGAAGGACACGCGCATTTCCAGTTCGACCAGGCGCGCTTCCAGCGCCTGCTCGCGTTCGGTCGGCAGCAGGTCAGACATGCAGCGAACGCCCCCGGCCAATGCCGTAGTACGCCAGGCCGGCAGCTTCCACTTCGGCCGGATCGTACAGATTGCGCCCGTCGAACACCGCCGCGTCCTTCAGCTGCTCGCGCAGCTTCTGGAAATCGGGGCTGCGGAACTGCTTCCACTCGGTGACCACCACCAGCGCGTCGGCGCCCTGCAGCGCTTCGTCGGCACTGTTGCAGAACACCAGGTCATCGCGCTCGCCGAAGATGCGCTGCGATTCATGCATCGCTTCCGGGTCATAGGCACGCACCGTGGCACCGCCCTCCCACAGCTGTGCCAGCAGGCGACGGCTGGAGGCTTCACGCATGTCGTCGGTATTCGGCTTGAAGGCCAGGCCCCACACGGCAAACGTCCTGCCGCGCACGCCTTCGTCCTCGCCCTTGTCGTAATGACGCTGGATGAGGGCGAACAGGTGGCCCTTCTGCGCATCATTGACCGCTTCCACGGCGTTCAGCAGCTTCGGCTCAAGACCATGCTGCTGCGCGGTGCGGGCCAGCGCCTGCACGTCCTTGGGGAAGCACGAGCCACCGTAACCGGCGCCCGGATAGATGAAGTGCCAGCCGATGCGCGGGTCCGAACCGATGCCCTGGCGGACCTGCTCGACGTCGGCACCGACACGCTCGGCGATGTTGGCGATTTCGTTCATGAACGAAATCTTGGTCGCCAGCATCGCGTTCGCCGCGTACTTGGTCAGCTCGGCCGAGCGCACGTCCATTTCCACCACGCGGTCGTGGTTGCGGTTGAACGGCGCATACAGGCGACGCATCACCGCCACCGACTCCTCGCTGGTCGCACCGATGATGATGCGGTCCGGGCGCATGCAGTCGGCGACCGCGTCGCCTTCCTTCAGGAATTCCGGGTTGGACACCACGTCGAAGGCGATGTCCGCGCCACGCGCGGCAAGTTCCTCGGCAATGGCGGCACGCACCTTGTCGGCGGTGCCCACCGGCACCGTCGACTTGTTGACCACCACGGTCGGCACGCTCATGTGCCGGCCAATGGTACGGGCCACGGCCAGTACGTACTGCAGGTCAGCGCTGCCGTCCTCGTCCGGCGGAGTACCGACGGCGATGAACAGCACCTGGCCATGCGCGATCGCGGACGCGGCATCGGTGGTGAATGCCAGCCGCGACGCGGCATGGTTGGCTTTCACCATCGGCTCCAGGCCGGGCTCATAGATCGGGATGATGCCCTGGTTGAGGCCATCCACCTTGGCCTGGTCGATATCGACGCAGACCACCTGATGACCGACGTCGGCCAGGCAGGTACCGGTCACCAGACCTACATAACCGGTACCGAAAATCGCAACGCGCATGTCCGTGCAGGCTCCGTGGTGGCTTACGGCAGGACGCCCAGCAGCTCGACGTCGAACGTCAGAGTCGCGTTCGGGCCGATCGGGCCACCCGGGGTGCCATTCTCGCCATAGGCCAGATTGCCCGGGATCCAGAAGCGGTACTTCGAACCGACCGGCATCAGCGCAACGCCCTCGGTCCAGCCCTTGATCACCTGGTCCAGGCCGAACTCGGCCGGCTGACGACCATAGGAACTGTCGAACACGGTGCCGTTGAGCAGCTTGCCTTCATAGTTCACGCGCACCTTGCTGCTCGGCAGCGGGCGCTCGCCGCTGCCCGGGCGGATGACCTGGTACTGCAGGCCCGAGGCCGTCGTCACGACGCCCGGCTGGGTCTTGTTCTTGGCCAGGAAGGCATTGCCTTCTTCGCGGTTGGTCTGCGCAGCAGCGGCGGCCTTGGCCTGCATTTCAGCCTGCTTGCTGCCCATGAAGGCCTGGATGGTGGCGGTCGCGTCAGCTTCCGTCATCTTCGGCTGACCCTTGGTCAGGCCGGTGCTGATCGCGTCAAACAGCGAGGCAACATCGATGTCGTCCTTCAGCTGCGCCAGCGACGGGCCCACCGAATAGGAACCGATCATCTGCGACACCTTGACGCGATCGACCTTCGGCGGCTGCGAACCCGGCGCCATGCCCGGCACCTGCTGGCCGCTGCGGGCCATCACGACCTGGCGCAGGGCCGCATCGGTGGCCTTGGCCTGTTCCTGGGTGATCTGCGGCTGCAGGCCTTCGAACGAACGCTCCACGGCGGTGCGCAGCGCGGCCACGTCGATCTCATCGGCGATCGGGGTGAACGACTTGGCCACGTCCAGGCCGATGGCGTAGCCGAGCTTCTGCTTCGGGGAATTCAAGGTTGCGGTCTCCTTGGCGGCTGCGGGGGCAGCCGGTTGTTGCGACAGAGCGACACCCGAAGTGCCCATCGCCAGAATCAGAACCGACGCCGCGGCGCCGCGCATTCCCATCTTCATTCGCTGCATTCCTGGAAGTGTCTGGGCGCCGACGTCGGCGCGAAAAGAGACATTGTCGCACGCATGCCGTCGATGTCGAGGCATCCGTGCCGGATATCAATGTGCGGCGGCTGCAGCCAGCGCCTTGTCGATGGCCGCGGTCAGCTGCGGATCATCCGGCGTCACCTTGCTGGCGAACTGGGCGATGACCTTGCCATCGCGGCCGACCAAGTACTTGTGGAAATTCCAGCCCGGTGCCACGCCGGTGGCCGCGGTCAACCGTTGATAGAGCGGCGTCGCCTCCGCGCCGACCACATGCACCTTCTCGAACATCGGGAACTTGACCCCGTAGGTGAGCGTGCAGAAATCCTGGATCTGCTTTTCGTCGCCCGGTTCCTGCCCCTTGAAATCATTGGAGGGGAAACCGAGCACCGCGAAACCACGGCCTGCGTAGCGCTTCTGCAGCGCCTCCAGTCCTTCGTACTGCGGCGTGTAGCCGCACTTGCTTGCGGTATTGACCACCAGCAGCACCTGGCCGTGATAGCGCTGCTGCAGGTTGACCTGCTGCTTGCTGGCCAGCGGCCGGTAGTCCAGGTCGAGCAGGTCGGCGGCCAGGGCGCTGGCGGAACCGGCGACACCGGCCACCATCAGGGCCAGCAGGGACAGGCCGCGCAGGCGGCGCGGAGTAACGGTCGACAGGGGCATCAGGAGCGGTCCGCGGTAGCCAGTCACAGGGCCCGGCCAGCAGCGGCCGGGAATCGGCCGAACTATAGCACCGGGCTTCGATGACCCAGATGGCAGGGCGCGGACCAGGCTTTGCGCGGCGTGGCGACTGCGCCCTTCGCCGATCTTCGTTGGCAAAGTGATGACATTGTATGGACATCGCTGAATGGAAGGTCGGCCTGAACCGGCCAATGCGACAATTTTATTTCCCTTTAGAATCAATTGAATAAGGTGATATTTCAACGATCTGACCGCCCCTGCCATCAGTTGGGGCCGGCAGGGGGTTGCACACGGGCGTGCCGGTGTTATAGTTGCATACAACACCAGTCACCTGAGACAGGGGGAAGCCATGAACGCCCGGATCCGTCGCAACCTCACCGCACCCGCGGCCGCTGCTGTTTCGACCCTGATCGTGCTGGCCTGGCTGGCCACGCCCACCGCCCCCGCCTCGCCCGACAGTGCGCAGGATGCAATCGCTACACCGGCCGGGAACGCCGATTCCTCCCCCCCTCCCCCGCGTCGGCTGCACAGCTCCCTGTCCATGCCGTATTTCTCGTTCGCCCAGCCGCTGACCCCACGGAGCTGAATATGAGCGACATCCAGTGGAGCGACGGCGCTCCCATCTACCGTCAGTTGAAGGAGCGCGTGATCGCCATGATGCTCGACGGAATCCTCAAGCCGGGCGATGCCCTGCCTTCGGTGCGCCAGGTGGCCGCCGATTACCAACTGAACCCCATCACCGTTTCGCGCGCTTACCAGGAACTGGCCGACGAAGGCCTGGTCGAGAAGCGCCGCGGGCTGGGCATGTTCATGACCGAGCAGGCCGCCACGCAGCTGCGCAGCAGCGAGCGCGAGCGCTTCCTCAATGAAGAATGGCCGGCCGTGCTGGAGCGCATCCAGCGCCTGGGCCTGAGCCTCGACGAATTGCTGCCCCAGGGGAAAGTCTGATGAATAGCACCGCAAGCGAATCGGTCATCACCGCCCGCGGCCTGCGCAAGGCCTACAAGTCCACCGTCGCCCTCGACAATGCGAGCTTCAGCATTCCGAGCGGGCGCATCGTCGGCCTGATCGGCCCCAATGGTGCCGGCAAGACCACGGCATTGAAGGCACTGCTCGGCCTGACCTCGGTGGAGGGTGAGCTGAGCGTGCTTGGCCGCGATCCACGGCTGCACCGCGACGAACTGATGAATGACATCTGCTTCATCGCCGACGTTGCCGTGCTGCCGCGCTGGCTGAAGGTGCGCGAGGCGATCGACTTCGTCGCCGGCGTGCACCCGCGTTTCGACCGCGCCCGCTGCGAGCGCTTCCTGGCCAACACCAAGCTGCAACCGAAGCAGCGCGTGCGCGAACTGTCCAAGGGCATGATCGTGCAGCTGCACCTGGCGCTGGTGATGGCCATCGATGCCCGCATCCTGGTGCTGGACGAGCCTACCCTGGGCCTGGACATCCTGTACCGCAAGGAGTTCTACCAGCGCCTGCTGGAGGACTACTTCGACGAGCAGAAGACCATCATCGTCACCACCCACCAGGTGGAAGAGATCGAGCACATCCTCAGCGACGTCATGTTCATCCGCGACGGCCGCATCGTGCTCGACGCGGAAATGGACGAAGTCGGCCAGCGCTACACCGAACTGCTGGTCAACGCCGACCAGCTGGAGACCGCACGCGCCCTGAAGCCGATCGACGAACGCAGCCTGGCGTTCGGCAAGACCGTGATGCTGTTCGACGGCGTACCGCGCGCCCAGCTTTCCACTCTTGGCGAGACCCGCAGCCCGGGCCTGGCCGACCTGTTCGTCGCCGTCATGAAGGGGACCTACGCATGAATGCCATCAACCACCCCGTCAGCCCCCTCGGCACCCTGCGCTGGCTGCTCAAGCGCGAGTACTGGGAGAACCGCGGCGGTTTCCTGTATGCCCCGCTGATCGCCGGCCTGATCTCGCTGGTGATGAGTACTGTCGGCATCGCCTTCGGCCTGTTCGCTCTGAACCGCGCGGCGCGCAACGGCGCACTGCATGTCGATGGCGAAAGCGTGAACGTCAATGGCCTGGACCTGGCCCTGCTGACCCGCAACATCGACAGCAAGGACCTTGCCGACCTTGGCAACGGCCTCGACCTGACCCTGGTGCTCAGCTCGGCCTGGCCGTTCCTGGTGCTGGCCTTCGTGGTGTTCTTCTATTGCCTGGGCGCCCTGTACGACGACCGCCGCGACCGCAGCATCCTGTTCTGGAAGTCGTTGCCGCTGTCGGACACCCAGACCGTGCTGTCCAAGCTGATCAGCGCACTGATCGTGGCGCCGCTGATCGCGGTGGTCGCCGGCATCATCACCATGTTCGGCTTCATGCTGATCATCAGCATCGTCGCGCTGATGCACGGCGGCAGCCCGATGGCGCTGATCTGGGGGCCCGCCAGCCCGTTGACCCTGGCCGCTGGCCACCTGAGCTGGATTCCGGTTTACGCCCTGTGGGCCCTGCCTACTGCAGGCTGGCTGCTGCTGTGCTCGGCCTGGGCCAAGAGCAAGCCGTTCCTGTGGGCGGTGATGCTGCCGCTGTTTGCCGGCGTCATCGTCAGCACCACCAAGATCATGCCGCTGTTCGGCCTGACCACCGGCTGGTTCTGGCAGAACATCGTCGGCCGCCTGCTGCTGGGCGGCGTGCCCGGCATGGACCTGCTGTATCGCCTCGGCGCCGGTGAAGGGTCGCGCCGCGACCTGGACTCGGTGGTCAGCCTGATGTCTCCCGCCTCGCAGCTGAAGTCGCTGGCGATGCCGGAACTGTGGATCGGTGCGGCCGTCGGTGCAGTGTTCATCTTCCTCGCCATCCGCCTGCGCAAGCGCGCCGGCGAGATCTGATTCCATCCACCCGGAGGCACCACCCATGCGTTCCCTGCTCGCCTGTTCCGCGTTGTTGCTGTTGCCGCTGTCGGCACTCGCTGCCGATGCCCCGAACTGCAAGTTCACTGCTGCGCGCACGTTGAAGCTGGATACGGCCGGTGCCAGGGCGGTGGTGATCGAGGTGAACCAGCACGACCTGAAGGTCGTCGCCAGCAAGGGCGGTGGCCAGCTGGATGGCCGCGCCTGCGCCTCCAGCCAGGAATGGCTGGACCAGCTGGTGCTGGACCAGCGCAGGGAAGGCGACAAGCTGGTCGTCAGCCTGCGCCGCGACGGCCGCCACAGTGGCATCAGCCTGGGCAACAGCTACGCCTGGCTGGACATCCACGGCAGCGTGCCGGACAACCTGCCGCTGCAGCTCAAGGTCGGCTCCGGCGATGCCAGCGTGGAGAACGCACAGTCGCTGAGCGTGGATGTCGGTTCCGGTGATGCGGTCGCCCGCGGTACGCGCGGCAGCATCCACGCCGCGGTGGGCTCGGGCGACCTGAACATCGACGGCGGCAGTTCGCTGAACCTGCTGTCGCTGGGTTCGGGCGACGTCAATGCCCACAACATCGGCGGCGACGCCGTAACCGGCACGGTCGGTTCGGGTGACCTGAAGATCACCGATGTGCGTGGCAACGCGCGCCTGGACACGGTCGGCTCGGGCGACATCGAGTTCAAGCGCGTGCAGGGCAGCGTCGAAGTCGGCGTGGTCGGCTCCGGTGGCGTCGACCTGGCCGACATCGGCGGCAACGTGCATGTGCGCAGCCACGGCTCGGGCGACATCCAGGTGGACGGCGTACGCGGCAGCCTGACCGTCGATCACAGCGGCAGCGGCGATGTCGAACACCGCAACGTCAGCGGCCGGGTCACCCTGCCGCGCAGCAAGTAATCCTCTTCCAGACACGTCCAGGGGAACATCATGAATCTGTTGCGCCTGCTGCCCGCCACCCTGCTGTGCCTGCCGCTGATCGCCTGCGGCGGCACGTCCTCCGCCCCCGACAAGACCGTCGGCAAGAGCGTCGCCGAAGCCACCAGCGGCGTCGGCCAGACCGTCAAGGGAGCCATGGACGATGCCCGCAAGGACATCGCCCAGGGCAACATCAAGATCTCGGCCGACCAGCAGCCGCGTGCGGAGATCACGCCCGACGGCCGCCTGCTGATCGCCGGCAAGGAGGTCGCGGCCAACGACACCCAGCGCCGCCACCTGCAGGAGTACCGCGGCCACGTGGTTGCCGTTGCGATGGCGGGCATGGACGTCGGCCTGGCCGGTGCCAAGCTCGGTGCCAATGCGGCCGGCGAAGCGCTGAAGGGCATCTTCAGCGGCGACAGTGAAGGCGTGGAGAAGCGCATCAACGCCGAAGCCGCCAAGATCGAGGTCCAGGCCAAGCGCATCTGTGATCGCCTGCCGGCGATGCTGGCCAGCCAGCAGGCACTGGCGCGCGAGCTGCCGGCGTTCAAGCCCTACGCGACCATGGACCAGAGCGACGTGGACGACTGCGGCAAGAACAACTCGGTCACGTTCTCCAACTGAGACAAATCGACGCACCCGACCGGCAGCGGCTTTCCGTTGCCGGTCCGGCTGCGTCGGCAGGCTTACAATGGGGGCCCCGGATGCCCCCGAACCGAACGCCATGAAGAAGTTGTTCCTGCTGCTGGCCGCCCTGCTCTGCCTGGGCCTGGTCGGCTGCGACAAGGATTACCGCAACCACCGCGCCGAGCGCGGCAAGCCCAAGATTTCCGTCAGCGAAGGCATGGTGACCGTGCGCCGCCCGCCCGCACCGAACATCATCATCCTCGGCGATGGAACGATGAAGGTGGACGAGATCCAGATTCCGCTGGACGACGGACAGAAGCAGATGCTGCAGACGATGTTCGGCAAGCTGCAGGTGCTGCGCCAGAACACGCTGGTGGCTGCACCGGCCGACCCGAACATGCAGCCGGTGAAGATCCAGCCGCCGGAGGGCATGGAGGTGATCCCGGCCGACCTGATCCAGCGCATCCCCGAGTTCAAGGATTACACCGACACTTTCGGCAACATCGTCGCCGACCGTCGCTGAAGCAGGAACGCCGCCCAAGGGCGGCGTTTCCTTTTGTAGAGCCGAGCCCATGCTCGGCTCAGGTTCCAGGCAGTAGCCGAGCATGGGCTCGGCTCTACAACCGGCAGATCAACCGCCAGCGCCACCACCACCGGCCTGGATGCCGCCAGCGGTCAGCGCAGTCGGGTCCAGCAGGCGACGCAGTTCGGCCTCGTCCAGGCCGCTGTCTTCCAGCGCCACATCCAGCACCGGGCGCTGTTCCTTGTAGGCGCGCTTGGCAATCGCCGCGGCCTTCTCGTAGCCGATGATCGGGTTCAGCGCGGTGACCAGGATCGGGTTGCGCGCCAGCGCCTCAGCCACGCGGTCCTCGCGCACCTTCAGGCCGGCGATGGCTCTGTCGGCCAGCAGGGTGGACACATTGGCCAGCAGGCCGATGCCATCGAGCAGGTTCACCGCGATCAGCGGCAGGGTGACGTTGAGCTGGAAGTTACCGGTCTGACCGGCCACGGTGATCGCGGTGTGGTGGCCGATCACCTGCGCACAGGCCATCACGGTCGCTTCCGGAATCACCGGGTTGACCTTGCCCGGCATGATCGAGCTGCCCGGCTGCAGTGCCGGCAGTTCGATCTCGCCCAGCCCGGCCAGCGGACCGGCATTCATCCAGCGAAGATCATTCGCGATCTTGATCAGGGCCACGGCCAGTGCATTGAGCTGGCCGGACAGCTCCACCGCGTCATCCTGCGCCGCCAGCCCTTCGAACTTGTTCTCGGCACTGTCGAACTTGACCGAGGTCTGCTGCTTGAGCGCCTTGGCCACCTGCGCGCCGAAACGCGGGTCGGCGTTGATGCCGGTGCCGATGGCGGTGCCACCCAGCGGCAGGCGGCGCACGCGCTTGAGGCTGTCCTCGATGCGCTCCTGCGCCGAGGCCAGCTGTGCCGACCACGCGCCGAATTCCTGCTCGAAGGTCAGCGGCATCGCATCCATCAGGTGGGTGCGACCGGTCTTGACCACCTTGCGCAGGCTGCGGCCCTTCTTGTCCAGGGTCTTGCGCAGGTGCACCAGCGCCGGCAGCAGCTGTTCGTGCGTGGCCAGCACCGCCGACACGCGCAGCGCGGTCGGGATCACGTCGTTGGAGCTCTGCCCCTGGTTGACGTGGTCGTTGGGGTGCACCACGGTCTTGCCTGCCTTGCCGGCACGGTTGGCCAGGGTGGCGATGACCTCGTTGGCATTCATGTTCGACGACGTGCCCGAGCCGGTCTGGTAGACGTCGATCGGGAAATGCGCGTCCCAGTCACCGGCAGCCACTTCGGCGGCGGCGGTCTGGATGGCCTTGGCCACGGTCCTGGGCAGGTGGCCCAGCTCGGCATTGACGCCGGCAGCGGCGCCCTTGACCAGGCCCAGCGCGCGGATGAAACCGCGCGGCATGCGCTGGCCCGAGACCGGGAAATTCTGCACGGCACGCTGGGTCTGCGCGCCCCACAGGGCATCGGCAGGCACCTGCAGCTCGCCCATGCTGTCGTGTTCGATCCGGAACCCGGTGGTTCCACCCTTGCTTGCAGCTTTGCTCATTGCATCGACTCCGCACTACTTCAGTTGGGGAAAGGGAAGCGGCGGCTGGCAGGGTGTCGCTTCCCGGGCTGGCGGCTGCGACAACGATACTCCGTTGCCTGCAGGGTGGGATGACGAGTGCGGGCCAGATCGTTTCATCCGCAGGGCCCTTGTGCGTAGAGCCGAGCCCATGCTCGGCTGTTTCGGGCAATCCGGTGCCCACGGGGCAGCCGAGCGTGGGCTCGGCTCTACAGGGCACGCCCGCCCGGCACGTCGTAGAATATCGGCCCCGCCGCTCGTCCCCGCCCTGCCGACATGTCCGATTCCGCCCTGCTCGCCCTGTCCCCGCTCGATGGCCGTTACGCCGGCAAGGTCGACGCCCTGCGCCCGATCTTCTCCGAATACGGCCTGATCAAGGCCCGCATCGTGGTCGAGGTGGAATGGCTGCTGGCCCTGGCCACCGAACCGGGCATCGTCGAGCTGGCGCCGTTCTCCGACGCCGCCATCGCCCGCCTGCGCGCCCTGGCCGCCAACTTCAGCCCGGCCCAGGCCGCGCGCGTGAAGGAGATCGAGCGCACCACCAACCATGACGTCAAGGCGGTGGAGTACTTCATCAAGGAACAGCTGAAGGACGACGCCGAGCTGGCACCGGCGCTGGAATTCGTGCACTTCGCCTGCACCAGCGAAGACATCAACAACCTCAGCTACGGCCTGATGCTGGAACAGGCCCGCCGCGAGGTGCTGCTGCCGACCCTGGACGGCATTGCCACCACCCTGCGCACCCTGGCCCACGCCCAGGCCGGCCAGCCGATGCTGTCGCGCACCCACGGCCAGACCGCCTCGCCGACCACCCTGGGCAAGGAGCTGGCCAACGTGGTCGCCCGTCTGGAGCGCCAGCGCAGGCAGATCGCCGCAGTCGAGCTGACCGGCAAGATCAACGGCGCGGTCGGCAACTACAACGCCCACATCGCCAGCTACCCGGACGTGGACTGGCCGGCCTTCGCCGAGCGCTTCGTGACCGGCCTGGGCCTGGTGTTCAATCCGTACACCACGCAGATCGAGCCGCACGACAACGTCGCCGAGATCGGCGATGCCGCGCGCCGCGCCAACATCATCCTGATCGACCTGGCCCGCGACATCTGGGGCTACATCTCACTGGGCTACTTCAAGCAGCGCCTGAAGGAAGGCGAAGTCGGCTCGTCGACGATGCCGCACAAGGTCAATCCGATCGATTTCGAGAATGCCGAAGGCAACTTCGGCATCGCCAATGCGCTGTTCGAGCACTTCAGCGCGAAGCTGCCGATCAGCCGCTGGCAGCGTGACCTGACCGATTCCACCGTGCTGCGCGCACTGGGCACCGCGTTCGGCCACAGCCAGGTAGCGCTGGATTCGCTGGCCAAGGGCCTGGGCAAGCTGGAAGTGAACCCGCAGCGCCTGGACGCCGATCTGGATGCGGCCTGGGAAGTGCTGGCCGAAGCCGTGCAGACGGTGATGCGCCGCCACGGCCTGCCGAACCCGTACGAGCAGCTGAAGGCGCTGACCCGTGGCCAGGGCATCACGGCCGAGTCGATGCGTGCGTTCGTGCAGGGGCTGGAGCTGCCGGCGGAGGCGAAGCAACGACTGCTGGAGATGACCCCGGGCAGCTACACCGGCCTGGCCGAGTCGCTGGCGAAGAAGATCTAAAGGGTTTCCTTTGCGGCGGCGGCCGCGGGCGCTGCCTGCGGCAGGCAACTGCAACGGCAACGTCAAAGGCGGCTCTGGGTTATTGCCTCGCTTGGCGGGGCGGGTTGGGTTCGCGGGGGACGCCGTGGATCCGTCCGTGGAGGCTTGGCAGCCGCATCCATGCGGCTGACACCCCCGCGAACCCAACCCGCCCCACCTCTGACAGATTCCGGTGACGGATCGAAGAGCGTTGGGTTGTCGGGACGGAATTTAGAAGAGGGACGCGGCTTCGCCGCGTCCCTGTTTGTTTGTGGGGGTTCTGTAGAGCCGAGCCCATGCTCGGCTGCTTTTTGCAGGGGCAACAGCAAGCCGAGCGTGGGCTCGGCTCTACAAGGGCGTGAGCAAGCGCAGCGCGCGACCCGCCGTTGCCTTTGATTTTCTTCTTCCATTCCGTGGCGGGCCGCGCAGGAAACTGTCAGGGGCCGGGCGGGTGGGCTGCGCGGGGGCGTGAGCCGCATGGATGCGGCGATCGAGCTTACATGGACGTACTTGCAGCGTCCCCCGCGCAGCCCACCCGCCCGGCCAAGCGCGGCTTTTGCTTGTGAACCCACCCCGCCACGAGGGGCTCCGCCGTTGGCCGGAACCCCGCGACAAACCACCACACGTGCGCAATCCCAGCGAACGTCGGACAATGGAGGCCTTGGCGGCCCGCCGCGCCGCCCCTCCCGCTTTCCGCTGCAAGGATTCCCCCATGGCCGCCCGCAAGTCCTCCGCTCCGCTCATCGAAGTTACCGCCCGCCGCGGCCAACCGCTGGGCATGTCCCCGGCCGTGTTCCTGCGCGATTTCTGGCAGAAACGCCCGCTGCTGATCCGCAACGCCTTCCCGGACTTCCAGACCCCGGTGCAGCCGGAAGACCTGGCCGGACTGGCCTGCGAGGAGGGCGTGCTGGCGCGCCTGATCGAACACGACAAGGCCCAGGACAGCTGGCGCGTGCGCAGCGGCCCGTTCCAGGAAGACATCTTCCCCGCCCTGCCCGACCACGACTGGACCCTGCTGGTGCAGGACGTGGACAAGTGGGACAAGGACGTGCGCGCCCTGATCGAACACTTCAGCTTCCTGCCGCGCTGGCGCATGGATGACGTGATGATCAGCTTCGCCGCCACCGGTGGCTCGGTCGGCGCCCATGTCGACCAGTACGACGTGTTCCTGCTGCAGGCCCATGGCCACCGCCGCTGGCAGATCGATGCCAGCGAATCGATCAAGGGCAAGCAGCCGCCGCTGGGCTTCCGCCCGGACGTGGAACTGAAGCTGCTGAAGGTGTTCAAGCCGACCCACGACTGGGTGCTGGCGCCGGGCGACATGCTGTACCTGCCGCCGAACGTGCCGCACCACGGTGTCGCCGAAGATCCGTGCCTGACCTTCTCGTTCGGCATGCGCGCACCGGCCTCGGCCGAGCTGATCAGCGACTACCTGGACACCCTGATCGCCGATGCCGACGAGAACATCCGCTACCAGGATGCCGACCTGAAGGTGCCGGCCGACCCGAACGAAATCGACACGGTGGCGATGGCGCGCGTGATCACTGCACTCAACGCCATCCGCATGAACGACCCGGACAAGCTGGGCGACTGGTTCGGCCGCTTCATCACCACCTACCGCGCTGCCGGTGAGGTGATGGCGCATCGGGCCGCACCGGCACAGGAGGAAGTCGTCGAAGCACTGGCGTCCGGCCTGCTGCTGCAGCGCCACCCGTGGGCGCGCCTGGCCTGGCGCCGGGCCAAGCGTGGCGCCAGCCTGTATGTCAGCGGCCAGGATTTCGCGCTGCCGGTGAAGGACGCCCAGCGCCTGGCCGGCGCCGAGCAGCTCGACGCCGCCGCCTATCGCGGCCTGTCCGACAAGGGCCGCGCGGTGGTCCAGCAGCTGCTGGTCGGTGGCGTGTTCCAGCTGATCGATTCGAGCGAGATGTATGACGCTGAAGACGAGGAGGACGGCGAAGACGCCGTGGTGCTCGGCGAAGTGGTCGAAGGCCGTGACCGTGTCGACGCGATCGACGCCGATGCGGTATCCGACGATGTCCACACCGTGACCGTGCACGACGACGGCATCGAGGTCATCGTCAACTTCGAAGACCACGACGAAGACGACAGCGACGACGGCCGCGCCTGAGCCTTGCCATGATCCGGGTCCAGCAGGTCAGCCACGCCGACGCCCACTTCGCCATCCACGAGGTACGCCAGCGCGTCTTCGTGCAGGAACAGGGCATCGCCGCCGAGTTGGAACGCGATGCGTTGGACCCGGTCAGCGCCCACGTGCTGGCGCTGGACACCGACGGCGAACCGATCGGCACCGGCCGGCTGGCCCCGGATGGTCGCATCGGCCGCATGGCGGTGCTGGCCAGCCATCGCAGCCGCGGCGTCGGTGAAGCCCTGCTGGAGGCGCTGGTCGAGGCCGGGCGCCGGCTCGGCCTGGACGAGCTGCACCTGCACGCGCAGCTGCCGGCGCGTGATTTCTACGCCCGCCAGGGCTTCCTGCCGGAGGGCGGGGTGTTCGACGAGGCCGGCATCGGCCACCAGCAGATGCGTCGCCGACTGGGCGCGGCCAGCGCCATCGACGACCGCGCCGAGGCGGGGGCGATCACCACGGCCATCATCCACCGCGCCCGTCGCCAGCTGTGGCTGCACAGCCGCCAGCTGGACCCCGGCCTGCTGGACGCGCCGCCGGTACAGGCCGCCCTGCGCCGCTTCGTCACCGCCCGCCACGACAAGCTGCTGCGGGTGATCGTGCACGATGCAGCGGCGATCGCCTCCGCCGATGCACCGCTGCTGGCCTTGGCCCAGCGCCTGCCCAGTGTGATCCAGTTCCGCGAGGTCACCGACCGGGTCGACCGTGCGCTGGCCTCGGCCTGCCTGCTCAACGATGCAGGCGACTTCTACTTTCGTCTGATCGGTCATCGCCTCGACGGCGAGGCCGGCATTGCGCTGCCTGCACGTTCGCAGCCGTTCGAGCAGCAATTGCAGCGCGTCTGGGACCGTTCGCGCGATTGCAGCGAACTGCGTGCGCTCGGCATCTGAGCGGGTACCGCCCACTCAACCTGTCTGGAAGCGGCACCGGGGGACCCGGGATGCCCGTTTTGGTGCCCCTTCCTGTCCGGATGGGGGTACAATTTGGCTGTTTGAACGCGCCCGCGCAGGGCTATTCATCTTCCTGCCGGGTCCTTCTGAAGCCATACCCCACAAAGCGAATCAACACCCTCCATCGTGGACAATCAACTGAAGCAGTTTGCGCAATCTTCGCAGCTCGCCGGCGGCAACGCCTCCTATGTCGAGGACCTGTACGAGCAGTACCTGGTCTCCCCGGACAGTGTCGATCCCAAATGGAAGACCTACTTCGACGGCTTCAAGGGCCGCGAAGCAGGCGACATTCCGCACTCGGCCGTCATCTCCCACATTGCGGACGCGGCCAAGGAAGCGCTGAAGGCCGGCACCGGCAACGGTGCGGGCGACGAGCGTGAACGCAATGTCGGTCGTCTGATCACCGCCTACCGCTCGCGCGGCCACCTGGACGCCCGCCTGGACCCGCTGGGCCTGGCCGCGCCGGTCAACACCCCGGACCTGGGCCTGCCGTTCCACAGCCTGTCCGATGGCGACCTCAACACCGAGTTCAGCACCGGCGGCGTCGGCGGCCAGCCGCGCATGAAGCTGCGCGACCTGCTGGCACGCCTGAAGGCGACCTACACCGGCTCGATCGGTGCGGAGTTCATGCACATCTCCGAGGTCGAGCAGCGCCAGTGGATCTACAAGAAGCTGGAAGCGGCCGGTGGCAACTACCAGCTGGACGCTGACACCCAGCGCCGCACCCTGGAGCGCCTGACTGCGGCCGAAGGCCTGGAGCGCTACCTGCACACCAAGTACGTCGGCCAGAAGCGCTTCTCGCTGGAAGGCGGCGACTCGCTGATCCCGATGATGGACACCATCATCCGCAGCGCCGGCAAGGATGGCGTCAAGGACGTGGTGATCGGCATGGCCCATCGCGGCCGCCTGAATGTGCTGGTCAACACCCTGGGCAAGAACCCGCGCAAGCTGTTCGACGAGTTCGAAGGCAAGTTCGAGCACGACGAGCACGCCTCGGCCGGCGACGTGAAGTACCACATGGGCTTCTCGGCCGATGTGGCTACCGACGGTGGCCCGGTGCACCTGGCGCTGGCGTTCAACCCGTCGCACCTGGAAATCGCCGACCCGGTCGTGGCCGGTTCCGTGCGTTCGCGCCAGGAGCGCCGCAAGGACACTGCCCGCAAGCAGGTCATGCCGATCCTGATCCACGGCGACGCGGCCTTCTCCGGCCAGGGCGTGGTCATGGAGCTGTTCCAGATGTCGCAGGCCCGCGGCTTCGCCGTCGGCGGCACCGTGCACATCGTGGTCAACAACCAGGTCGGTTTCACCACTTCCAACCCGCTGGATACGCGCTCCACGCGCTATGCCACCGACGTGGCGAAGATGATCGCCGCCCCGGTGCTGCACGTGAACGGTGATGATCCGGAAGCCGTCGTGTTCGCCGCGCAGCTGGCCTTCGAGTTCCGCCAGAAGTTCGCCAAGGACGTGGTCATCGATCTGATGTGCTACCGCCGTTGGGGCCACAACGAGGCCGACGAGCCGGCGATCACCCAGCCGCTGATGTACCAGGTGATCCGCAAGCACGCCACCACCCGCGAGATGTACGCCGAGCAGCTGGAAAAGGCAGGCGTGATCGCCGCCGGCGCCGGCAAGGCGATGGTCGATGCCTACCGCGAGAAGCTGGATGCCGGTGAAGTGACCACCGAGCTGGCCAAGGTCGAGAAGACCCCGCCGACGAGCCCGCTGTTCGTCGATTGGCCGAAGCTGCTGGAAGGCAAGCTGTCCGATCCGATCTCGACCAAGGTCGAGAAGAACAAGCTGGTCGAGCTGGCCAAGCTGATCAACACCATTCCCGAAGACGTGCAGCTGCACTCGCGCGTGGCCAAGGTCTACGACGACCGCCGCAAGATGGCTGCCGGCGAGATCCCGGGCGACTGGGGCTTTGCCGAGAACCTGGCCTACGCCACCCTGCTCGACGAGGGCAACGCACTGCGCCTGGTCGGCCAGGACGTGGGCCGCGGTACGTTCACCCACCGCCACGCGATCCTGCACGACCAGAAGACCGACAACTACTACATGCCGCTGCGGCAGCTGGTGGATTCGCCGGAGAAGGCCACCGTCATCGATTCGCTGCTGAGCGAAGAAGCGGTGATGGCCTACGAGTACGGTTTCTCCACCACCGATCCGAACACGCTGTGCATCTGGGAAGGCCAGTTCGGCGACTTCGCCAACGGCGCCCAGGTGGTGATCGACCAGTTCATCGCCGCCGGTGAAGCCAAGTGGGGCCGCATTTCCGGCCTGACCCTGCTGCTGCCGCATGGCTATGAAGGGCAAGGCCCGGAACACAGCTCGGCGCGCCTGGAGCGCTTCCTGCAGCTGTGCGCGCTGGAGAACATGCTGGTGGTCGTGCCGTCGACCCCGGCGCAGGCCTTCCACATGCTGCGTCGCCAGCTGCACATGACCACCCGCAAGCCGCTGGTGGTGATGTCGCCGAAGTCGCTGCTGCGCCACAAGCTGGCCGTGTCGACCCTGGACGAACTGGCCAACGGCGAGTTCCAGCACCTGATCGGCGACGCCAACGCGGACGCCAAGAAGGTCAAGCGCGTGGTGCTGTGCTCGGGCAAGGTCTACTACGACCTGCTGGAAGACCAGACCAAGCGTGGCCAGGACGACGTGGCGATCATCCGCGTGGAGCAGCTGTATCCGTTCCCGCGTGCGCTGCTGGCTGCCGAACTGAAGAAGTACGGCAAGGCCACCGACGTGGTGTGGACGCAGGAAGAACCGCAGAACCAGGGTGCGTGGTACCAGATCCGCCACCACCTGCAGTTCTGCCTGGCCGATGGCCAGAACCTGCACTACGCCGGTCGCGCACGTTCGGCTTCGCCGGCTGCCGGTCACATGGCTGACCACGTCCGCGAACAGCAGCAGCTGGTCGCCGACGCACTGGTCAACCCGTTCAACGACACGTTCGCTGAATAATCCTCCCCTATTTAGAAGACAAACCAGGAAGCTCCCGCAATGGCCACCGAAGTCAAAGCCCCGGTACTGCCCGAATCCGTCGCCGACGGCACCATCGCCACCTGGCACAAGAAGGTGGGCGACGCCGTCAAGCGCGACGAAAACCTGCTTGACCTGGAAACCGACAAGGTCGTCCTGGAAGTGCCGTCGCCGGTCGACGGCGTGCTCAAGGAAATCAAGTTCGCCGAAGGCTCGACCGTGACCTCCAGCCAGGTCGTGGCGATCATCGAAGAAGGCGCCGTGGCTGCTGCCCCGGCTCCGGCTGCTGAAGCCGCTCCGGCAGCAGCCGCTGCCCCGGCCGCTGCTGCTCCGGCGGCTGCCGCCGCTCCGGCCCCGGCTGCCAAGTCGGCTGCCGATGCCCTGCCGCCGGGCGCCCGCTTCACCGCCATCACCGAAGGCGTGAACCCGGCCGACGTCGACGGCACCGGCCGTCGCGGCGCGGTCACCAAGGAAGACATCGTCAACTTCGCTCGCAATGGCGGCGCCGGCAAGGCCGGTGGCGCACGTCCGGAAGAACGCGTGCCGATGACCCGCATCCGCAAGCGCATCGCCGAGCGCCTGATGGAGTCGAAGAACTCCACTGCCATGCTGACCACCTTCAACGAAGTCGACCTGTCCAAGGTGTCGGCGGCGCGCAAGGAACTGCAGGACGAGTTCGTCAAGGCCCACGGCATCAAGCTGGGCTTCATGAGCTTCTTCGTGAAGGCCGCGGCCAATGCGCTGCAGCGCTTCCCGCTGGTCAACGCCTCGATCGACGGCGACGACATCATCTACCACGGCTACTCGGACATCTCGATCGCCGTGTCGACCGAGAAGGGCCTGGTCACCCCGGTCCTGCGCAACGTCGAGCGCATGTCGTTCGCCGACATCGAGAAGACCATCGCCGACTACGCCAAGAAGGCGCGTGACGGCAAGCTGGGCCTGGATGAACTGCAGGGCGGCACCTTCACCGTGACCAACGGCGGCACCTTCGGTTCGCTGCTGTCGACCCCGATCATCAACCCGCCGCAGAGCGCCATCCTGGGCATGCACGCCATCAAGGAGCGTCCGATCGCCCAGAACGGCCAGGTCGTGATCGCGCCGATGATGTACCTGGCGCTGTCGTACGACCACCGCATCATCGACGGCAAGGATTCGGTGCAGTTCCTGGTGGACATCAAGAACCAGCTGGAAAACCCGGGCCGCATGCTGTTCGGCCTGTAAGAAACCTCCCGCCCCTCCGCGCCTGCGCGGAGGGGTTCTGGTAATGCATCAAGGAATAATTCAATGGCTGAACAATTCGACGTCGTCGTCATCGGTGCCGGCCCGGCCGGTTACCACGCTGCCATCCGCGCGGCCCAGCTGGGCCTGAAGACCGCCTGCATCGACGCAGCGCTGGGCAAGGACGGCAAGCCGGCCCTCGGCGGCACCTGCCTGCGCGTGGGCTGCATCCCGTCCAAGGCGCTGCTGGATTCCTCGCGCCAGTTCTGGAACATGGGCCACATCTTTGGCGACCACGGCATCAGCTTCAAGGATGCCAAGATCGACGTCGAGGCGATGGTTGGCCGCAAGGACAAGATCGTCAAGCAGTTCACCGGCGGCATCGGCATGCTGTTCAAGGCCAACAAGGTCGCCGCCTATTACGGCTTCGGCGAACTGCAGCCGGGCAACGTGGTCAAGGTCACCCAGCATGACGGTTCCGTCGTCGAGCTGAAGGGCACCAACGTCATCATCGCGGCCGGTTCGGATTCGATCGAACTGCCGTTTGCCAAGTTCGACGGCGAGACCATCGTCGACAACGTCGGCGGCCTGGACTTCACCGAAGTGCCGAACCGCCTGGCGGTGATCGGCGCCGGCGTGATCGGCCTGGAACTGGGCAGCGTGTGGAAGCGCCTGGGTGCTGAAGTCACCATCCTCGAAGCCATGCCGGAGTTCCTGGCGGCTGCCGACACCGAAGTGGCCAAGGCCGCTGCCAAGGAATTCAAGAAGCAGGGCCTGGACATCAAGCTCAACGCCAAGGTCTCCAAGACCGAGATCACCGGCAAGGGCAAGAAGAAGGAAGTCATCGTCACCTATACCGACGCTGAAGGCGAAAAGACCCTGACCGTGGACAAGCTGCTGGTGGCCGTCGGCCGTCGCGCCGCCACCAAGGGCCTGCTGGCCGAAGGCACCGGCGTCAAGATCAACGAGCGCGGCCAGATCGAAGTCGACGCGCACTGCCACACCGGCGTCAACGGCGTGTGGGCGGTCGGCGACTGCGTGCGCGGCCCGATGCTGGCGCACAAGGGCTTCGAGGAAGGCATCGCGGTGGCTGAGCTGATCGCCGGCCTGCCGGGCCACGTCAACTTTGACACCATCCCGTGGGTCATCTACACCGAGCCGGAACTGGCCTGGGTCGGCAAGACCGAAGCCCAGCTGAAGGCCGAAGGCATTCCGTACAAGGCTGGCAGCTTCCCGTTCGCCGCCAACGGCCGTGCCGTGGCGATGATCGAACCGGCCGGCTTCGTGAAGATCCTGGCCCACGCCGAAACCGATCGCATCCTCGGCATGCACTTGGTCGGCGCCAACGTCTCCGAGCTGGTGCACGAAGGTGTGCTGACCATGGAGTTCAGCGGCTCGGCCGATGACCTGGCCCGCATCTGCCATGCCCACCCGTCGCTGTCGGAAGTGATCCACGACGCGGCGATGGCGGTCAGCAAGCGCGCCATCCACAAGGCGAACTGACCTGCATCCGGGTGCGTGCCGACCGTTGGTCGGCACACTCCTGCAAACAGAAAACCCCGCCTCGGCGGGGCTTTTTGTTGCCCTTCTTCATGTAGAGCCGAGCCTACGCTCGGCTGCGCACTTGGCGGTCCGTGAAGGCACAGCCGAGCATCGGCTCGGCGCTACACCTTTCCAGCCGGCTTCTTCGGTGGATCGTCGCAGACCCTGTGCTGCACCACCGTCTCGCCGACCTTCCACTCCTTCGTGACCCGGCAGCGCTCCTTGGCCTTCGGTACCGTCGAGGGTTTCGCCCCCGCAGCATTCGCTTCATCAGCACCGGCTGCCTGCTGCCGCTCCAGCCACGCCGACGGTGGCGCGGGCGGTGCGGCCAGCACCGGGCCTGACAACAGGCCAGACCGACCAGCAGCACCATCCTCATGCGGCCACCGCCCGGCCACCCAGCAACCGCGCCGGCAGCATGAACAGCGCGCGCAGGAAGGAGAACAGGGCCGAGAAAGTGATGCCGACCAGGCGGAACGGCAGGCTCAGCAGCCAGACGAACGGCCAGGCGATCAGGGCGAGGATCGCCAGCGGCCAGCACAGCACGAACAGCAGGCACCACACACCGAGCGCGAACAGGGTCTTCATCACGGTCTCCTTGGGGCGGCACCCTGCCGCCTGGGACCACCTTGGCGCCCTGCCCCGGCGGCCGCAAATGGTTTGCGACGAAACCGGGCTGGGGGCGATGAAAGCGATCCAGCGCCGTTGTAGAGCCGAGCCTACGCTCGGCTTTCCAGAAGCAGCCGAGCGTGGGCTCGGCTCTACAGGAGCTGCACTGCGCCCGGACGGCCGTGGGTGACCTGGAAGCGCGCCGCAGTACGCACCGGCGCATCCGCGCGCAGCACGCTGTCGGCGAAGCGCAGCTCGGCGTCCACGGTCTGCCGGTTCAGCTGCAGCTTCCACCAGCCGCGGCGGTCGCCGTCGAAGTAACGGATGTGCGGGTTCTGCGGAATCGATGGCCCGTAATACGGTCCATACGGTGTGTCGTCGCCGCCGCTGCTGATCGCCGGAGCGATGAATTCGGTGGCCACGACCGGCGCACTGGCGGCATCGAAGTCCAGCTTCAGGTCGTTGACGAAGGTGGAATGCCAGTCCCCGCCCAGCACGATGGCATTACCCTGCCCACCCGCCTGCATCGCCTGCAGCAGGCGGTTGCGTGCCGCCGGATAACCGTCCCAGGCATCGTTCCAGAAACGTTCGCGCGGCTTGCCGCCGTCCAGCCGCAGCTGCGCCATCAGCAGCTGCTGCACCACCACGTTCCAGCGCGTGCCGCGTGCGGCCGCCATCGACTGCGCAAACCAGGCTTCCTGGCCCACGCCCAGCATGCTCATGCGCGGGTCCAGGGCCGCCTCGCAGCGCGGCGACTCGCCCACCCCACAGGGGTTGGCCGGACGGAACTGGCGGCAGTCGAGCAGGGTCAGCTGTGCCAGATCGCCGTAACGCAGGCGCCGATGCACGCGCAGGCCACCGTTGCCCGCAGGCGTGCCGCGCATCGGCAGGTGCTCGTAGAACGCGCGGTAGGCCGCCGCGCGGCGAACGATGAAGTCCTCCGTCGAGACGCCAGGCTTCTCCGGATGGATGCCGGAGTAATCGTTCTGCACTTCGTGGTCGTCCCAGATCACCGCGAACGCGTGTGCGGCGTGCGCGGCCTGCAGATCGGGATCGAGCTTGTACAGCGCATACTGGTCGCGATAGCGCTCCAGGCTGACGGTCTCGCCGCTGAAGCGCCCGGCATCCAGCGTGCGTCCGCGCGCATTCTGCAGCGGGCTGTACTCGTACAGGTAGTCACCGGCATGCAGCACCAGGTCGACGTCACTCTGCGCGATGTCACGCAGCACCGGGTAGTAGCCGCTGTTCCAGGCCTGGCAGGTGCACAGTGCCAGCCGCAGCTGCTGCAGCTGCGTGTCCAGCAGCGGCGCGGTGCGGAAATGACCGACCGCGCTTTCCTCATCGCCATCGCAGGCGAAACGGTAGTAGTAGTCACGGCCCGGGCGCAGGCCGTTGACCTCCACATGTACCGAGTGCGCCAGCTCGGGCACCGCCGCGGCGACACCACGCTGCACCAGCCGGCGCATGCCCGGGTCTTCGGCCACGAACCAGCGCACCGGCACCGCCCGCGACGGCATGCCGCCGCCGTTGAGCGGGTCCGGCGCCAGCCGCGTCCACAGCACCGCTCCCTGCGGATCCGGATCGCCGGCGGCGACGCCCAAGGTGAACGGATCACGTCCCAACCGCGGGCGTGGGCCGGCCGTAGCCAGCCCCGGCATCGCTGCCAGCGCGATCGCCGCTCCCGTACCCTGCCACGCCATGCGCAGCAGGCGACGACGGCTTTCCGGATCGACTGGCCCGCGCATCAGAAGTGCACGGTAGCGGTCGCCATCACCTGCCGCGGCGCGCCGACCTGCATGGTCGCCAGGCTGCGGGTCGGGTCGGCGGCGTAGGTGCCGTTGGTGTTGATCGAGGACAGATAACGCTTGTCGGTCAGGTTGGTCAGGTTCAGCGCCACGGTCAGGTTCTGTGCCGGGCCGAGCTTGCCGAAGTCATAGGCCGCCGAAGCGTTGACCAGCCAGTAGCTGGGCACCGACACGTCGTTGGTATAGGTCATGTAACGCTTGCCGACATGGTTGGCGGCCAGGCGCAGGTCCCACGGGCCCGGCGTCCAGGCCAGGGTGCTGGCGAACATCCATTCCGGGGTGTCGACGGTCTTCTTGCCCCGGGTCGGCACCACGCCGTTGTTCACGTAGTCGTTGTCGTAGGTGCTGTCATTCCACGACAGCGCGTTGGACCAGGTCAGGTCCTGCATCGGCTTCAGCTGCAGGGTCGCCTCGGCGCCGCGGCTGGTCACCGAACCGACGTTCGAGAACAGCGCCGGGCAACCGAGGATGCCCACGCACTGCGCGATGGCCAGCAGACGGTTGTCGAACTTCACGTCGTACACCGCCACCGAGGCTTCATAGCCCTGGCCGTAGCCGCGCCAGCCCAGCTCGAGGGTGCGCGACTGTTCCGGCTTCAGGTTCTTCGCGCTGGCATCGAATGCGGCCTGCGGTACGTTGAACGGGCTGCCCACGCCCAGCGCATAGGCGGCGATGTTCTTGGCGAACGAGCCGAAGATCTCGTTGCCTTCGTTGAGCTTGAAGTTGAAGCCGGCCTGCGGCAGGAAGCCCTTCTTCGAGGTCAGGCTGCTGTTGTTGGCATAGCTGCCCAGCGGCGTGCGCACGCGGGTGCGGGTGTTCGGCGACTTCGCACCGATGTCGATGGTCAGGCGGTCATCGAACAGGCGGAAGCGGTCCTGCACGTAGAACTGGCGGGTGATGGTGGTGTAGCGCTGGTGCCACACGCGCTGGTCCGGGTTGCGCAGGAAGAAATCGTCGGTGATCGGGCCGTCGATGTAATAGAAGTTGCGCTGCACGCTGTGGCCGTTGTCTTCGTACCACAGGCCCGCTTCCAGTTCGTGGCCACCGACGTTCCAGGTGAACGCCGAGGTCACGCCGGTGCGGTCGATCGCGTACTCGGTGGTGCGGATCGAGATCGGGATCTCGCGACTGGTGCCCGGGTTGGATGGATTGGACGGGCTGAACCAGTGGCCCTGGCCACGGTTGCTGTGGTTGTAGACGTTGACCTTCAGGCGCATCGACTCGTTCAGGCCGAAATCGCCGGCAATGCTGGACAGGTCGTCATTGCGCAGTCCGTGACCGGAGTAGTACGCATCCCATGGGCTGTTGACGCCGCCGCTGAACCTGCCGCGTGCGGCGGCCACCGCGCGATCCCAGTCCGGTGCGTAGTTGTCCCAGTTCCAGCCGAGGCGATCGATCATCTCCAGCGACAGGTCCTGGTAGTCGGCCTCGACGCGGCGCGAGGCATTGAACAACGCGGTTATCCTGCTGTCCGCACCGAAGTTGTAGGTGGCCTTGCCGTTGAACTGCTTCAGCTCCTGCGAACCCTTGCCCTTCCACTTGTCGCCTTCTGAATACACGCCGGACAGGTAGGCAGCGAAGCCCTGATGTTCACCGGTCTCCAGGCGCGCATAGCTGCGGCGCGCACTGTCGCTGCCGAAGCTCTGTGCCAGCACCACGCCATACTCGGTGGACGGATCGATCGAATAGAACTGGAACACGCCGCCGAGGTTGCTGGTCGACGGCGTGCCCAGCGCACCGATGCCGGTGGAGACTTCGGCACCGCCCAGGTTCTCGCTGATCACCGCGCGGCTGATGTGCAGGCCATTGCTGTTGCCGTAGGCCATGTTGCCCAGCGGAATGCCATCGAGCGTGTAGCCCAGGCGGTTCTGGTTGAAGCCACGCAGGCTGATGGTGGTGGACCATTCGTAGGCGCCGGTGGCATCGGCCGATTCGAAATGCACGCCCGGCTTGGTCGCCAGGAGCTTCAGCGGGTTGGCGCCGGGCGGCAGCACCTTCATGTCCTCGGCGGTCACGCGCTGCACCTGCCGGGCTTCGCCGCGACCGATCACCGAGATCGAATCGAGCGTGGTGGCCGACTGGGCATCAGTGCCGGGGGCGGTTTCAGCAGCGGCCAACGAGGGGAGCGAAGCACAGACCAGCAAGGCCAGCAGATTGCGGCGGAGCGGAGCGTGGGACGACATGGGGGCGGATTCCTTGGGCACGCTGGACGCCGAAGGGCGGCGTCGAAGGGCAGCAGCGGCGGAATCGTAGAAGCGTCGCGTTACATGTCATTTACACGCCACATACGGAAGATTGGCGTTTCGAATGGTTTGCCGACCAGGAGGTGGTGCCGGCCGGCGGCCGGCACGGTCGTTACTCGAACGAACCGACCGAGTCGTGGGCCAGGTTGTCGAAGCGGGTGTATTCGCCGAAGAACTTCAGCTTGCACGAACCGGTCGGGCCACCACGGTGCTTGCCGATGATAATCTCGGCCAGGCCCTTGTCCGGCGAATTTTCCTTGTTGTAGTAATCATCGCGGTAGATGAAGACGATCATGTCCGCATCCTGCTCGATTGCGCCCGATTCGCGAAGGTCGGCCATCACCGGGCGCTTGTCGGTACGCGTTTCCAGCGAGCGGTTGAGCTGCGACAGCGCGATCACCGGCACGTGCAGTTCCTTGGCCAGGCCCTTCAGCGAACGCGAGATTTCCGAGATTTCCGTCGCGCGGTTCTCGCTGTTGCCCGGCACGCTCATCAGCTGCAGGTAGTCGATCACCACCAGGCCCAGGTCGTGCTCGCGCTTGAGGCGGCGGCACTTGGAACGCAGCACTTCCGGCGACACGCCTGGCGTATCGTCGATGAAGATCTTGGTTTCCTTCAGCATCTTGATCGCGCTGGTGACGCGGCTCCAGTCCTCGTCTTCCAGCTGGCCGGTACGCAGGCGCTGCGCGTTGATGCGGCCGTTGGAGGAGATCAGGCGCATCGCCAGCTGCGAGGCCGACATTTCCATCGAGAACACCGCCACGCCCTTCTTCGACTTGATCGCCGCGTACTCGGCGATGTTCAGTGCGAACGTGGTCTTGCCCATGGCCGGGCGCGCGGCGAGGATGATCAGGTCGGTCGGCTGCAGGCCGGCGGTCATCGCATCGAAGTCGTTGTAGCCGGTCGGCAGGCCGGTGATGTTGCCGCCGTTCTCGAAGCGGTTGCGCAGCTCCTCGAAGGCATCCTTCAGCGCGCCAGGCATGGCCACGAAGTCGGTACGTCCGCGTGCACCCTGCTCGGCGATGGCGAACACGCTCTTTTCCGCCGATGCCAGAAGCTCGCTGCTGTCACGGCCTTCGGGCTGGAAGCCATCGTTGACGATGTCGGTGCCGACCTGGATCAGCTGCCGCAGCACCGCCTTGTCACGCACGATCTCGGCATAGGCCACGATGTTGGCCGCCGATGGCGTAGTGCTCGCCAGCTCGATCAGGTAGGCGCCATCGCCCACCAGCTCCAGCTTGCCCTGCGATTCGAACCACTCGCCCAGGGTCACCGCGTCGAACGGCCGCTCGCGCTCGGACAGTTCGCGGATCGCGCGGTAGATCATCTGGTGGTCGCGGCGGTAGAAATCACCCTCGGTCAGCTGATCGTTGACCCGATCATAGGCCTCCGGCGCCAGCATCAGGCCCCCCAGCACCGCCTGCTCGGCTTCCACCGAATGCGGCGGCACGCGCAGCTGGTCGATACGCGATTCGTCGCGATCGCGATCGAAGCCATCACCGCGCTCTCTGCGGTTGGAACGGAAGCCGGAACGAGCGGACATGCTGCGGTGTTTCCTGCAAAAGTGGGCCGGACGAGTGTAGTCATGCGCCGACCCCGGCAGCCATGGACAAGCCTGTGGATAAGCCGTGGAGAAACGGGGGATATCCGCCAGTGCCTGGCCACTCTGGCGCGGGGGCGTCGCAGTGCCTGCGACGGGCGCCGTTGCGACGCCCGAGTTGAGCATTATCGCAGATCAGGCCACCAAGGTCGGATTCCGTGCAGCGTACGCGCTCTGGCCCGCTCAGCGGGGCGTGGGGTCAGAGCCCGTCGCTGCGCGCCGGGATCCGACCCCGGGCGTGGTTGGGGTCGGATCCCTCTGCAACGCAGAGCGCTCTGACCCATCGGCCTCAATCGCCCTTCACGTGCACCGCGATCAGTGCCAGGAACCGGTCCACGTAGCTCTGCAGGAACTTCTGCGTGCCCTCGTTGTGGATCGTGCCGTCGGCATCGATCAGGCCGTCCTTGAAGTGGATGAACGCTTCGGGCTGGCCGAGCACATGCATGTCCAGGAAAGCCAGGCTGATGCGCAGGTGCTGCTGGGCCACGGCGGTACCGATCTGGCCGATGGAGGCGCCGATCACCGCCGCCGGCTTGCCGGCAAACGCACTGTCACCGTACGGGCGCGAGCCGATGTCGATGGCGTTTTTCAGCACGCCCGGCACCGACCGGTTGTATTCGGGGGTCACGAACAGCACCGCGTCGGCGGCACGCACCTGATCCTTCAGCCGGGCGCCCTGCGGCGGGTACTGGCCATCGAAATCCTGGTCGTACAGCGGCAGATCGCCGATCTGCACGTACTGGAAGCGCGCGCGGTCGCCAGCGATCTTCTCCAGCGCATGGGCCAGCTTGCGGTTGCAGGAATCCTTGCGCAGGCTGCCGACGAACACGGCGATGGTAGGGACGGACATCGGGACATACTCCTCACGGTGCGGGAGGCCCAGCCTAGACGCCGGGCCCGTGTCGTCCGGTGAAGATCAGCCGCCGGTCACGCCGGCCCGCACCTGCCGCCAATGCGCCTGCCAGGCTTGGAACATCAGCACGTTCCACAGGTGGGTATGCCACTTGCGCTGCCCCCCCAGG
The DNA here is from genome assembly GCF_039555535.1 of Stenotrophomonas maltophilia. Taxonomy (NCBI): domain Bacteria; kingdom Pseudomonadati; phylum Pseudomonadota; class Gammaproteobacteria; order Lysobacterales; family Lysobacteraceae; genus Stenotrophomonas; species Stenotrophomonas maltophilia. Next base: position 1,713,058 of record NZ_CP154630.1, on the reverse strand, counting down.
AACTGCTGCCACAGCGGCTGCACCGCCGACGCCGACAGCACTCCCTCGCGCTCCAGGCGTGCCGGCTGCAGCAGGTCTTCGGCCCACGGCCGCAGGTCGCCCTTCAGCCAGTCGCTGACCGGCGCACCGAATCCGCGCTTGGGCCGGTGCACCATCGACTGCGGCACGTAGCGGCCAAGAACCCGCTTGAGCAGCACCTTGCTGGTGGTTTCGCTGCGCTTGAAGCCCAGCGGCAGCGACCAGGCGAACTCGGCCACGCGCCAGTCCAGCAGCGGCGCGCGTGCCTCCAGGCTGACTGCCATCGAGGTGCGGTCGACCTTGCACAGCAGGTCATCCGGCAGGTAGGTCACGTAATCGGCCAGCATCATCGCGTCGGCCGGTGTGCCGGCGCCGTGCAACGGATCGGCCAGGTCGTAGAAGCTGCCGGCAGCCTGCGCGCCCGGCACTGCCGCCGCCGGATCGCGCCAGCGCGAGATGCGGTTGCGGTACACGTCGCCGATGCCACGCGCGCCGGACTCGGCCAGCAGCGCGGCCAGTCCGCCGGTCCGCGAGGCCTCGCCCTGCTGCTGCGCGCGCGCGCCCATCCAGCGCCGGAGCGGGCCCGGCACGCGGCCCAGCATCTGCCAGTTGCGCAGTGCGCGCACGTAGCGGGTGTAGCCGAAGAACAGCTCATCACCGCCGTCACCCGACAACGCCACAGTCACGCCCTGACGCGCCAGGCGCGCGACCAGCGCGGTCGGCACCTGCGAAGCGTCGGCGAAAGGTTCGTCGAACATTGCCGGCAGTTGTGGCACGACTGCCAGTGCATCCGCGCCGCTGACGTAGAGCTCGGTGTGGTCGCAACCCAGATGCGTGGCCAGTTCCCTGGCCAGCGGTGCCTCGTCGTGGCCCGAATCGGTGAAGCCGATGCTGAAGCTGTGCACCGGCTGCCCGCTCTGCGCCTGCATCAGCGCGGCCACCAGTGACGAATCGGTACCACCGGACAGGAACACGCCCACCGGCACGTCGGCCACCATTCGCAGCGCGACCGCATCGCGCAGCAGCGTGTCCAGCTGTTCCTCGGCCTCCTCGATGCGACCCTGGAACGGGGCCGCCAGCGCGGCCTGCATGCGCGCACGCGCATCCCAGTAGGGGCGCTGTGCCTGCTCCGGGCGGTGCGCGGCCGCACCCGCCGCTACGGCTTCGGCGTCCAGCCGAAGCACGCGCCCGGGCATCAGCTTGTAGCAGCGCTGGTGGATGCTGTGCGGTGCAGGAATGTAGTCCAGCCGCAGCAGCAGCGTCAGTGCATCCCGGTCGATGTCGTTGTCGAACGCCGGGTGCTGCCACAGCGCCTTCAGTTCAGAGCCGAACACCAGCCTGTCACCCGCCCAGCCGTAGTACAGCGGCTTCTTGCCGACGCGGTCGCGGGCCAGCCACAGGCACTGCTGCTGGCGGTCCCACAGGGCGATGGCGAACATGCCGTTGCAGCGCTGCAGGGTGTCCTCGATACCCCACTGCAGGATCGCTGCCAGCAGCACCTCGGTATCCGAATGGCCACGGAAGGTGTGCCCCAGCGGCTCCAGTTCGGCACGCAGGGCAGCGAAGTTGTAGACCTCGCCGTTGTAGGCCATCACGTAACGGCCATCGGCCGAGGCCATCGGCTGATGCCCCAGCGGCGACAGGTCGAGGATGCTCAGGCGGCGATGCGCCAGCGCGATGCCGGCCGTGGCGTCGACCCAGCTGCCGCCATCATCCGGCCCGCGGTGGTGCAGTGCCTCGCCCATGGCCAGGACCTGCGCCTGCAGCACCTCGGCCGACGCCACCGGCGCCGGCAACAACATTCCCGCCAATCCACACATGCATCAGGGTTCCTGCGCCAGTTCAAGGGCGGCGCCAATCACTGCATTGTCGCTTGGAAGCCCGAACATTGCTGCCCCCGCCAGCGGGGTATAGGTATCGGCACCGCAGACCCGGCGCAGCGGCAGGTGGCCGAAACCGGCCTCGACCAGTGCGGTGACCACCCCCTCGCCTACTCCGCCGCTGTGGCGTCCTTCGTCCAGTACCAGCACCCGCCGCGCACTGGCGGCCTGGGCGGCAATGAAGCCGGCATCCAGTGGCACCAGCCAGCGCAGGTCCACCACCCGCACCTCCCAGCCCAGCTGCTGCTCGATGGCCCGCGCCGCACGCAACGCCATCGGCACGCCATTGCCGTAGGTGTAGACCACCAGGTCGCCAGCCTCCGGCGCGTACACACGACCCTCGCCCGGCACCAGCGCCTGGCCCTGGGCCGGGTAGTCGAACAGCCACTGGCCGTCGCCGGGTGCGTGCAGGTCCTTGCTCATGTACAGCGCGATCGGCTCCAGGAACACGGCCACGCGCCCATCCACCCGCGCCAGCGCCGCCAGCGCCGCCAGCGTGCGCAGCATCATCACGGCATCGTCGCCGCGCGATGGGCAGCCGACCACCAGCCCGGGGATGTCGCGCAGCGCGGTGATCGAGTTGTCGTTGTGGAAATGGCCACCGAAACCCTTCTGGTAGCCCAGCCCGGCCACCCGCACCAGCATCGGGTTGCGGTACTGGTCGTTGGAGAAGAACTGCAGCGAACAGGCCTCGCCACGCAGCTGGTCGATGGCGTTGTGCAGGTAGGCCAGGTACTGGATTTCCGGAATCGGCAGCATGCCCATGTTGGCCAGGCCCTGTGCCATGCCCAGGATCATGGTCTCGTCCAGCAGGGTGTTGAACACCCGGCGCGGCCCGAAGCGGCGCAGCAGATCCTTGGTGACGGTGTAGACACCGCCCTTCTGCGCCACGTCCTCGCCGAACAACAGGCTCTGCGGATACTTGGCCAGCAGTTCCTGCAGGCCATGGTTGATCTGGATCGCGAGATGCCGCGGCGCCTGTCGTTCGGGCAATGCCTCGGCATCACCATAGAGTGCCTCGCGCGCTTCGGCAGCGACCTCGCGTTGCGCTTCGGCCTGCACCGCTGCGGGCGTGTACGGTGCCAGCGGCGCCATCACCTCCCGCAGCGACTGCAGCTTCGCACTGCCTTCGGCATCGGCGGCGGCGGCCATGCAGCGCGCGCGCATCGTCTCGTAGGCCACTTCGATGGCGGCCGCATCCATCCAGCCTGATTCAAGTGCGATCTGCGCCGAACGCAGCAGCGGGTCCTGGGCTTCGGCTGCACACAGCTCCGGCAGCGCGCGCCATTCCACTTCAAAGTCGGTACCGGCATGGCCCATCAGGCGCGTGGTGCGCAGATGCAGGAAGGTCGGCCGCCGGGTGCGCCGGCAGTGCTCCACCGCCGCCTGTACCTGCGTGTGGCCGATGGCCAGATCCAGGCCATCGGCAAAGAAATAGTCCAGCCCCGGCTGATGGCTGAAGCGCTCGGCGATCCAGCCGTCAGGGGTCTTCACCGAGATGCCCAGGCCGTTGTCCTCGCAGACGAACAGGATCGGCGCCGGCAGCTTCTGGTAGGCCGACCACATCGCGGTATTGAAGGCGGTCTGCGCGGTGGCGTGGTTGGCCGAAGCATCGCCGAACGAGCACAGCACGATGCTGTCGGGCGGAACCGGCAGCGCCTGCCCCAAGCGCTTGCCACTCTCGATGGCCAGCGCGGTGCCCAGCGCCTTGGGCAGGTGCGAGGCGATGGTCGAGGTCTGAGGCAGCACCCACAACGGCTTGCTGCCCCACACCTTGTGGCGGCCACCGCTGGCCGGATCCTCGGCACTGGCGGCGAACGAGAGCGCGGAATCGCGCAGCGGGTCGATGCCCGGCACCTGCCGCGAACGCTCGGCCATGAAGGCGCCGGAACGGTAGTGCAGGAAGGCCGGATCGGTATGACGGCAGGCCCGCGCCAGCAGCGCGTTGCCTTCATGGCCGGAGGAACCGATGGTGTAGAAGACCTTGTTCTGCACGCGCAGTACGCGTGCCATCAGGTCCAGCTGGCGGCTGACCAGTTGCGACTCGAACAGTTCACCGAACGCGGCGGCACTGAGCGTACTGTCCGGCAGGATCGGGGCATCCGCTGCGGGTCGCGGGCGTGGCGTACCGCGCCAACCGCGCACCGCCTCGAGGAAATTGACATCGCACACATCGGCGCGGTTGAGCACGCGCATGCGTGCGGGGATCGGATCGGGAACCACAGCGAACATCGAACACCCTCCGTGTCGTTGTTGCGTTCGGCCGGGCCTGCCCCGGCGTTACCCTGTTCGGATCACGCGGCTTCGAAGCGCGCGCGCACCTCGGCCGTCACTGCCGGCATCGGCAGGAAGCGTGGCTGCTCGCGCACGCGCTGCAGCCAGGCGCGAACTTCCGGGAACGGCTCCAGGCTGATGCCGCCCTCGCCCGCCACATCGGTATAGGCGAACAGCGCGATATCGGCGATGCCGTACTCGCCGCCAGTGAACCACTGTGCCTGGCGCAGGTGCTGCTCCATCACTGCCAGTGCAGTGGCGGCACGCTCGTGCAGGCGCGGCAGTTCGGCTCGGCGCGGCGAATCGGGCGCGGTCCAGCCGCGGATGAAGCGCGCCACTGCCACACAGGGCTCATGCGTGTACTGCTCGAAGAACATCCAGCTCAATGCCTGCGCGCGCTCCCAGCCATCGTTGGGCAGGTACGGCGTGCCTTCTGCCAGCCAGAACAGGATCGCGTTGGATTCGGTCAGCACGCGGCCGTCGTCGCGCACGATCAGCGGCACCTTGGCATTCGGGTTGAGCGCCAGGAATTCGGGCGTGTGGGTCTGGCCATGGGCACTGTCCACCTCCACCCAGCGGTAACGGCTGCCGAGCTGCTCAAGCAGCAGCCGGACCTTGTGGCAATTGCCCGAGACCGACATGCCATGCACCGTCAGTGGGACGCGCGCTTCCACCATTGCCTGCTCCATCGAATCCGGCCGGCGGCCGGCTGCGTGCAGTCTGGCAAGTGCGCCAGGGAATGCCAAGCGCGGGTGCAGCATGCCGACAATCTGTAGAGCCGAGCCCATGCTCGGCTGCATTTGGCGGACAGCAGCCGAGCATGGGCTCGGCTCTACAACGGTGAACGGCGCTGCCGCCACTGTTCGCGCGACTGGCCCCAGATCTGCATCGGCTTGTCGTTGTACGGCGGCGGCAGTTCGCCCATCCGCAACAGCGTGCTGCCGAGCTTGCGCGCGACCGCCCGCGAGTTGTCGTTGTTCTCGGCGATGGTATGGACCACCTCGACCCAACCCAGCGTGTCGAAGGCCCAGTCGATCGCCGCCACGGCAGCTTCCGGCGCATAGCCCCGGCCCCAGCTGGCATGACGGATGCCCCAACCCACCTCGGTACCCGGCCAGTCCTGCGGTTGCCAGGGGCCCAGCCGCCCGATCCAGTCTCCGCTGGATTTCTCGATCACGCTGAACATCGAGAAGCCGAACAGCTGCCAGGCGCCGGCCAGGCTGCAGAAACCGCGCCATGCCACCGACGCCGGTTGCACGCCACCCAGGGTGCGCATCGTTTCCTCGTCGGCGCAGAACGCCAGGTAAGGTTCGTAGTCCTCGCGCAGCAGCGGGCGCAGGATCAGGCGCTCTGTTTCGATGCGCAGGTCGAAGATGCTCATGCCGACTCCATGTCGAAGGGGCCACCATGATGGTGGATTCCGCGTCCACACGGATGAATGCCCGCGCTCACAAAAGAACGGGCCGGCATGAGCCGGCCCGTCGGGTACAGCAGGGGGTGTTCTGGATTACTGGCGCGTGGCCGCAGTGGCGCCGGCAGCGGCGGTCTGCGTGACCAGCTGGCCATCGACCACCGGCAGGCGATCGCTGGCCGGCTTGTTGTCCATGCGCACCGTCTTCTCGGCGCCGTCGTAGCGGTAGGTCACGTTGTACCCCTTCACCACGTCATTGGTGCCCATGGCGATGCGGTTGCCCGGCTTGCTGGCCATTCGCATGGTGCCGGTGGTGCCGTCCTCGTTGCGGTAGGTCACGTTGTAGCCGGTAACACGGCTCGACTCGGAGGTGGCGGTCTCGGTGTGGCACTGGCGCTCGGTACGGTTGACCACGCGGCCACCCACGTGGCGCTTGTCGATCTGGTTGCCGATGAAGCCACCGGCCACGGCACCGGCGGCGGTCGCGGCCTTCTTGCCGTTGCCACCGCCAACCTGGTTGCCGAGCAGGCCGCCGACCACCGCGCCGACCACGGTGCCGCCGACATTGCCGTCACGCTCCGGCAGGCGCTCCTGCACGGTCACGTCCTGGCAGACCTCGTGCGGGGTCTGGGTGGTGGAGGTCTCGCGCACGGCATCGGTGCCGATCACGGTGGCGTAGGCCTTCTGCTTCTCGGTGATCGGGTCGACCTTCAGCACGTCGGCATATTCCAGCCCGCGCGGCGCAGACGGGTCGAGCTTGTCACCACGTGCGCCATCGTCAACGGCGTTGCCGTCAACCAGGCGTGATTCACCGTTGGGGGTTCCGGCGCTGATGGAATCTGGCGATTTGTCGCCGCTCTTCATGAAGGCGGCGGTGGCGATGCCACCGACCAGCAGCGCGCCCGCTGCGACCAGGACAGTTGTAGTTGTGCTTTTCATGACCTGCTCCTTGCGGACCATCCGCAACGTTCTCGGGCCAGATTGCAGCATGCACTGCCTGAACGGAATCTCCACATTTCCTGCTCATTCCTGTAACCCATTCAGCATCGGGAAATGCTGGGCCCGTGGTAGCGTTTGCATATTCCCCAGGAGGATCCACGCCATGGCCAACCCGATGCTGCTGCCGGTACTGCAGTGGGCCCGCCGGCTGCGCTACCCCACCCTGTTCAAGCTCACCGCCGGCCTGTTCGTACTGACCCTGTTCATCCCCGACCCGATCCCGTTCGTCGACGAACTGGTACTGGGCTTCGGTACCCTGCTGCTGGCCAACTGGAAGAGCCGCAATACAGTCCCGGCCCCGCCGCCGCTGGAACAGCGTTGACCCCGCTGGTCGACAGCCACTGCCATCTGGATGCCAGTGAATTCGATGCTGACCGCACGGCGGTGATCGAGCGCGCAGGCGCCGCAGGCGTGCGCGAGCAGGTGGTACCGGCCGTCACCGCCGCCAGCTGGCCGAAGCTGCGCGAGGTCTGCCGGCAGGCACCGGGGCTGTACCCGGCTTACGGCCTGCATCCGATGTTCCTGACCGAGCACCGGCCCGAGCATCTGCCGCTGCTGCGCGAGTGGATCGAGCGCGAACGACCGTGTGCGATCGGCGAATGCGGGCTCGATTTCTTCGTCGAGGGATTGGACGCAGAGGCACAGCAGGCGTACTTCATCGGCCAACTGGAACTGGCCCGCGAGTTCGAGCTGCCGGTGATCCTGCATGCGCGACGCGCGGTGGACGCAGTGATCGCCGCGATCCGTCGCATCGGCGGCCTGCGTGGCGTGGTGCACAGCTTTTCCGGCAGCCCGGAACAGGCCGCGCAACTGCATCGGCAAGGCTTCCTGCTTGGTCTTGGCGGTCCACTGACCTACGAACGCGCGCAACGGCTGCAGCGCCTGGTGCGCGGGATGCCGCTGGAACAACTGCTGCTGGAAACCGATGCACCGGATCAGCCCGATGCCGGCATCCGCGGCCAGCGCAACGAACCGGCGCGGTTGGCGGTCATCGCCCGCCACGTGGCCGCACTGCGCGGAATGGATGTTGAAGCCGTGGCACATGCCACGACTGAGAACGCGCGCCGATTGTTCGGCCTGCCAGCCATCTGACGGTCGTGCCGGCCGCTGGCCGGCACGCCATCCGGTAGGTGCCGACCTCGGCCGGCACGATCCATCAGGCCTCGCTGGCCTCAGCCACCCCGGCCTTCACCTTCTTCGGCTCCAGCAGCATTTCCAGCGCCTTGCCCACCGCAGCGAACGCGAACGCTCCGGTGATGTGCGTTGCCGCACCGAGGCCTGCGCCGCAGTCCAGCTTCAGTGCTGCATCCGCACCCAGGTTCGGACGGATGCCGCAGACGCTGCCATCGGCCTGCGGATACTTCACGTTTTCCAGCGAGTACACCGCCGGCACGCCAAAATAGCGCTTGGCGTTCTTCGGGAAATTGAACTCGCTGCGCAGCTTCTTGCGGATCAGCGCCAGCATGGCGTCATGCTCGGTGCGAGAGACATCGCGGATCCGCACCAGGGTCGGATCGGTGCGACCACCGGCAGCCCCCACGGTCAGCAGCGGCAGCTTGCGGCGACGGCACCAGGCGATCGTCTCGACCTTGACCCGGAAGCTGTCGCAGGCATCGATCACCAGATCGAATCCACGGTCCAGCAACTCGGCCATGTTGGACACGGTCAGGAACGCCTGGACGGCATCGACCTCGATGTCCGGGTTGATCGCGCGGCAGCGCTCTGCCATTGCCTCGGCCTTGTTGCGGCCGTAGTTGCCCTCCATCGCCGGCAGCTGCCGGTTGGTGTTGGACACGCAGATGTCATCGGCGTCGATCAGGGTCAGGTGGCCGACCGCCGAACGCGCCAGCGCTTCCACCACCCACGAGCCGACCCCGCCCATGCCCACCACCGCCACGCGGCTGCCCTGCAGGCGCTCAAGCGCACCTACGCCATACAGCCGTTCGATGCCGGCGAAGCGTTGTTTGACCTGTTCGTTCATCCGGCTATTTTAACGTGCAGGCGTCAGCGCCTACAGCGCGCCGGCATCGAACCCACCGTTGCACGCCCGGAGAGCCCGCCATGAACGCCAGCCCGCCCCGCCGCCCGTCCACTGCCCATCGCTACCTGTTCGTGCTGTGCCTGGGCCTGCTGATCGGCCTGGTTGCCACGGTCATGGTCGGCCGCGCCCTGCAGGCCCGCCGCGACCCGTTCCCGGACAGCCTGATGCAGGTGATGCAGCGGCAATCGCAGCTGCTGCAGCAGGCCCAGCAGCAGAACCGCTGCAGCCTGGCCGACAGCGTGCCGCGGCTGCAGGCCCTGCGCCTTCTGTCCAACGACCTCGACCTGGCCTTTCCCGGGCTGAAGGACAATAGCCGGTTCCAGCAGCACGCCAGCCAGCTGCGCGGCAACCTCAACGCCGCGCTGGCGGCGCCGCCCAGTGACTGCACCGCCTTGGCCAAGGTGGTGGAAACCGTGCAGGCCGACTGCCGGGCCTGCCACCAGGACTTCCGCTGACGCGCATTCATCCTGTAGCCGGGCAAGCCACGCCTGGTTGGCACCTTGTTCACGTTCGAAAGGAGAGGATTCGTCCACCCTGCTGCATGACGCAGTACCCACCCAACGCACCCGCCTTCACGGCCAGGAGACGCCCCATGAAGATCCAGCTCATTGCCGCCAGCGCCATCGCTACCCTCGCCCTGGCTGGCTGTGCCACCTCGCCCGGCTACGGTGGCGGTGGTTACAACAACGGCTACAACAATGGCGGCTACGGCAACAACGGCGGTTACAATCAGGGCCGTTGCGCCGACTGCGGCATCGTCACCCGCATCAACACCGTGCCGTCGGGCCGCACCGCGCCCAGCGCGACCGGCGCCATCCTCGGCGGCATCGTCGGTGCCGTGGCCGGCCATGAGATCTCCGATCACACCGGCGGCAGCCGTGGCAACAAGAACATTGCCGCGGCCGCAGGCGCGGTCGGCGGTGCGCTGGCGGGCAACCAGATCCAGAAGAACGTCACCAGCGATACCTACGACATCAGCGTGCGCATGGATGATGGCCGCACCATCGTGGTCAACCAGCGCGACCTCGGCGGCATCCGCGAAAACACCTATGTGCGCGTGGTCAACGGCAAGGTCATCCTGCGCTGACCTGCACCGGGCCGACGGCAAAGAAAAAGGCCCGCTTGCGCGGGCCTTTTTCATGTGACGGCTTGCAGCGCGATCAGGTCGGCTGCACGGCGTCGGCCTGCAGGCCCTTCTGGCCCTGCACGACGGTGAAGGTGACCTTCTGGCCTTCCTTCAGGCTCTTGAAGCCCTGGGTCTGGATGGCACGGAAGTGCACGAACACGTCTTCGCCGTTTTCACGGCTGATGAAGCCGAAGCCCTTTGCATCGTTGAACCACTTGACGGTACCGGTCTCGCGATCAGACATCTCACTAACTCCCTGGTGACTCTCTCTTGTTGTAGGAAACGCCTGGTGGGCGGCTGACAAGCAAGGGGGAAGCGAGGTGCATCGATGCAGCGGATCGGGAAGATCTTGCTTCATCAGGCCACGATCCACGGTGACCTTGCCAAGCTCAGCGACTGCAACTTAACCCGCCCAAAACGAAAAAGCAACTGGCAAAATCTTTCACTGTCAACCCCAAAACGGCCACCATACGGGACAGCATGGGACTCTCATTCATCTTATATCTGCTAGCGGTCATTTTCGTCCTTGTCGGCATCGCCGGAATCATCCTGCCGGCCCTGCCCGGCATCCCGCTGGTGTTCATCGGACTGCTGCTGGCAGCGTGGGCGGACGGCTTCGCCCACGTTGGTTGGCCGACCCTGGTTGCGCTGGGGGTACTGACCCTGCTCTCGTTGCTGGTGGACGTGCTGGCCACCGTGGTGGGGGCGCAGCGGGTCGGTGCCAGCCGCAAGGCACTGTGGGGAACCTTCGTCGGCAGCATCGTCGGCCTGTTCTTCATGCCGATCGGCCTGTTCGCCGGCCCGTTGATCGGCGCCCTGCTGGGCGAGTACTGGCACACCCGCGAACTGGGGCGCTCGACCAAGGTAGGCCTGGCCACATGGCTTGGCATCCTGCTCGGCCTGGCGCTGAAGCTGGCGGTGGTGATCGCGATGCTGGGGCTGTTTGCGTTCGCCTGGTTCTTGTGACCAACCTCTCCTTCACGCCACGCGCACGCGGTGGCCGTGCATAAACCGTGGGGGCTGGCCGTGATCCGGTGCAGCCTCCACACTGTGCGATTCCCGTATTCACCGAAGGGCCTGCTGCAATGACCCTGTCTCCGCTGCTTCCCCGCTTCGCGCCGCTGGCGCTGGCATTGGCCAGTGCGCCACTGGCCGCGCAGGAGTTCGCGCCCAGTGCCGACGCCTCGCCGGCCGCGTGCGCGGCAATTACCACCGACGCTGCCCGCCTGGCCTGTTATGACCGCCAGTTCGGGCGTACCCCGCAGGCCACCGCCGAGGCCGACGCTGCGGCCGAGGCAGCCGCGCAGGCCCGTCGCGAAGAACGCCAGACTGCACGCGTCAGCCAGGGCGAAGAGAAACTGCGCGAGCGGGTCAGTGACCTGTTCCGCCCAGCGGCCCCTGACAGCGCACTGGCCAATGCCGGCCGTGGCTCGCTGCTGGACAGCCGCTGGGAGCTGGCCGAAGACTCCAAGCTCGGCCCGTTCCAGCTGCGCGCCTACAAGCCGGTGTACCTGTTGCCGGCGTTCTGGACCAGCGACCGCAACACCACGCCGCACTCGCCGAACCCGGCCAACACGGTCACCACGCCGCAGGTGCTGGACAGTGCCGAACTGAAATTCCAGATCAGCTTCAAGACCAAGATCGCCGAGAACCTGTTCGGCGACAACGGCGACATCTGGGCCGGCTACACCCAGAGCTCGCGCTGGCAGGCCTACAATGGCGAGGATTCGCGCCCGTTCCGCGAAACCAACTACGAGCCGGAAGTGATGATGGTGTTCCGCAATGGCTACTCGATCGGTGGCTGGCGCGGGCGCATGACCGGCATCGCGCTGAACCACCAGTCCAATGGCCGCGCCGACCCGCTGTCGCGCAGCTGGAACCGGGTGATGCTCAACATCGGCCTGGACCGTGAGAACTGGGCGCTGGTGCTGCGCCCCTGGTACCGCATTCCCGAGACCCGCAGCGACGACAACAACCCGGACATCGAGGATTACATGGGCCGCGGTGATGCGACCCTGACCTGGAACCGCAACGGCCATGAGGTCTCGCTGATGGCGCGCCACTCGCTGCGCACCGGCAGCCGCTCGCACGGTGCCCTGCAGCTGGATTACGGCTTCCCGATCAGCAACCTGCTGCGCGGCCATGTACAGGTGTTCGACGGCTACGGCGAAAGCCTGATCGACTACAACCACAAGGCCACCTACGTGGGCGTGGGCGTATCCCTGCTGGAGTGGTTCTGATGCACGTGACGATCTGGCACAACCCGGCCTGCAGCAACTCGCGCGGCGCACTGAAGCTGATACGTGATGCGGGCTTCGAGCCGGTGGTGGTCGACTACCTGGACAGCCCGCCGGACGTCGCCGCGCTGCGCCAGGTGCTGGCCGAATCCGGGCTGGACGCGCAGGCGCTGGTGCGCAGCAAGGAAGCGCAGTTCACCGAACTGGGCCTGGAAGATGCGGACGAGGCCAGGCTGCTGGCGGCGATGGCCGAACACCCGCGGCTGATCAACCGCCCCGTGGTGCGCACCGACAAGGGCACGCGCCTGTGCCGTCCACCGGAAACGGTGCTGGAGATCCTGTAACCCGCACCGCTCTGGTAGAGCCGAGCCATGCTCGGCTGCGCTTCGCGTGCAACCCGTGAATGCAGCCGAGCATGGCTCGGCTCTACAGAACGGCTACAGCCAGTCGGTGATGCCTTCGCGGCGATACACCTCGGCGAACGCCGGGCGCGCCTTCATCGACGCGGCGTGCGCCTTCAGTACCGGCCAGGTGTCGCTGGGTTTGGGCATGTTGCGCGACCAGCGCATCAGCATCACCAGCATGTAATCGACCACGCAGGGCGTGGCGCCCAGCAGGTAGGGACCATGTGACTGCAGGTGCGTGGCGACATGCTGCCAGGCCGCTTCAAGGCGCTGACGTGCCATCTCGCGGCTGGCCTCGACGTTCGCCTCGCCCGCCACCTCGTTCGGATAGAACCAGGCACGGTAGGCCGGCTGAAGCGTATTGGCGCACCAGAACATCCAACGATAGGCATCGGCGCGCTGCGGTGTACCCACCGCGGGCAGCAGGCCGGCGTCCGGATGGCGATCGGCCAGATACAGCGCGATGGCCGCCGCTTCAGTCAGCACCAGGCCATCGATCAGCAGTGTCGGCACCACACCGGCCGGATTGAGCGCCAGGTACTGCGCCGACTTGTGCTCGCGCGTATCGAAATCCAGCAGCACCAGTTCATGCTCGATGCCCAGCTCGATCAGCAGCCAGTGCACAACCAGGGCGGCGGTACTGGTCGAACCATACAGCGTGGTGCTCATGCGGAAGATCCTGTGCAGGTGGATCAGCCGATTATGCGCCCACGCGCGCGATCGTTGCTCAGCCGCAGCTGCTCATGCAGGAATCCCGGCGTTCGCCACAGGACATCATCGGTGCGCGCATCGTGCAGTCATGCGCCTTCAGTTCGCAGGCACGGCGCAGGTCCGGGTTGTCCACGTCCTTGCAACGCTTGTCCGGCGCCGGCACCACCTGCTGCTCGCAATTGCCCTGGCGGCTGCCGAGGGAGTCATTCTGCGCCATGCAGCTGCGATAGCCGGCCTGGCACTGCACACGGCATTGCGCCGATGCGGGGAAATCCGCGCCTTCGTACGACGCAGGGGTGCTGCAGCCGGCCAGGGCCAGCAGCACGCCTACCACGATGAATCGATGCAGGGCCATGGACACGTCCTGTGCGAGCGTGCGCCGACCGTAGCAGAGTAACCGCTACAGGAGCGTTAATCCTTCTGCCCACACAACAACGGCGCCACACGGGCGCCGTTTCCTGGTCCGCGGCGGAAGGCTTACTCCACCACTACCGGAATCTTGCCGATGCGGGCCTGCCATTCGCGCGGGCCGGTCTTGTGCACCGACTCGCCGGTGGAATCAACCGCCACGGTCACCGGCATGTCCTGCACGGTGAACTCGTAGATCGCTTCCATGCCCAGGTCGGCGAAGCCGACGACCTTGGCCGCCTTGATCGCCTTGGACACCAGGTAGGCCGAACCACCGACGGCCATCAGGTAGGCCGACTTGTTGTCACGGATCGCCTCGATGGCCGCCGGGCCGCGCTCGGCCTTGCCGACCATGCCCAGCAGGCCGGTCTGCTCCAGCACCTGGCGGGTGAACTTGTCCATGCGGGTCGCCGTGGTCGGACCTGCCGGGCCCACCACTTCATCGCGCACCGGATCGACCGGGCCGACGTAGTAGATGAAGCGCCCCTTCAGGTCGACCGGCAGTTCCTCGCCCTTGTTGAGCATGTCGACCATGCGCTTGTGCGCGGCGTCGCGGCCGGTCAGCAGCTTGCCGTTGAGCAGCAGGGTCTGGCCGGGCTTCCAGCTGGCCACGTCTTCCGGGGTGATCGTGTCCAGGTCCACGCGGGTGCCCTTGGACGCGTCGTAGGTCAGCTTCGGCCAGTCTTCCAGCGACGGCGGGTCCAGCATCACCGGGCCGCTGCCATCCAGCGTGAAATGCGCATGGCGGGTCGCAGCGCAGTTCGGAATCATCGCCACCGGCAGGTTGGCCGCGTGGGTCGGGTAATCGTTGATCTTGATGTCGAGCACGGTGGTCAGGCCGCCCAGGCCCTGGGCGCCAATGCCCAGGGCGTTGACCTTCTCGTACAGCTCCAGGCGCAGCTCTTCGATGCGGTTGGAGGCACCACGGGCCTGCAGCTCGGTGATGTCGATCGGCTCCATCAGCGCTTCCTTGGCCAGCAGCATCGCCTTCTCGGCGGTGCCACCGATGCCGATGCCAAGCATGCCCGGCGGGCACCAGCCAGCGCCCATGGTCGGCACGGTCTTCAGCACCCAGTCGACGATCGAGTCGGACGGGTTGAGCATGGCGAACTTGGTCTTGGCTTCCGAACCACCGCCCTTGGCGGCCACGATCACATCGACCGTGTTGCCCGGCACCACCTTCACGTTCACCACGCCCGGGGTGTTGTCCCTGGTGTTGATGCGCTTGCCGGCCGGATCAGCCAGCACCGAGGCGCGCAGCTTGTTGTCCGGGTGCATGTAGGCGCGGCGCACGCCTTCATTGGCCATGTCTTCCACGCCCATGGTGGCGTCGTCCCAGCGCACGTCCATGCCGATTTCCAGGAACACGGTGACGATGCCGGTGTCCTGGCAGATCGGACGGTGGCCTTCGGCGCACATGCGCGAATTGATCAGGATCTGGGCCATCGCTTCCTTCGCGGCCGGCGACTCCTCGCGCTCATAGGCGGCGGCGAGGTTCTTGATGTAGTCGACCGGGTGGTAGTACGAGATGTACTGCAGCGCGTCGGCGATGGACTGGATGAGGTCTTCCTGCTTGATCGATGTCACGGCTTGCTCGCTTGCTCGAGGCTGGCGGGGGTAATCCACCCATTTTACCCCCTCCCCCGGCCGCAGGGTGGTAGTGCCGGCCGCTGGCCGGCAAGATCTGACCCTGGCCCCCTGTCACGCCACGCGCCGCTGCGGCGTCCTTGCCTACATGAACGCCGAAACCGCTTTCCAGACCCACCGCCCGCGCCTGATGGCGCTGGCCTACCGCCTGCTCGGCAGCCGCGCCGACGCCGAAGACGTGGTCCAGGATGCCTGGCTGCGCTGGTCCGGCGCCGATCCGACCGGGGTCCGCGATGCCGAGGCCTGGCTGGTCACCACCACCACACGACTCGGCCTGGACCGCCTTCGTGCCGCCAAGCGTGAGCGCGCGCACTACGTCGGCCCCTGGCTCGCGGAGCCGCTGGCAGTCACGCTGGAGCCCGATCCTGCGCCCGACCCGGCCCAGCTGCACGCGCTGGCCGACGATGTCTCGGTCGCCTTCCTGACCCTGCTTGAGCAGCTGGGCCCTGAAGAGCGCGCCGCTTTCCTGCTGAAGGAAGCCTTCGACCACGACTATCGCGAGATCGCCGACCTGATCGGCCACAGCGAGGCCAACTGCCGGCAGCTGGTGCACCGAGCGAAACAGCGCCTGCAGTCCGGGCGGCCCCGCTTCAACGCCGACGCCAGCCAGCACCGGCAGTTGCTGGCGCGCTTCATGGATGCTTCGCAACGTGGCGACAGCGAGGCGATCCAGGCCCTGCTGCACACCAACGCGTTGCTGGTGTCCGACGGCGGCGGCGTGGTCACCGCGGCAGTGCGTCCACTGCTGGGCGCCGAGCGCATCGGCCGCCTGTTCTGGGCGATCGCACGTCGTGGCGCGGTGCATCCAGCGCAGCTGGGCTACGTCAACGGCGAGCCGGCGATCCTGCGTTTCATCGGCGACCGCCTGCACTCAGTCACCACCATCGAGGTGGTCGATGGCCGTATTGCCAATGTGTACAGCGTGCTGAATCCGGAAAAGCTGCCGGATGTTGTCACGCGCGGCGACGGTACGGCGTCCTGGTAGTGAAAGGCGGCCACTGTGGCCGCCGTGGAGCCGAAAATGTCCGACCACGCCTCTCCCCGCGTTCCGTACACCCGCCTGGCCGCCGAGGCCTTCAAGGGCCTGCTGGCCACCAGCAAGGCGGTGCATGAAAGCTCGATTGATCCGACCCTGATGGAACTGCTGTTCCTGCGCGTATCGCAGCTCAACGGCTGTGGCTACTGCATGGACATGCACGGCACTGCGCTGCGCAAGGGCGGCATCGAGCCGCGCAAGCTGGACACGCTGCCGGCCTGGCATGAAAGCCGCTTCTTCGATGCGCGCGAACGCGCGGCGCTGGGCTGGGCGGAGGCGCTGACCCGGCTGACCGACGGTGCACCGTCGCAGGAAGTGTTCGATGCACTGGCCCCGCACTTCGATGAGAAGGGCATCAGTGACCTGAGCATGGGCATTGCGGTGATCAACGCCTGGAACCGGCTGGGTGCGGGGTTGCTGCCGCCGCTGCCGTAAAGGGGGGCTGGCCGGGCTGCCGCCCGGCACCCGCAGAGGCAACAGCCGAAACAACAGCAACGTCAGAAGCTGGTTTCCTGAGGGATGGCGAGGTGGATCCGGTTACGGGAGACGCCGTAAACCCGTCCTTGGGGGCTTGGCAGCCGCATCCATGCGGCTGACACTCCCGCAACCGGACCCACCCCGCCCTCCACGGACTTCTACTGCTGCTGGTAGGTGTCGACCCTGGTCGACACGGTAGATCCACGCCATGCGTGGATGCAGCAGGGTCAGATCCCTTTGCAGGACAAAGGGATCTGACCCCGGGCCGCACGCCTGCACTGACCCCCTCTGCACGGCCGGGGCGCGCACAATAAACGGATGCCTGCTGCCTCCGAAAAGAAACCCAGCCTGCGCCAGCGCTTCAGGGCGATGCGCAACCTGCCCCCGTTCCTGCGCATGGTCTGGAAGACCAGCCCCGCGCTCACACTGGCCAGCCTCGGGCTGCGCCTGATCCGCGCCCTGCTGCCTGTGGCGATGCTCTACGTCGGCAAGCTGATCATCGACAGCGCGCTGCACCTGAGCCAGCACGATGCCGGCTTCCCGCCGCTGGCCGAGGCACTGTCCAGCGGCCTGCTCAACCCGCTACTGGGCCTGCTGGCGGTGGAGTTCGGCCTGGCCATCGCCTCGGACCTGCTCGGCCGGTTGGTCAGCTATGCCGATGCCCTGCTCTCGGAGTTGTTCGCCAACGTCACCAGCATCCGTTTGATGGAACATGCCGCCACGCTGGACCTGGAGGACTTCGAGGACCCGGACCTGCAGGACAAGCTGGACCGTGCGCGGCGCCAGACCATGGGCCGGATGAACCTGATGAGCCAGTTGTTCGGCCAGGTGCAGGATGCGATCACCGTGGCCAGCCTCGCCGTCGGCCTGCTGGTGTATGCGCCGTGGCTGATCCTGCTGCTGGCGCTGGCGCTGGTGCCGGCCTTCATCGGCGAATCGCACTTCAATGCGGCCGGCTACAGCCTCAACTTCCAGTGGACGCCCGAGCGCCGCCAGCTCGACTACCTGCGCCAGCTCGGTGCCAGCGTGGAAACGGCCAAGGAAGTGAAGATCTACAACCTGCACCGCTTCCTGGTGGAACGCTACCGGCGGCTGTCGGTGGCGCTGTTCCAGGCCAACCGAGCCCTGGCCCGGCGCCGCGCGTTCTGGGGCACGCTGCTGGCTGCGCTGGGCACACTGGGGTACTACACCGCCTACGCCTACATCGCCTGGCGCACGGTGCGCGGCGACTTCTCGATCGGCGACCTGACCTTCCTCGCCGGCAGCTTCCTGCGCCTGCGCCAGCTGCTGGAAGGCCTGCTGATCGGCTTCTCGCAGGTGGCCAGCCAGGCGCTGTACCTGGATGACCTGTTCTCGTTCTTCCAGATCCAGCCGGAAATCCACTCGCGCGATGGGGCCGTGCGCGTGCCGCAACCGATCCGCCAGGGCTTCGTATTCGAGAACGTCGGCTTCCGCTACCCCGATGCCGAACAGTGGGCGGTGCGCCATCTGGATTTCCAGCTGCACGCCGGCGAAGTGCTGGCCCTGGTCGGCGAGAACGGCGCCGGCAAGACCACCCTGGTGAAGCTGCTGGCGCGGCTGTACGAACCGGACGAAGGCCGCATCCTGCTCGATGGCCGCGACCTGCGCGATTACGACCTGGATGACCTGCGTGCCAACCTCGGGGTGATCTTCCAGGACTTCGTGCGCTACAACCTCAGCGCCGGCGAGAACATCGGCGTCGGCCAGGTCGAGGCGATGGACGACCAGGCACGCATCGCTGACGCGGCGCGACGCGGCATGGCCGAGGAAGTCATCGACGACCTGCCCGGCGGCTACGACCAGCAGATCGGCCGCCGCTTCAAGCAGGGCGTGGACCTGTCCGGTGGCCAGTGGCAGAAGATCGCCATTGCCCGCGCATGGATGCGCAATGCGCAGGTGATGATCCTGGATGAGCCAACGGCAGCGCTGGATGCCCGCAGTGAGTTCGAGGTGTTCCAGCGGTTCAGGGAACTGGCGGATAATCGCACCGCAGTACTGATTTCCCACCGCTTTTCCTCGGTACGCATGGCCGACCGCATCCTGGTGCTGGCCGATGGCCGGATCGAGGCCAGCGGCACCCATGAACAACTGATGGCCCAGGGAGGGCGGTACGCCGAGCTGTTCGAGCTGCAGGCAGCGGGCTACCGCTGAGAACGCCTCTCGTTCCGCCTAATGAGAACCTGTCTCATTTGAGATAGAATCATCCCCGACGACTTTCGATAGATACGCCCATGTCCTCCGCTTTCGGCGCCGAAACGGTGCTTGAGGTCCGCCACTGGACCGACGCCTACTTCAGCTTCACCCTCACCCGCGACAGCGGCTTCCGCTTCGAGAACGGCCAGTTCGTGATGATCGGCCTGGAAACCGAGGCGCGACCGCTGTTGCGCGCCTATTCCATTGCCAGTGCCAACTGGGAAGAACAGCTGGAGTTCTTCAGCATCAAGGTGCAGGACGGCCCGCTGACCTCGCGCCTGCAGCACATCAAGCCGGGCGACAAGGTACTGGTCGGCAAGAAGCCCACCGGCACCCTGCTGATCAGCGACCTGCATCCCGGCAGGAACCTGTACCTGCTGGGCACCGGCACCGGCCTGGCGCCGTGGCTGTCGGTCATCAAGGACCCGGAAACCTACGAGCGCTTCGAGAAGGTGATCCTGTGCCACGGCGTGCGCTACGAAAAGGACCTGGCCTACCGCGATTACTTCGAGAGGGAACTGCGCGAGCACGAGTTCCTCGGCGAGATGATCGGCGACAAGCTGCTGTACTACCCGGCCGTTACCCGCGAGCCGTTCGCCAACCAGGGCCGCCTGACCCAGCTGATGGAGAGCGGCGAGATGCAGCGCACCCTCGGCCTGCCGGAACTGAGCCCGGAGAACGACCGCGCGATGATCTGCGGCAGCCCGCAGATGCTGGCCGACCTTCGCACCGTGCTCGATGCCCGGGGTTTCCAGGTTTCGCCGCGCATCGGCCAACCGGGCCACTACGTGTTCGAGCGCGCGTTCGTCGAGAAGTAAACCGTTGCGCCTGTAGAACCGAGCCCACGCTCGGCTCGCGCGCACCGCGCGCCCTCAATGTCGGCCGGACGAGCAGCCGAGCGTGGGCTCGGCTCTACAACAGCGCTTCGATCGCGCTGCGCAACTGCTCCGGCCTGGTGTTGGGCGCATGCCGGGACACCACCTGCCCCTGGCGATCGACCAGGAACTTGCTGAAATTCCACTTGATGCGGGCACTGCCGAGCAGGCCACGTTTTTCGTGCGTCATCCAGGCCCACAACGGATCAGCGCCCTCGCCGTTGACCTTGATCTTCTCCGACAGCGGAAAGCTGACCGGATAGTCCAGCGAACAGAACTGGCGGATCTGCGCCGCGTCCCCCGGCTCCTGCGCACCGAACTGGTTGCACGGGAAGCCGATCACCACCAGGCCGCGCTCGCGGTAGTCCTGCCACAACTGTTCCAGGCCGGTGTACTGCGGGGTGAAGCCACAGCGGCTGGCGACGTTCACCAGCAACAACGGGTGGCCCTGATAACGGGCCAGCGCCTGCGGCTGGCCGTCGAGGTCACGGAAGCTGAAATCGTAGGCGCTGGTCATGATGGCCGGCCGTGGGCGGTGAATGCATGGTACCCGCGACCCGAGCCGGCAACATGCCTTTTGACACAAGTGCAGGCGCCGCCGGTCGGGTTAACCTCGGGCCCTTGCCTGCCTTACCGGAGTTCCTACCTTGACCACTCGCCTTGCCCTTGCCGTGGCCATGTCCCTCGGCCTTGCCCTGCCCGCCTTCTCGGCCGGCGCCGCCACCCCGGCCGCCAGCACCGCCGCCCAGCAGGCCAACCCGTTCTTTGCCGAAAGCCCGCTGCCGCTGCACTTCCCGCAGTTCGACAAGATCAAGGACAGCGACTTCGCCCCGGCCTTCGACGCCGGCATGGCGCAGCAGCTGAAGGAAGTGGAGGCCATCGCCAACAACAAGGCCAAGCCGACCTTCGACAACACCATCATCGCCCTGGAAAAGAGCGGTGACATCCTCGACCGCGCGACCACCGTGTTCTTCAGCCTGGTGGGCGCCGATACCAACGACACCCGCAAGAAGCTGCAGGCCGACTACTCGGCGAAGTTCGCCGCGCACAGCGATGCGATCGCGCTGAACGGCAAGCTGTTCGCCCGCATCCAGGCGCTGTACGACACCCGCAGCCAGCTGGGCCTGGACGCCGAAGGCGTGCGCCTGGTCGAGAAGTACTACGACAACTACGTGCGCGCAGGCGCCAAGCTGTCCGAGGCCGACAAGGCCAAGCTGAAGGAGATGAATGCCGAGCTGGCCAACCTGGGCACCAAGTTCAGCCAGAACGTGCAGTCGGAAGTGAACGCTTCGGCGATCACCGTCGATGACGTCAAGGAACTGGACGGCCTGTCCAAGGAGCAGATCGCCGCCGCCGCCGAAGCCGCCAAGGCCCGCGGCCAGGACGGCAAGTACGTGATCACTCTGCTCAACACCACCGGGCAGCCGCCGCTGACCAACCTGGCCAACCGCGCCCTGCGCCAGAAGATCTACGAAGCGTCGGTCAGCCGTGGCAGCCGCGGCGGTGAGTTCGACAACACCGCGCTGGTCTCGCGCATCATGCAGCTGCGTGCCGACAAGGCCAAGCTGATGGGCTTCCCGAACTTCGCCGCCTACAACCTGACCAACCAGACCGCCAAGACGCCCGAAGCGGTCAACGCGATGCTGGGCAAGCTGGCTCCGGCCGCCGTGGCCAACGCCAAGCGCGAAGCCGCCGACCTGCAGGCGATGATCGACAAGGAACAGAAGGCTGCGCGCAAGCCGACCTTCCAGCTGGAACCGTGGGACTGGGCCTTCTACAGCGAGAAGGTACGCCAGGCCAAGTACAACTTCGACGAGTCGCAGCTGAAGCCGTACTTCGAAATGAAGAACGTGCTTGAGAACGGCGTGTTCTACGCCGCTGGTCAGGAATTCGGCCTGACCTTCAAGCAGCGCACCGACCTGCCGGTCTACCACGATGACGTCACTGTCTACGACGTGTTCGACGCCGACGGCAGCCAGCTGGCGATCTTCATCTTCGACCCGTATGCGCGTGCCTCCAAGCGCGGTGGCGCGTGGATGAACTCCTACGTCTCGCAGTCCAAGCTGACCGGCTTCAAGCCGGTGGTCGCCAACCACCTGAACATCCCGAAGCCGCCGGCGGGCCAGCCGACCCTGCTGACCTGGGATGAGGTGAACACCACCTTCCACGAATTCGGCCACGCCCTGCACGGCATGTTCTCCAACGTGAAGTACCCGTACTTCTCGGGCACCTCGGTGCCGCGTGACTTTGTCGAGTTCCCCTCGCAGGTCAACGAGATGTGGGCCGACAACCCGGTCATCCTGAAGAACTACGCCAAGCACTACCAGAACGGTTCGGCGATGCCGCAGGCACTGCTGGACAAGGTGCTGGCTGCCGCCAAGTTCAACCAGGGCTTCGCCACCACCGAGTACCTGGGTGCGGCCATGCTGGACCAGCGCTGGCACCAGATCGGCGCCGACCAGGTGCCGGCCGCCAAGGACGTGATGGCCTTCGAGCGCGCCGCGCTGGAGAAGGACGGCATCTACTACGCGCCGGTTCCGCCGCGCTACAAGACCCCGTACTTCAGCCACATCATGGGCGGCTACTCGGCCGGCTACTACGCCTACATCTGGTCGGAAGTGCTCGACGCCAACACCCAGAAGTGGTTCAAGGACAACGGTGGCCTGAGCCGCAAGAACGGCGACCACTTCCGCGCCACCCTGCTGTCCAAGGGCGGCAGCGTGGATGCGATGCAGCTGTTCCGCGATTTCGCCGGCCACGAGCCGCAGATCGAACCGCTGCTGGAAAAGCGTGGCCTGACCGGCGCTGGCAACTGATCGCCCGCGTACCGGCCTGAAACGGAAACCGCCCGGGAGACCGGGCGGTTTTTTGTTGTGGCTGGGTCAGAGCCCTCTTCTGCGAAAAGGGATCTGACCCCGCTCTTCAGCGCGGCGCCACGTACCCGCCCGGCACGCCTTCCGGCGACAGCACCAGCTGCCACAGCTGCGCATGCCGGCAGCGGAAGGTGGCCATCGATCCGGCCAGGTAGAAGCGCCACATGCGGCGGAAATGCTCGTCGTAACGGGCATCCAGCCGCGGCCACGCGGCTTCCACGTTGCGTCGCCAGGCCTGCAGGGTCAGGTCGTAGTCGGTGCCGAAGTTGTGCCAGTCTTCCAGCACGAACCGACCTTCGAACGCCCGGGTGATCTGCACCGCCGAAGGCAGCATCGAGTTGGGGAAGATGTAGCGCGCGATCCACGGATCGGTGCGATGCCGGGAGATGTTGGTGCCGATGGTGTGCAACAGCAGCAGGCCACGCGGCGACAGGCAGCGCCGGGCCACCTCGAAGAAGCTGGCGTAGTTCTTGTCGCCGACATGCTCGAACATGCCGATCGAAAAAATCGCATCGAACGGTTCGTCCAGCTCGCGGTAGTCCTGCAGGCGGATCTCGATCGGCAGGCCGGCACACAGCTGGCGGGCGAATTCGGCCTGCTCCTGCGAAATGGTCACGCCGACACCGCTGACGCCATAGCGCTCGGCGGCAAACTTCAGCGCCTCGCCCCAGCCACAGCCGATGTCCAGCACGCGCTGCCCCGGACGCAGTCCCAGCTTGCGGCAGACCAGGTCGAGCTTGGCCTCCTGCGCGGCGTCCAGATCATCGGCAGTGCGCCAGTAGCCGCAGCTGTACACCAGGCGCTGCCCGAGCATGGCCTGGTACAGGTCGTTGCCGAGGTCGTAATGGCGGCGGCCAACTTCGTAGCTGCCCTGCCCGGCCTGCAGATTGAACAGGCGCGCCTTCAGGGCATCGGCCACCTCGCGCCAGCCATGTACCCGTTCGTCCAGGTGCGCCTGCATCAGGTGGACGAGGAATTCATCGAGGACGTTGGCATCCCACCAACCCTCCATGTAGCTCTCGCCGAGACCCAGCGAGCCGTGGCCCATGACCCGCGCAAAGAAGCGCGGGTCATGCACCTGGATGTCCTGTGGCTGGGTACCGCCGATGCGGACCCCGGCTTCCTGCAGCAGGCCGGCGACCCGCTCCTGCAACCCTGTATCCACGCCACCTCCTCGACTGCGGTCAACCGCGTGCGAACAGCTCCACGTAGTCCTTGGCCACGTGCGGCAACAGCACCGCCGCCGGTACATCGGCGGTCTGGGTGCCGTCCGAGTATGGGCCCACCTGGTACGGCGGGAACACAAAGCGCAGCGCGGTGATCTGCCCCTTGTCGTCGGTCAGCGGTTGGAACTGGCTGAAATTGTCGGCCTGCGGGCCGGTACCGTCGGCGATCATGCGCGATGCGTTGCGCAGTGATTCCTGCAGCTGGGCGGGGTCCATGTCCTCGCCGCTGAGGCGGGTGGCCACGCGTTCGCGCAGCTGGTCGGCGACGAAATCGCTGATTGCCTTCCATCCCTTGGCATCGGCCACCAGCTTCTCCGCGCTGAGCATCTGCTGGTGCTGCGGCAGCCATACGAAGCGGGCCACCAGCGGCTCGCCGTGGGCGCCACCGGTGTAGCGGCTGCCATCGGCACTGACCACCACCAGCTGCGGGGTTTCCAGCAGCTTCTCGAAACTCAGTGACAGCTCGTAGGGCATGGTCGGCTTGTCGTTGCCGAGTCCGTCCAGCGCTTGCTGCAGGTCGCTGCGCGCGCTGGTGGCATAGTCCTGCAGCGCGCGCGCCAGGCCCGGGTAACGGTCGATGCCGGCCGGGTAGCTGATGCCCACCACCTCGCGTTCGTTGTTCTCGATCACGTCGCGCAGGTCAAGCGGCGCCTCCGTGGCCGGCGTCTCACCTGCAGCGCTGGCCTCGGCGGCGGGGGCCGCATCGGTCGCCGGTGCCGGCTCGCTCTCGCGCTGGCAACCGGCCAGCAACAGCACGCCCACCACGCCGGCCAGCACGCTGCCGCGCAATGGCCGGTTGTTTCCAATCTTCATCGGGATCCCCTGTTCATGTTTGTACATCATCGCCTGCCATGGCTGAAGCGTGGCCCGCTGGCATTCAGCCAACGAGCAGGTCGTGGTACTCCTCGTGCCGCTGCAGGAAGGCTTCGGCATACGAACATGCCGGCACCACCTTGTACTTCTGCTCGCGCGCAAAGCGCAGCGCCACACGGGTCAGCTCGCCTGCGATGCCACGGCCGGCAATCGGCTCGGGCACTTCGGTATGTGTGATGACCATGCGCTTGCGTTTGATCTGGTAATCGAGCACCGCCAGCTGTCCGCGCACACGGGCGGTGAAGCGATGGTTGGCCAGGTCGTGTTCGACCTCGTAGGCCAGACCGGGGGGCGTGACCGAAGCCATGGAACTGTCTCCTGCGGCGACTGCGTGGATGGTGCGCAGCCGGGCGCCATGATCGCGTGAAGCCTGAACAGGGGCAAGTCCAATCCATTCACGTCAGATTTCGACCCTCAAGCTGGAGGGAGGACGGCCGCTATCGCCTGTGGAGGGGTACGGCCAGGCTGGCACGGCCCTTGCGACCGTTGACCATGCGCATCACCGCGGAGGCCCCGATGCACCCCAGCGATTCCCATTCCGATACCGACCACGCCCTGCTGGAGGGCCTGCTGCAACTGGCGGTGGAAGGGCAGACCGAAGACCAGGATTTCCAGCGCATCGGCGAAGAAGTGTTCGCCCGTCTGCTGGACACCTACGGCCAGCAGACCCGCGCCTGACCAGGAGCGGAGGCCCTGCCCCGGGGTCGGATCCAGCGGATCCGACCCCGGCCCCTCAACCGCCGCCGAGGCGGAAGGTCGGGTTGGAGAGTTCGCGCAGGAAGTGGGTGAAGATGCTCGGCTGCATGGCCAGCATGAAGATCACGCCGAACGCTGCACCGGCCAGGTGCGCGCTGTGGTTGATGCGATCACCACCGCGCTTGTCCATCCAGATGCTGTAGCCCACGTAGAACGCGGCATAGACAATCGCCGGTGCCGGGATGAAGAACACCAGGATGATCGACCACGGCTTGATCAGGATGAAGGCGAACAGCACCGCCGACACCGCTCCGGACGCGCCGAGGCTGAGGTAGTTCGGGTTCTTCTGGTTCTTCAGGTAGCTGGGCAGGATCGAGACCAGCAGCGCTCCGATGTAGAACGCCGGGTAGGTGAGGTAGCTGCCGGTGAGCTGCACCATCACACTCTCGATGAATCCCCCGAAGAAGAACAGGGTGATCATGTTGAAGATCAGGTGCGACCAGTCCGCGTGGATGAAGCCATAGGTCACCAGCCGGTCGTACTGGCGGTGACGGTCGATGGCCGGCGGCCACAGGATCAGGCGGTCGGCCAGCTTGCGGTTGTTGAACGCCATCCACGACAGGATGGCGGTGATGGCGATCAACAGCAGATTGACGGGGGTCATGTCAGGCTCAGGCGCTACGGTAGTTGTCGACCATACGATAGCGTTTCGCGTACCAACCGAAGGCCAACGCCGCGACGAAGGCGAAACCGGCGAAGAAGAACATCAGGAATGCCGCCTCGCTCAGGCCGGTACTGGCGATCTTGTGGGTCACCGTGTCATTGCGCACGGCGGCATTGGACAGCAGCACCCACAGGTTGCCGATGGTGGTGGTCAGGTTCCAGAAGCTCATCACCACGCCCTTCATCGCCTGCGGCGCCTGGCTGTAGGCGAATTCCAGGCCGGTGGCCGAGACCAGCACCTCACCGAAGGTCAGCAGCGCGTACGGCAGCACCTGCCAGAAGATCGACATGGCGTTGCCCCCGTCCATCACCACCTGGATACCGCCGACCACGATCCAGGCCAGGCCACTGAAGGCGATACCGGCGGTCATCCGGCGCAGCGCGGTTGGCTCGAAGCCGAAGCGGCGCAGGGCCGGGTACAGGACGAGGTTGTTGAACGGGATCAGGATCATCACCAGCAGCGGGTTCAGCGCCTGCATCTGCGAGGCGGTGAACCAGCTGGGCATCTGCATCTGCTGGCCCTGCAGGACCCAGGTCGAGGCCTTCTGGTCGAACAGCGAGAAGAACGGCGTGGTCAGGGCGAAGATCACCAGAACGCGCAGCACCGAGCGCACGCCTTCAACCGCTTCGGCCGGATGCAGGCCACGGGCGCGATCCAGCTGCAGCCAGGTGCCACCACCGATACCGGCCAGGATCGATACCAGCGCCAGGCACAGGCAGATCACGATGCCCAGCGAGCCCACCAGGCCGAACGAAGCCACTGCCAGCACCAGGCCGAGCACCGCGATCACCAGGCCCGGACGCCCCTGGCCCGCCACGCGCGCGGTCAGCGCGGTGCGCACCACGTTGGCGAACGAATGCGGATCCTTCGGCGGCAGCGGCACCAGCACGTAGCGCTTGCGGCCGAGCCAGAACACGAAGGTGGCAACGAACATCAGGATGCCCGGGATACCGAACGCCCACTGCGGGCCCCAGTTCTTCAGCACCAGCGGAATCAGCAGCGAGGCGAACAGCGAGCCGAAGTTGATGATCCAGTAGAACGCGTCGAACACGATCTTGGCCAGGTGCTTGTTGCTCTGGTCGAACTGGTCACCCATGAACGAGGCCACCAGCGGCTTGATGCCACCGGCGCCCAGCGCGATCAGGCCCAGGCCGAGGAAGAAGCCCTCGCGGCTGTTCTCGAACAGCGCCAGGCACAGGTGGCCGGCGCAGTAGACCAGGCTGAACCACAGGATGGTGTGGTACTTGCCAAAGAACCTGTCGGCCAGCCAGCCACCGAGCAGCGGGAAGAAATACACGCCGATCATGAAGCTGTGCATGATGTCCTTGGCTTCACCGGCACGCCCTTCCGCAGTGATTTCCTGCAGCAGCAGCGAGGTGATCAGGAACTGCACCAGGATGTTGCGCATCCCGTAGAAACTGAACCGCTCGCAGGCCTCATTGCCGATGATGTACGGGATCTGGCGCGGCATCTTTCCCTGGCCGGCG
This sequence comes from Stenotrophomonas maltophilia, assembly GCF_039555535.1. Classification (NCBI taxonomy): domain Bacteria; kingdom Pseudomonadati; phylum Pseudomonadota; class Gammaproteobacteria; order Lysobacterales; family Lysobacteraceae; genus Stenotrophomonas; species Stenotrophomonas maltophilia. The sequence goes on along the minus strand of NZ_CP154630.1, from coordinate 1,685,421 downwards.
ATGGGGGCAACTGCGTCGTGGCTCATCCTGTAAGGCAATCCTGCAAAGCGAAAGGCGCAAGGTTACCGGAACCGGGGCTTGCGAAGCACGCTGCAGGGCTGCATGACAACGGTGCCAATCCATGGCAGGCAGCTTGGGCCCTGCCGGAAGTCACGGCACCTCCACGACAAAAGCGTAAACTTATCGTTATGCGCCCCCTCGCCCACGCCCGTCTCCTGCTCAGCTGCCTCGCAATGGTGCTGGCGTTGCCGGCCCAGGCTCGGACGCAGGTGCCGGCCAGCGCAAACGGTGACGCCGAGCCGCGCCAGCTGACCGTGGCCGCACTGGAACTGCCCAGTCGCGATGACGCGCAGTGGAAGCTGCGTCGCGAACAGGTGGCAAAGCTGCTCACCGAGCTGCGGCCTGACGTGATCTCGGTGCAGCAGGTGCTGCAGCAGCAGGGCCGCAATCCGGCCTGCTGGCTGGCCAGCCGGCTGCGCTACAGCTGCGACTTCGTTACCGCCGACCCGCCCAGCCAGCCGCTGCGGCATGGCAACGCCATGCTGACCCGGCTGCCGGTCAGCGAGGATGGCGTGACCCTGCTGCACCCACCCGGCACCTTCAGTGCGGCCGGCATGATGCGGCTGAAGCTGGGCGAGGCGCTGGTCAACATCTATGTGGCGCGGCTGCGCCCGGACCCGGACGAGACCACCGCGCGCCAGCACCAGACCAGCGACCTGATGACCTGGATCGGCGCCACCGCCGAGGGCATGCCCAGCCTGATCGCCGGTGATTTCTCCGCGACCACGGTGGAACTGGTACGCAGCACCCCCGGCTTCCAGCCGGCCCGGCGCAATCCTGGCGGTCGCCCCGAGCCCCCGGCGGCCAGCGGCGGCGGCGCCAGTGGTCACGGCCTGGACGTGCTGTTCCAGGTCAAGCACTTCGGCGGCATCCGCCAGCAGCCGATCCTGCTGCCCGCCGACGGCGATCTGCCCGGCCTGCGCCTGGGCGTGATGGCCACCCTGCGCCTGCAGGGTGATACGGCCACGACCGAGTAACCCCGCCTCCGGCCCCGGTGGGTGCCGACGGTGGGTGCCGACCTTGGTCGGCACATCCCTGCCGCGCGCGCAGGTGCCTCCGTGCCGACCAAGGTCGGCACCCACCAGGTCCTACCCGACGTCCAGAATCCGGGAAACAAAAAAGGCCGGGGTTTCCCCCGGCCTCTTCGCTTCATCCCATTACGGCAATCAGGCGATCGCTTCCTGGTAACGGCGCTCGACTTCGTTCCAGTCGATGACGTTGAAGAACGCGCCGATGTATTCCGGACGGCGGTTCTGGTACTTCAGGTAGTACGCGTGTTCCCACACGTCCAGGCCCAGGATCGGCGTGTTGCCCTCCATCAGCGGGCTGTCCTGGTTGCCGGTGCTCTCGACCACGACCTTCTTGTCCGGGGTCACGCTCAGCCATGCCCAGCCACTGCCGAAACGGGTCAGCGCGGCCTTGGTGAAGGCGTCCTTGAACTTGTCGAAACCGCCCAGGTCCTTGTCGATGGCCTTGGCCACGTCACCCACCGGGTTGCCGCCCGCGTTCGGCGCCATCACGGTCCAGAACAGCGAGTGGTTGGCATGGCCGCCACCATTGTTGCGCACCGGGCCCTGCAGGTTCTCCGGCAGCGACTTGAGCTTCTTCACCAGTTCTTCGACCGGCAGGTCAGCGTACTCGGTGCCTTCCAGCGCCGCGTTGACGTTGTTGATGTAGGTCTGGTGATGCTTGGTGTGATGGATTTCCATCGTCGCCGCATCGATATGCGGTTCCAGCGCGTCGTAGGCGTAGGACAGCTTGGGCAGGGTGTAGGCCATGATGCATCTCCTGATTGCGAGGGCACCCGACGGTGTCGGGCGTTGCGCGGTGAATGATGGGGACAGACCGCCAGATTACCAAGGGGGATGTAAAGGAAATTGCGTCCTGCCAGTGAGCACGACGGCAATTGTTACGCACCGGTGACGCACCGCGCTCCTCATGCACCGTGCAGCGCAGGAGCGCTACAGTGCCTGCCACCACCCCTGCCCGCCCCTGCCCATGCGCAACCCCCGGCTGCTGATCACCGCCATCGCCCTGCTGCTGCTCGGCCTGGTCGTCAACCATTTCATGCAGCGCCCTCCGGCGCCACAGTTCGCACCGGAACTGCAGGGCACACCCGCCGCGCGTGCGCCGGCCGCTGCCGGCGCAGGCAATGACAGTGGCCTGCCCGCCTTCCTGCCCGCCGAAGCCCGGCAGACCATCGCCCTGATCCAGCGCGGCGGGCCGTTCCCGCACCGCCAGGACGGCAGTACCTTCGGCAACCGCGAACAACAGCTGCCGCAGCGCCCGCGCGGTTACTACCGCGAATACACCGTGGACACCCCCGGCGCACGCACCCGTGGCACGCGCCGCATCGTCACCGGCGGTGATCCGGCGGAGGCGTGGTACTACACCGACGACCACTACGAATCATTCCGCAGCTTCACCGTACCGGCCCAGGGAGCGCAGTGATGAGCCATGACGATTTCGGCCTCGGCCTGCATGACATCAACAACGCTGGCGTCTACGCCATCGACAGCGACGACATCAGCGCATTGGCCGCCGCGATGCGCGACGCCGGCCTGAAGGTGATCCGCATCGATCTGGAAGGCGTGGCCGACAAGCGCACCCTGCTGGCACGGCTGGCGGCGCAGCTGGATTTCCCGGCGGGCTTCGGCGGCAACTGGGATGCGCTGTCGGACAACCTGCGCGACCTGCAATGGCTGCCGGCCAACGGCTACGCGCTGTTCCTGGCCGACGTGGATGCACTGCGTGCCGCCACCCAGAAGGACTTCGACACCCTGCTGGATGTGATGGATGAGGCCAGCCGTGACTGGGTCGGCCGCGATGTGCCGTTCTGGGTGTTCCTGTCGCAGAGCGCGTAAGCGCAACGCCCTGGTAGAGGCCGACCTTGGTCGGCGCTTCTGCGCCAACCAAGGTTGGCACCCACCAAAGCACGCCAGCACGACCGCCACATCCCGCGGTGGGTCCAGCGAAAAGCCCCCTTGTTGTTCAAGGGGGCGCGCCAACGGCGCGGGGATAGGGAACATGCGTGGACAACGGCAGCCGCTAGCGGCTGCCGTTGTCTTCCTGCAGCTCTTTCTTGAAGGGAATGTCCGGCGGCGGCCGTGCCACGGCCGGCTGGTCCTGCATGTTCGGATTGGTAAGGCCACAGCCTCCACCCGCCTGCAGGATCGAGATTACACAGGAGATCTTCGTACCGGTGCCCGGCAACGGAATCTCCATCGACTTGATGCCCTTGCGCACCCATTCGGCCAGCAGTGATTCCTGCGGCACCCAGTACTTGTCGAACGAGGTCGGCGTGTAATCGTACGGTGGCCGCTTCAACCAGGTGCCGGACTGCGCGATGCGCTCCTTGCTCCAGCCATCATTGGCGCCGCCGGGGGCGCCACGCTCGGCGTGACCGTCACCCTGCTGCCCCGGCACGCGCACGCTGCCATCGGCATTGAACAGGCCATTGCCCTTGCCGGCCACACTGGCCTGGCTTGCACCCCTGCTGGCGCCGTCGTGGTTGCGGCTCGACGCGCCCCAGTCGTCGCCCTTGGCAGGCGTGGCCCAGTTGCCCGGGTTGGGAGCCGGACGCGCGCCGGCCTGGGCCGGTGTCGTGCTGGAGGCGGACGACCGTGGCGTGCTGCTGCTGGCCTGGCTTGCAGTGCCGGCCGCAGGCGCCGCCGTTGCCGCTGGCGCGCTGCCGCTGGACGTTGAGGGCGCCGCCGCGGGTGCCGACGCAACTTCTCGCTCGCGTACCTGCACGTCACGGCCGGCAGGCGCACGCACGGTCGGCTCGCGCCCGGCCACAGCAGCCATCCGCACCTGCGGATCGACCACGGCCTGCACTTCGCGCTCGCGCACCTGCACGTCGCGCTGCGGCACACGGACCTGCACATCGGCCGTGCGCAGCGGTTGCGATACCGCCGGTGCATCGACCGTACTGACTTCGCGCTCCTGTACCTGGATGTCACGCAACGACGGCGCACGCACCGCGACTTCAGGCGTGCGTACCGGAGCCGGGGTGGGTGGCGCCTGCACCGGCTGCACGCTGCGCTCGCGCACCGTCGGCGTGGTGTCGCGCGGCACGATGCTGACCTCCGTGCGCGGCACGCTGACCGGTGGCACCACGAAATCCGTACTGGCCTCGGCTACTTCAGTGGCCTGCACCGGTGACGGTGGCGGTGCCGCGACGGGCGCCGGCTCGGATTCGGCGGGTGGCGGTGGCACGCTAGCCGTCACCGCCGGAGCGAATGCAGACGCCGCTGCCGACGCGGACGCCGGGCGCGGCTCAGGCGCCGTTGCGGCCCCTGCGTCCTGGCCAGCTGCAACCTGCCCCGGCGGTGCAGCCGCCGCCGCTTCGGCACCTGGCTGATCGCCGCCGCCTTCCTGGGTGGCGCGACCGACGAACTCCACCTGCACGCGCTGGCCTTCGGCGCCTTCTTCTTCCGGTGCCGTGGTGCGGATCACTGCTACCCATAGCAGCAGCATGAAGAACAGCAGATGCAGCAGCGCACTGGCCAATGCCGAGATCCAGCGCATCCAGCGCTGGTCGCGCGGCGCGGCATCCCAGTCCTGCCAGAACAGACGACGCACCGCCTGCCACGGCGACAACCGGGGCAGCTGCCCCGGAGGCCCCGGCAGCGGGCGCGGCAACAGCACCGCGATCAACTCGCTGGCGTGCAGCGGCCGCGGCAACGGACCCAGCGAGCGCAGCCACAGCGCCCAGCCATACGGCAGGCGCGTGGTCTTCTCGAGGACGGCCCTGGGCTGCTGGCGGGCCAGCAGCAGGTCGATGAATTGCTCGGCCCGGGTCAGAGGCACGCGTCAGCGATCAGGCGGCGTTGCCGCGAGGGATATACGGCGCGTGGCCACTGTCGTGGTCGGTCGCGTCGCGGACGGCGGTCACGCCCGGCACGCGGCCCATCAGGGTCTTTTCAATGCCCTGCTTGAGGGTCACGTCGGCCATGCCGCAGCCCTGGCAGCCACCACCGAAGCGAAGCAGCACCACGCCTTCGGCCGAGACTTCCTGCACGGCCACCTTGCCGCCATGCGAGGCCAGCTGCGGGTTGATTTCATTCTCCACAACCCAGTGCACGCGCTCGACCAGCGAGGCGGCATCGCCGGGTGCTTCACCCTTGATGCGCGGCGCCTTGATGGTCAGCTGCTGGGTACCGGCGCTGCCGGCGACGATATCGATCTCGGCACCGTCGAGCCAGCCGACACTGCTCGCGTCGACGTAGAGAGTGAAGCCATCGCAGTCCACCGCCCACTCGTCGCCAAGCAGGTCGGCCGGCTCGGCGAACTCCAGCCGGGCGTCAGCGCGCGGAGTACCGGGATCGACCGCGCTGAGGCGCACGCCCATGCCGGGCACGCCCTCGCGTTCGATCAGCTTGCGGAAATGGGTCTGGGCAGTGTCGGAGATCTGGATCATCAGGCTATTCTAGCCAAGTAAGCGTCAGCCGCTCATACGGTTTATACACCGTCCGGCGCATTGTTCAGTCAACACGAGGTGGAGATTCCGATGGCCGACCTGATTCCGCTGGCCCAGGCCCGTTGCGTGCCGCGCAAGGGCAGCGACCACAAGCTGGGCGAGGCCCGCCTGGCCGAACTGCTGCCGCAGATTCCCGGCTGGGAGCTGAGCGAGGGCGGGCAGGCCCTGACGCGCACCTTCCGCTTCAAGGATTACTACGCCACCATGGCCTTCGTGAACGCGCTGGCCTGGATTGCCCACCACGAGGACCACCATCCGGACCTGGGCGTGCATTACGACCGAGCGGTCGTGCGCTTTTCCACCCACGACGTGGGCGGCCTGAGCGAGAACGACTTCATCTGCGCTGCAAAGACTTCGGCCCTGACGGAGCAACTGCCATGAACGTACGTTTGCTGAGCCTGTCCCTGATCGCTGCGACCGGCCTGGCCGGCTGTGGCGCGTCCGAGCCGCCGGCACCACCACCGCCCGCGCCGACCGAAGTCGCAGCGGTGAAGACGCCGCCGCCGCAGTACCCGCTTGAACTGGCCTGCATGGGCGTGGGCGGCACCAGCACCTTCAAGGTGACCATCGGCACCGACGGCAAGCCGAGCGAGGTTGCGCTGCTCACCGGCGCCGGCAACCCGCAGCTGGATGAACTGGCCAAGACCGCCGTTCAGGGCTGGCAGTTCAATGCCGCCACCCGCAACGGCCAGCCGGTGCCGGCCACCATCCAGGTGCCGGTCAGCTTCAACCCGCCGCAGCCGAAGCCGGACCAGTGCTTCGCCATCGAAGAACGCCTGCGTCGCGGCGGCTGATCGCCGGTACCCCGACGAGGCCCGCCGACGCCCGCCTCGCCCTCGCCGCCCCGGCCCTGACCGGGGCGGTTGTCTGTTGACCAGGACCGCGTCGGTAGATGCTGCAGATTCCCCCCGAAAACATCTGGATCGCGCTGGCGGTCACCCTCGCGGCCGGCCTTGCCACCGCGATCGGCAGCCTGTTGGTGCTGTTCTCGCGCCGCCCCAACCCGCGCCTGCTGGCCTTCGGCCTGGCCTTCGCTGGCGGCGCGATGGTCTACGTCTCGCTGTCGGAAATCCTCAACAAGTCCATTGCCTCGTTCGCACTGGCCTATGGCGAGCGCACCGGCTTCACCTACGGCACCCTGGCCTTTCTGCTGGGCGTGATCGTCATCGTGCTGATCGACCACTTCATTCCCAACCCGCATGACAGCCTGGACAAGCAGGATCCCGCATTCCGCGAGAACAGCCGCGAGTACCTGAAGCGCGTCGCGCTGCTGACCTCGATCGCGATCACCGCGCACAATTTCCCGGAAGGGTTGGCGACCTTCTTCGCTACGCTGGAAAGCCCGTCGGTGGGCATGCCGCTGGCCTTCGCCATCGCCATCCACAATATTCCCGAGGGCATCGCAATCGCGGTGCCGGTGTACTTCGCCACCCAGAACAAGTTCTATGCGTTCAGTGCCAGCCTGCTGTCCGGCCTGGCCGAGCCGGTGGGCGCGGCGCTGGGCTACTGGCTGCTGTCAGGATCGCTGTCGCACGCCACGTTTGGCTGGGTGTTCGGACTGATCGCCGGCGTGATGGTGTTCCTGGCGCTGGACGAACTGCTGCCTGCGGCCAAGCGCTACGCCAAGGGCCACGAAACCGTGTACGGGCTGGTGGCCGGCATGGGCACGCTGGCGATCAGCCTGGTGCTGTTCAAGTGGTGAGGGGTTCCCGGCCAACGGGCTGAGCCCCCTCGCGGCTGGCGGAGCGAGATTCCGGGGTTGGGCCGAGCGAGGTGGGTTTGCGGCGTCCCCCGCCAACCCATCCGGACCGACCAAAACCGGAATCCCACGTTGAACGCCAGCCGCGAGGGGCTGCGCCGGTTGCCCGGTCAGCCCCGAAGGGGTTACTTCAGCCGGTCCAGCGCCTCGACCAGCTCATCCGCCAGCGGCGCGTTCAGCACATACGGGCTCTTGCCGTCGTCCAGTGCGAACTCCAGCGACGCCGCGTGCAGGAACAGTCGTTTCAGCCCGATCTGATCACGAAGCCGCTTGTTGACCGCAGGATCGCCGTATTTGTCGTCACCGGCCACGGGATGCCCCAGGTGCTGGGCATGCACGCGGATCTGGTGGGTCCGGCCGGTCTCGATGCGCACTTCGCAGTAGGAATGGCCGCCGCGGCGCTCCAGCACCCGGAAGTGGCTGATCGATTCCTTGCCGATCGCGTTGACCTGCACATGGCGCTCGCCACCCTGGCGCAGGCCGACATGCAGCGGCGCATCGACCGTCATCACGCCGTCGGGCATGCGCCCGGCCAGCAGGGTCAGGTAGCGCTTGCGGATGCCGGCACCGTGGTCTTCACGCAGCAGGGCCTGCAGTTCGCTCAGCGCCGAGCGCTTCTTGGCCACGATCAGCAGGCCCGAGGTGTCGCGGTCCAGCCGGTGGACCAGTTCCAGGGTCTGCCCCGGGCGCAGCGCGCGCAGGGTCTCGATGGCGCCGAAGCTGATGCCGCTGCCACCGTGGCTGGCCACCCCGGTGGGCTTGTTCAGGGCCAGCAGGCGAGCGTCCTCGAAGACGATGGCCTGCTCCAGGCGGCGCATGAACGCCTCCGGAGGACCGGCCTTGTCTCCCTCTTCACTGAGACGGACCGGCGGCACACGCACCTCGTCACCCGCCTCCAGCTTGCGTTCGGCCTTGGCACGGCCGCCATTCACCCGTACCTGGCCGCTGCGCACCAGCTTGTAGACCAGGCTGCGCGGGGCGCCCTTCAGCTGGCCAAGCAGGAAGTTGTCCAGGCGCTGGCCGGCGCGGTCGGCGGGAACGGTGATCATGCGCACGGAAGGCTTGTCGCCAGCGGGTTTGGTCGGGTCTTGGGCGGTCATCAGGCTGTTTATTCTGTTACACTCGGGGGGCGAGATAAGGGATTGATTTCGTTGGAAGTTACTCAGGGCCAGAAGCCCAGCTTCCGACGAATCCGGCACAGTGCGCGACCACCGCCCGCGGGGCGGCCATGTTAGCGGCTCACCGGCCTTCCCGGCCATCGCCGGATGCCTGACACGCAACCGTGCTGAACATGTCCCGCGTGGCGCTCCAGCCTGGCTGACAGCTGCCTGCGGCCTGTAACACCCCAAAACCCATAAGAGTGAAGCGCTCCCGCGGCCTGCCGTGGTGTCGTAGCGCTGGAAACCCAAGCCGCCCTCCCCGCGCTTGCGCGAATGGGCGGCGAACCGTGTCCAGAGGCGAAACCCCATGGCGTTCCGCGCGGTAGCCGCTTGCGAGGAACGCAACAATGAAGCGAATGCTGATCAACGCCACGCAGGCTGAAGAGCTGCGTGTTGCCATCGTGGATGGCCAGTCGTTGTATGACATCGACATCGAACAGCCGTCGAAGGAACAGAAGAAGTCCAACATCTACAAGGGCCGGATCTTCCGTATCGAGCCCTCGCTGGAAGCGGCCTTCGTCGAATACGGTGGTGGCCGCCATGGCTTCCTGCCGCTGAAGGAAATCTCCCGCGACTACTTCCAGGCCGGCGTCGACCACAACAAGGCCGGCATCCGCGAGCTGCTGAAGGAAGGCCAGGAGATCGTCGTCCAAGTCGACAAGGAAGAGCGTGGCAACAAGGGCGCTGCCCTGACCACGTTCATCTCGCTGGCCGGCCGCTACATGGTGCTGATGCCGAACTCGCCCAGCGCTGGCGGCGTGTCCCGTCGCATCGAAGGCGAAGACCGTGCCGCCCTGAAGGACGCCCTGGACAAGCTCAATATCCCTGATGACATGGGCGTGATCATCCGTACCGCCGGCGTCGGCCGCGATGCGGAAGAGCTGCAGTGGGATCTGGACTACCTGCTCAACGTCTGGCGCGCCATCGCCGAGGCCGCGCTGAGCAAGCCGGCCCCGTTCCTGATCTACCAGGAATCGCGCCTGATCGTGCGCGCCCTGCGTGACTACCTGCGTGCCGACATCGGCGAGATCCTGGTGGACACCGAGGAGATGTACGAGCACGCCCGCGAGTTCATGCAGCAGGTGATGCCGCAGACCCTGCGCAAGCTCAAGCACTACAAGGACGACATCCCGCTGTTCAACCGCTTCCAGATCGAATCGCAGATCGAAGGCGCCTACGAGCGCAACGTGCGCCTGCCGTCGGGCGGCTCGATCGTGGTCGACCAGACCGAAGCGCTGACCGCCGTCGACGTGAACTCCTCGCGCGCCACCAAGGGCAGCGACATCGAGGACACCGCCTTCCAGACCAACCTGGAAGCGGCCGAGGAAGTGGCCCGCCAGCTGCGCCTGCGTGACCTGGGCGGCCTGGTGGTGATCGACTTCATCGACATGGCCTCCAACAAGCACCAGCGTGAGGTCGAGAACCGCCTGGCCAACGCGCTGAAGTACGACCGCGCGCGGGTCCAGGTCGGCCGCATCTCGCGCTTCGGCCTGCTGGAAATGAGCCGCCAGCGCCTGCGCCCGAGCCTGGGCGAGTCCAGCCAGATCGTCTGCCCGCGTTGTGACGGCCACGGCCGCATGCGCAGCGTCGAGTCGCTGTCGCTGTCGATCATCCGCGTTGCCGAAGAGCATGCAATGAAGGAGAACACCGGGCAGGTGCTGGTGCAGGCCCCGGTGGAGATCGCCAATTACCTGCTGAACGAGAAGCGCAGCGCCCTGCGCGAGATCGAACAGCGCCACGAAGCGCCGATCGTGATCGTCGCCGACGAGCAGCTGCACACCCCGCACTACACCGTCACCCGCCTGCGCGAGAACGAGCTGGGTGAAGAAAGCAGCAAGCCCAGCTACCAGCGCGGCACCCCGCGCAAGCTGCCGGTGCACGCCCTGACCAAGGGCCAGCTGAATATCCCGCCGCCGGCCGTGACCCAGGTCAAGCACACCTCCCCGGCCCCGGTGCGCGAGGAAGCAGAACCGGCCAAGGCGGCGCCTGCCCCGGTCGCCGCAGCGCCGGTGGCAGCGGCACCGAGCGGTGGCGTGATCGGTTGGCTCAAGCGCGTGTTCGGTGGCGAACCGGCCCCGGCACCGGCAGCCGCGGCTCCCGCCGCCCGCCAGCAGCAGGACGGCGGCCGCAAGGACCGCAACAAGGATCGCAACAAGGACCGCAAGGACCGTCGCGACGAAAACCGTGGCAACGGTGGAAACGGCAACGCGCAGCAGCAGAAGGATGGCGGCAACCGCAAGGACCGTGCTGAGCAGCGCAACAAGGACGGCCGCAACGGCAACAACGGCAATGCCCAGCAGCAGCCGCAGCAGGGCAAGCAGAAGGATGGCCAGCAGCAGCCGCAGCAGCAGAACAAGTCGCGCAACGAGCAGCAGGGCCAGAACCAGCAGCAGCCGAAGCTGAAGCAGCCCAAGCAGCCGCGTCCGCAGCAGCAGGACGGTGACAAGCCGGCCGAGAAGCCGCAGCGCAACGCCGCCGATGCACCGGCCGAAGCCGTGACCGCGGCAGCAGCCGTGGCCGCCACCGCCGTCGCCGCCAATGTGGTGACCGCGCAGGAAGCCACTGCCCCGGTTGCGCCGGTTGTGCCGCTGGCCGCCGCTCCGGTGGACGCCGCAGCACCGGTCGAGACCGCTGCCAACGCTGCCAGCGAGGCCGAGGTGATTGCGGTTGCCGGTGAAGAGGCTGCAACCGACCCCAATGGCGAGCAGGCAGGCGAAGGCGCGACCCGCCGTCGCCGTGGCCGTCGTGGTGGCCGTCGTCGTCGTCGCGGTGGCGCCGAGAACGCCGCCGGCAACGATTCCCTGAGTGATGACCAGGACGATGGTGATGACGGTGATGACGCCGATGGCGCTGAGCCGAACATCGACAACCCTGCCGGCACTGCGCCGGCCGCCGCCGCACAGCCGACCCGTTCGCAGCCGGAGTTCGATTTCGATGACGAAGCCGAACCGGTCGCTGTCGAAGCCGAGAAGCCGGCCCGCGCTGCCGCCGCTGTTGTCGCCGCGCCGGTCGCGGTGGTGAGCAGCGCCGTGGTCGAGGCTGCCGCACCGATCACCGCCGAAGTGCCGGCGCCGATCGAAACCGCAGCCAAGGCAGAGCCGGTGTCCTCGCCGGTGCAGACCAGCATGCTCGATGCCATCGACGCAGCAACCCCGGCGCAGCCGGTGGCCGCTGCTGCTCCGGCGGTCGAAGCAAAGCCGGTCGCGGTTGAAGCAGCCCCGGCTGCGGAAGTCGCTCCGGTGATCGAGGCCAAGCCGGCGGCAGTCGAGGTTGTACCGGTGGCTGAAGCCAAGCCGGCCGTTACCGAAACCGCTCCGGTGGTAGAAGCCAAGCCGGAGATCGTTGAGGCTGCTCCGGTGGTTGAAGCCAAGCCGGTCGCCGAGCCCGTCGTGGTCGCCGAACAGCCGGTCGCGCCGGTGGCGGTGGAAGCCGCGCCGGTCGAAGCCGCCGCCCCGGTCGCCGAAGCGGTGGTGACGCCGTCGATCGACCCGGTCGCCGACGGCCACACCGACGCTGCCGCCCAGGCGGCCGAAGCCAAGGCCGACGAAGAAGATGAAGAGGCCGCCAAGCGCACGCCGCCGGCGAACTGATCAATCTTTGATCGCCTGAAACGAAACGGCGGGGATCGATGATCCCCGCCGTTTCTGTTTGTGCCGTGCCGTGGTGGTTGCCGACCTTGGTCGGCGGCGTTGATTCAACGCACGCGGATACGTCCGTGCCAATCAAGGTTGGCACCTACCGAAGCAGGTTTGCTCAGGGTTTCGGCGCGAACTGCAGGCGGGTCCACACGCCGTAATGGTCCGAGGCCCAGCGACCGCTGTCGTCGGGCTGGTCGAACAGGATCTTCGCCTCGCGCGCAACCATCTCGTCCTGCTAGAAGAAGATGTGGTCGATCCGGGAGGGCGCCTGGTAGTAGTGGCGATTGAGCGTACTGACCCCGGCAAGGTCGGTGTTCACGTGCACGCTGCCGTAGCTGTCGCCGTAGTGGCTGCGCAGCTCGCTCAGGTCGCCGGCATCCACCAGTGCATTGAAGTCGCCGGCGATCACCACCGGAGCACCAGCCGACGTCGCAGCGATGAAGCGCAGCAGGTCCTCGACCTGGCTGCGGCGGATGCGTTGCCCGCTCTCGTCACTGCGCTCGTTGAGATGCGTGGCGTAGACGTTCACTGGCGTGCCGTCGACGTCGATGCGCAGGTGAGCAACCGTGCGGTAGTCGTCCAACGGCTGCAGCAGATGATCGCCGTGGGCAAGGATCGGTCGCCGGGTCAGCAGTGCATTGCCATAGCGCTTGGGCGCGCCCACCGGATCGGTGGACACGAACACGTACTTGTAGCCGAGCTGGCTTGCCAGCCACTGCGCCTGGTTGCGCACGTTGCGGCGCTGGATCACCTCCTGCAGGGCAACCGCATCCGGCTGCAGGCGCTTGAGCTCGGCCAGGATCGTGCGGCGCCGGCTCGGCCAGTCTTCGCGGTCATGATGCAGGTTGAAGGTGACCATGCTCATGCCTGGCGCGGAGGCAACGTCAGCCGCTGTCGCGGTGGCCGGCTCGGCCGCCATCAGCGCACCCGGCAATGCCAATGCAATTGCCAGCCCCAGGGCACGCACGGTCGTGCGCACCCCTGCCCCTTGCTGCTTCATCGTTACTGCCCCTTGCGCTCGGCGCGGCGCACCGCGCCCGGTACATCGATCTCGACCCGCGCCGGCAGCTGGTGCACGTGCAGTTCCTTGTTGACCCATTCGGCCGCTTCACCGTTGATGGTCGCCTCGCCCGGATCGCCGGCGTACGGCCACGGCAACACCACGCCACCGACCGGTGGCAGAAGGCCCGGCTGCACCTCCAGCACCAGCTGCTTGTCGCTGCGCTGCAGGCGGTAGTTGAGCTGGCCCTGCGGGGTGCGCAGGCCCTGAACGGCGATGCCCTCGCCCTGCAGCCACGCGGTCGGCACGCCAGCGGCCAGCACCAGCGCATCGTCCATGTCGCGGTTGTAAGCGAACATGTCCAGCGCCGAACGCACGAAATCCGAGGCTACCCACGCGTGCGGCAGGTCGCCGACGAAGAACGGCTTGCGCGGGGTGCGCGAGACCACTTCGGCCCACTGGTTCCAGGCCTGCGGCGCACGGTCCTTGAAGAAGAATTCGGTGGCCTGCCAGGCGCGGTCACGCCAGCCCAGGCGCACGAAAGCGGCCACGTTGCGCCACTCGTACGGGGTGTAGTCCTTCCACTCCCGCTTGCCATCGCGACGGGCCACGAACTCCTTCCAGTAGCGCTCGAAGGTCGCCTCCAGCGCCTGCTGCGGCAGTCGGCCCTGCTCGCCGCCCGGCGCCAGCGCGATGGTGGTCGAGGTCGCATCGAAATCGCCCAGTTCGGCCGAGCCCGGCAGATAGTCGATGGTGTGCTGCTGCATCGCCGACAGCAGCGATGCCTGCAGGTCATCACGGAACTGGTCACGCGATTCAGCGATCTGCATCGCTTCGACCTTGCCCAGCTGGGTCGCAAGCAGCGCCGCGTCCTTGTAGCCGCGCAGCGCCCAGAAGTTGTCCCAGTACGAATGCATCGGCTTGGCCGAATAGCCTTCGTGGCTGATCGAGGCCGGCATCATCCCGTAGAAGGCCGGGTTGCGCGCGCGGTTCTCTTCGGTGCGCTCGCTGGCGCGCAGCTGCTCCATGTAGGTGTAAGCGCCCTGCACGTGCGGCCACATCAGCTCGGTGAAGGTGCTGTCGCCGGTATAGCGCCCGTACTCGGCGATGCTGTAGATCAGCTCACCGTGGCTGTCGTTCTCCGGCACCGGGTCGCTGCCGCGCGCGTCGACGCAGCACGGCACCTTGCCGTTCTCGAACTGGTACGGCGCATACCAGTTGATGTAGTCACGCACCGCATCGCTGCGCCCCATGCGCAGCAGGCCCTCGGAAATCATCGCGCCATCGCGGATCCAGCTGCGGGCATAGGAACGCGTGCCCGGCTGCAGGCGCGGCCCGACGCGCGAGATCAGCATGTGCGCGACTGCCGTGCGCAGGGTGTCGACCAGCGGCTGGCCCGCAGCGGGCACCTGCAGCGAGACCACGCCCAGCTTCTGCCGCCACTGCTCGGCCACCTGCGCCTGCGCCTTGGCCACGTCCAGCGCCTTCGGCGCCCAGCCACCGGTCTGCGGCAGTACCACCGCCACCTCGCGGCTCTGGCCGGGCTCGAGCTTGATCGTGTAGATCAACGCGCCCGACGCCATGCCGGTGCTGTCCTTCACTGCGGTGGCTGCCGGGTACTTGCCGTCCGCCAGATGCATCGCATCGAGCTTGCCATCGAACGTGCTGGCAAAGCGCGCATCCGGAACCTGCAGCGGGTAGATGCGCGGCTCGCCGTTGACCCGCACCAGCTGCTCGCCGACATCCAGTGCATCGATGCGGCTGAAGCCACCGACGGTATTGAGGAACTGCGTGGGCGGATTGACCTGCCACGGCCGGATCGCCAGTGCCAGGGTGTATTCGTGTGCGACCTTGTCCGGATTGCTCAGCCGGTAGCGGCCGATCAGCTGCGCACGCTCCGGTGTGCCCTGCACGAAACCGGTCACCGCCAGGCCGGCCTTTTCATGCACCCAGTCGACATTGGCGATCGGCAGGTAGTGATCCTGCAGCGACTGGGTGATCGCGACCTTTGACCAGTCCAGCAGCTTGCCATCGAGGCGGATGAACGGCTCGATGCTGAAGCTGCCCTTGGCCGGCTCCAGCGCGCCATCTTCGCTGATCAGCGCCTGTTCCTGGCCGCCATCAAGGCCGAGCAGGGTCCAGTACGGCTGTTCGCCCACATAGGCACGCGGCAGCGAGCCACGCGGCAGATCGGCGGCCACCGAGGACAGGAAGGCATTGGGCGTGGCGGCGAACGCCAGCGGCTTCAGTGCGATGTCACGGATGCCGTAACGCCAGTTCGGGCCATCCTGCAGATCGAAGCGCACGTAGCGTGCATCGGTATCCGGCAGCGCCAGCCAGTCACGGCCACCGGCGCCGCTGGTCACCTCGCGCACAGTGCGCCAGTCGCGGCCATCTTCCGAGGTACGCACGGTGTAGCGGCGCGCTTCCAGATTCGGCAGCCAGTCGATCACCGCACCGCCGATCTCGCGGCTCTTGTGCAGGTCCAGGCTGATGGTCTGCTGCTTGACGCCACCGCTGATCCAGAACGTATCGCTCTTGCCATCGATCATGCGGTCCTGCAGCGCGGTGGCGGTATCGGCGATCACCGACGGCACCAGCGCCGAATCATCCTGCGGCGGCAGGCCCTGCAGGGTCAGCTTGTCGAAGCACACCGTGCCGCGGCCGCCGACCTTGCTGTAGATGGTGAATTCGACGGCGGCGCTGCTCGCCATGTCCTTCCCGGGCGACGGCCCCCACGCCTTGTCAATCTGCCGACGCCGGTACTCGACCGGCGTCCATGCCCTGGGGAAGCTGTAGCCGGGACGGTTGACCCACCAGACGTTGTCGCCGCTGGCGTCGATCAGCTTGAACTGCAGGTCGTTGCCCGGCGAATCACCGCGCAGCTGGAAGCCGAAGCGGTAATTGACCGGGTACTCGATGTTCAGCGCACGACGGATGCCGACGTAGCCGGAGACATCGTGGAAATCGTAGTCCAGGCACAGCGCGCGGCCACCGCCGGCGCCGCTGACCGGACGCAGCGAACCGCTGACCTGGTCGGACAGCACCAACTTCCAGGCCGCGATGTCGTCGAAGTCGTCCAGCACCTTCGGTGCCGGCAGCGCCGGGGGTGCGGCGATCGCCAGGGAGGTCCACAACAGGCCCAGTCCAACGGCGATCGCTCGCTTCATCCCTTGACGCTCCCCAGCAACAGACCTTGGATGTAGTACCGCTGCAGCACCAGGAACAGCGCCAGCACCGGGACCACGGTGACCACCGCGCCAGCCATCATCATTTCCACGTCCATGATGTGCTCGCGCGAGAGGGTGGCCAGCGCCACCGGCAAAGTGTAGTGCTCCTGGTCGGTCAACACGATCAGCGGCCACATGAAATCGTTCCATGCGCCCATGAAGGTGAAGATCGCCAGGGTCACCAGCACCGGCTTGAGCATCGGCAGCACGATCTGGAAGAAGATACGCAGCTCCCCTGCCCCGTCGATGCGCGCCGCCTCCAGCAGTTCGTCCGGAATCGAACGCGCGTACTGGCGCACCAGGAAGATGCCGAACACGCTGGCCAGCGCCGGCACGATCACGCCACCGAAGCTGTTGACCAGCCCCAGCTGCTTCATCAGCAGGAACAGCGGCAGCATGGCCACCTGCGCCGGAATCACCAGCGCCGCCATCAGCACCTGGAACAGGCGCTCGCGGCCGACGAAGTTGAGCTTGGCGAAGGCATAGCCGGCCATGGTATTGAGCAGCAGCGAACCGACCGTGATGCCGAGCGACACCAGCAGGCTGTTGGCGAAGTTGCCGCCCATGCCGGTGCGCGCGAACAGCTCATGGTAGTTGTGCGTGGTGACGCTGGAAGGCAGCAGCGGCGGCGGGAAATGGCTGGCCTCGCCCTGCGGCATGAACGAGACCGACACCATCCACAGCAGCGGCGCCAGGCTGACCAGGGCCAGCACCAGCAACGCCCCATTGATCATCCACGGGTACCAGCGCGACTGGCCGATTTCACGACTCATACCAACTGCCTCTTGCGGCCGAAACGCAGCATCACGGTGGTCACCGCCAGGATGATCAGGAACAGCAGGAACGCCACAGCCGAGGCGCGTCCCAGGTTCCACCACTTGAAGCCTTCCTCGAACATGAAATACAGCACGCTGACGGTGCTCTGCAGTGGGTCGCCGCGGGTCATCACGTACGGTTCGGCGAACAGCTGGAAGTAGCCGGACACGGTAATCACCCCGACCACCAGCAGCACCGGGCCGAGCATCGGCAGGGTGATGTGCAGGAACTGCTTCCAGCGCGAGGCGCCATCGATGCGCGCGGCCTCGTACAGGTCATGCGGGATCGCCTGCAGGCCGGCCAGGAAGATCACCATGTTGTAGCCGAAGTTCTTCCATACCGCGAACAGCATGATGGTCGGCATCGCCCAGTTGGGATCACCCAGCCAGTCGATCGGGCTGATGCCCAGATGGCCCAGCCCGTAGTTCACCAGACCGTAGCTGGTATGGAACAGGTAGCGCCAGATCACCGCCACCGCCACCAGCGTGGTCACCACCGGCGCGAACAGTGCGGTGCGGAACAGTGCCTTGAAGCGTGCGGCCGGCGCATTGAGCAGCATCGCTGCGCCCAGCGACACGCCGATCGACAACGGTACGCCGATCAACACGAAGTAGGTGGTATTCCACAGCGACTTCCAGAACATCGGCGTCTGCAGCAGGTCGATGTAGTTGCCCAGCCCGACAAAGCGCAGGTTGCTGCTGTCGGCCAGTGCATACAGGTCGAAGTCGGTCACGCTCAGCGCCAGCGCCGAGGCCACCGGCAGGCCGAAGAACACGCCCAGCACGATCAGCGAGGGGCCGGCGAAGATCCAGCCGGCAAGCGAAGTACGTTTCATTGCGCGCTCCCGGCGGCGACGGCACTGCTGGATCGCGGCGACGATACGCGCTGCTGCAGGCGTTGTTGTTCATGCATCCAGCGGCGCTTGGCCAGCACCTTGTCCACGCGCTGGTCGAGTTCTTCGACGGCCTTGTCCTGCGGCAGACCACCACGCACCACCTTCTCGGTGACGATGCGCATTTCCTGCACGATGCGCTCCCATTCGAGCACCTTCGGCGTCGGCTTGACCCGCTCCAGCTGGTCACGGAACGCTGCGGCCAGTGGATCGTTGGCCAGCGACGGCGCGCTCCAGGTGCTGCGACGTGGCGGCAGGTCGCCGATGATCGAATGGAAACGTGCCTGGATCTGCGGGCGCGACAGGAACTCGATCAGCTTCCACGACGCTTCCTTCTGCTGCGACTTGCGGAAGATCACCAGGCTGGTGCCTCCGGCGATGCCGGCCCCTGGGCCGTCCGGTCCCGGCAGCGCGGCCGTGCCCCACTGCCCTTCCAGTTCCTTGGGCTGCAGCTTCTTGAACTCGCGGATGTTCCAGGGGCCGGAAATGTAGAACACGTTGAAGCCACGGAAGAACTCGTCCCAGACGTTGGAGATCTGCGTCTCGGACATCTTCGGCGCCCAGCCCTGCTCGAACATGTTGGCGTAGAAGGCCAGCGTGCGGCGGAAGCCCGGGCTGGCGAAGTTGCCGCGGGTGTCGTCGTCGCGCAGCAGCGGGTCGGGCTGCTGCAGCGCCAGCGACAGCTGCTGCTCGAATTCGTTGATCGGCATCAGCACCGCATAGCGGTTCGGGCCCTGCATGCGCTTGATCGCCGCCATCTGCTCGTCCCATTCCTGCCACGTGCGCGGTGGGTGGTCGTAGCCGGCCTTGGCCAGCAGGTCCTTGCGGTAGTAGATCAGGCGGGTGTCGACATACCACGGCACACCGACCAGCTCGCCGTGGATCACGTTGGTATCCCAGATGCCCTGGAAATAATCCTTCTCATCGACCACGGCCGAATGATCGACGAACGGCTGCAACGGGGTCAGCGCATCGAGCTCGGCAAACTCCGGCACCCAGGTGTTGCCGAGCTGGCAGACATCCGGCAGGCCATCGGCGGCGAACGCGGTCAGCAGCTTCTCGTGCGCGGCGGTCCACGGGATGTTCTGCACGTCCACCTTGATGCCGGGGTTTTCGGCTTCGAACTCATGGATCAGCTCGCTGACCACCTCGGCTTCGCGGCCCATCGCCCAGAAGCGCACGGTAGTGGTGCCCGGTTCGGTACGGGCGCAGCCGGCCACGGCCAATGCGGCCAGGGCGGGCAGCGTCCAGCGGCGCAGGCGGTCGATCCAGTTCGGCATCGGGTTACTTGCCCTGGCCTGTGGTGCGGTTGGCATTGTTCTTCTGTTCCTGCGCGGCAGCCGCGCGTGATTCGGCGATACCCACCGCGCGTGCCGCCGCGGCCTTTTCGTCTTTCTGCAGTTCCAGCGGCTGGAACGACCCCTCCGGCGCCAGCCAGCCACCACTGAATCCGGCCCGCTCCAACCCCTTGCGGATGTACGGGTTCTTCTTCATCACTTCCCAGACGAAGTCGTTGCGGTAGTTGGCGATCATGGTCAGGATCGGGCCCTGGTCGATGGCGATGTAGTCGCTGGCGACCCAGCCGCGATCAGGCACCACGCGGCCGGTCTTGATCGGGATGTCGTAGTTGAAGCTGGGGTTGAACGAATCCAGGAAGCCGTAGCTGGAATAGATGTAGTCGCCGTATCGCTTGTGCATCTCCAGCGTGGCCGGGATCACCTGTTCCGGCGCGAACACCACCGACGCGATCGCGGCAGTCGGCGCGATGGTGCCGTCATCGAAGTTCTCGCGCAGGCCGGCGCCGCGCGAAGAGTAATGGCGGAACTGGCGCTGCTCGCCACGATACTCCTGCGTGGTGTTCTGCGGGCCATCGCTGGCGGTCAGGCCCCACACGTTCTCGCCGTAATCCTTCCACTGCATCGGGTTGGCGATGGCGTATTCGCGCTGGGCCAGCGCGGCCGAGCGGCTGTTGAGGAAGTAGGTGCTGCCGCGCTCGCGCATGTACGCGTCCTGGATGTCGCGGAAGTCGATCCAGACGTGGCTGTACTGGTGGCCGAACAGCGGGCCGAAGGACAGGTATTCCTGGCCCTGGTAGACACCCCAGTCGTTGTCATAGGTACGCGTCCAGACCGTCCACGCGTCCGGGCTGACCGGGTGCGTCGGCGACCCCAGGGCGAGGATGTAGACCATCATCGCCTCGTTGTAGCCCATCCAGTCATGGTCGATGAAGCCACTCTCGGGGAACCAGCCCATCGAGATCAGCGGCGCACGCTGCTGCAGCCAGGGCCAGTCGACCTTCTTGTACAGGGTGTCGGCGATCTGGCGGATCTCCTTCTCGCGCGGATCGTCTCCGTCGTAGTACGACTGCGCGAACAGCACGCCCATCATCAGCAGCGCCGTATCCACCGAGGACAGTTCGACCCAGCTGTCGTAGCGACGACCTTCCTGCATGTCCAGGAAGTGGTAGTAGAAACCCTTGTAGCCGGCCTTGCCGGTACGCTGCGGGCCCATCGGCACGTCGCGGAAGAACTTCAGCGTGGTCAGGGTGCGGTCGATCGCCTGGTTGCGGCTGACCCAGCCGTTCTCGATGCCGATCGGATAGGCAGTCAGTGCGAACCCAACCGAGGCGATGCTGGCGAACGGCCGCGACGGATAGCGGTCCGGGGTCAGCCCGTTGATCTCGTTGGTGGTGTCCCAGAAGAACTGGAAGGTGCGGCGCTCGATGTCATCGAACAGCGGCGGCAGCTCAGGTTTCATCGGCCGCGGTGGTGCGTCGGCCTCGATCAGGATCACCGGTGGGCGCGGCTTGGCAGGCTCCTGCTGGGCCGGCTGGCAGGCGGCCACGGCCAGGCTCAACGCTGCGGCGGACAACAGATGGCGTGCCTGCATGGCGCGGTTCCTCCGGTGGTCTGATCGATGGGAAAGCATAACGTCCAATGATCTGAAATCGTTTACAAGGTGCGTTCTTAAAAAACCACGAACATCGTGGCCTGACACCGCGATCATTGCCCACGCCGCTGCCCCCTGGCCGGCAGCGGCGTGGGCAATGGACCGGCACGGAGCCGGCCATTGCCGTTTTCACGCGATCGATGCCGCCGGCGAACCGGCGGCATCTGGGTCGTGCATCTACATCCGGGCTTAGAAGCGGAAGCCCACTTCGGCCTTGACCTGGCGCGGCGTACCGACGATGTCGCCGGTCTCGTTGTAGCTCGCGGTCAACTTGCCATTCTTGTAGTAGTTGTAGTTCGAGAAATTGTCGAAGTTGAACACGTTGATGATGTCGATACGCGCATACAGCTCGGTATCGCCCGGCATCTTGAACGTCTTCGTCGCCTGCAGGTCGACCGAGCGATAACCGAAGATCTTGCCACCCAGCAGGAACTTGCCGTTGCCACCCGGAACCGCCGCCATCGGGGTCGGCAGGTCGAAGCCATTGGCCTGCGGCACGCCGTACCAGTCGTTGATCGCGGTCGGGGTGGCCAGGGTGATCTTGCCACCGAAGGTGATGCCCCAGAAGCCCGCATACGAACCGGTCACCACCAGGCGGTGACGCGGCGCGCCGTTGGAGCGGATGGTCGGGTAGTCACCGATCACGCCACGGTCGAACGCGTAGTGCTCGTTGATGTCACGGTTGTGGCGGGCGGTGGTCCAGGTATAGGCGATGGAGGTGCCCCAGCCGCTTTCCTGGGTGAACGGCTTCTGCGCCGACAACAGGATCTGGGTCGCACGGGTCTTGATGCCCTGCTGGCCGATGATCAGGCTGCCGAAGCCCGGCACGTTGCAGCTCCACGCCTGGCTCAGGCCGGCCTCGGTGCCACCGCACAGGCGCGGGTCATCGAAGAAGTTGCCGGTCGGGTAGCGGTTACCCAGGGTGAAGGCAAAGCCATCGTAGGTCAGCGTGCGCGCGATGGTGGCGTCGGTCAGCCAGTCACCGATCTGGTTGCTCATGCCCAGGCTGAACTGGTCAGCGTAGGGCACCTTGAGATTGTTGTTCAGCAGGTCGACTTCCAGGCCGGCGTTGCTGGTCGAACCGACCAGACTCTGCAGGTTGCCGATACCGTTGAGCAGGTTCGGATTCCAGTCATAGCAGGCGGCGTTGCCCTGGAAGCACTGGCCGGTGGCTGGGTTGCGGAAGTAGATGGTCGGCTGCGGCAGGGCCAGCTTGGTGGTTTCCAGCTGCAGGTAGTCGAACAGGTCACGGTCGTAGGAACGGCCGGCACCACCGTGGATCACGTGCTGCTCGTCGGCATTGATGTCATACGAGAAACCCAGGCGCGGCTGCCAGGCATTCTTGAATGCCTTGCGGTTGTGGCCGTTGCTGATGTAATCGTTGATGTTCAGGCCGCTCAGCGCCAGCGTGTCGGCGTAGCTCTGGCCAGCGGCGGCACGCGGATCCTGCGCGAACAGCGCATTGACCACTTCCGGCGGGGTCACGAAGTCCAGATAGGACGGGTTCTTCTCGTAGTCCCAACGCAGGCCGAGGTTCAGCTGCAGGTGGTCGTTGACCTGCCAATCGTCCTGGATGAACAGGCCGATCTGCTTGACCTTCGAACGCACTTCACCCGACACGCCGGACACGCCGGTGACCGGCTTCACGAACTGCGCCTTGTACGGGATGCTGTCAGGGAAGGCCGGGTTGTCGATGGTGTAATAGAACTGCGGATTGATCTGCGCCGCATCGGAGGCGTACAGGTCGATCTGCTTGTACTTGGCGCCCATCTTGATGGTGTGGTCGCCAGCCCACTCGATACCGTCCAGGGTCAGGTTGTCTTCGATCGACCAGCCCTTCTGGCCCTTTACCTGCGACGACATCGCCGAGGAACCACCGATCGAGACGATGGCGCGCTCCTCGCTCTTGCCGTCCGGCGCGGTGTAGTTGAAACCGTTGCCCATGCTCAGCGGCTTGGGATTGTTGAACGAATCCTCGTGGGT
Source organism: Stenotrophomonas maltophilia (assembly GCF_039555535.1). Taxonomy (NCBI): domain Bacteria; kingdom Pseudomonadati; phylum Pseudomonadota; class Gammaproteobacteria; order Lysobacterales; family Lysobacteraceae; genus Stenotrophomonas; species Stenotrophomonas maltophilia. The sequence continues at coordinate 1,662,452 of NZ_CP154630.1, read as the reverse complement.
CACCATCAGCTCGTTGTAGTAACGCTCACCGCTGTGGTTCCAGCGCAGCGCGTAACGACGGTCGGTGTTCTTGGTTTCCTTGCCGTGCATCGGCGCGGTCTGGTCCGAGAACTGCTGCTGGGTTTCATCGCGGTCCTGGAAGGTCAGTTCCAGGCGATCGTTGTCGGTCGGCTCGAAGTCGACCTTGGCGAAGATCAGGTCCTGCTGGAACGGCTGGCTGGCCGGGCCCAGGCCGGCCTGGGCATCAGCCGGGACGCGGTTGGCCTTGTTGGTCACCGCACCATGCGGTGCGATGGTCACCGGCAGATCGAAGCGCTTGGCTTCATAGGTCACGAAGAAGTGGGCCTTGTCCTTGACGATCGGGCCGCCCAGGGCGAAGCCGTATTCCTTCTCGGCAGAATCCTCCTTGCCCTTGCCCGGCTGACGCTCGGCCGGGGTCATCGCGCGCATGCTGTCGTTGGTATAACGGTAGAAGGTTTCACCCTTGAACTCGTTGGTACCCGACTTGGTCGCGGCCGTGACCGCTGCACTGGACACCTGGCCGTACTCGGCCTTGTAGTTGCCGGTGATGACCTTGTACTCGCCGATGGCCAGCTGCGGGAACGGGTTACCGGCACTGCCGGACTGGCCGGCCACGCCGCCGCCCTTGACGTAGCTCTTCTGGCCCACACCGTCGATGTAGACGTTGGTGCCGTCGGAGTTGGTGGCACCGCCGCGCAGCGAGGTGTTGCCCTTGGCGTCGCGGGTGAAGATCATGCCCGGCACCGCGTCAGCGAACTCCAGGAAGTTGCGCGAGACCTGCGGGGTGGTCTGGATCTGCTGCAGGCTGACGGTCTTGCCGACTTCGGACGTGCGCACTTCCTGCAGCAGGGTCGGCGCGACGACGTTGACAGTGTCCAGGTTGGTCGCCGCGGTCGAACCCGGCGTGCTGCTGGCGGCACCGGCAAAGTTCAGGGTGGCGGTCGAAGCCACGGTGACGGTGACCTTCTGCGACTGGCCGTTGGCGACCACGTCGTAGGTGCCCGGGTCCAGGCCCATCAGCGAGTAGCTGCCATCGGCACGGACGGTGCCGCGACGGACGGTACCAGTGGCCACGTTGGTGGCGGTGACTTCAGAGCCAGCCTGGGCGCCGGCAACCTGGCCGCGCAGGCTGGCGTTGGCCGACTGCGCCATGACGTTCGGAGCAGCGGCCAGCATCAGGCAGCTGACCAGTGCGGTGCTCAGCAGCCGGCGCGCCGGCGTGCGGAAGGTGGTATGCATCATCAACTCAATCTCCGGGTGGCGGTGACCGCTCGCGCGGTCCCTGCGATCAATCAAAAAAGAAGGAACGCCTCTGGCTTCAACGGCCCGATGGCGGAGTGGTGGAATCGCGAACTATCAAGCGGGGAACCAGGGTCTGCTTGTCCCCTGTCCCATCCGTGGAGGTGCCGTCCATCAACTGCATCAGGCGCGTCATGGCCCGATCGCCGAGCTCGGCGATGCTGACCTGCATGGTGGTCAGCGACGGGTGGACGAAACGCGCCAGTGGAATGTCATCGAAACCCGCCAGGGCGACATCGGACGGCACATGGACCCCTGCCTGCGTGAAGGCATACAGGCACCCCAGGGCCATCATGTCGTTGGCGGCAAACACGGCATCGGGCAGCGCTCCGGCTGCCAGCAACTCCTGACCGGCGCGATGGCCGGAAGCTTCGTCGAAATCACCGGGCAGCTCGATGCCTTCGGCGTCACTGCCGAAAGCCGCCAGCGCGTCACGGAAGCCGCGCAGGCGCTCGCGCGCGTCGAAGTTGAGGTCCGGGCCAGAAATGAAAGCGATGCGGCAGTGACCGGCATCGAGCAGATGGCGGGTCATCGCCATCGCACCGGCATGGTCATCGATGCTCAGCACCGGGTGGTCCTGCCCGGGCAGATAGGTGTTGATCAGCACCGTCGGCAACGACTGCGGCAGGTTGTCGGTCAGGAAGCCGGGGCTCTCGGCATAGGGCGAAAGCACCAGCAGGCCGTCGACGCGGCCGCGCATGGCACGCAGGGCCGCGCCCTGCTGTTCCTGGTCACCGTGGTAGCTGGACACCAGCAGGTGCTGGCGGCGGTTGCGGGCGACGTTGTCGATGCCGCGCATCAGCTCGGAGAAGAATTCGCCGTACAGGTCAGGCAGCACCACGCCCACCGTATTGGTGCGGCGGCTGCTCAGGCTGCGGGCGGCGGCGTGCGGGGTGTAACGCAGCCGTGCGGCCACCTCCAGCACAAGCTGGCGGACCGGTTCGGCGACATTTTCATGCCCGTTGAGCGCGCGGGAAACCGTGGCCACGGAGACCCGGGCTTCGCGTGCGACGTCTTTGATTGTGATAGCTGCCTTGTTCACGAAGCCGCCCTCCACGGCTTGGACCTACCAGCATTGGCGCGGAATGTAAGCGTTTCCATCTGGGCTTGTAAACAGTCCGTTAGGCGAATGTCCTGAAATGGACATGGAAATCTGTCTGTGGCAGGCCCGCAGAGGGACCCGCCAGGACAGCGTGGGACAAGGGCTCAGCCCTGTTCTGACGGGGTCAATGCGCGAATGGACAGCGCGTGGATGCGGTCTCCATCATCGCCCCCAGCGCGGCATAGACAGCGCGATGCCGGGCCAGCGGACCCAGTCCCGCGAAGCGTTCGCTGACGATATGCAGGTTGAAGTGACCGCGGCCATCCCTCGCACCCGCGTGGCCGGCATGCCGATGGCTGTCGTCTTCGATTTCCAGCACGCTGGGGGCCAGCGCCTGTTGCAGTGCGTCACGCATCCGCTCGATCCGCTCCGCGTTCACGGCAGGACCTTGCGGAACGGACGCACCTGTACATGGGTGTAGACGCCCGCGGCGACGTAAGGGTCGGCATCGGCCCAGGCCTGGGCCTGCACGACCGACTCGAACTGCGCGATCACCACCGAACCACTGAAACCGGCCGGGCCCGGGTCCTCGCTGTCCACTGCCGGGCACGGCCCGGCCAGCAGCAGGCGGCCTTCGTCGCGCAGCGCGTGCAGGCGCGCCAGGTGTTCCGGCCGCGCCTGCAGCCGCTGCGCCAGCACATCCTGGCCGTCATAGCCTTCAATCACATACCACACGGCATTTCCTCGCTTGCGTTGTCGGGTGCGCAGATTCTAGCCAATGCGGCCCCCGCCCCGGCCCGGCTGGACACTGGCGCGACAAAGGCTTACCCTAGGCTCCATTGCACGTGGCTGGATGCAGCAGCCCGTCGGTTTTTGCGGCCAACGCAGCCCCCGACGACCGTCCCGCTGCTTCAAACCGGCCCACCTGGCCGGGCCACGTAGACGACCTCCCCGTAGTTCCGTCGCTGCCGTTTCCTGCGGCGCGTCCTGCTGTTTGATATGTGTGGAATCGCGCCGATCCCGGCGTGTCTGGTGCCCTGGGGCTCCGTGGCCCTGGCCCGGCGAACCCGGTGCCGCGACTGGTCCGTTGCAATCCTGATGTCCATTAGATGACTTCCGAACTCGCGCTCGACGCGAACCCGCCAACCCGGCCGCCCGCCCCCCAGCAGCAGGAAATGCCGCTGGCCGTGGTGCATGGGCAACCGGTCCTGCAGATTCCGCAGGACCTGTACATTCCCCCGGATGCGCTGGAAGTCATCCTGGATGCCTTCGAAGGCCCGCTGGACCTGCTGCTGTACCTGATCCGCCGCCAGAACCTGGACGTACTGGACATTCCCGTGGCCGAGATCACCCGGCAGTACGTGGAATACATCACCGTGATGCGCGAGCTGCGCTTCGAGCTGGCCGCCGAGTACCTGGTGATGGCCGCGATCCTGGCCGAAGTGAAGTCACGCATGCTGCTGCCGCGCCCGGTCAGCGAAGACGGCGATGAGGCCGATCCGCGCGCCGAGCTGGTGCGCCGGCTGCAGGAGTACGAACGCTTCAAGCAGGCTGCCGAGGACATCGACGCCCTGCCCCGCCAGGACCGCGACACCAGCGTGGCCCATGCCTTCATGCCCGACCGCGCTGCGGTGAAGCTGCCGCCACCGGTCGACCTGAAGGAAATGCTGCTGGCCCTGCACGACGTGCTCAAGCGCGCCGAGCTGTTCAGCGGCCACGCCATCAAGCGCGAGGCGCTGAGTGTGCGCCAGCGCATGGGCGACGTACTGGGTCGTCTGGAAGACGGCAAGTTCTATCGTTTTGAAGGGCTGTTCACTGCTGAAGAAGGCAAGCTGGGCGTGCTGGTCACGTTCCTGGCGGTGCTGGAACTGGCCAAGGAACAGCTACTGGACATCGTCCAGGAAGAACCGCTGGCGCCGATCTACGTGAAGTCCCTGGCCGCCGGCAACACCAATGCCCCGCTGCAGTTCAGCAGCGAGTTCGACGACAACGACGCCGCCAACGAGAACGAGTGAGCGCTGACTGCCGATGGACCAAACGCTGATCAACCGCATTGTCGAGGGCGCCCTGCTGGCCTCCAGCCAGCCGCTCACCCTGGCCCAGCTGAAAGACCTGTTCCCGGAAGAGGAGCCGGCACCGCCGGGCAGCATCGAACGTGCGCTTGAGCGCCTGCGCGAAGCCTGCGAAGGCCGTGGCGTGGAACTGGTCGAGGTCGCCTCCGGCTTCCGCTACCAGGTGACCGGCGAAGTGCATGGCTGGATCAGCCGGCTGTGGACCGAACGCAAGACCCGCTACACCCGTGCCACCCTGGAAACCCTGGCGCTGATTGCCTACCGGCAGCCGATCACCCGTGGTGAGATCGAGCAGGTGCGCGGCGTGGCGGTCAGCAGCAACATCATCCAGGCGCTGGAAGAGCGCGAGTGGATCCGCGTGGTCGGCCACCGCGACGTGCCCGGCAAGCCTGCCCTGTTCGGCACCACCAAGGGCTTCCTGGACTACTTCGGCCTGAAGCGCCTGGACGAGCTGCCGCCGCTGTCGGAACTGAAAGACCTGGGCGAGCTGGAACCGCAGCTGGCCCTGGACCGCGACGCACCGGCCGCCGCCAGTGCCGACGGTCCGGACATTTCGGCTGGCGCCGATGGCGCTGCCGCGAACGATGACACCGGCCTGGCCGGCAGCGACACCCCCGATTCCGCCGATGCAGCGTCTGCGTCGGCTTCCGATGAGCAAGCACCTTCGCCCCTCGATGATGGGCACCCCGATTCCGCGCCGGGCGAGCGCGCGGTGACCCTGAACGAACGCGAAGACAACGCCGTCGCGACGACGACCGTGGCTGTTGACCAAGCCGATTCCGAACCAGAGGCCGACCTCGAAACCGTCGGCCGGAGCAAAACTGATGAGTGACACCCCCCGTAACAAGCTCTCGCTCAAGCGTGAAGCCACCTCCGAACAGTTCAAGCTGGAAGAGCGCCTGCACAAGGTGCTGGCCCAGGCTGGCCTGGGTTCGCGCCGCGCGCTGGAACAGCGCATCGCCGAAGGCCTGGTCAAGGTCAACGGTGAAGTCGCGCAGACCGGCATGTCGGTCAAGAGCGGCGACAAGATCGAGCTGGATGGCCGCGGCTTCGTCGCCACCGCCCTGGCCGAACCGTCGCGCGTGCTGGTCTACAACAAGCCGGAAGGCGAAGTGACCACCCGCGAAGACCCCGAAGGCCGCCCGACCGTGTTCGAGTCGCTGCCGCCGCTGAAGGGCGCGCGCTGGATCGCGATCGGCCGCCTGGACATCAACACCACCGGCCTGCTGCTGGCCACCACCGACGGTGAACTGGCCAACGCCATGATGCACCCGTCGTTCGAGGTCGAGCGCGAGTACGTGGTGCGCGTGCGTGCCCCGGAAGGCGAGGAGAAGGTCTCCGACGCCATCGTCGACCGCCTCGCCCGCGGCGTGGCGCTGGAAGACGGCCCGGCCAAGTTCGACGAGATCGAACGCATCGGCGGTACCGATTCACACGACTGGTTCCGCGTCGTGGTGAAGGAAGGCCGCAACCGCGAAGTGCGCCGCCTGTGGGAATCGCAGGGCTGCCAGGTCAGCCGCCTGAAGCGCACCCGCTACGGCAAGGTGAGCCTGCCGCGCGAACTGGCCCGTGGCCATTCGGTGGAACTGGGCACCACCCAGGTGGAAGCCCTGCGTGCGCAGCTGAAGCTGGAAGAAGGCGCGCCGTCGGCGCTGACCCTGCAGCCGGTGATCGGCCAGCGCCGCGCCGCCAAGACCACCGTGCGCGTGCGCGAAGGTGGCCGTGGCAATGCCTACGTCAATGGCCACAACACGGCCGATGAAGGCCGCGAGCTGCGTCGTTTCGACAACGTCCGCGAAGACCGCGGCCGTGGTCGCGGCGGCAAGGGCGGCGGCTTCAAGGGCGGCCTGACCGTCAGCGGTGAAGCGGCGGCCAAGCAGTCGCAGAAACCGTTCAAGCAGCGCGCACCGAAGAACGACCGCTCGCTGCCGGAAGGCAACCCGGCCGCGTTCCGCACCTGGTACGTGCCGGACGGCGTGAGCACCGGCCCGAGCGGCCATCGCAATGCGGGTCCGGGCGCACGTGGCCCGGGTGCCCGTGGTCCGGGCGCGGGTGGCCAGGGCCGTCCGTACGGCAAGCCGAAGGGTCCGGGCGCTGGCGCCGGTGGCGGCCAGGGCCGTGGCGGTTTTGGCGGTGAAGGCCGTGGCGGCGCAGGCGGCCAGGGCCGTCCGGCCGGTAGCGGCAACCGCTCGCAGGGCCAGGGCAACAAGCACCCGTACGGCCATCCGGGCAACGCCCCGAGCTTCCCGTCCGACCACGCCACCCCGGGCTTCAACCCGTATGGCAGCCCCAAGCCGGCACACGGCGCCCGTCCGGGCGGTCGCGGTCCGGGCGCTGGCAACAACCGTGGCCCGGGCGGCAATCGCGGCCCCGGCGGTCCGGGTGGCAACCGTGGCCCGGGTGGCCCCGGCGGCAACCGCGGTCCGGGCGGCCCGCGCCGCAGCGGCCCGCGCGGCGGCTGATCGCTGGTACGCATGAAATGAAAAACCCCGGCTCAGGCCGGGGTTTTTCGTTGGAAAAGGGGACGGAGGGGATTAAGTCGTTTTTGCCTCAAAGGGGGCGAAAGCGACTTAATCCCCTCCGTCCCCTTTTTCATGGCGCTGGAAGGCGGCGGGCGTGGTGCCGGTCATGCTGCGGAAAAAGGCGATGAACGGGCTCTCGGCGGAAAAGCCGGTGTCCTGCGCCACATGCGCGACGCGATGGCCCAACAACAGCAACTCCATGGCCCGCATCAGGCGCCATTGTTGGCGCCAGGCCTGGTAGCCCATGCCGGTATCACGCTGCATCAACCGGCCGACCGTGCGCACGCTCAGGCCCGCGCGCGCGGCCAGTTCACCCAGTTCGGGCGGCAACTGCTCGGCCAGCGGCAGGCAGCGCGCAATCCGCGGGTCGCGTGGCAGCGGCAGGTCCATCGGCGCCACCGGGGCGGCGGCGATCTCCAGCATGCACAACGCCAGTTGGTGGTGCGCGCGCGGTGCCCGCCAGTCATGGTCGAACGGCGCCTGCGCGATCGGCTCCAGCAATGCCTGCAGCAGGGGACCCACGCCAATGATCGCCGGCTGCCGGGGCAGCTGGGCCGACAGGGTGGCGTCGAAGTACAACGAACGGTAGTCGACCGCCTGGCGCATCTGCGCGCGATGGCGCAGCCCGCCCGGAATCCACGCCGCGCGGGCGGGCGGCAGCAGGCTGATGCGATCACCGAAGGTCAGCCGCGTACAGCCCTGCCGGGTGTACAGCAATTGCGCGCGTGCATGCTGGTGCCAACCCGAGTCGTGATCCGCCAGTGAGGCCGCGATCCCCAGCACCGGAGCGCTCCAGGCATCGGCGTCGAAGTACGCGTCCGGCTGCAACCAGGCCATGTCTGATTTCATATATTCAATGACAGGATAGATAGAGTGCGCCATTGCAGGCATCACCACAATGCGCGGCCCTGTTCCTGGAGCGCCCGCATGTCGCGTCGCCTGTTGTTGCTCACCATCGCGCTGCTGATGTTCCCCCAGCTTGCGCAGACCCTGTACAGCCCTGCCCTGGCCGACCTCGCCGGGCGCTTCGCACTGCCCCCCGCCGCCGCCAGCCAGGCCATGAGCCTGTACCTGTTCGGTTTCGCCGCCGGTGTCCTGCTATGGGGGCGGCTGGCCGACCATATCGGCCGTCGTCCCGCCCTGCTCTGCGGTCTGGCTGTGTTCGCACTGGCGGCCTGCGGCGGCCTGCTGGCCAGCACGTTCGGCCACGTCCTGCTGGCCCAGGCACTGGCCGCGCTGGGTGCGGCGGCGGCCTCGGTGGTAACCCAGACCGTACTGCGCGACCGCCTGAAGGGTCCCGCGTTGGAGCAGGCGTTCTCATGGATCGGCATGGCGTTGGCCTTGAGCCCGGCGATCGGGCTGGCACTGGGCGTGCTGCTGGTGGACCGCCATGGCTATGCCGGCGTGCAGGCCGGCCTGCTGCTGATCGTCATCCTGCTGATGCTCGGATGCGCATCCGGCCTGCAGGAGAGCCGCCCTGCCGAAGTCGTGCACACACCCCTGCTGCCACTGTTGCGGCAGCTGCTGCGTGATCGCTGGATCTGGTCACAGGCGCTGCTGGTGATGGCGTTCAACGTGGCCATGTACAGCTGGTACGCGTTGGGCCCGTTCGTGTTCGAACGCCTGCACTGGCCGCTGGCCTGGTTCGGTGCCAGCGGCGCGGTGCTGGCACTGGGCTCGGCGCTGGGTGCATGGGGCAATGCTCGCCTGCTGCGCGCAGGCATTGCCTCGGCCACGCGCATCCGGCTCGCCGCGGGACTGGTGCTGGCCGGCGGGCTGTTGGCTGCATTGCTGCGCAATCAACCGGCACTGGTCGCGGCGATGGTACCGGTGGTGGCCGGTTTCGGCCTGGCCATTCCCAATGTGCTGGGCCAGGCCCTGCGCGGATACCCGCACTGCCTGGGCAGCGCAGGCGCCCTGTTCGGCCTGCTCTACTACCTGCTGATCGGCGCAGCGATGGCCGTGGTCGGTGCACTGCAACTGCTGGCACCGACCCTCATCCTGTGCGGCCTGCTGGCCCTGTGGCTGCAGCGGCCGGCACGGCTCAGCGCCGGCTGATGGTGAAGGCGGCGCCGTCCACGCCCAGATCCCAGCCCTTGCCGGTGCCGGACAGGGCCAGCGAAATATCGCCCTTGGTCATCACCTGCGCATTGCTGGACTTCACGGCACCGGCATGCGCGCCGACCGACGCGTAAGTGCCCAGCAGCTCGTTGACGCTCACGGCGCCGGTGAAGCTGCCGCGGCCATTGGTGATCTTCGACTTGCCGACCGTCAGGCCGCCGCCCTTCATCTCGATGCGCACCGGCATGCTGGCGCCATTGCTGCAGGTGACCGTGCCATTGCCGGATGCGGTCTTGTAGATCAGCGACCAACCGGACAGGTTGTAACGCAGCTCGCAATCGAGGTTGCCGGCAGCCTGTGCGGCCGGCGCCAACGATGCGGCGGACAGGGCCAGCAGCAGTGCGAAGGACTTGTTCATGGCAGGACTTCCAGTTCGGTCGGACTGGTGGCGAATCTAGCAGCGCGCGCGTGCAGGTTGGATGCAGGCGCGCGCGCTGGTGCGGCAGCGTTCAGGCCGTCGTTCAGGCCTGCTCGTCGAAGTGGAAAGCATCGGCGTCAAGCATGGCCGGGAAGCGCGCGCGATGTGCGGCCAGCGCCTCGGCCGAAATGGTGGTGGTGACCACCTGTTCCCGCTCACGGATTTCCACCTGCGGCTGGCCAAGGAAATCCAGCACCGCGCTGTCGCCGGCGTAATGCAGCTGGTTGCCGTCGACACCGACGCGGTTCACCGCCGCCACGAAGCACAGGTTCTCGATCGCCCGTGCACGCAACAGGGTCTTCCACGCGTAGGCGCGTGCCGACGGCCAGTTGGCGACGAAGATCTGCAGGTCGAAGTCCAATTGCCCGGGACGCTCGACGTTGTAGCGGTTGCGGCAGAACACCGGGAAACGCAGGTCGTAGCAGACCTGTGGATTGATCCGCCAGCCTTTCCATTCCACGCTCAGGCGCTCACGGCCAGCAACATAACGTTCGTGCTCGCCACCGTAGCGGAACAGGTGGCGCTTGTCGTAGTACCGCAGCCCGCCATCAGGCGTGGCAAACAGCAGGCGGTTGTAGACGCCTTCACCATCGCGCAACTGCACGCTGCCGATCACCGCCGCATTCAATGCCCGTGCCTGCTCGCGCACCCAGGCCACGGTCGGGCCGTCCATGCCTTCGGCCTGGGCGATGGCGTCGTTGGAGAAGCCACTGGTGAATGTCTCCGGCAGGATCACCAGATCGGTGGTGCCGGCCAGCGGTGCCAGCAGCGCGCCGTAGTAGGCGCGGTTGCCCGCCGGGTCATGCCAGCGGGTGTCGCCCTGGACGAGGGAAATGCGCAGGTCCTGCATGGTCACTGATCCGCTCACAGCAGGCGCAGGCGTTCGATCGCCGCGTCCATGGTCGCTTCGTTCTTGGCGAAGCACAGGCGCACCAGGCGCTGGCCGGCCGGCGGATTCTCGTAGAACGGCGACAGTGGGATGGCAGTGACGCCCTTCTCGATGGTCAGCCACTTCACGAATTCGTGGTCCGGCAGGTCACTGATGGCCGAGTAGTCGACCAGCTGGAAATAGCCGCCCGGCACCGGCAGCGCCTTCAGGCGGGTGCTGGCCAGCTGCTCGCGGAAACGGTCGCGCTTGGCCTGGTAGAACGCGCCCAGCTCCAGATGGTGTTCCGGCTCGTCGCGGATCATCGCGGCGAAACCGTACTGCGCCGGGCCGAAGCTGGTGAAGGTGTTGTACTGGTGCACCTTGCGGAACTCGGCGGTCAGCGCCGGCGGCGCGATTGCATAGCCGATCTTCCAGCCGGTGCAGTGGTAGGTCTTGCCGAAGCTGGAAATGACGAACGCGCGTTCGCGCAGTTCCGGGTAGCGCAGCGCCGATTCATGGCGACGGCCGTCATAGATGATGTGCTCATACACTTCATCGGAAATCAGGTAGATCTGCGTGCCGCGCAGCAGTTCGGCCAGCGCCTGCATGTCCTGCGCCGACAGCATCGCACCGGACGGGTTGTGCGGGGTGTTGACGATCAGCATGCGGGTGCGCGGGGTGATCGCCGCACGCACGCGGTCCCAGTCAACGGCGAAGGTCTGCGGATCCAGCGACACATGCACGGCCCTGGCACCGGCCAGGTCGATCGCCGGTTCATAGCAGTCATAGGCCGGGTCGAGCACGATCACTTCTTCGCCGGCACGCACCACGGCGTGGATGGCGTTGAAGATGGCCTCGGTACCGCCACTGGTGACGGTGATCTCGCTGTCCGCATCGACCTGCGCGCCGTAGCAGTCCAGTGCCTTCTGCGCGATGGCCTGGCGCAGCGGCGCCACGCCGGTCATCGGCGGGTACTGGTTGAACCCGGCGGCCATCGCCTTGGCGGTCTCATCGATCAGGCGCTGCGGCGCGGAAAAGTCCGGGAAACCCTGGCCCAGGTTGACCGCGCCGTGTTCGGCAGCGAGCTGGGACATCACGGTGAAGATCGTGGTACCGACCTTGGGCAGCTTGGTGTTGGGTTGCATCGGCCTGAAGTCTGGGGGAACGAGGCCCAGAAGTGTACGAAATCCACGCTGCGACTGTGGGTTCAGCCGGTAGCGCCGGGTCATGCCCGGCGGCTCTTTGCATATGCCTTGCGGCCGCCGGGCATGGCCCGGCGCTACCGGGACAGCATTCACCGCTACAATTGCCGCCGCACTCCGGCATGAAGACCCCTGCCCCTTGAACACCCCTGCATTGCTGGCCGCCAGCGGCCTGAGCTTCTCCCGCAATGACGAGCCGGTGTTCGGCCCGCTGGACTTCCATGTGGACGCCGGCGAAGCCCTGCTGGTGCAGGGCGGCAATGGTGCCGGCAAGACCACCCTGCTGCGCGTGCTGGCCGGCCTGGCCCGGCCCGGCGCCGGTCAGGTGCGGATCGACGGCAAGCCGGCCAGCAATGCCGAGCGTGCACGCTACGTGGCCTACCTCAGCCACCTGCCGGCCTTGAAGCCGGACCTGGATACGCTGGAGAACCTGCATTTCCTGTGTGGCCTGCACGGCCGTCGTGCGCGGCAGATGCCGGGCAACGCGCTGGCCATCGTCGGCCTTGCCGGCTACGAAGACACCCTCGTGCGTCACCTGTCCGCCGGGCAGAAGCGGCGCCTGGCGCTGGCGCGCATCTGGCTGTCGCCGGCGCCGCTGTGGCTGCTCGACGAACCTTATGCCAACCTCGACCTGGAGGGCATCACCCTGGTCAACCGGATGATCTCGGCGCACCTGCGCGCCGGTGGCGCGGCACTGGTCACCACCCACGGCGCCTATGCCGCACCGCCGGTGCGTACCCGCCAGCTCGACCTCGGCGGTGCCGCATGATCGCGCCGGGCACCGAACCGGGCCTGTGGCAGACTGCGGGTGCGCTGCTCAAGCGCGACCTGCGCCTGCTCTGGCGCCGTCGCGGCGATGCGCTGCAGCCGCTGCTGTTCGCGGTGCTGGTGGTGGTGCTGTTCGCGCTGGCCCAGGGCCGCGAACCGAAACTGCTGAGCGCCACCGCTGGCGCGGTGCTGTGGCTGGCGGTGCTGCTGGCCGGGCAGCTGTCGCTGGATTCGCTGTTCCGTTCCGATGCCGAGGATGGTTCGCTGGAGCAATGGCTGCTGGCGCCGGTGCCGCTGGCCTGGCTGGTGCTGGTGCGCGTGCTGCTGCACTGGGCGACCACCGCCCTGCCGCTGATCATCGTCAGCCCGTTGCTGGCGGAAATGCTGCATCTGCCGCATGACCAGCTGCCGATGTTGCTGGCATCGTTGCTGCTGGGAACACCGTTGCTGAGCCTGATCGGTGGCGTGGTCGCAGCACTGACCGTAGGCATCCGGCGCTCTGGTATTCTCGTGGCGTTGCTGTCGTTGCCGCTGTACGTGCCGGTGCTGGTGTTCGGCGCAGGCAGCCTGGCGGCAGCCGGACGCGGACAGGATCCGGTCGGTGCGCTGCTGATGCTGGGCGCCGGCCTGCTGGTCGCACTGGTGCTGGCACCATTGGCCACTGCTGCTGCAATACGCATTTCTCTGAGTTGACCGAGCTGAGAGCCAATCCACCCCTGCTGGATAGCCGCCACGCATGAATCCGATTGTCCGCTGGTTCCACCAACTCGGTTCACCGCCCACGTTCGACCGTTTCGCTGCCCGCTGGTCGCGGGTGTTCTACCTCGCCGCGGTGCCGGTGCTGCTGGCCGGCATGTGGCAGGCGCTGCTGGTGGTGCCGCCGGAAGCCAAGCAGCTGGACAGCTTCCGCATCCTCTACATCCACGTGCCCAGTGCCTGGATGAGCCTGTTCGTGTTCGCGCTGATGGCGCTGTATGCGGCCATCGCGCTGATCTGGCGGATCAAGGTCTGCGAGATCCTGGCCATGGCCTGTGCGCCGATGGGCGCCGGCTTCACCCTGATCACCCTGCTGACCGGCAGCATCTGGGGCAAGGGTACCTGGGGCACCTGGTGGGACTGGGACCCGCGCATGACCAGTGAACTGGTGCTGCTGTTCCTGTACCTGGGCGTGATCGGCCTGTACCACGCCATCGAGGACCGCCGCAGCGCCGCGCGTGCAGCCGGCCTGCTGGCCATCGTCGGCGTCAGCCTGCTGCCGGTGATCCGCTATTCGGTGGACTGGTGGGGTGGCCTGCATCAGCGCCAGTCGATCAACGTATTCGGTGAATCGGCGATCAGCAGCGCGATGATCGCGCCGCTGTGGTGGATGGTGATCGGCACCAAGTTCTGGTTCGCCGGTTCGGTGCTGGCCAAGGCACGCGCCGACAACCTCGACCGCGAGGCCGGCAAGGCCTGGGTCGGTAGCCGCGTCGATGCAGAGCGCCCGGCGCGGGAGGCCCAGCCATGACCCACCTGCCCTATTTGATCGGTGCCTACGCCGTGTTCGTGCTGGTGCTCGGCGCCGATGCCCTCGGTTCGTGGCTGCGCCTGCGCGTGGCGCGCCGCCTGGCACTGGCCCGGCAGCAACGGCAGCAGACCCGCGCCGGCAAGCAGGACGCAGCGGCCTCGCTGCCGACGGAGCTGGAACGATGACGCCGGTGCAGCGTCGCCGCCTGGCCTGGGTGCTGCTGGCCCTGCTCGCCTCCGGCCTGGCCACCGCACTGGTGGCGATGGCGCTGGAGCGCAACATCGCCTACCTGTACACGCCCGCCGAAGTACTGCGTGGCGATGTCGATGCGCAGTCGCGCTTCCGCTTGGGCGGCATGGTGGTGAAGGGTTCCTTCAATCGGCCGGTCGGCTCGTTGGAGGCACGCTTTGAAGTGACCGACGGCGATGCACAGCTGGCGGTGACCACCTCGCGGATCCTGCCGGACATGTTTGCCGAAGGCACCGCCGTGGTCGCCAGTGGCCGCCTGCAGGACGGTGTCTTCGTCGCCGACGAAGTGCTGGCCAAGCACGATGAAAAGTACGTGCCGAAGGAAGTGGCGGACAAGATGGGCGATGCCCATCGCAAGCACGACGTGCCGGTGACGGCACCCGAGGTGCGCTGAGTGCTGCCCGAACTGGGTCAGATCCTGCTGTTGTGTGCGTTGCTGGCCTCGCTGCTGCAGGCTGGCCTGCCGCTGGTGGGCGCGCATCGCAACAACACGGCGTGGATGGCGGTGGCACGACCGGCCGCCTTCGCGCAGCTGCTGCTGCTCGCCGGTGCGTTCGCGGCGCTCACCGCCGCGTTCGTGCAGCAGGACTTCTCGGTGCGCTACGTGGCCGAGAATTCCAATTCGCTGCTGCCGATGATCTACCGCTATTCGGCGGTATGGGGCGCGCATGAGGGCTCGCTGCTGATGTGGGCGCTGGTGCTGGCATTGTGGACCGGCGCGGTGGCGCTGTTCTCCCGGCACCTGCCGGGACCGGTGCAGGCGCGCGTACTGGCGGTGATGGGCATCGTCAGCGTCGGATTCCTCGCCTTCCTGATCTTCACCTCCAACCCGTTCCTGCGCCTGAACCCGGCGCCGCTGGAAGGCCGCGACCTCAACCCGCTGCTGCAGGACCCGGGCCTGATCATCCATCCGCCGATGCTGTACATCGGTTACGTGGGCTTTGCGGTGCCGTTCGCGTTCGCGGTGGCCGCGCTGCTGGAAGGCCGCGTCGACGCGCGCTGGCTGCGCTGGACGCGGCCGTGGACCAACGTTGCCTGGGGCTTCCTGACCCTCGGTATTGCGTTGGGCAGCTGGTGGGCCTACTACGAGCTGGGCTGGGGTGGCTGGTGGTTCTGGGACCCGGTGGAGAACGCCAGCTTCATGCCATGGCTGGTCGGTGCGGCGCTGATCCATTCGCAGGCCGTCACCGAAAAGCGCGGCACCTTCGGCAGCTGGACGTTGTTGCTGGCGATCGCCGCCTTCGCGCTGTCGCTGCTGGGCACCTTCCTGGTGCGCTCCGGCGTGCTGACCAGCGTGCATTCGTTCACCGCCGATCCGTCGCGCGGCCTGTTCATCCTGGTGTTCCTGTCGGTGCTGGTCGGCGGCAGCCTGCTGCTGTACGCGCTGCGCGCCAGCCAGCTGAGCGTGGACGCCGATGACCCACGCCGTGGCTTCACCGCCACCTCGCGCGAGACCCTGCTGCTGGCCAACAACCTGCTGCTGGCCACGGCCTGCGCGATGGTGCTGCTCGGCACGCTGTACCCGCTGCTGGCCGACGCGCTGTCTCTGGGCAAGATCTCGGTCGGCCCGCCCTACTTCGGCAGCCTGTTCCTGCTGCTGATGGCACCGATGATCCTGCTGCTGCCGTTCGGCCCGCTGGTGAAGTGGCAGCGCGACCAACCTTCGCGTACATTCGCGCTGCTGGCGCCATGGCTGGGGCTGGCCGTGCTGCTGGGCGCTCTGGCTTGGTGGCAGGCACCGCAGAACGGCTGGAAGGCCGGTATCGGCGTGGCCGCTGCGGCCTGGGTCGCGCTCGGCACCGCACGCTTCGTCTGGCAGCGCCTGCGCGGCAATGGCCGCTTCACCGCCGAGATGCTCGGCATGATCGTCGCCCACGCCGGCATCGCCGTGTTCCTGGCCGGCGCACTGCTGGTGGAAGCCTTGAACGTGCAGCGCGAAGTGGCGCTGGCGCCGGGCCAGCAGCTGGTGGTCGGTCGCTACGAAGTCCGCTTCGAAGGCGTGGACCATCGCGAAGGCCCTAATTTCATCGCTGATCGCGGCCATCTGCGGGTGTTCCGCAACGGCCGCGAGCAGGCCCTGCTGCATCCGGAGAAGCGCCAGTACGCCAGTGGCGGCCAGGTGATGACCGAGGCTGGCATCGATGCACGCTTCGATGGCGATGTCTACGTGGCATTGGGCGAGCCGCTGGGCAACAATGCATGGGCGGTTCGGGTGCACATCAAGCCGTTCGTGCGCTGGATCTGGCTGGGCGCGCTGCTGATGGCCCTGGGCGGATTCATCACCGCCGCCGACCGCCGTTTCCGTCGTCCGTAGGAGTTTCCATGTCCGAGTCCCCCGCCCCGCGCCCCTCCCGCCCGCTGCCGCCGGTAGCCATCGTGATCGGCGTGCTGTTCTTCTTCGGCCTGCTTGGGCTGATGATCTACGGGGTGATGAAATCGGGCGATCCGCAGCGCGACGTGCTGCCCTCGGCGCTGATCGACAAGCCGGCGCCGGCGTTCGCGCTGCCGGTGCTGCACGACCCGGAAATGATCGTGCACAGCGACGACCTGCGCGGTGCGCCCTACCTGCTGAACGTATGGGGCAGCTGGTGCGCGGCCTGCCGCGAGGAACACCCGGTGCTGACCCGCTTCGCCGAGAGCAAGCGCGTGCGCGTGATCGGCTACAACTGGAAGGATGACCCCACTGACGCGCTGCACTGGCTGGAACAGCTGGGCAACCCGTTCATGGTGGTGCTCAGCGATGTCGAAGGCCGCACCGCGATCGACTGGGGCGTGACCGCTGCACCGGAAACCTTCCTGGTAGACGGTAGTGGCATCGTGCGCTGGAAATACAGCGGCGCGATGACCCAGCGCGTGGTCGACGAGAAGCTGATCCCGGCGCTGGAGAAGATCGAGAAGGCCCAGGGCAATGCCGGCAACACCCTGCACACGGCGCCTTGAGCCCATGCGCTGGCTGCTGGCGCTGCTGCTCCTGATGCTGCCACTGGCCGTGCCGGCCCAGCAGCCGCTGCACGATCCGCAGCCGCTGCAGTTCCGCGATGGCGCCGAGGAACGACGCTTCCACGACCTGGCCGCGCAGCTGCGCTGCGTGCAGTGCCAGAACCAGTCGCTGGCCGATTCCAATGCGCAGATCGCCCAGGACCTGCGCCGCGAGGTGCTGCAGCTGATGCAGCAGGGCCACGACGATGCACAGATCAAGCAGTTCCTGGTCACGCGTTACGGGGAATTCGTGCTTTACCAGCCACCGTTGCAACCGGGCACCTGGCTGTTGTGGGGGGGGCCGCTTCTGGTACTGGGTGCGGGTGCGCTGGTGGTGCTGGGCATCGTCCGCCGTCGTGGACGCACGGTCGGCGCCGCGCCGGCCGGCAAGGCCGATGAAGGAGATGGATGGTGAGCCACTGGCTGCCGATGCTGGCCGGCCTGGTCGCTGCGCTGGTGGCAGCGCTGGTGCTGTGGCCGCTGCGCCACCACGGTCGCCGCGGTTTTGCGGTGGGCGTGATTGCGCTGGGCGTGGCCGGCGCCTGTCTTTACCTGCTGGTCGGTGATCCACGCGCTGCGCAGGTGCAGCCACCGCCGTCGGTGGCAACCCTGCGCGATGGCGTGCAGGCCCTGCAGGATGCGTTGGAGCGTGACCCACAGCGGGCCGATGGCTGGACCCTGCTGGGTCGTTCGCAGGCCGAACTGGGCAATGCCTCAGCTGCGGCGGGCGCGTTCGCGCGGGCCGCAGCATTGGCACCGGATGATCCGGGCGTACTGGTGGAAGCCGCGCAGGCACGTGCGCAGGCCGACGCCGGCAAACAATTCGATGACACCGCAATGGCCTGGTTGCAGCAGGCGCGCACGCTGGCACCCGATGCCGAGCGCGCAAGCTGGTTGCTCGGCATCGCCCTGCGCCAGCGGGACCGGAATGCCGAAGCCGCCGACGTCTGGAGCAGCCTGCTGCCGCGACTGGAACCGGGCGCCGCGCAGGCACTGCAGGCACAGATCGCCATCGCCCGCGAAGCTGCCGGCCAGGCACCTGATGCTGCCGCTGCGGCGCAGCAGGCGCTGCTGCAGGTGCGCGTGCAGCTGCCTGCAATGAAGGCGAACGAGTGGCCAGCCAGCACCCAGGTGTTCGTGCTGGCCCGTGCCGTCGGCGGCCCGCCGATGCCGGTGGCCGCGCGCAAGCTGCCGCTGGCCGGCTTCCCGGCCACGGTCGGGCTGGGCGACGATGACAGTCCGATGCCAACCGCACCGCTGTCGGCACATCGCGAAGTGGAAGTGCTGGCACGCATCTCGCGTACCGGTAGCGCCAACCGGAGCGAGGGCGACCTGCAGAGCGTGCCGGTGAAGGTGAGCCTGCCGCATGACGGCGTGGTTGAGCTGCGGTTTCCCTGACTTGCAGAGCCGAGCCCATGCTCGGCAGCCGAGCATGGGCCCGGCGCTACAGTAGATCCACGCCATGCGTGGATACGGCCACCGATGGAAACCAGCATGTCGCCAGCTGCACATCCGGCCCCGCTAGAATGCCCGCATGACTGAATTCATCCCGCCCGGCACCCGTTTCCATGCCCTGCCCTCGCCGTTCCCGTTCAAGCGCGGTGGCGCCCTGCACGGTGCGCGCGTGGCCTATGAAACCTGGGGAACGCTGGCTGCCGACGCCGGCAACGCGATCCTGATCGTGACCGGTCTTTCGCCGGATGCGCACGCAGCGGCCAACGACGCCAATCCGGCACCGGGCTGGTGGGAAGGCATGGTTGGTCCCGGCAAGCCGGTCGATACCAACCGCTGGTTCGTGGTGTGCGTGAACTCGCTGGGCAGCTGCAAAGGCTCCACCGGCCCCGCCTCGCTCAATCCGGCCACGGGCGAACCGTATCGCCTCGACTTCCCCGAGCTGTCGATCGAAGACGGCGCACGCGCCGCCATCGAGGTCGTGCATGCGCTTGGCATCGAGCGGCTGGCCTGCGTGATCGGCAATTCGATGGGCGGCATGACCGCCCTGGCGGTGCTGATGCTGCATCCGGGCATCGCGCGCAGCCACGTCAACATTTCCGGCAGCGCGCAGGCGTTGCCGTTCTCGATCGCGATCCGCTCGCTGCAGCGCGAAGCGATCCGCCTTGATCCGCGCTGGAACGGCGGCCACTACGACGACGACGCGTATCCCGAGTCCGGCATGCGCATGGCGCGCAAGCTGGGCGTGATCACCTATCGCTCGGCACTGGAATGGGACGGCCGTTTCGGCCGCGTGCGGCTGGATTCGGACCAGACCGATGATGATCCGTTCGGCCTGGAATTCCAGGTGGAAAGCTATCTGGAAGGGCACGCGCGGCGCTTCGTGCGTTTCTTCGACCCGAACTGCTATCTGTACCTGAGCCGATCGATGGACTGGTTCGACCTGGCCGAGTACGCCGATGGCGATGTGCTGGCGGGGCTGGCGAAGATCCGGGTGGAGAAGGCGTTGGCCATCGGCGCCAACACCGACATCCTGTTCCCGGTGCAGCAGCAGCAACAGGTCGCTGACGGCCTGCGTGCCGGAGGCGCTGAAGCGCATTTCATCGGATTGGAGTCACCGCAGGGCCACGACGCCTTCCTGGTCGACTTCGATCGCTTCGGCCCGGCCGTGCGCGGCTTCCTCGACGCGCTGTAAGTGGGCTGGCGGCGCAACCTGGCGCTGGCCGCGTTCGGCGCGTTGATCGCGCTGATGGTCAGCGGCGTGCTGCCGCTGTGGCTGGGCGGCTGGTGCCTGCTGGCAAGCGCGCTGTCGTTCGCGCTGTACGGCCACGACAAGCGCGCGGCGCAGCGAAAGCAGTGGCGGATTCCCGAACGTACCCTGCAGCTGCTGGCGTTCGCCGGCGGCTGGCCCGGCGCGCTGCTGGGCCAGGCCGTGTTCCGGCACAAGCACCGCAAGGCCACGTTCCAGTGGGCGTTCTGGCTGTGCGTACTGGCAAACGTGGCCTCGATCGCGGTGATGCTGCGCGAGTTCTCGCGATAGCCAACCTGTAGGGCCGAGCCCATGCTCGGCTGCCTCTGCACGAAGCCGAGCATGGGCTCTGCTCTACAGTAGATCCACGCCAAGCATGGTTGTGCATCGGTCAAAGTTCGCGGACCAGGGCCCCGTCACGCAGCCGGTACTGCGCATCAACCACGCCTTCGGGCAGGTCGTCGTGGGTGATCATCAGCAGGCTGCGCCCGTCCAGCAGCCCGGAAAGATCCTGCAGCAGCGCACGTGCGGTATCCACGTCCAGGCCTTCGGTGGGTTCGTCCAGCAGCAGGATCGGCGCATCGCGCAGCAGCGCGCGCGCCAGCGCCAGGCGCCGCGCCTGGCCGGCCGACATCGTCGCGCCGTTCTCGCCCACCCAGGTCTGCAGACCACCGTTGTTCTCGGCCCAGTCGCCCAGGCGAACGCGGCGCAGCACCGCCCACAACGCAGCGTCGCTGGCATCGGGATCACCCAGGCGCAGGTTCTCGGCCACGCTGCCGGCAAACACCGGCGCGTTCTGCGGCAGCCAGGCCAGCTGTCGATGCCAGTCGGCCTGGCTGAAATCGCGCAGGTCGCGGCCACCATAGGTGATTCGCCCCTGCTGCGGATCCCACAAGCGCAGCAGCAGGCTGGACAGCGTGGTCTTGCCACTGCCGCTGTCGCCGCGGATGGCGATTCGTTCGCCCGGCGCGAGGGTCAACTGCAGGCCGGACAACACCGGTCGCGCCGCACCCGGCCACTGGAAATGCACGTCATCCCAATGCACGCGCGCGGCCTCCGGCACTGCCTGCGGCGCCTGCGGATCCTCCACCGTCGGCGGTTGCTCGACGATGGCCTGCAGGCGATCGGCGGCGATGCGCCCGGCCTGCAGCGACTGCCAGGCCAGGCCCATGCCCGCCCACAGTTCGATCAGTGCCACGGTAAGGAACACCAGGCCCGCCGCCATTTCCGGCGCGATGCGCTGCTGTTCGGCCGCGTGCAGCGCCAGCGCCAGCATCGCCACCAGGCCCAGCCCAGCGACCAGGCCATGCAGGGTCGATGCCGAGATCAGGCGCCAGCGACGACGCCGGTCGCGCGAAGCCAGCTGCTTGGCCGCCACGCGCACCTTCAGCTGCCACGCCGCATCGGCATGCAGCGCGGCCAGATCGCCCGCGCCCTCCAACCCTTCAAAGGCGGCGGTGCGCAGTGCGGCGCGATGCGCGGCACGGTCCGCCTCTTCATCGTCACGACCGCGCACACCCAGCCACGGCACGCCGAAAGCGATCAGCAGCGCCAGCACTGCCAGCAACACTGCTGCCGACGGCAGGATCAGCGCCGCCGAGGCCACCGCCACCAGCGTCAGCGCACCCAGCGCCACCAGCGGCCCGATCGCACGCACCAGCAGGCCGTCCACTTCACCGATGTCACCGAGCAGGCGCGCCAGCAGATCGCCGGTGCGCGTCGCCCCCAGCCGTGCCGGTGCCAGCGGCAGCGCGCGGCGGAAGAACCACACGCGCAAGTCGCGGGCGATGCGCAGGGTGGCGTCGTGGCCCACCAGCTTTTCGAAGTAGCGCGACACGATGCGCGCCATGGTCAGCCCGCGGATACCCGCGGACGGCGAGAAGAAGTTGAAGCCCTTGCCGAGGCCGGCCGCACCGGCCAATGCAGCGGCGGTGAGGAAACCACCGGACAGGCCCAGCAGTGCGGTGCCGGCCAGCATGGTGGTCCACAACAGCAGGATCGTCAGCAGCAGGCGCGGCCGATGGCGCAGGAACACCGCACGCAACGAATCAGGTGAACGGCTCATGCGCGCACCGCCTGTGCTGGTTCCACCAGGCGACCTTCCGGCAACAGCAGGCAGCGATCGGCCCAGGCGATCACCGCCGGGCTGTGGGTGGCGACCACCACACTGCGGCCTCGTGCATAGGCCGCCAGGCTGCGCAGCAGTGCGGCCTCGGTATCGGCGTCGAGAAACGCGGTGGGTTCGTCCAGCAACAGCACCTGCGGGTCGCGCAGCAACAACCGGGCCAGGCCGATGCGACGGGCTTCGCCGCCGGACAGGCCGAAGCCACGTTCGCCGATCACCGTCTCCAGCCCCTGTGGCAGGCGCTGTGCGAACTGAAGCACCTGCGCGGCCTCGGCCACCGCACGCAGTCGCGCATCGCTGGCACCCGGATCGGCCAGGCGCAGGTTGTCGGCAATGCTGCCGTGGAACAGGTACGGACGCTGGCTGGCATAGGCCACCTGCACGCCAGGACGCAGCTGCAGTTTGCCGGCGCGCGGCGCCAGCCAACCGGCCAGCGCTTCCAGCAGCGTGCTCTTGCCGGACCCGCTGGGACCGACCAGGGCCAGCCGCTGGCCCGGCTCCAGCAGCACATCCAGATCGTGCAGCACATCGTGCGGCGCGCCCAACGGGCGAAGCACCAGTCCCTGTGCCTGCAACGGCGGCAATGCAGCTTCGGCCGGCTCCACCGCCAGCGGTGCGATCTCGTTCTCGATCAGGCCATGCTCCTCGGGCAGTGACTGCAGCAGGCGTTCCACCTCGGCAGCAGCGGCCAGTGCATTGGCACGATCGTGGTAGTGCGCGGCCAGGCGCCGCAGCGGCGCGTAGAATTCCGGCGCCAGCAGCAGGCAGAACAGGCCCGCGCCCAGCGTCGGCACCGTCGAGTGCAGCGACATCATGCCCAGGTAGCTCAGGCCCAGGTACAACGCGACCATCGCCACGCTGACCGAGGCGAAGAATTCCAGCACCGTGGACGACAGGAAGGCGATGCGCAGCACCTTCAGGGTACGCACGCGCACCCCTTCGGCGGCGGCCTCGATACCTTCCAGCTCGGCCTCGCCACGGCCATACAGGCGCAGCAGGCCCAGGCCCTTGATGCGATCAGCGAAGTGGCCGCTCATCCGCGCCAGTTCGCCCAGCTGGGCACGACCGGCAGCTTCGGCGCCCCAGCCCACCAGCATCATGAAGAACGGCACCAGTGGCGCGGTGAACAGCAGGATCAGCGCCACCACCCAATCAACCCAGGCCACCGCGGCCAGGATCAGCAGTGGCACCACCACCACTTCGGTGCGCACCGGCAGGAAGCCACTGTAATAGTTCTCGATCGCATCGCCGTGATGAAGCATCAGTTCGCCCAGCTCACCGGTGCGGCGTTGCCGCAGCCACAGCGGCCCATGCCCGAGCAGTCGCGCGAACACCCGCTCACGCAGGGCCAGGCGCGCGGCATCGGCCACATCACCGGCAGCAGCCTGGGTGGCGCTGCCGAGCAGCGTGCGCAGCACCAGGACCAGCGCCAGCCCCCCCAGCACCGGCAGGCCCGATGCCAATGGCGCGCGCTCGACCAGCACCTGCTGCACCAGCCAGGCAATGGCGGCAGCCTGGCCGATCAACAGTGCGCCGGACAGGCTGATGCACAGCGCGGCCAGGCGCTGGCGACCCCGGGCGGAGCGTGACAGGTCGGCCAGCCAGGCCGTGCGCACACGCCGCTGGCGGGCGGTTTCAGCTTCCGGGGACAGGCCGTCAGGGGTCGTTTCGGCAGCGCTCAAGAGGTCTTCACGGGCAACGGGGGAGACACGGCATTGTAGGCGCAGGCAACAGCCCGCCCCTGCGGCCGGCGGTCGCAGTCTTCATCAGGTTGGCATACGATCAACCGGGGCACCTGTTCATACATTGATCTGGATCAAGGCTGTTTGAAGTAGTCGGTCACATCATTCACGTCGTAGACCACCCTTCCCGCCACCTGCAACGGCACTATCCAACGAGGTAGCCAGGCCATGATTGATCAGACAGTCGTAGAACTGTCGCGGCTGCAATTCGCGCTGACCGCGATGTACCACTTCCTATTCGTACCGCTCACCCTCGGCCTGTCCTTCATGGTGGCCATCATGGAGAGCGTGTACGTGATGACCGGCAAGGAGATCTGGCGCAGGATGACCCTGTTCTGGGGCGTCCTGTTCGGCATCAACTTCGCCATGGGCGTTGCCACCGGCATCGTCATGGAATTCCAGTTCGGCATGAACTGGTCCTACTACAGCCACTACGTGGGTGACATCTTCGGTGCGCCGCTGGCGATCGAAGGTCTGATGGCGTTCTTCCTGGAAGCCACCTTCGTCGGCCTGTTCTTCTTCGGCTGGAACCGCCTCACCAAGGTCAAGCACCTGATGGTGACCTGGCTGATGGCGCTGGGCACCAACCTGTCGGCAATCTGGATCCTGGTGGCCAATGGCTGGATGCAGAACCCGACCGGTGCGGTGTTCAACCCGGAAACCATGCGCATGGAAGTGGTCGACTTCATGGCGGTGGTGTTCAACCCGGTGGCGCAGGCCAAGTTCGTGCACACCGTCAGCGCCGGCTACGTGACCGGTGCGGTGTTCGTGATGGCGATCAGCGCGCTGTTCCTGCTGCGCAACAAGCACAAGGACCTGGCCCGTCGTTCGTTTGCGGTGGCCGCGGCGTTCGGCCTGCTGTCATCGCTGTCGGTGGTCGTGCTGGGTGACGAGAGCGGTTACGCCGCCAGCGAACACCAGAAGATGAAGCTGGCCGCGATCGAAGCGATGTGGGAGACCGAGCGTGCGCCGGCCGACTTCACCGCCTTCGGCATCCCCAACCAGGAGACCCACCAGAACGACTACGCGGTGAAGATCCCCTACCTGATGGGCCTGATCGCCACCCGCTCGTTGAACCAGCCGATTCCCGGCATCCTGGAACTGGTCGAGCGCGCCGAACACCGCGTGCGTGGCGGCCAGCTGGCCTACGGTGCATTGGAACGCCTGCGCGCCAACAAGAACGACGTTGAAGCGCGCGAGATGTTCGACCGTCACTGGCAGGACCTGGGCCACGGCCTGCTGCTCAAGCGCTATCGCGATGACATCCTCAACGCCACCCCGCAGGAAATCTCGCAGGCGGCGATGGACACGGTGCCGCGCGTGATGCCGTTGTTCTGGACCTTCCGCGTGATGGCCGGCCTCGGCTTCTACCTCATCGCTTTCTTCGCCCTGGCCTTCTACTACTCCTGCCGCAACAATTTCCAGGACAAGCGCTGGTTCCTCACGCTGGCCCTGTGGACGCTGCCGGCACCGTGGATCGCGATCGAGTGCGGCTGGTTCGTGGCCGAGTATGGTCGCCAGCCGTGGGCGGTCGATGGCGTGCTGCCGACCTTCTATGCAGCATCGGGGCTGGCCCTGCATGAAATCGTGCTGACCCTGGCCGGCTTCACTGCCATCTACACCGCGCTGATCGTGGTCGAGATCAAGCTGATGCTCAAGGCGATCCGCAAGGGTCCGGACGAGGTGCTGCCGTCACTGCAGTCGCCCCAGCCGCATGCTTCCCACAATGCCTCGGCGCCGGCCGCCGGCCAGGCCTGAGGCAGGAGAACCAAGATGGATTTCATTCTTCTGGACTACACCACGCTGCGCGTGATCTGGTGGCTGCTGCTCGGCATCCTGCTGATCGGTTTCGCCGTGATGGATGGTTTCGACCTGGGCGTGGGCACCCTGCTGCCCTTCGTCGCCCGCAACGACGCCGAGCGCCGGCTGGTGATCAACACCATCGGCCCGGTGTGGGAAGGCAACCAGGTGTGGCTGATCCTGGGCGGCGGCGCGATCTTCGCCGCCTGGCCGCCGCTCTATGCGGTCAGTTTCTCCGGGTTCTACCTGGCGATGTTCGTGATCCTGTTCGCGCTGATCCTGCGTCCGGTCGGTTTCAAGTTCCGCAGCAAGATGCCCAGCGAACGCTGGCGCAACACCTGGGACTGCGCGCTGTTCATCGGTGGCTTCATCCCGGCGCTGATCATGGGCGTGGCGGTGGGCAACGTGGTGCTGGGCGTGCCGTTCCACTTCGATGACAGCATGCGCATCTTCTACACCGGCTCGTTCTTCGGTCTGCTGATGCCCTTCGCACTGCTGGCCGGCCTGCTCAGCGTGTCGATGCTGGTCGCCCACGGTGCCGCCATGCTGGTCCTGAAGACCGACGGCCCGGTGGCCGAACGTGCAGCCCGTTTCGGCAGCATCGCCGCGATCATCGCCTTCGTGCTGTTCGCCGTGGGCGGTGCCTGGGTGGCCTTCGGCCTGCCGGGCTACCAGATCACCTCGCAGGTGGTCACCGATGGTGCAACCAATCCGCTGCTGAAGACCGCCGAACTCGGCGCCGCCGGTGGCTGGATGCGCAACTACAGCGCGATGCCAGCCACGATCCTGGCCCCGCTGCTCGGCCTGGCCGGCCTGCTGGCCAGTGCGGTACTGCTGCGTGCCCGTCGCGGCGGCCTGGCCTTCATCGCCTCCGGTGCGGCCATCGCCGGCATCATCCTGACCGTCGGCTTCGCCATCTTCCCGTTCCTGCTGCCGTCCTCGAGCCAGCCCACCTCCAGCCTGACCGTGTGGGACGCCTCGTCCAGCCACCTGACCCTGTGGATCATGCTGCTGGCCACGGCGGTGTTCCTGCCGATCATCCTCGCCTACACCACCTGGGTGTACCGCGTACTGAAGGGCAAGACCACCACCGAAGAGATGGGCAACAACCCGAACGCTTACTGATTGACGGTGTGCCGGCCCACGGCCGGCACATCCCTTGAACAAAGGAGATCGACCATGTGGTATTTCGCCTGGATTCTCGGTGCCGGCCTCGCCTCGACGGTGGCCATCCTCAACGGCATGTGGTTCGAAGCCCGCGAGCAGAACCGCATCGAGAAGGAAAATCGTCGCTGAGCTGTA